>CAYMPG010000018.1:0-36760 GCA_964392455.1 uncultured Clostridium sp. | reverse complement strand
GGACAAGGGCAGTGTACGCTTGGGCGGCGTGGATGTGAGGGAGTACAGCATGGATAGCCTTATGTGTAATTTCAGCTTCGTATTTCAGAGTGTTTACCTGTTTCAGGATACCGTTGCCAACAATATCCGCTTTGGTCAGCCGGATGCACCCATGGAGAAGGTGGTGGAGGCGGCTAAAAAAGCCTGCTGCCATGATTTCATTATGGCACTGCCCCATGGATATGAAACTGTAATTGGGGAGGGAGGAGCCAGCCTGTCCGGCGGCGAAAAGCAGCGTATTTCCATTGCCAGAGCCATTATGAAGGACGCTCCAATCATAATACTGGATGAAGCTACGGCTAACGTTGACCCTGAAAGCGAGCAGGAGCTGACCGCAGCTATCCAGGCGCTGACTAAAGAAAAGACCATACTCATGATTGCCCACCGGCTGAAGACAGTTCGCCACGCAGATAATATACTTGTGATTGATGGGGGTAAGATACTTCAGAGCGGCACCCATGATGAGCTTATGCAGCAGGGCGGCATATACCGCCGCTTCGTCCAGTCCAGAGAGCTGGCCGTAGGCTGGAAGGTATAAAAGGGCGATGACCCACCACATTCCTTTGTCATAATCATGGCATATGCGCCCTGCCTGCGTGCCTCGAAAGGCTGGGCGATGGGCAGAAAGCCCGCAAAAAATCAGAGCTGGCTGATCCCTGAGGAATCAGTCAGCTCCTTTTGTATTTTATGGAGACAAACGCCGGTAATGCAGCTTATCCATAGGTTAGGGCTATGCATTAGCCCTGCAGAATCTTCATGAATTCCTCCCCGGTGATGGTCTCGTTTTCGTACAGATACACGGAAAGCTCCTGCAGCTTTTCCCTGTTTTCCAGCAGAATGGTTCTGGCCTTTTCGTGCTGCCGCTTAATAAGGTCAACCACCAGCTCATCCACCTTGGCCTGGGTCTGGGCGGAGCAGGCCAGGCTTGTATCGCCGCCAAGGTACTGATTGGTCACAGTTTCCAGCGCAACCATATCAAAATCATCGCTCATGCCATACCGGGTGATCATGGCCCGGGCCAGCTTGGTGGCCTGCTCGATGTCATTGGAGGCGCCTGTGGAAACGGTACCCAGTGCCACCTCCTCTGCGGCACGGCCGCCGGTATAGGTGGCAATCTTGTTTTCGATTTCCTCCCTGGTCAGCAGGTAATGGTTTCCTTCCTCCACCTGCATGGTGTAGCCCAGTGCGCCGGAGGTTCTGGGCACGATGGTTATCTTCTGCACAGGGGCAGAGTGGGTTTGCAGGGCGGCCACAAGGGCATGGCCGATTTCATGATAGGCCACTGCCATCTTTTCCTTATCGGTAAGTATGGCATTTTTCTTCTGATACCCTGCGATAACCACCTCGATGGATTCCTCAAGGTCTGCCTGGGTGGCAAACTTTCTGCCGTCACGGACGGCCCTCAGGGCCGCTTCGTTTATGATATTTGCAAGCTCTGCGCCGGATGCGCCGGATGCCATTCTTGCTATGGCCTTGAAATCCACGTCATCTGCCAGCTTTACCTTCTTTGCGTGGACCCTGAGTATCTTTTCCCGGCCATCCAGATCAGGAAGCTCCACAGGCACCCGCCGGTCAAAGCGGCCGGGGCGGGTGAGGGCAGGGTCAAGGGATTCCGGCCGGTTGGTGGCAGCAAGTATCATTACGCCGGAGTTTCCTTCAAAGCCATCCATTTCGGTAAGGAGCTGATTAAGGGTCTGCTCCCGCTCGTCATTGCCGCCCATGCCGCCGCCATTCCGCTTCTGGCCGATGGCATCTATCTCATCGATAAACACTATGCAGGGCGCCTTTTCCTTGGCCTGCTTAAACAAATCACGCACCTTGCTTGCGCCCATGCCCACAAACATCTCCACGAATTCCGAGCCGGAAATGGAGAAGAAGGGCACATTGGCTTCGCCTGCTACGGCCTTGGCCAGCATGGTCTTGCCGGTGCCCGGAGGGCCTACCAGCAGCACGCCCTTGGGCATGGTGGCGCCGATGTCAGTATACTTGCTGGGGTCGTGAAGGTAATCCACTATCTCCGCAAGGCTTTCTTCCGCCTCGTCAACGCCCTCCACATCGTCAAAGCTGATGCCATCAGAGGATTTTACATATACCTTCGCATTGGATTTTCCCATATTGAAAGACATGGCATTTGGGCCGCCCAGCTTATCCATCATCCTCTTGGAGAACATCTGCCCTATAAAGATAAACATGGCAATGGGCAGTATCCATCCCAGCAGGGAGGCAAATATGGATGTTTCCTCGATTATTTCGCTGGAGAACTCTGCCCCTGCGGCATATAGCCGCTCGGTGCGGCTGGGGTCATCCATTATGCCGGTCTTGTATACCTGCTGCTCATCCCTGTCTGTAAATACTATCTGATTGCTCTGTATTTCCACCAGGCCGATGTTCTGCTCATCGGTCATTTTCATGAATGTGCCGTAATCTACTTCCTTTATCCGCATTTCCGCAATGGCGGGCATGGCCAGCAGATTAAACAGTATTACGATTATCATTACGATGACATAGTAATATATCAACGGCTTTTTAGGATTTTTCACTTCCTGCATGGGGATACCTCCGTAAAAAATATCTCGCTTTTCTTGACAAGCTTTGCGCCTGATGATATTGTAATATACAAATGTTGCATAAACAACAATCAGTTTAATTACTTTTGCCGCAAAAGCAACACGAGGCGGTCATCTGTCGCAGTGGCGCAAAAAAAGCATGGAGATGTATACAGTGAAAGAGAATCAGCGGATAGTCGTTACAAAGCGAATGTTAAAAGAAGGGCTCCTTCGCCTGCTGGAGACCAAGGAGCTGGATAAGATACATATTAACGAGCTGTGTGAGGAAGCCTCCATCAACCGGGCCACGTTTTATCGCCATTATGTTACGGTGCAGGATGTGCTGCTGGAGCTGGAGATTGACTTTGTAAAGCAGATGGTGCCGAGCATAAGGCCCATGGCAGATGTATCTGAGATAAGGCGGCAGCTTGAAACGGCCTGCACCTACATCTACGACCACAGGGATATTGCAAAAATACTGTTTAAGAACAATACAGACCAGGATATGATGGCCGGGCTCAGCGAATTATATCGCCAATACTGGGAGCTGCGAAAAAGCGAATCCGGCTTTTCCCATATGGACGATGCCACAGCGCGGATAGTGGTTTCCATGCTGGGCGGCGGGTGCTATTGCCTGCTCAGGCAGTGGATAATGGAGGATATTCAAAAAACACCTCGGGAGATAGCCGCCATCATGTGCAATGTGATAAACTGGCCGGACCCGGGGGATTTTAGCTGAATATCGCTGCCCTTTAGCGGCGGGGAGAAAGAGGGAGAGATTCTATTGGATGCAGCTCAGGCAGCAGCCTGTCTATGGGCACGGCTACCTGGGTGATATAATCCTCCGAATGTTCGCCGCGGCTTGGCGGGCCCTCAAGGTAAATGGAGCGGAAGGGGCCTGTGGGGTTAATATTGTTTAGCTCCATGTGGCCTATCAGGGCCTGAATGGCCGTGATGGTTCCCTCGTAGGGGCCACGGTAATAGATGCACAGGGCAGGTGTTTCCGCAAGCTCCAGCCTGTCCGGCCCGGCAAAGCCATCCTCCACCGGGATGCAGCACATAAGGCTCAGAGCCTCCGCCTCCAGCGACATACGCATTGTAAACATTCTGGCCTGCATGGACATTTTCCCTGTGCGGGCAGCGGCAATATAGGTATCCCTGAGGCATATGGCAGCCTCGGCCACATCCTTGCAGTCATACCGCCGGGCAAAGCATACCTGGCGGGGCAGCACCGTTTGGCGCACGGTCATATCGCCCTGCTTTGCAGAGCGTACCTGGAGCATCTGAATGTTTCTATCCAGCATGGCCCGCAGGTCATAGAGCCGATGCAGGTGCTTATCCATGTTTTCCGTATCATAATAATACTCGGCCACCTCCTTGAGGGAAAGGCCAAGGGCCTGCAGCGACCGGATAGAGCGTATCTGGGTAAGGTTATCTGCCGAGTAGTAGCGGTATCCGCTTTCTTCGTCCTTTATAGCAGGGCTAAGCAGCCCCATTTCTTCATAGCCCAGGATAGTCTTTCGGGTGATGCCCAGTATGCCTGCGGCCTCGCCTATCTGAAAAAGGCTATCGTCATGTTTTTTCAAAAATGCCTCCATAGTGACAAAAAGATATTGACTCGTCCCTCAAGGGGCGAGTTATATTTGTACTATAACATTATGCAGGACGTTTGGCAATAATATAAGCCGTAAAGAAATATGCGATATTACTTTATGCAGTATAACGGCAATAACTAAAGCAACAATGTGCCCTGCATATTTAGAGGAAGGGAAATCATTTTTTATGAAAAAGAGAGCTTTAAGTATTCTGCTTGGCCTGTGCATGGTGATGGCAATGCTGCCCGCAATGGCAGCCACGGCTACAGCCGTAGAAGACGTTACCTTTGGCTACGCATATGACTGCCAGAGAAGTCCGGCCTATCCGCCCAAGGGTGGCAGCTGTAAGTTGTCTAGCTTTAAAGGCCCGGTTACCGGAGAGACTTCAGAAGGTGGTGCAATCCATGCTGACTCTGCTGCAGGAAGCTGGAAATTAGTGCGAGTGGGTGCATACTCTACCATTACAAGCCCCAGCGTATCTCTCCAAAAAATTGTAGATGCTTTGGCTGCACAGTACGGTGTTAAAGATGCAACAACCCTGATTGTACATGAGCTGATAAATAATGATAAAGCTGGTGACAAACATGTAGCCTACGGCGTAATAGCCGGATATGACAGCACTAACGGACTGGCATTTTTCATCGGCGATACATTGCCAACAAACGAAAAAGGCGCAGGCTATCTGCTTTCTACAACCGAGTGCAAGGCTGATACTCCTGTGTTCATGTCTGCCGGTACTGTGGCCAAGGACTATGTACATGGTATTTCTTTAAGCCCGGCAACTATAACCTTCACCGCAGTTCAGGGTTATGATCCGGCTCCCGCAGCCACTACCATTACCGTGAAAAACGTGGGCAATAAGGAAACTGGTGCGCTGGGTATGGTTCTTGAGGGCGACAATAAGGATAAATTTGTACTGTCTGCCAGTACCCTCAGCAGCATTGCCGTAGGCGGCAGCAGCACCTTTACAGTTCAGCCGGTAACCGGCCTTGCTGCCGGCACATACACGGCTACAATCAAGGTCGGAAGCCCCAAGGGTGGCAGTATTTCCATTGAGGAGAAAGCCAATGTGACCTTCACCGTAAGCGCTGCCGAGCAGAGGCCAAGCGAGAGCCCTGTTCCGCCCGTGGTGACGCCCTCCGTGTCTTCCGGCTCCACCACTACCATAGTAGCTGCCACAGTAGTGACCCTGCCCAAGAGCGGCGATGAAAGCCGCCTTGCCCTGTGCGCTGCCCTTATGCTTATAGGCGCTGCCGGGCTTGCTGCCGCAGGCATTTACGGCAAAAAGAGAACAAACGCAAAATAGCAAACCAACCCACTAAGCAAGCATAAAGGCAGGCGAATATCGCCTGCCTTTTGATGTACGGCAAAATCCGAAAGGATTTGCAAAGGCGGCCTGCTTTGTAACTTTTCCATGAACGGTATTGACTATGGCTGTCTAATGGGGTAGACTAACTGCAAGTCTACCACTGTAGACAAGGAGGATGTACCTGTGGATATTCCTAAAATACACGAGAGCGAATACCGCTTTTGCCTGATAATGTGGGAAAATGAGCCGGTCAGCGCGCCGGAGCTTGTGAGGCTTTGTCAGGAGCAGCTTGGCTGGAAGCGCACCACCACCTATACCGTTATCAAGCGGCTGGGGGAGCGGGGGGTGCTGAAAAATCAAAACAGCATTATCACCTCCCTGGTTTCCAAGGCTGAGGCCCAGGCATGGGAGATAGATGAGCTGGTGGAGAAAAAATTTGAAGGGTCTCTCCCGGCGTTTATAGCCGCCTTTACCAGGCATCAGGAATTATCCGATGCCGAGCTTGATCAGGTGCAGCGCATGATAGACCGCATCAGAAAGGGGGAATCCCAATGACAGGGCTCTTTTTGAAGATAGTCAATATGAGCATATCTGCAAGCTGGCTGGTGCTGGCGGTGCTGCTGCTCAGGCTGGCCCTTAAGAAGGCGCCCAGGTGGGTGAGCGTGCTGCTGTGGGGAATAGTGGCCATAAGGCTTGTATGCCCCTTTTCCATACAAAGCCCGCTGAGCCTTATCCCCAGCGCAGAAACCATAAGCCCCGCCATTATGCTGGCTGATACGCCGGCCCTGCAGACGGGCGTTTCGGCTATAAACAGCATGGTAAATCCTGTAATAGGCAGCTCCCTTTCTCCCGCCCCGGGGGCCAGCATGAACCCCCTTCAGCTATGGATACCATTGCTTACTGCCATATGGCTTATTGGTATGGCGGCGCTTATTGAGTATGCTGCGGTCAGCTACTGGCGGCTATGTAAAAGGGTGGCTACGGCAGTGATCTATCAGGCCGGGGTGTATCAGAG
Source organism: uncultured Clostridium sp. (assembly GCA_964392455.1). Lineage (GTDB taxonomy): Bacteria > Bacillota > Clostridia > Christensenellales > CAG-138 > SFEL01. The sequence goes on along the minus strand of CAYMPG010000018.1, from coordinate 30,256 downwards.
CGAGGGGGTATGCTCTCCCTTTATTCTGGGCATCATAAGGCCGAGAATATATCTGCCCTTTAAAATGGAGGGGCAGGATATGGGGCATGTTATCGCCCATGAGCAGGCCCACATTCGCCGCAGGGATCACTGGTGGAAGCCGCTGGGATTCCTGCTGCTGGCAATACACTGGTTCAATCCACTGATGTGGCTGGCCTATGTGCTATTGTGTCGGGATATTGAGCTGGCCTGTGATGAGCGGGTCATAAAGGACCTGGGCAGCGACCAGAGGGCGGATTATACTCAGGCCCTCCTTGCCTGCAGCGTGAAGCGCCCCATGATCACCGCATGCCCTCTGGCCTTTGGTGAGGTAGGGATAAAGGAGCGGGTAAAATCCGTGATGAATTATAAAAAGCCTGCATTTTGGATAATAGCACTGGCGATTCTTGTCTGCGTGGCCGTAGGGGTATGCTTTTTAACAAACCCATTGGGCGATAAGCTGACCGAATTGACCATTGATGAGGTTGATATGGGGGCGCTCCTTGAGGACGTGCGCTCTATGGATATACAATGCTACGGCGATACCATTTCCTGCACCGATGGCTATATAAACCGCTTTATTGCCACCATGGATAAGATTCGGGTAAACCCCTCCCCTGTGTCACAGGATAGGAGCGAGGAGCGGGACAAGAGCTTTGTTATGATTATCAATGGAAAAACGAAGCTGAATTTTGCCGGGGATTTTTCCTCGGTGTGGATAGATAACGGGGTGAAGCTCTCCCTCAGCTACCCCATAGCCAATCCTGAAACGGCAGAGGAGCTGCGGCTGGATTTTAGCTTTGCAGGCATTGCCCCGGCCGCAGAGCCCTGGTTTGACTACCTTGCAGATCCTTCGAAAATGACAGAGGGGCTGACGGCGGAGCTTTCGGTATTTCCCGGCGTTACCTTCCGCTACACCGGAACCCAGATCATAGCTTCCAAGGCCTTTGATGATTCCGGGCAAACGGGGCACACCATACTGATTGACGGTATGCCAATATGGAATGCATACTTTGCCGATATGACAGGGGACGGATTGCCTGATATATGTGCCACCTATACCTGGGGCTCCGGCATAATTGACAGCCGCATAGTTATCTGCGATTATGCAAACGGCGCAAGCTACGAGCTGTCAGACCGGGGAAGGTACGATTTTTCCCTGTGGCTCAATAAGGACGATTGCTGCCTGTATGTGGACAAGGCGGATTATAATACCGGCGAGATGGTGGATTTCGGCCGCCTTGGGTTTGAGGATGATTGCATTAAGGCAGAGTGGAGCGCTCACCATAGCCTGAGGGCGGCTATCCTTGAGATAGGCGAAGGGTATTTTCTGGTGGAGCCTGTAAAAGGGAGCAGCGACCCTGGCATGGCGGAGCAAATCAGGGTGCCGATGGAAAACATGAGCCCATCCCCGGAGCCACAGGCAGGCGACGTTATCGAGATAGTGTACGATGGCGTCATAACCGGAAGCGACCCTGCACAGATAGCGAAGGTGTACAGCATCAGCGTGGCAAAGAAGGCGGAAGAAGCCTCATCAATGTTTGAGGTATTCAATAGCAGCGTTGCGGCGGATGGTACGGCCGTTATTACAGACCATGTATATGCTGAGGATGGAGCCTATGGCCTTGAGGGGGTTATACAGTATACGGATGAAACGCAAAGCCCGTGGAAGCTGGCCTTTATCAGGGATGGAGCTGCCCATACGGTAAGCCAGCTATGGGGAGAGGGGTACAGCATAGCCAGCAGGCTTCATTACGATGGCAATGGCGTGGTAAGGGTATATGTGCAGCACGATGTGGATGGTACCCTTTACGAATGTACTATGGCGTTTTCCTATGATGAGAACGAACATACCAGCTTTAAGGCCGGCTCCCGGGAGGTGGAAAAAACTGAGGAACCGGGTGAAAGGTATTACCTTACCATCGGCGCAGATGGTGTAAAGAGCATAGAAGTCACAATGCCCCGCTCAAGCGGCGGCTGCATAAATGCAGACGAGTCTCCCTTTAAAAAGGGCGAACGCCTGTGGCTGGAAAATCTGGATGGCTACAGCGATCTTCGGGGCCTGACCATAGCTGCGCTGGGCGAGGATGGAGAAACCATCTGGTCAGCATCAGTTCCGGATACAGAGGAAAATGCAGGCCTTACCCGTCTGACCGTTGACGGATGGACTATTACAAATATTCCGTGATGCTCCCAATAATGAAGCCCGTGCCGACAGGAACATCGGCACGGGCTTTTTCAGACAATGGGGGCGGGCGGCGCATGGCTATATTGCTATGGGTGCGCTGCCGGTGGTCACACAGTATTCATTCACATCCAGTATGGTTTCGCCATCTATTTGCAGGGGTGTGGGGCGGTCAAATTCTACGGATATGGTATGCCCGGTCAGCACCTCCACCTGCCTGGTATGGGCTATATGCTCGCCCTTAAAGATGGAGGGGAATATCATAAGCGTTCTGAGCTTGCCAGAGCCATGGAATACCATGGTGGAAACCGTGTGGCCTGCTGACAGCCTGTCCTGAGCAGGGGTGGGCATCATGCCGCCACCGTAAAAGCGGCCGTTCATGGTGGGGGCCAGCCATACTTTTTTATAGGTATGGCGCTTGCCGTCCACGGTGATTACGGCATTGGTGGGCCGATAGTGAAACAGCAGCCCCTTGATGGCTATGGCGGTATAATTTACGGGCTTTGCGGAGGTTGAGCGGAGCTCGTCGCCAACCTGGCAGCAGTAGCCGTCTATGCCGTAGCCCACGCCATTGAGAAAGCGATAGGTGCGGCCCTTTACCGTTACCTGGGGCAGGTACTCAAGGTATTGCTCCATGGATACCAGCGCATCCTTCTTTTGCCCGGCAACATCTCTGAGAAAGTCATTGCCGCTGCCGCCTGCAAAGTAGAAAATGGGATTGGCTATCTGGAGGCCGTATGTGTCATTGATAAACCGGTTCAGGGTGCCGTCGCCGCCGGAAATTATCAGGCTTTCCTTGGGGGAGAGGGTATCGAAAAATGAGGCATAGTCAGGGATAGCTGTCATATCGAAGAACTTTACAGCGCTGCCTTTCAGTATGCTGTCAAGCTTTCGGGCGTTTTCCTCGCCGTGCCCGCCTGCGGCATGGGGGTTATAAAGAATAGTGTATGTGGCCATTTTATGCTCCTTCCAGTTGGTACAATGCTGCTTCGAGCCCTCCTCTTACCCGGTCGCCTATGGCTGCCGTGGAGCTTGATGCTGCAAATTCTGCCGGTATAACATCCACAATGGAGAAAAACACATCGCTTCTGCGCCTGAGATAGTTTCTATGGATATTCTCTGTTCCGGAGATGGCTGCAACCACGATGGGCACATTTGCATTGTGGGCTATTTTGAATACGCCGTTGTGGAAGGGGAGCAGCACCCTCTCCTTGCTGCGGGTGCCTTCAGGGTAGACGGCGATGGAAACGCTGTCATTTTTCAGCAGGTCTGATGCGCTGCTTATGGTTCTGACAGCATTGCGTGGGTCCTTGCGGTCAATGGGGAGAAAGCAGCATTTTCGTATAATGCGGCCAAAGATGGGTATGTGAAAATTCTCAGGCTTGGAAATAAAGGCAAGCTCCCTGTCCTTAAGCACATACCAGGTAAGTATGGGGTCAAAATTTGACCGGTGGTTGCCCACCAGCAGAAATCGCCCTTCTATAGGCAGCTTCTCAAGCCCCGCCGTATGCATATGTATGCCCAGCACCCGTACTGCAAGGGCAGTGGCTCCATTAAGGAGAAAGCGGTAATATGGGCTGTTTTCACCATATTCGCTATTTGGGTCAACAAAGAGTGAGCTTAAGAACAGTACCATTACCCACAGGAGAAAACAGCCCAGCACTATACCAAGCAGCCACAGTAGCCCGGTTCTCAGCTTTGCCATATTGCTTACTCCGCTTCTACGGGTGCCAGCATGCGTATATCCTTAGCCACATTGTGAATGAACACAAGGCTCTGTATGCTGTCAATTACCAGAGAGATGCCAAGGTATATCATAAGGGTCATGGTGCCCTCAAAGGGATTCCTGATGAGGAAAATGGCTACAACTATGCTCAGTATGGCCAGCACCAGCATTAACCACCAGCGCTGTACCTCCATTGCACGCAGCTCAAGGGACATTTGCAGCTTAAATACGCTGTCCACAATTATCACTATGCCCACTACTACAGGCAGCAGCAGTAAAATATTTGTGGGATGGGAAAAGAAATATATGCCCAGCAGTGCATCCAGTATGCCCAGGGGCAGCTCATACCGGTGCCACAGGAAGCTGATGCCCCGCTGAAAATAGCAGAGGATACGCAGTGCGCCAGCCACAAGAAGGATAGTGCCCACCACGTTGCAAAGAACGCTTGCAGATATGTCGGGCCATATGATAAGGCAGATGCCAAGAAGCATTACCAGTATCGTAAGAATCAAATGGCTCCATTTCCATTTTTTAAGGTTATCCATTTCTGTTGCCTCTCTTTTTTTATTTTTGCTTATAAATTTATCAGTCAGTATGATGCCATGTCCCGAAGGTGGGGAGGAACTCCCGCCTCCGGGTCTTTATGCTCAAGGACGGTAAACAGCCTTTCGGCCGATGAGCATCGTAGTGTATTACTGGTCGTTATGTGCCTTTTGCCGGCAGCTGCATTGCCAGAGCTTATCCGCCGTGGGAGCCCAGTTTGCAGCATATGCATCGCACTTGGAGCAGAGGTGCTCGGCGCTTTCAGGGGACTGCATATCGGTGGAGTGAACGTCGGTGCCTGCTACTATCGCCCGCAGCTTTTCGGGGTCTTTTTCAAGATAGTTGTAGGCAGTGCTGATGCCTGCCTTTTTCAGTGCATCAAACATTAGATTGACTCCTTGTCAGTGATGTAGTAGTTTTTACCGTCCCTCTCCAAGGACGTGCCTATCGCCTGGAAAGGCCGGGCCAAGTGGCTCTGGGCTTTAAATGGGGGCCACTACGCCTTTTGATAGGGCTGGCGCTCATCCCCAAAGAAAAACACTGCAACTGTTCCCGGCTCACAGTGCGAGGCGATGATGGTGCCAATGTTAAAAATGCGGATATCCCCCTGTATGCAGGGAAAACGCTCCAGTAGCTTTATTCGGGTATGCTCAGCCTCCTCCAGGCAGTTTGAATGGCATATCCAGCACTTGCCGGAGTACCGGGCTCCGTTTTGAGCGTGCTCCTTCATGGTTTCAATGGTTCTTTCGATTGCCTTGTGCTTTCCCCGCACCTTGTCATAGGCGATTATGTGGCCGGTGTCATCCAGCCGCATTATGGGGCAGATATTCAGCACCGACCCTATGGCGGCGGCGCTTCCTGAAATGCGCCCGCTGTGCCGGTAATATTGCAGGTCTGTGGAGAAAAACTGGTGATGTACCTTTTTGCGGTTTTCCATGGCCCACCTGTAGGCCTCATCCATGGTGCAGCCACTATCACGCATATCTGCCACGCTGTCCACCAGCATGCCGTAGCCTGTGGAGCTGCAAAGGGAATCGACGACCATTATCCTGCGCTCAGGGTATTTTTGCCCAAGCGCCTTTGCTGCTGCCAATGCGTTCTGCACGGATGGGGTCATGCCGGAGCCAAATGTGATATGCAGCAGGTCTCCCTTTTTAAGGAGCCCGTCAAAGAATTCTTCATACTGGAAGGCATTGAGCTGGGAGGTGGAGGGTATTTTCCCGGCCTCAAGAAAGCCGTAAAACATTGGCAGGGCATCAGGGTCTCTGCCCATATCATCGGGATATTCTGTGCCCTCCACCGAGTAGGAATAGAACAGCACCGGTATATTACGGCCGCTCACATATGAGTAGGGCAGATCCACCGTTGATTCACAGGATAAAATGAAGTGGGAGTGCATAATTGTTCCTCCGATAGCTTATTCTGTACGCAGGGCTTCCACAGGGTCGCTCCTGGATGCATTTTTTGAGGGGACGATACCGCCTATGGTGGTCAATACAACGCTGATGATTATGAGCAGCATTGCGTATTTGCCGGGCAGGTATGCATATATGTCATGTATCTGCGTTGCGCGGCGCAGGAATGCATTTAAGGGAATGAGCAGCGCATATCCAAGGCCAACGCCCATGCAGCCGGAGATGAGCCCGGTAATAAAGGTCTCCGCATTGAATATCTGGGAAATATTGTGCTTTGAGGCGCCCATTGCCCGAAGAATACCTATCTCCTTGCGGCGCTCCAGCACGCTTATGTAGGTTATAACGCCTATCATAATGGAGGAAACCACCAGGGAAACGGCTACAGTGGCTATAAGGGCGCTGGTGATGATGGTGATTATACGCATTACCGTACTCATTACCGTGCCAAGGGTATCCGTATAGGAGATGGTATCCTCGCTTTTCCCGAGAAGCTCCATTTGCCGGTTGTACTGCTCCAGCGTGGCAATTACAGCATCCTTGCTCTCAAAATCGTGCAGATATATCTGAATACTCTTGGGGTGGGAGCTTTCCACGTAGCCCAGCTCCTGCAAGTTTTTGGATAGCGTTACCTTTGAAAAGCTGGTAAGGGAAAGCAGAATATCCGATAGCTCCTTGGTACCCAGCTTCATGGAAAAGGCCTTTAAAAACTGCTCCGTGTCCAGCGAGATACATTCCTCTGCGTGGCTGAGCACGGCGGCAAAGCCGTTTTTGATGCTTGAGGCTACAGCGGCCTGCACCTGATTGGTTATGGAGGCGGTAAGCTCATCTATCTGTCCTTTGAGCTGCTGTATGGAGCGGGCTATCTCCCTTTCCACCAGAGGGCGGAGGGTATTCTCCACATAGTCATTCAGCCTTGCTTCCAATTGCTCAAGGGACAGTATCCCCTCCATTCTTGTCTGCACGATGGCCTCCCAGCGGCCCGTTGCAATGTATTCCTTAAGGGTGCGCTCAAGGTAGGGAAAGCCGGGCACATTCTGGGCCTGCAGATAGTCATTCAGGCTTTGCAGTATCAGATCGGACAGCTCATCGATTTTGCCGGGCAGATAGCCCTCGTCCTGGTTGTCAGGATCGATGCTTTGGAGCCAGCCGTTGATTACAGCATGAAAATCATCTGAGGCAAAGTAGGCTTCAAGAAGGTCTGCAAGCTGGTCTATTTCCAGATAGCCATTCTCCTTAAGGTAGCTGGTGTAGTCAGATAGAATATCCTCCATCAGCCCCGTCAGCTCCTGGGAGGATAGCTGAATGTCGCTTATAAGGGTGGGAAGGTCTGACAGAAGCTGGTTGCGTATCACCCTGCCGATCTCTCCAATATCTATCAGGGAGGATAGCTTCATATCCGGCACGGTTATCTGCATGCTGTCCAGGTCGGCACCGGCTAAAAAGTAAGACTGCAAAAGCTCCTGGTCGATAAGAATGGCACTTTTCAGCGCATCAACATCCACATTTACCATGGATGCAGGGTCAAGCTCACGGGCGGTGCCGTTTTCATCAAAGGGGGTGCCGGTGAAGATATTTATATCCGGGCTCTTAAGCTGGGCGGTAACGATATCGCTTGCGGCAGCATCCTGTATGGTCTTTTCAATGAGGGAGAAGGGATAGGCGATGCCTGCCTTCAGCACGCCCAGGCCGTATTCCTTCTTGGGCTGTACAACGCCGACGATGGTAAGGGTATCTCCATCGGCAAGCAGGTTCCCCATATAGTCCGTATCGTCCATGCGGTCGCGCCAGACAGCGTATTCGCTATCATAGGTGTAGGTGTCGCATCGATTGACCCGCTTGAACTGAATACCGAGGAATTCGTCATATTCAAAGCTGAGGCCGGCAAGGTTCTCCGTTTTCACATGGGAGCCGCTGATAAATGAGCGGATAAAGCTGTCTACCTTGCCCGGGTCTCTCATGCCAAGCACATAGAGAAGATAGTCGCTTATCTTCCCTTCGCTGGTAAGGACGAGTATGCACTCATTGCTGTTCATGGACCAGCGGCCCGCCTTTACGTCGTAACGGTCAAGATAAAGGCTCTGCTCCTGGGGCATACAGGAAAACATATTGGTGCTGACGGTGGAGGATATAAGCGACGTATCGATGGAGGAGAGGGGTATGCCCAGGGAATCCAGCGTGGAGTCGGGGCAGACCCGCTTGAAGGAGCTACCGTATTCCACATATATCTGCGGCTGGATATTGTAAACGTACTCTACCGTGCCATACTGGGAAACATCATGCTCCTCCTGCTCCAGATACGCCTTGAGCTGCTCCAGGTCATTGGTATCCAGCATGGCAAACAGCTTATCTAAAAACCCAATCACCTCCACGTGCTCCGTACCGGCGCCGGTCAATTCCCCGGTAAGGTCAGAGAGCATGGAGGAAACATTCATATTGAGCGTTTCCACCAGCAGCGGGTATTGGTAGGCCATGTTTGCCTCCTGCTTGTAGATGTAATCATCCACGCCTGAGGAAAGGGCCGCAATAAGGGCAATGCCTATTATGCCTATGGAGCCTGCAAAGGCCGTGAGTATGGTGCGGGAGCGCTTTGTCCACAGGTTATTAAAGCTCAGCCACAGAGCAGTGAAAACATTCATGGATGCATGGCCCATGTTTGCGCTGATGGTTTCACAGGGCTGGTCTGGTGGGATATATGGGTCGGTATCGCTTATGATTTCCCCATCCTTAAGGGTAATGATGCGGGTGGCATACTGGTGGGCCAGCTCGGGATTATGGGTGACCATAATGATGAGCCTGTCCCTGGCCACTTCCTTCAGCAGCTCCATGACCTGAATACTGGTTTTGCTGTCCAGTGCGCCGGTGGGTTCATCTGCGAGAACCACCTTTGGGTCGTTTACCAGCGCCCGGGCAATGGCCACGCGCTGCATCTGGCCGCCGGAAAGCTGATTGGGGCGCTTTGCAAGCTGGGCACCCAGGCCCACCTGCTCCAGTGCACGGGCGGCCATATCCCTTCGCTCCTTGCCTGAAATGCCGGAGATGGTAAGGGCCATTTCCACATTTGACAGCACGCTCTGATGCTGTATCAGGTTGTAGCTTTGGAATATGAAGCCGATGGAGTGGTTTCTATAGGAATCCCAGTCTCTGGATGAATAGCCTTTGGTGGAGATATTGTCTATGATAAGGTCACCGGAATCGTAATGGTCCAGGCCGCCGATCACATTGAGCAGGGTGGTTTTTCCGGAACCTGATGGCCCGAGTATGGCCACGAATTCACTTTCACGGAAGGAAAGGTCAATGCCCTTAAGTACCTTCATGCGGTTCCTGCCAGATCCGTAGCTCTTGCGGATATCCTTTAGCTGGATAATTGCAATTCACCTCCTTTGGAAACTATGAAATGTCGTTTGTATTAATGGCATCCTGCGGGCTGGCCTTTCTGCGGCGCAGCGCAAGGATGAGGGCGGAGAGCAAAAGATAACCGGCCTCCACGCCAAGCGCAATCATAAACTCTGGAGAGCCCACATCCTGCACGCTCATGCCCATTACCGGGAACGTGACCATGGGTGGCAGCAGCCCCAGCAGGCTGCCGGAAAGATACTTTGCATACCCCACGTTTATTGCCCCAATATACAGGCTTACAACATCGCAGGGCAGCCCCGCCATGCGAGCGGCAAAGGAAAAGAAAAAATCGTTTTTTTGACGCTGGGCGTATAGCCTTTCGGTTCGGGGATAGCGTATGCGTATGGCCTCTACTGCGGAGGCTCCGGCCCTGCGCCCTATCAGGTAAGGGATAGAAACCATGATGAGGGAGCCCAGCATATTCACAGCTATTGCAACCGGCAGCGGAAAGAGTATGCCGCTTGCCCCGTAAAGAAGGCCGCAATAGACCACAACGCTCAGGCTCTTGAGGGCAAACAGGGCCAGCATGACCACTGCCGCAAGCCATGGGTCTTCAGGGGTGAAGTTTGCGATGCCCTCAGCGGAAAAGGCATCAAGGTGGGTCAGGCAGGCTATGATTATGGCTCCCCATATGAGGGCGAGAAAAACGGTTCTTATGGCACGGAGCGCCTTTTGGTATGCACCGCCGGCCGGGGATTGCCTGAGAATCGCATTGTAAAACCTTGCGTACATCACAAGGGAAAGCAGCATAACGCCGGCGCACAGCAGCATAAGCCCATTTGCAGCGCTTACCGGGATATGGATAAGGAGCATAAGGGTCATCATTACGGCGTAAAGAACTACTGTGCTGAGCTTGCCATACCACTTTGCGCTGTTCACGGTATCAGTGTGCTTCAGCGTTAAATACCCCCAGAGGAGCATCATGCCCTCCTTTACGGCAAAGAGCGCAAGCAGGCCCCACATCTGCGGATATCTGGAGATGAGGCAAATAACGAGGGAAGCCTGGGTCAGCTTATCTGCCACAGGGTCAAGTATCTTGCCAACATCGGAGACCATATTGAACCTTCGGGCTATCCTGCCATCCATAAGGTCTGTAAGGGCGGAGACGGCAATGAGCATTACCGCCTGGGTGTATGCCATATCCACGCAGTACAGCCTGATAATGAACGGTATCAGAAGAATACGAATCAGGCTCAGCAGGTTCGGTATGGTCAGTATATTTTTCTTATTAAGGCGTTTTTTCTGCATACTGCTTCCTTTGTTGCCCAGGCCATGATCCTGCTGCGCCGCAGGGCGCTTTGTATGGATAAGCTATATGGCCAGGGTAAGGTCTGTTTGCTCCCAGGGCATATCCGCTGCATTGCTGCCAAAGTGACCGTAGCAGGCTACGCGGGAGAATATGGGCCTTGTCAGGCCGAATTTTTGAATGATGGCCATGGGCCGCATATCCACGCTGCTAAGCACGGCATCGTATATCCGGCCTTTTTCGGCGCGCTCTGTGCCGAAGGTATCTATCATGAAGGAGACCGGCTCAGAAAGGCCAATGGCATACCCAAGCTGCACCTCGCACCGGTCGGCCAGATTTGAGGCAACGATGTTTTTTGCAATGTATCTTGCAAGGTAAGCGCCGCTGCGGTCCACCTTTGAGGCATCCTTGCCGGAGAATGCGCCGCCCCCGTGCCTGGAAAAGCCGCCATAGGTATCTGCAATCAGCTTCCTGCCGGTAAGGCCGGAATCTGCTGCCGGGCCGCCGATCACAAAGCGGCCGGTGGGGTTGATAAAGAACTGCGTATCCTTATCCACCAGCCTCTTTGGCAGGGTGGGCAGTATAACGTGGCCCAGAATATCCGAGCGCAGCGCGCCTGTTTCCACGCTGTCACGGTGCTGGGTGGATACTATTACGGAGGAGATACGCTTTGGCAGGCCATGCTGATACTCTACGGTGACCTGCGTCTTTCCATCCGGGAGGAGGTAATCCAGCTCATTGAGCCGGCGCACCTGCTCCAGCCGCTTTGCCAGGGAGTGGGCCAGCTCTATGGGCAGCGGCATAAGGCTGGGCGTTTCCCTGCACGCATAGCCAAACATCATTCCCTGGTCTCCTGCGCCGCTGCTGAGGAGCTCGGATTCTGCACGGCGGTCTATGCCCCTTGCAATATCCGGCGATTGCTCATGCAGCTCCACCCGTATGCTGCAGGTCTCAGCATCAAAGCCCAGGCCGGGGGTGGTATAGCCGATCTCCCGTATCACCCTGCGTGTCTCAGCCTCGTAGTCTATGGAAGCGGTAGTGGTGACCTCGCCAAATATGTGAACCGAATTGACGGCGCAGGTGACCTCGCAGGCAACTCTGGAATGGGGATCCCGCTCCAGCAGGCAATCCAGTATACGGTCGGCTATCTGGTCGCATACCTTATCCGGATGCCCACAGGTTATGGATTCAGAGGTAAAGACATCTTTATTCATTGCTTTATTCCTTCTTTCGATGGAGTGGGAGGGCTTGCTCCCCCCTTGAGATAAAAGTCTAACGATATTCAGCGGCGAATAGAATTCATAAAAAAAGCGGATTCTCCCAAATTGGGAGAATCCGCAAAATTTCATCAGTTTTTGAGGAAAAATCCAAAAGTGTACTAAAAATGGATGCCTATTTGTATTTTTCCTTAAGCCACTGTATGTTGCTTTCAAAAATAAAGCCTATTTTATCTATGCCCGCATCAATATCGCTATTCATGTCATTCCAGAGAAATTTCAGCAGGAACCCAAGGAAGGAATAGCTGTTGTATTCTGCAATGGCCCGCAGCTCCTGCTCCGGAATGGCTACGCCGGCCGTTTTATGGCATACCAGCTGATAGAAGGTATCGTCCGTGGAATCGAATACGCTTCGCTCCAGCCGTTCCCTTGAAATGGAGTTAAACAGATGATACACCAGCTCAGAATGGGCCTTCAGGTCAAGCAGCAGCGTCTTTGTTATATCCTGCCAGCGGCTTTCGGGGGAGATGGTGGACATATAGCTTTCCTTCCTGATAAGCAGCCAGGTATCCAGCAGATCGTATATGTCCTGAAAGTGGTAGTAAAAGGTATTTGAGCTTATTTCGCACTTTGCCACGATGGCGGAAACGGTAATCTTATCGAATGGCATTTTCTCAAGCATATCCTGAAAGGTCTGGAGAATCGCTTTCTTTGTATACTGGGCCATAAAGTCCTCCTGAAAAGGTCATACTGTGGGGCCGGTGGAAGGGCCGGGGCTTCATTTATGTGGATTATACCATGAAATTGTGAATTCATATGCCATTAAATGGTGAAAAAAGCGGCCGCACCCGCTTATAAAATGTAAATGACAGCGGCGCTCTTAAGTAAAACAAAAGAGCCAACTACCCCATGTCAGGGCAGTTGGCTCAGGATTGTGCAGGAATCTGTATCCGGCTAAAGGGATGCGCTGTTATCGGCAGCCTCGGGGCTGTCAGCAGCGGCCTTGTTGCTGTCATAGTCGATGGTATACCGCTTGATGGAGCCCCACCTGGTCTTTTTGCCGCGGTAGAAAAGGATGGAAAGCAGGCGAGTCCATGCGAGCATGAAGCGGAACAGGATGTTTTCCGGTATGCAGATAAGGAATGCCTTTATTACATCCACTGCCTTAACTCTGACTTCGCTGAGGAAATTGCGTGCCAGGAAGGAGATGATGGTAAGCATGGAGCCAAACAGCGCATATACCAGGAACAGCAGTATCATGTATCTGGTATTGAGCAGGCCGAAGCAGTACGCAAGTATCGTTACCAGTATGCCGATAAGCTCTATCACGGGGGACAGCAGCTCATAGAGGAGATAGTATATGTAGCTGCCCAGCGTGATAAGGCTGGAGTGACGAACCATGCTCTGCATAAGGCCAATGTGCCAGCGCTTACGCTGCTTGAGCAGATCCCGCAGCCGCTCAGGCGCCTGAGTCCAGCAGACTGCATCGTAGGCGTATTTTATGGAATAGGGCAGCTTATTTGAGCGATAGTAGGCGTGGAGCTTTACTATCAGCTCCATATCCTCGCCCATTGAGCCCACCTGATAGCCGCCCACGCTTATTACGGCATCCTTGCGGAACAGGCCAAATGCGCCGGAAATGATAAGATTGGCATTGAACTTATCCAGCAGTATCCGGGAAGCAAGGAAGGAGCGCTCGTACTCCAGCACCTGAAATGCCACTATCAGCTTACGGGGCAGCCGAAGCTGAACGAGCTGCCCATCCTTGAATACGCTGTCATTTGAGATGCGTATCATGCTGCCCACGGCGATAACATTCTGATTTTCCAGCACGGGGATGGCGATTTTTGTGAGGGAATCCCTTTGCAGGATGGAGTCCGCATCCATGCATACGAAGTAAGGGAACCTTGCAGCATTTATGCCCATATTGATGCTGTCTGCCTTGCCGCCGTTTTCCTTATTGATGAGGGTAATGGAAACGCCGCTCTCATGGGTGCCTTCGTAAACCGAGATCACATCCTTGCAGGCTACCTGGCGCCGTATTGGGCGCTGCACCTGATGAAGGTCAAAGGTGCTTATCAACAGCTCTGAGGTATTGTCCTTTGAGCCGTCATTTACCACGATGATCTCATAATTGCGATAGTCCAGCTTCAGCAGCGACTGCACCGTCTGGGCGATGGTGACCTCCTCATTGTAGGCGGGCACTATGATGCTTATGGGAACGTAATAGTCATGGTGTATGGCGTTGTGGAGCTGACGCTTTTTAATGTCTGTAAAGAGCTGATTGCTGCCAACTATCACAGATGCAAACAGAAACGTGGAATACCCCGCAAGATACAGCACGAAGAATATCTCTACCACGAAAAGTATCTGCTTTACCGTATCCACAGTGAAGACGCTACGCATAAAATCAAGCATATGGCACCTCCTCTTAAGCTATGACGGTGGGCGCTGTGCCGCACAGGGGGTCAATATCGGAGCCGGGCGCTGTGGCCTTGGCCTGTTCTTCCAGCTGCTGAATGGTATCGGCGATGTAACGGGTCATCTCGGTATCATTGCGGTATTGATAAAGGAGAGAATCATTGGCATAGCGGTCACGCTGGCAAAGTATATCGTATATCTGCTCCCTGCTGAGCCCCCTGCTGTGCATATACTCCACCGCATTTATGCGAACGTGCCAGTTGGGGCTGGTAGTCTTTTTCATGATGGCATTATACACTGCCGGGTCGTCATACTGCCGCAGGGCCTGTATGGAAAGAAGCTGCGGCACCCATGGAGCGGAATCATCTGACAATACCTCAAGGAAGTACTCCCGGGATTCCTGGGTGGGATGCTTTGCAAAGTAGCGCATTGCGGAATAACCAACCTGAGAGGCGGCCTTTCCGTCTCTGAGTATGCCCATGCACAGCTCTGCTGCATCGTAATTGCTCATGCGGAAATAATCCAGCAGGCAGTCCTGCATCTCAGGCTTGTAGCTGTGGAATTTATCCAGCAGGCTGTCGTTGAATTCATTTCCATCGGTACGGGCGGAAAGCAGCCCATCCACCAGCAGCTTTTTGTGGTAGAAGCCGGTGCGCTCATTTACCTTATCCATGGCGTACATAAGCGGCGCCGTCTGGCCTATGGCATACAGGCATATCATGGTATTGGAAAAGGTGTAGAGCGATTCGCTGTCAAGAAAGCTCATCAGGGTATTCAGAAAATCCGCAGAGGGCTTTTCCCGGCTGAAATCAAACGTGGAGACCACGTATGTATAATAGGCCTGCTCAGAGTCATCCTTTTCCTTGTACCGCTGAATCTGGGCAAATACATATGGCCGGAACCATTCCTGGGATTCAGGAGCGGCTTCGAGCATATTTTGCAGCGTCAGCAGGTTTCTGGTTTTGGAAAGGTCACGGTAAAGAGAATCTGCAAAGGCAGGGGAAAATGCACCGCTTTTCCTGTGCAGCAAGATCTCCTCCTGTATTTTTTCTCCAGGGCCTGATTGGGGTGATACGCTGCAATATTCTTCCTGTTTTTAAAAACCAGAAAGAATATGTCAAACAGCAGCAGGGAAATGCATATCAGGATATACACCCGGATGATAATCGTCATAATAATTCCCCCTTCTCTAAAATCTTTCAGCAGAATGGCACCTGTGCAGCGCCTATCCTGCGTTTTGTTCCTCAGCGGTCCACAGGGCCTGCAGAATATAATAGGACTTTTTCAGCCTTTCGTGGTATTTTGGGTGTTCCCCGAGGGGACTCATGGTGTAGTCAGCCATTTGAATGGTTTTATCTCCATTGCCCACGCCTACACGGATGGAGTCGATGGAAAGATACTCTACGCCGTAGCGCTCATAGTAGTCGTCATGGATACGCATGGTGGTGGGGTCAGCAAAGTTAAGAAGCTGCCAGGGGATACGTATCTCGATGAAATCCTCGCCTGCACAGAAGTCCGCAAGGGAGTTAAAGGTGGCGGCGGAGGGGTTTGCATTGCCGTAGGTCAGCTTGCCGCTTTCGTAGTATTCGCCTGAAGGCAGGGTCTTGTCTGCATTTGGCAGCACGGCCTTAAGGGTGAGGGGCAGCTTTACCGGCACGAAGGTTGGGTCATCCTTTTCAGGAGGAGCAACGTAGGCATCCTGATTGTAATACTCCTGAGAGTAGGTGGCGCTGAGGGAATCATAGCGCTGCTGCACCAGCAGACGGCTTTCGCTGCGGCCGTTCAGCTGGATGATGAAATCCGCATCCTCTGAAAACTCCAGCTCAGGCTCAGTACACCGGCTGCTGCCGGTTTTAGGCGTTACGTCTATGGGCAGGTAAATGGGGGTGGCCAGGGAAACGCTTTCGCCGCTTATCATAAAGTACATGAACCGCTCATCGTATTTCATGTAAAGCGCATAGTCCCCATCAGAGCAGACCATATCCTGCTCGCTCCAGTCATCCCGGTCGCCATCCACATAGCATATGCTCTGGCCCTCTCCCGGGTCAAAGGTCAGCAGGCCAAAGTACTGCTCATTGGTCTGATAATCGCTCCAGTAGGGATTGCGCTTAAGGTCAACCAGAGGGAATGTATTCCAGGTGCGCTTAAACCATTCATCCTGCCAGGAGAATACGCAGCCGCCGGCGCAGCCTGCATCCATAATATCCTGCCAGTCCTTTACAAGGGCGTTACCCTGGGCCTGCTCATTCATCTGGCCCTGATTTCTGTGGGTATTTACATCGCGCTGGGCCATGCCGCGGCCGGTGGTGATGCCAAATTCCGAGATTATCACAGGCATGGTATGGTGATCCGCCAGCAGCTTAAGGTAGGTATAGTAGGTATTTATCCTGCCGGCAGGGTCTTTAAAGTCAGAATCCTTCAATAGCTCCAGCGCAGAGGGACGGTCCATAAGGGAAAGACGGTAGTCTATAATTTTTCGCTTGGCTGCGCCCATGCGAAGGTCTATCTCGCTCTGGGGCAGATCCTTTGTTTCCCGTATACTCTGAAGATAATCGGGATAGTAGGTATATACGTGATAGGATGCGAACTGGCCGGATTTATAGCTTTCGGTGGTCTTTATATGCTCCACGTCTATGCAGGCCAGCTTATACCGGTAAAGGGATACGGTGGTGGGGTATACAAAGGGGTCTGTCGCAGGCCAGTTTGAAAAGCCCACGAGCCTTTGCTGACCGTACCGCTCGGTTTCGTAGCGAACTATCTCATCCCCAAGCTGGGCAAGCATTGCCTCATATGGGGAGGCGTCCTCTGTGGTGCAGAAATACTCGCCCTGATACTGGCTTTTGTCGGGATTCATCTGCTCCGTGTATACCACGTTGCTGACCTCCCATTCCACGCCGGGCAGATACCCCAGCACCCATTTGCTCACGTCCTTTGTGTAGGTGCCGGTGCCCTTATCTCCCTTTTCGTTCAGCTTGCGGTTTCCGTGCAGCACGTCTATCATGGCCTTGCTGTCCTTAAGGAGGGCGCCGAGGAATTCCTCATCAAAGGCATCCATGTGGGAATTCAGCGCATAGTCATTCACCCAGAGACCGTGCAGCAGAAAGAGCGGATTTTCATTATCCTTATTGTATTCGTAAAAGGCATTGTAAAAGTCATCGTGGAGTATGGTGTAGATACGGATGGTATTTGCGCCCATGTCCTGTATCTGCTGGAACCAGCGCAGATAGGTCTGCTTGGATATGGCGTAGTCCGTTGCCCAGTAGCCGGGTATGCCTACGCCCATATCCACGCCCCGTATGGTGAAGGGCTCATAGCCCTGCCCTTTATCTACAAGTATCTGATTTCCCTCTGTTTTTGCCCATACCTGAATGTCATCGTGGGTGGTGGGGATATACAGCCCCAGCCGGTAATAGGCCATATCCAGCAGGAGAACGGCCAATATCAGGCAGGTGACGGTAATGATGTATTTCTTCATCGGCTCTCCTTACGGCGGGGCTTATTCGTGCAAATAGGCCTTGTTTCTGGATTCGCTGGAATAGCGCCTCAGTAGCTGAATGTTTTCATCCAGCCAGGCTGTGCGCTCCGACAGGGTGCTCTTAAGCTGCATCAGCGCCGCGGCATGTGAGTATACATTGCGGCTTATGGGCTTAAGGGGGCTCCAGGTGGTTATGTTTGTTTCCCAGCGCTCTCTGTTGCGCTCTATGGCGGGGCCAAGCCAGGCCACGGTTTCGTCAATGTAGGTATTCAGGCTTTCGTCGCTCAGTACGCCCTTTCTCAGGGTCTGATAGCGCTCTATCACCCTTGATACGAATTCTTCATCACGGAACAGCATGGAGTATATTGCCCTGTCCACAAGGCAATAGCCATGTATATTCATTTCATCATCCGGGAAGTTATCGTAGGCGTTGTTAAAATCCCATACGCACAACTTGTATTTGCCGCTGACATCCTTGTAGATGTAGGTGGAATACTGGCCTGCGTCGTTATTCAGGGTAAACTCGTTGATGATGAAATAATCCACAAAGTTATCCACGTCTATCCAGTTTTTATAGCCGTAGTCCTCGTTATTAAAATCGTAGGAGTAGATGCATTTTTCAAATGCAGCAAAGTCCTGCTCAATATCCCGGGCAAGCTCCGGAGTGAGGGTGGTCTGTCCCGGATACTGTATCTGGATATTTTCGGGTATGTCCAGCATACGCTCCATGTAGGAATATATGTCGTAGGTTTGCCCCAGGTCTGCATCGGTAGTACGGTCTATCCTCAGCAGGTATCCGGTGGCGGTAATGCCCATTTCATCCCGCTTCAGCTCCAGGCGGCAGTCTTTTCCATTGTCGATGGATTCTGTCATCAGGTAGAGGCCCTGATATTCTCCATCCAGAAATACCTCGCAGAAGCGCACATTTGGGGCGTATTCCATTATGGAGCCTGCCCAGTTGTAGCAGATATAGTTGCGGATAAGGGTTTTGTCAAGGCAGGGCCCGTGGAGTACCCATTTATTGTGAGCGCCCATGCCCATTACGGATATATCGGTGGGCAGCCCCTCGTCATCCACATATTTCAGCAGATAGGAAGCCTTTTCGAAGCGCCTTGAGGCATGGCCACGGATGCGAAAATCCGATGCGGTGGTAAAATCCGGCCCATCGGTCAGGTGGTTATTGCCCTCAGGGTTGTCTATAACGCTTACCTGCACCCGTATGGTCTCCTGCCCATCCTCTGCAACGGAGTACAATGATTCCCCAAATGAATCCTCAATGGCGCCTGAGCCATCCTCTGCAAACTGCACCCTGCCCGGAATGGTCTGCCCGCCGGTCTCTATCATTACAAGGGGCAGATGGGAGCAGAATACCTCATCCCCATGCCCATCACAGGGGGTATAGCCCGGCTCCTCCAGATGCTGATGGTAGCGCACATTTGGCGGCTCAAAATCCTGAGCCGCAAATACTGCCCCTATTATCAGCGCTATGGCGGCCAAGCTTATGAGCCGATATTTCATATAGTGCTCCTTTTTATCAGCTTATCTCGTCGCTCTGTACCACAAGGTTTACGTAGTGTACGCCGCCCAGGGCATAGAGCTGGTCATTCAGGGAGGGCTTGCTGCCATCTGCGGCTACGGCCTGATGCTTCTGGGCTACCGCAAGCATCTTGCGATTGACCTCGTAGATGAATTCTGCGGTGGTTTCGGTGGTATTCTGGGCCTTTATGACAGGGGGAGTTTTAAAGTAGGCAAAAAGGAGCCTGCGGATATCGTCCTCCCGGTCACGCTGGGCACGGATTATCAGCAGCATACGGTTATCGCTGCGTACCCTGCCAAACAGCAGCAGTACCAGAAATACCATTGCGCTGCCCACGCCTGCCACAAGGTAATCTCCTACGCCGCAGCATATGCCCACGATGATAGTCCAGAAGATATATATGGTATCCCGGCTGTCCTTTATGGAGGTGCGGAAGCGGATGATGGACAATGCACCTACCATGCCGAGGCTCAGGGCGATATTATTGCCTATTACCGTCATCACTGTAGCAGTGAGTATGGTAAGGGTAAGGAGGGTGATATTGAATTTCCGGCTGTATATGGTGCCGGAGTGGGTAATCCAGTATGAAAGGAATATGGCCCCGCCCAGCAAGGCGGATACGACTATGCGGATAATGATATCCTCTGCGCTGAGATCGCCGGAGCTGCTTATGAGCTCGTAAAGGTATTGTTTCATGGTATGTATTGCTTCTCCTTGGCCTAATAATTTGTTATATGTGCAGCGGGTAGCCGATGGATCGGCTCAGGCAGTATTTGCTTGAGGAAATACTGCGCCGGTCTACCGACGAGATTATGTCTGAAATATAGCCCAGCATAAACCTGTCGTATTTCACCTCGAATATTACCTTATCCATATCAAATACGGGGTACATGGGCAGGCTAGGGTGAAACAGCTCCATGGAGCTTTCGGTGGCGAAGATGTGGGAATCAAAGGTAAGGCGGATATTGTTTTCCTTTGTCATGAAGGCACGCCGCTGATATTCCACTATGGACTTGGGCCGGTAGCCCTCCATGGACATTATGGCGAAAAGCTCTGCGGCAAATGCTTCATTATAATTAAGCAGCGCGGAGTAGTCGCCATCTATCAGCTTAAGGGCGTCCGCTCTGGATATGGAGAGGGAGCGCTTTCGCTGATATGAGCCGCTTTTCTGCTTCATTTCCAGCTTGGCTTGCTGGTCATCCGGGGAATATATCCTGAGCCGTATCTTATGGCGGTTGTACTGCTCATTTGTTTTATTGAAAAAGTCCCTGTCCTCCAGCGTATCAAAATAAAGGGAGCGCACCATATAGCTGCCCTCTGTGGAGTATGGATCCGGCATAAGGAGCTGGGAGAAGCGATGGGAAAACTGAATTGCCTCCTGAAGGTTCAGGGGGTACTTCTCCTCCTGACGCAAAACTGTCAGCATGATTGTGATTCTCCTGTTGTTTTATGGGGAAAATGATGCAGATGGGGATAGTCATCAGCACAATGTTCCGCTTTTTGCAATGGGACGGCATAGCTTCATGGCCAGCGCAGAAAGAAAATGAAATTTTTTTCACAATCCATAGCGGGCCGACTTTATGCCGGGGGAAAACAACAGCCTATCTGTCAGAAAGGCAAAGCCCCGTTTTACGTGGGCCTGCCTGGGGCTGCACATACTCCTCCCACATACAGTATAAATCTTAGGGAACAGCTTTTCAACATATTTCGGCACATTACGGACAGGTTCGCAGCACCGTGGCCGGGGAGAAAGGATGCCGGAATCATGATGGTGCTCTGGTGGCGGACATGTGGGAGCGGCAGACCGTTTACGGAGGATTTTGATATTCGTTTTTTTACGGTGTACCGGGTACAGACGAATGAAAAGATACCCCCTCGTAAAGCTGAAAAAAGTGGCTTAATGCCACTTTTTTCATAGATATAAGCAATGTGAGCGCCGTGTATCAGGCGGCCTTTTCCCACTTTATATTTTTATAGAATGTGACAGAGAGGGCTGTGGCCACAGTCCACCCGATGGGCCATGCAAGCCATATGCCGGTGCTGCCAAAGGGGCGGGAAAGTACTATGGCAAGGATTACACGGAGGGCAAGGTCCACAAATGTGGCTGTCATAAACTGATTCATCTTGCCTGAGCCCCGCAGCACCCCATCTGCCACCAGCTTTGCAGAGCAGATGCAGTAGAATGGGGAAAGTATACGCAGTATCTCTATGCCCACCTCCAGTGCCGTTGCAGAGGGGGAATCCAGGAATATGTACACAAGCTCCCTGCCTGCAAGTAAGTAAAGGGCGGAAAGGGGTATGCTGAGTATCCATACCAGCTTCAGCCCCGCCTTAAAGCCCTCGCCTATGCGCTGGTATTTCTGTGCGCCAAGGTTCTGGGCGGTAAAGTTGGAGATGCCGTTGCCAAGGGTAGTGAATGAGGTGATGACCAGGTTATTGAGCTTTATGGAGGCGGAGTAGCCTGCCATGGTAGCAGAGCCAAAGCCGTTTATAACGCCCTGGATTATGATATTGCCCACGGATATAAAGCTCTGCTGCAAAATGCTGGGCACAGCCACCGTGGCGATGCGGCCAAGCAGCGGCCATGAGAAGGCCTGGGGCTTTTCCTCTGTGGGTATCTTTGCAAAGCGCAGAAATACGCATACCACCGCCGCTATGCAGCTTATGCCCTGGCAGATGAAGGTGGCCCAGGCTACGCCTGCCACGCCCATATCAAGGGCGGTAACAAAGAAAATATCCACCCCGATGTTTGCAAGGGAGGAGCAGGCCAGGAAGATGAAGGGCGTTTTGGAATCGCCGAGGGCTGAGAATATGCCGGTGGCAATATTATAGTAAAACACAAAGGGCAGGCCCATTACATAAATATCAAGATACAGCTTGGAATCCGCCAGCACGTTTTCAGGGGTATTGATGAGCCTGAGAAGCTGTGTGCCAAAGCAGCCGCCTACTGCCATCAGCAGGGCGCAGAGTACGCCGCCGGATATGAGGGTGGTATATACGGCTGTTTTAAGCTGGCTATACTGTTTTCCGCCGAAAAGCTGGGATACTATTACAGAGCAGCCAATATTGCACCCAAAGGCAAAGGCTATGAATACGAGGGTGATCTCATAGCTGTTGCCTACGGCCGCAAGGGCTTCCTCGCCTATGAATTTTCCCGCAACGAAGCTGTCCGCAATGTTATAGAGCTGCTGAAAGATAATGCTGCCGAAAAGGGGCAGGCAGAATTTCCACAGCACCGTGGACGGCTTTCCTACTGTAAGGTCCTTATTCATTGTATATTTCCTCCGGAACCGCCGGGCTGTGCATACGCTTGCCGGCACGGCGTTTATATGTGGCTTTCCTGTGCCATGCACGGGAAAGGCGTCAAAGACCATGCCAATTATAATACAGCCGCTCGAATAAGTAAAATGCATAAATCACATTATTTGTGTATAAAAAATGCCCTGGCTGTGAGGAAACCGTATAGATGCGGCTCTACTGTGTATATGCAGGCATAAGGGCGGCACAGACCGGCGGGAAGGATTGAATTGCGCCGGGTTCTCGGGTACAATAATATATGCAAAAAACTATGGGGCTGAATAATACTCAGCCTGTGGGATGGATATACATATGAGTAAAACAAAGGCAAGCATGCTGCTGATAGCAGTATTTGTGGCAAGGGGCACTTCATTTCTGTTTTCCAAGACCCTCATGCAGACCATGGAGCCCATGAGCGTGCTGGCGGTAAGGTTTACGCTGTCATTTCTCATACTGGCAGTCGTATTCAATAAAAGGCTGCGTACCTGCAGCAAAAGCAGCCTCCGTGGCGGCGTTATACTGGGCGTAATGTATACCATATGCATGGTATTTTGAAATGTTCGGCCTGCGGCTGATAGATTCCGGGGTGTGCTCTCTTATAGAAAACATGGCCATAGTGCTGGTGCCGATATATGGCGCAGTGCTTACAGGGCATATGCCTAGGAAGAAGACCATGCTGTGCGCCGTGCTTGCGGTCACGGGGGTGGGCTTTCTTTCCATTACCCAAAGCGGGGCCGTCGGGGGCGGGCTGGGCATAGTGCTTGCAGTATTTGCAGCCATGACCTACGCTGCGTGCATCATGACCACCCAGAAGGTGAGCCAGGATGCAGATCCCCTTACCGTGGGCATGATACAGCTTGGCACAATGGGAACATTGAGCATGATAGCTTCCCTTTGCATGGGCAGCTTTGTTCTCCCCGGGGGCGGAAGCCAGTGGGGGATGATGCTGATGCTGGTGCTGGTGTGCAGCTGCTTTGGGTTTGCATTTCAGCCGATGGGGCAAAGGTATGTGCCGGCAGAGACTGCCGCTGTATTCACCGTAGTAAATCCCTTTACTGCAAGCGTATTGGGAATAGCCGTGGCAGGGGAGAGCATAAGCGCCTTCAAGCTGATAGGCTACGGGCTGATACTGTTTGCGCTGGTGCTGTATAATATGCATACCGGGAAGGCGGAGAAAGCCTCGGCCAGGGGGGAAACAGCGCCGATAAAATAAAGAACATTAAAAATGCACACTGAAGAAAATACGAAAAAACAATCAGGAAGTATGCCCGGCATTTAGCCGGGCATACTTCTTAACGTTAACGGAACATTGCCTTTACGGGAATGGATGGAGGGATGCCCTTGCATAAATATATTTTATGACGGAAATTGGAGATAATATGCAAAAGCCTATTGAATATGACCGACGATTATGACAAAATAAGGTAAAGAACGCATAAATAATCTGATGTGTATTTGATTGAATAAAAAGCAATAGTTCGGTAAATAAATGAAATATAATGCAAAAATCCTCTCGATGATACTATGGGTTATACAATTTGGCCTGTCGGTATTATTCCCTCTTTGTGCATTTCTGCTATTGGGTACATGGCTGAGAAACCGGTATGGCGCAGGTATGTGGCTGGTGGCAGTGATGGGGATACTGGGCCTGTTGACTTCCTTCAGCACGGCCCGCTCCTGCATACGGGCTCTGTGCAGGGAAGCAAAGGAGGCTGGCAGCAGGGAAAAGCCGCCTGAGGCCTTTAACAGACACGATTGATAAAAAGGAATTATCTAATATGAAACTTCAACCCGCATCTCAAAAAGAAGTAAAGCGCATGGCCCTGGGCTCCCTTGTGTGCCTGAGCATAGAGCTTGTGGTGTTTTTGCTGCTGCACGCTTTGAATATCATGGGCTTTTCATATCGTACCGTTATCAGTGCCCTGGGCGGCGTGGCGGTGGAGCTTATAAGCTTTGTGATACTGTGCCTTTCTGTGCAGCAGGCCGCCGGAATGACGGACAAAAAGGCCATGAAGGCCCGCATGCAGCTAAGCTATAATCTGCGCCTGCTGCTTCAGGCGGGGTGGGTAGTGGCAGCGTTTATAGCGCCCTTCCTCAGCGTGCTGCCTGCTGCCGTGCCGCTGCTGTTCCCTACGGCCATAATATTCTTCCTGCAAAAGAGGGGCACCCTTACAGCCCCCAGCGAGAGGAAGAATCCCGAGCCCTCCTCCGAGGAGGAGGAAGACCATCTTGAGAGCTTTGAGGTTTAGCTTTTTTATTTCGAAATATCTGAGAGGTGATGTGAAATGGATATTTCCATAAACGGCGCAAAAATCCTTAAGGTATTTGAGGATGTGCCGCTGCTTGGCACTGTGCGGCTCACGCAGACCGTGGCCATGAGCTGGCTTGTGATGATCATAATATCCGGGCTGTGCATATGGCTGGGCTCAGGCCTTAAGGTAACGGGCATTTCCCGCAGGCAGGCCGTAGCAGAGCTGGCGGTCACCAGCCTTGTAAAGTTCGTTCACAATAATATGGGCATGGGGTTTGACAGGTACATCCCCCTTGTTGGCACCATATTTATTACCAGCGTGGTATCAAATACCATAAGCGTGCTGGGCTTCTGGAGCCCCACTGCTGACCTTATGACAGAGCTGGGGTGGGCGCTGGTGGTGTTTGTTATCATTACGTACCATAAAATAAAAGCGTCTGGTATAGGCGGCTATCTTAAGGGCTTCCTTGACCCGCTGTTTATACTTGCGCCCATAAACGTGATGGCTGAGTGCTTTACACCCATCAGCATGGCCTGCCGTCACTTTGGCAATATCCTTTCGGGTACGGTCATAAGCGCCCTCATATACGGCGCACTTACCACCGCCTCTCATGCTCTGCTTGGCGCAGTGGGCAGCAATATATACATGGCGGGCGCCTTTGTTATATGCGGCGTAGCCATGGCCATAATAGCAAAAAGGAAGGGCAAAAAGGTATTCTTCATAGCCGGCATAATAATAGGGCTATTGGGGATACTGTCCGTGCTTCACAATATGGGCGGCTTCCTTGGGGAGATACCGTTTCTTGCAATAGGCGTTCCCGCAGTGACCGGGGCGTACTTTGACTGGTTTGGCGGCTGCATACAGGCCTTCATCTTCTGTACCCTTACCACCCTATTCATCAAACAGGCGGCCGGGGATTAGCCCGCTGCCCTTTGAATAAACAATAAAAACAACACAACGCAACAAATATTAAATTCAGGAGGCTATTTATGAACGATTATCAGATTCTGGCAAAGGGTATTGCACTGGCGGGCTGCGCCATAGGCGCAGGTCTGGCGCTTATCGCCGGTATCGGCCCCGGCATCGGTGAAGGCAACTGTGCCGCCCGTGCCTGCGAAATAATAGGCCGTCAGCCCGAAAGCAAGAGCGACGTTACCAGCACCATGATACTTGGCATAGCCCTGTCGGAAACCACCGGTATATACGGCTTTGTTACCGGCCTGCTGCTCATATTCTTTGCACCCGGCCAGTTTATGAATTATCTCAGCTAAAGCCTGTTCCTTTCTCAATTATCAGCAAACTACATGGGAAGGAAGCGGCAGGATGAATACTTTATATCAGTCTCTTGTGGCGGTGGAGCCCGCCACGCTGATCGCTGTCATCTGCAACCTTTTCATTCAGATGTATGTGGTCAAAAAGTTCTTTTTAAATAAGGTGCTGGCTGTGCTGGATAAGCGCAGGCAGGCGGCGGATGAGCAGATGGAGCAGGCTCAGGCAGCCAGGGCCGAGGCTCTGGCCATAAAGGAGAGCCACGAGGAAAGCGTAAGGCAGGCCAAGGACGAGGCCAGCCGTATACTTGCCCAGGCCCAGAAAAACGCCGTGGCCCGCTCTGAGGAGATAATAAGCCAGGCCAGAGCTCAGGCCGCCCAGATGAAGGAAAAGGCTTCCGCAGATATTGCCCTTGAAAGAAAGAACGCCGTGAATGGCGCAAAGGATGAAATAACCGGCATAGCCATGGCCATTGCGGAAAAGGTCGTGGAGCGGGAAGTGAGCTGTGAGGATCAGGAAAAGCTGGTCAGCAGCTTTATCGACAGCCTTGGTGACGCCCTATGACAGATATTGCCAATGCTTATGGACAGGCCCTGTATGACCTGGCCAGGGATGAGGGCCTTGCAGAGGAGCTCATGGGAGAGCTTACCGTGCTTAAGGAATGCTTTAAGGCTGAGCCGGATTTTGTAAGGCTGCTGGGAAATCCATCCATACCAAAGCAGGAGCGCTGCAAGGTGCTGGAGGATAGCTTTGACGACAAGGTGCATGCTTATCTATTGAATTTTCTCAGGATACTTACCGAAAAGGGCTATATGGGGCATTTTTCGGGCTGCTGTGAGCTGTTTGCCAGGCAGTACGATAAGGATAACGGCATACTGACCGCAAGGGCGGTCACTGCGCTGCCGCTGTCCGATGAGCTGAGGCAAAGGCTTACGGATAAGCTTTCAGCCGTTACCGGCAAGAGCATAAGGCTTGAATGCCGTGTGGATGAGGAATGCCTTGGCGGGATACGCCTGGAGCTTGAGGGAATGCAGCTTGACGGCACAGTGCGCCACAGGCTGGATCAGCTCCGGAATATACTTAAAAACACCGTACTCTGATGAGAGGACAGGGACAGTATGGAACTTAGACCAGAAGAAATTACAAAAATCATACGAGAGCAGATAAAAAACTATGAAACGAGGCTGGAAAACAGCGAAACGGGCGTCGTTATCATAGTTGGCGACGGCATTGCCCGTATTTCCGGTCTGACAAGATGCATGGCAGGGGAACTGGTGGAATTTCCAAACGGGGAATACGGCATGGCTCAGAACCTTGAGGAGGATACCGTATCCGTGGTCATACTGGGCGACGACAGCGGCATCAAGGAAGGGGATACGGTAAAGCGTACCGGCCGTGTGGTATCCGTGCCTGTGGGCAGTGGCCTTATAGGCCGCGTGGTAAATGCCCTTGGCGCTCCAATAGACGGCAAGGGCCCCATAGAAAACGATGGCTTCCGCCCCGTTGAAAGCCCCGCTCCCGGCATAGTGGACAGGGAACCGGTAAACGTGCCGCTGCAAACCGGCATAAAGGCCATAGATTCCATGATACCCATTGGCAGAGGGCAGCGTGAGCTTATAATAGGCGACCGGCAGACGGGTAAGACCACCATTGCCACCGATACCATACTTAATCAAAAGGGCAAGGACGTTATCTGCATATATGTGGCCATAGGCCAGAAACGCTCCACCGTTGCCCAGATAGTGAACAACCTTGAGCAGGGCGGCGCCATGGATTACACCATAGTGGTAAGCGCCACTGCCTCTGAGCTTGCTCCCATGCAGTACATTGCCCCATACGCAGGCTGTGCCATGGGCGAATACTTTATGGCCCAGGGCAAGGATGTGCTGGTAATATACGATGACCTTTCCAAGCACGCCGTGGCATACAGGGCAATATCCCTGCTGATACGCCGTCCGCCGGGACGTGAGGCGTATCCGGGCGATGTTTTTTACCTGCATTCAAGGCTTCTTGAGCGGGCGGCCCACCTTAATGCTGAAAATGGCGGCGGCTCCCTTACTGCCCTGCCCATAATCGAAACCCAGGCGGGGGATGTTTCTGCCTATATTCCCACGAATGTTATATCCATTACGGATGGGCAGATATTCCTGGAGTCAGAGCTGTTCAATTCAGGCGTAATGCCCGCAGTAAACCCCGGCATATCCGTATCCAGAGTGGGCGGCAATGCCCAGATAAAGGCCATGAAGAAGGTATCGGGCTCGCTGAAGCTGCTGTATTCCCAGTACAGGGAGCTGCAGAGCTTTGCCCAGTTTGGCTCGGATCTGGATGGGGATACCAAGGCAAGGCTTGCCCTTGGCGCACGGATAGTGGAGGTGCTCAAGCAGAGGAACAATCAGCCTGTGGACGTGGCCCATCAGGTATGCATAATCTATGGGGTGGTAAATGGCTACCTTAACGGCATACCGGTGGAGGCCATCAGCGAATTTGAAAGGCGGCTGTTTGCCCATATGGATGATAATTACAGCCATGCGCTGGAATCCATACGCAGGAGCGGAGCGCTGGATGAGGCTGCGGAAAATGCCATAAAGGCCGCACTTACAGAGCTTGCAGCCCAGTTTGCATCCTGATATAAGGCGGAGGGATAAGCTATGGCAGGCGTGTCCACAAAGGATATAAAAAACCGCATCAGGAGCATGGCAAGCACAAGGCAGATAACCAAGGCAATGGAAATGGTGGCCGCTTCAAAGCTGCGCCAGGCCCAGAACCGGCTGCTTGCCTCCCGCCCGTATTTTGAAATACTCCACAGCACCATAACCCACATAATGCAGACCAACCGGGACTTTACCTCCCCCTACCTCAGGGCGGGGCAGGAGGATAAGCCCGCCCTGCTCATAGTTATCGGCGGAGACAGGGGGCTTGCAGGGGGCTATAATGCAAACCTGCTGAAGCTGTGCCAGCAGCAGATGGAGGGAAAGGAAGCCGCAGTGCTGCCCATAGGCAAGAGGGTGCTGGAATACTTCCGCTCCCATAATGTGCCCTGCCATACTCAGGCTTATGGCGAAGCTGCGGAAATAACCGTAAGCGATTGCTTTTCCATGGCAAAGGATGTGGCTCAGGCCTTCTGCTCAGGCAGGTATGATAGCGTAAAGCTCATATATACGGGCTTTGTATCGGTGCTGTCTCAGGAGCCTGCGGCCATTGATGTGCTGCCCCTTAAGGCGGAGCCTGATGGCATGGAGCATAAGCGGATGGATACCGTGTACGAGCCCTCGGCAGAGGAGGTATTTGCCGCAATAGTTCCTGAGTATCTTGGCGGCATGATATACGGCGCCGTATGCGAATCCAGATGTGCGGAGCAGGCCGCAAGGCGCACCGCCATGGATGCGGCCACACAGAATGCAGATGATATGATAGCCGATCTTACCCTAAGGTATAACAGGGCAAGGCAGGCAGCAATTACCCAGGAAATAACAGAAATAGTGGCGGGCGCAGAAGCCTGACCCAATTCAAGACAAAGGAGTAGACCCTATGTCCAAACATATCGGTACTGTAACCCAGGTCATTGGCCCGGTGCTGGATATACGCTTTGCAGATGAGCAGCTTCCGGCCCTGCTCAGCGCCATTGAGATACCCTTTGGCGATGGGAGCATAGTGGCTGAGGTGGCTCAGCACATAGGCGATAACGTGGTGCGCTGTATAGCCATGGCCTCCACTGACGGCCTTCAGCGTGGAGCGGAGGCCATAGATACCGGCTCCCCCATACGGGTGCCGGTGGGGGATGAGTGCCTTGGCAGGGTGTTTAACCTGCTGGGCCAGCCCATAGATAACGGCCCTGCCGTAAATACCCAGGAGCAATGGCCGATACATCGCCCTGCCCCCAGCTACGAGGATCAGGAGCCTGCCACTGAGATACTTGAAACAGGCATCAAGGTGGTGGACCTTATCTGCCCCTATGCAAAGGGCGGAAAGATAGGCCTCTTTGGCGGCGCAGGCGTTGGCAAGACTGTGCTCATAATGGAGCTTATAAATAACGTTGCAAAGCAGCATGGCGGCATATCCGTATTCACAGGCGTTGGCGAGCGCACCCGTGAGGGCAATGACCTGTATCGTGAAATGACAGAGTCCGGCGTTATCAGCAAGACTGCCATGGTATACGGGCAGATGAATGAGCCCCCGGGAGCCCGTATGCGGGTGGGCCTGTCCGGCCTTACGATGGCAGAGTATTTCCGGGATGTAAAGCATCAGGACGTGCTGCTGTT
>CAYMPG010000017.1:0-36943 GCA_964392455.1 uncultured Clostridium sp. | reverse complement strand
CCACCCACGCAAAAAGCTCCACCCGTTGTGGAGCTTTTTGGAAGGTGCTGTAAAGGGGCTTATTTAATATTATCCTTTCAAACTATATTCTTTGGTTCTTTCTTTTAAAGAAAGAACAAGAAAAAAAAGTACAACGCAAGGCTGCCCATGGCCCGATGTCAGGCTGCGGGGTAGGGGGCGGGGGCGGAGGAAAGCTGCCGGTAGGTTTTGAGTATTATTATGGCGGCGGGGATAAAGGTGAGCAGGTCTGCAACGGGGAAGGAATACAATAGCCCATCCAGCCCGAAGAAAATGGGCAGTATCACAGGCAGCAGCACGCCGAATACCATTTCCCGCATGAGGGAGATAAGGGTGGATTCCCAGGCCCTGCCAAGGGCCTGAAGGTATATGAAGGAGCCCTTGTTTACCGTGGAAAAAACCATCATGCAAAGGTATATGCGAAAGCTCCTTACTGCAAAGGCGGTATAATAGGCGCTTTCGTGGGCTGCGCCGAATATGCCTATGAGCTGGGCCGGGAACAGCTCCACCAGTATAAGGGCAGCGCCGCCCACCGCCGCCTCAAAGAGCAGCAGCCGGGTAAAGAGGGCACGGGCCCTGTCCCTGCGGCCGGCGCCCATATTGTAGCCCGCAATGGGTATGCAGCCTGCCGCAAGCCCTACGGATACGGATATGGCTATCTGGTAGAATTTCATCACTATGCCCAGCACTGCAAGGGGAATCTGGGCGTATTCCGGCTGGGAAAAAACAGCATCCAGCCTGGCGTAGCGTGTGCAGGTATTCTGCACTGCTGCCATGGATATTACAAGGGAAATCTGGGAAAGAAAGCTGGTGAGCCCCAGGGTGAGGAAGCGGCGGGTAATGGCACGGCGGGGGATAAAGCTGGAGGGCTGGAGGGCAACGGCCCTCATGTGCATAAGGTACCATGCGGACATGGCGGCAGTGACTATCTGGCCCAGCACCGTGGCTATGGCTGCACCCATCATGCCCATGCCAAGGGGAAAGATGAATATGGGGTCAAGTATTATGTTGGTAAGGGCGCCTGCAAGGGTGGCGGCCATTGCAAAGCGGGGGCTGCCATCCGAGCGGATAACGGGATTCATGGCCTGGCCAAACATATAAAAGGGCAGCCCCAGCGCTATCCAGAGGAAATACTCCCGGGCGCAGGCGTAGGTGCCGGGGTTTACCCTGCCGCCAAAGAAGGTGAGTATGGGCTCCATAAATACAAGATACGCCCCCATCAGCACAAGGCTTGAGCCAATGCACAGCACTATGGCGCTGCCTATGCTCCTGTGGGCATCCTGAGTGTTTCCTGCCCCGAGGGACAGGCTCACAAAGGCGCAGCAGCCATCGCCAATCATTACCGCAATGGCAAGGGCAACCACCGTAAGGGGGAATACCACGGTATTTGCAGCATTGCCATAGGAGCCAAGGTAGCTTGCATTGGCGATGAATATCTGATCCACAATGTTGTACAGCGCCCCGGCCACCAGGGATATTACGCAGGGCACCGAGTATTTTGCCATAAGGCGGCCTACTTTTTCCGTTTCCAGAAAGGAATTTGTTTTCTGCTCCATCGTTTGGGAAATACCTCCGTTTTTTTTCAGATAACAAAAAAGCGCAGGCCTTCGCATACGCATAAAAAAGCGATACGGAGGCACAGGCGATCCGTATCGTATCAGCTTGCATAAAATGCACTTCTTGTATCGTGTCTGATCGGTAATATGAAATCTGATTCCGCAGCATTATAACACCCCCTTTACGAAAAAAGCAAGCCCCCTTTATGGGGCGGGCAGGGCTTGTGCCATTCTGCTGCCCCGGGTATAATCATTGATATAACACAGGGAGGAATGAAAATATGCCCAAGGTCATACTTATAAACGGCAGCCCCCGGGAAAAGGGCTGCACCTATACCGGCCTCAGCGAAATCGCCCGGGTGCTGGAGAGCCGGGGGATAGCTACGGAGATAGTTCAGGTGGGGCCGGGGGCAGTACCCGGCTGCAATGGGTGCGGGGCCTGCGCCAATACCGGCAGATGCCGCCATGAGGACGGGGTGAATTATATACTTGCCCAGCTTGACCAGGTGGATGGCATAGTGGTGGGCAGCCCGGTATATTATGCCGCCGCCTCAGGCCAGGTGACCGCCTTTATGGACAGGCTGTTCTGGGGAGCGGGCCGCCGCATGGAGGGCAAGGTGGGGGCCGCCATAGCCTCCTGCCGCAGGGCAGGCTCCACCGCCACGCTGGATCAGCTCCATAAATACTTTGCCATAGCCGCCATGCCCATCGCCACCTCAAGGTACTGGCCCATGATACACGGCAGCACCCCGGAGGAGGTGCGGCAGGACAGGGAGGGCATGGACGTGATGGCGCTGCTGGGGGAAAACATTGCCTGGCTCATAGGCTGCATAAGGGCAGGCCGGGAGGCGGGAGTGACACCGCCGCCTAAAACCAAGATTGCCCGCACGGATTTCATCAGGTAACAACAGGGGAGGGGGTTGTATGGCCCCGCCCACTGTGATAGGATACTGAAGAATATACGCCCATGGAGGTATACTCATTATGAAACTTGCAGAAGCATTGCTGGAGCGTGCAGATCTTCAGCAGCGGCTCAGCAGGCTGGAAAGCCGCCTTTGCATGAACGCCCGTGTGCAGGAGGGGGAAGCCCCTGCGGAGGACCCCACCGCATTGCTGGAGGAGCTGAACAGGGCCTCCCAACGGCTGGAGGAGCTTATCCGCCGCATAAACCTTACCAATGCCGCCGTTATGGATAACGGGGAGAGCATTACTGCCCTCATCGCCCGGCGGGATGTGCTTACAAGGCGGGTGGCCATTATGCAGAGCTTCCTTTCAGAGGCCAGCGCCACCGCAGCCCGTGCTACCCGCTCCGAAATAGTTATCCGCAGCACAGTGCCCGTGGCAGAGCTGCGCCGGGAGCTGGATGACCTTTGCGCCAGCCTTCGCACGCTGGATACCCGCATACAGAGCATAAACTGGACGGCTGAGCTTATATAGCATCAGCATCCCCATACACCGGGCCTCTGGTGTAAGCGGATACGGGCGGGCATCCTCCTTGCGGCGGAGCAAGCCGCAGCCTAGTGGAAGCAAATGAGCTTGCTGGGGGTTCGAATCCCTGCTTATATTTACGCTCAGCATACTTACACGTGCAGCCTTACAGCGCATTTTTACTACCGCCGATGCCGACGTACCCGCCAGGGTGGGCTGTGGGAACAGAGCCCGGGAGGGGAAATCAAGCTATGCCCCTTAAGGAAAGTAACACAGAATAAGGGTAAAAGCTAAATAAGCTGCCTTACAGCGCCATTACAAAAAGCCCCATGATGAATGAGGCTTTTTGTTTTTGGGATTGGGTGAAAGGCCTGCTTTTGCCGCAGGGCAAAAGCGGAATTCCTATTGGATACTGTTTTACTATCCCCACCCACGCAAAAAGCTCCACCCGTCGTGGAGCTTTTTGGAAAGTGCTGTAAAGCAGCGTATTTAGTTGTAATCATCCAAACCCTATCCTTTGGTACTTGTGGAAAATCCTTAGATTTTCCACATGATTTCAAGGAGCTATGTCAATGCTCCGCATTGACTAATCTATCCTTTAAGGAAAGTACGATTCTTTGGTTCTTTCTTTTAAAGAAAGAACACTTCAAAGAAAGAACGCCTATCCCTTCAGGAAAAGCACCGGGGGAGGGACTACCCCCCACATATGGTATAGGTGATTTCCAGATGGACACAAATTAAACAAATGTTAACACATTGTTCTTGTAAAATGCCTACTATTGCGGCAAAAATGCGGCTATAATATGGGTACAGCGTTGAGGGAACCTCACGCCGAGTAAACACCGGGAGGTAATATTATGAACAGAAAGCTTTCCAGAGCTGTGGTTCTGGCGCTGGTACTCGCAATGGCTCTGAGCCTTATGCCCATGGCAGGGGCATCCACGGTAAAGTATGCCAAGACCGAGGTAAACGTTCGCAGCGGCCCCGGCACCAACTATACCGTGCTGGGCTATCTTGAAAAGGGCGATGCCGTTACTGCCACAGGCACCGTGGTAGGCAACTGGACTCAGATACAGTTCAGCAAATATGAGCTGGGCTATGTATCCTCCACTTACCTGACCTCTGCCAGCAGCAGCAGCTCCACCGGCTCCAGCTCCTATGTATCCGGCTCCAAGCTGAAGGTCTGCTCAGACTGCGGCGATATCTTCTATGCCACCACCGGGCTGAACGTTCGCAGCGGCCCCAGCACCAGGTATTCCAAGGTGGGTGAGCTGGAAAAGGGCCAGCAGGTGACCCGCATCGGCCAATCCGGCAACTGGTATAAGCTGCTCACCACCGATGGCTCCACCGCCTATGCAAGCGCCAGCTATCTTAAGCTGTACAAGGCCGGCTCCTCCTCTGCTGCAATCGAGGACAGCTCCGCCGCCTGCGGCTACTACTATGCCACCACCGGGCTGAACGTTCGCAAGGGCCCCGGCACTGCCTACAGGGTAGTGGATGAGCTGAACAAGGGCGACCGTGTGGCCTACCTTGACAAATCCGGCAACTGGTACAAGGTACGCACCGCCCGCGGCATAGTGGGCTACTGCTACAAGTCCTACCTTTCCGCCTCCAGCGTAAAGCCCTCCAAGCCCACCAATACCGGCTATTACTGCAATAGCTGCGGCGTGCTGGTGTGCACGGATAACGGCTGCTACACCAATGGCGGCATCTGCTACAAGGATAAGTACTACTGCGGCTCCTGCTACAATTACAACTGGAGCTGCTCCACCCCCATCTACAACAATTCCTGCTACACCCTGGTGGCCGGGGAGACCTATGACACGCTGTACGGCATAGTGCTGTATTCCGCTCCCTCCACCTCCAGCCCCGTTACCCATACCCTCCTTGCAGGCACTGAGGTAACGCTCCTTTCCGGCACCTCCAATGCAAACTGGGTGCGGGTAAAGGTGAATGAGTGCGGCTGCTACGGCTATCTGCCTGCCCGCTCCATTGGCTAAGCCCAAACAGGACACAATACCCACCTTCGCCCGGGAAACTGCTCCCGGGCGATTTTTTATTGGGATGAATAGTTATGCGTATATTTGGAATAATTACCGGGGCAGAGAAGCGAGGGCAGGGGAGGGCATTTTTCAAATAAGAAAAGACACCTCGGGCAAGAGGGAGATGAGAACGCCAAAAAGTCAGCAAAACTGGGAGCTTTTCGGGGGCGATATACGGCGGATAAGCGCAGCGATGAAAAATATACTCATATGCAGCCGACGCCTATGATAATATAAAATTTTTTAAAAAGGGGCTTTACAAATATTATTCATGGTGCTATCATAAGCCTCAATAAATTTGAAAGGAGCGCAAGGCCATGACAGCTATGGCAAATACCACGCTTATGAACTGCACAGGCAGCAATGTCCGCGGCGGCTTTGTGCGCTCCCATAATACATTTGCCCATATGAGCATGGCTGCTGCCATGCTGCTTGCAGGCGTTGCTTCCGCTGTGATGGCGGAGGCTGTCAGCGCTGCTGCCATTATTATATCCATTAGCCTTATCAGCCTGATAGGGCTGATTATCGTGCAGCAAGGATGTACGCTGACAGGAGAACGCATGGATCCGTAGATATATTCCGGGATTATCACAATGCGGCTCGCCCATCAGCGAGCCGCATTTTTATTTTTGCAAAAGGCGTTATATACGGCGGGAAGCCGCCGCAAAATTTATAAAAAGGACGGTAAAATCCAAATGAAAAAGCTTCTTACCCTCGTAGTAGCAGCAATGATGCTCATGGCAGCCCTGGTGGGCTGCGCTTCCCAGCCTGAGGCCGTGGCAGATGCCGGGGCAGAGACAGGCTCTGCTCCAGTAAAGCTTGGCAGCATCGGCCCCGTAACCGGCCCCGCCGCAATATACGGCACCTGCGTAAAGAACTCCATGGAGATCGCCGTGGAGGAGGTAAATGCACTGGGCGGCCTGCAGTTTGAGCTGAACTTCCAGGATGACGCACACGATGCTGAGACCTCGGTAAATGCCTACGGCACACTGATGGACTGGGGCATGCAGGTGCTGCTGGGCACCGTTACCTCCACCCCCTGCGTGGCAGTGGCAGCGGAGGCCGCCAATGATAACGTATTTCTGCTGACCCCCTCAGCCTCCACCCCCTCTGTGACCGAGGGCAGGACCAATGCCTTCCAGATGTGCTTCTCAGACCCCAATCAGGGCAGCGCCTCCGCAGAGTATATGGCAGAGAATAACCTTTCCTCTGCAATAGCCGTTATCTACAACAATGGCGATCCCTACTCCACCGGCATCTATGAAAAGTTTGCAGCAGAGGCAGAGACCCGTGGCCTTAACGTGGTATACACCGGCACCTTCACCGATGCCAACGCCACAGACTTCTCCTCCCAGCTTACCGCCGCAAGGGATGCCGGGGCAGATATGCTGTTCCTCCCCATCTACTATACTCCCATCAGCCTCATCATGACCCAGGCTGCCGCCATGAATTACGACGTTAACTACTTTGGCGTGGATGGCATGGATGGCCTGCTGACACTTAAGGGCTTTGATACCTCCCTTGCAGAGGGCGCATACCTGCTGACCCCCTTCTCCGCAGATTCCACCGATGAGGCCACAAGCAGCTTCGTTTCCAAGTACGTGGAGAAATACGGTGAGACCCCCAATCAGTTTGGTGCAGATGGCTACGACTGCGTATGGGCAGTATACAATGCCTGCACCGCAGCAGGCGTTACCGGGGATATGACCGCCGCTGAAATGTGCGACCTGCTGGTGGAGACCTTCACAGGGGATTTCACCTACTCCGGCGTTACCGGCTCCGGCATGACCTGGAATGAAAGCGGCGAGGTTTCCAAATCCCCCATGGCAGTGGTCATCAGAGATGGAGCCTACACCTCTGCAAACTGATAGCCCATATATATTACCCTTGACCTTTCGGTCATGCATATGGGGGCGGCCTGAGACCGCCCCCGTAAAAATGGCCTTTTACTCAATAAGGAGCTACCATGACTTTTTTGACCTACCTTATAAACGGCGTTAGCCTGGGCAGCGTATATGCCATGATCGCCCTGGGCTACACCATGGTATACGGCATAGCAAAGATGCTCAACTTTGCCCATGGGGACATAATAATGGTGGGCGGCTATATATCCTACTTTGCCGCCGCAAGCTGGGGGCTTTCCCCCTTAGTGAGCCTCATGGTGGCAATGGTGGTATGCACGGGCCTTGGCATACTCATAGAGCGTCTTGCCTACAGGCCCCTCCGCAGCGCCGTATCCCTTGCCGTGCTTATCACGGCCATAGGCGTAAGCTACTTTCTGCAAAACGGCGCCCAGCTTTTATGGGGCTCCAGCCCAAAGGTGTATCCCTCCCTTGTGAAGCTGGAGGCCGTGGAGCTTTTTGACGGGGCGCTGGTCATCTCAGGCGTTACCATTGTTACAGTGGCGGCCTGCCTTGTGACAATGCTGGCCCTCATATTCCTTACCAGAAAAACCCGCCTTGGCAAGGCCATGCGGGCTGTCAGCGAGGATAAGGGGGCAGCCCAGCTTATGGGCATAGATGTGAATGGCACCATTTCGGTTACCTTTGCAATAGGCTCTGCCCTTGCGGCGGTGGCGGGGGTGCTGCTGTGCTCCGCCTATCCCACCCTTATGCCCACCACCGGCTCCATGCCCGGCATAAAGGCCTTTACCGCCGCAGTATTCGGAGGCATTGGCTCAATACCCGGCGCATTTCTCGGGGGCATACTGCTGGGGGTTATTGAAAAGCTGGCACAGGCCTACATTTCCACCCAGCTTTCAGATGCAATAGTATTCGCAGTGCTTATAGTGGTGCTGCTGGTAAAACCCACGGGCCTCCTTGGAAAGGCCCAGCGGGTAAAGGTTTAAAGGAGGAGCATACCATGGAAAAATTAAAGCTGAATAAGCCCTCCTTTTCCCGGGATATGGTCACCTGCGGCATGGTGACGGTGCTGTTTATACTGTTTCAGTACCTTAATGCAGCGGGCAGCCTTTCCCGCTCACTTTCCGGCCAGCTTGTGCCGGTATGCGTGTATGTGGTGGCGGCCCTTGCCCTTAACCTTGTGGTGGGGGTATCCGGCGAGCTGAGCCTTGGCCATGCGGGCTTCCTCAGCATAGGCGCATTTTCAGGGGCTGTGTTCTTTCATGTATTTTCCGGCGTATCCGTATCCATGGTGCGCCTTGGCCTGAGTATGCTGTGCGCCGGACTGACGGCCGGCCTGTTTGGCTGCCTTATAGGCATACCCGTGCTGCGGCTCCAGGGGGATTATCTTGCCATAGTCACCCTTGCCTTTGGGGAGATAATAATGAACCTGCTGAATTGCATATATCTGGGGTACGATGCCTCCGGGTGGCATTTCAGCTTTGGCTCCTCCCTTGCCATGGAGCAGGGGGTCACGGTGCTGAATGGGCCAATGGGCGTTACCGGCAATGAAAAGCACTCCACCTTTGTGATGGGGTACATACTCATAATGGTGACCCTCCTCATATTATTTAACCTTATGCGCTCCAAGACCGGCCGCGCCATAATGGCCTCCCGGGATGATGCCATTGCCGCCGAGAGCATCGGCCTTTCCACCGGACGGTATAAGATGACGGCCTTTGTGCTTTCAGCCTTTATTACCGGCATGGCAGGGGCGCTGTATATGATGAACTACGCATCGGTTGCCCCCAGCAAGTTTAACTTTAATACCTCAATACTCATACTGGTATTTGTGGTGCTGGGAGGCATGGGCAATATGCGTGGCTCTATCATAGCGGCAACGGTGCTGACGGTGCTGCCCGAGCAGCTAAGAGGCCTTGGAGACTACCGTATGCTCATATACGCAGTGCTGCTCATTGCCATGATGCTGCTGACCAATGGGCCAAAGCCCGCCATATTTGCCCGAAGGAAAAAAACAAAGGAGGCGGCAAGGTAATATGGAAAAGAAGCTCATACGGGTACAGAACGACAATGCCCTCCTTACCCCCAGAGATATAGACAAGCTGCCGGTGCTGGAGACCCGCCGCCTGGGCATAGAGTTTGGCGGGCTTAAGGCGGTGGATGATTTTAACATCACCGTGGGCCGCACCGAGATAGCCGCCCTCATAGGGCCAAACGGCGCAGGCAAGACCACCATATTCAATCTGCTCACCAAGGTGTATCAGCCCACCCATGGCACCATACTGCTGAATCAGAAGGACATAGTATCCTACAATACCCTGCAGGTGAATCAGGCAGGCATCGCCCGCACGTTTCAGAATATACGGCTGTTTGGCCGGATGTCCGTGCTGGATAATGTGCTCTGCGGCATGAGCAGGAATATAAAATACGGCCTGCCTGCAAGCCTGCTCCATGGCCCGGTATACCGCCGGGAGGAGAAGGCCGCCAGGGAAAGGGCAATGGAGCTACTGAGCATATTCAGCATGGAGGGCCTTGCAGACCATGAGGCGGGGAGCCTCCCCTACGGGGCGCAGCGCAGGCTTGAGATAGTGCGGGCCCTTGCAACAAACCCCTGCCTGCTGCTGCTGGATGAGCCTGCCGCAGGCATGAACCCCCATGAGACCGCAGAGCTCATGGAGCAGATATGCCACATAAGGGATACCTTCCAGATTGCCATACTGCTCATCGAGCACGATATGGATCTTGTAATGGGCATATGCGAGGGCATAGCGGTGCTGAACTACGGCCGCATAATCGCCAAGGGCACGCCTGAGGATATTCGCACCAATCCCGCCGTAATAGAGGCGTATCTTGGCAGAAAGGGGGCATGATACCATGGGCAGCATGCTTAGCGTAGAGGATATAAATGTATATTACGGGGCTATCCACGCCATAAAGGGCGTATCCTTCCAGGTGAACGAGGGGGAGATAGTGGCCCTTATCGGGGCAAACGGTGCGGGAAAATCCACCATACTAAATACCGTATCCGGCCTCCTTCGCTCCCGCACGGGGGATGTGCAGTTTATGGGCCGCTCCATAGCAAGGCGGGCGCCACATCTCATAGTTACCGATGGCATTGCACACTGCCCGGAGGGACGCAGGATATTTGCCCAGCTCACCGTGGAGGAAAACCTGGAGATGGGGGGCTATACCCGCCCCTCAGGCGAAATTGCAGGCGCAGTAAGGGAGGTATTTCGGGCTTTTCCCCGGCTGGAGGAGCGGCGCACTCAGCTTGCAGGCACACTTTCCGGCGGCGAGCAGCAGATGCTTGCCATAGGCCGGGCCATGATGAGCAGGCCAAAGCTCATTATGCTGGATGAGCCCTCCATGGGCCTTGCCCCCATACTTGTGGAGCAGATATTCTCCATGATAAAGGAGCTTCACGCCCAGGGCGTTACCATTCTCCTGGTGGAGCAGAATGCCAATATGGCCCTCTCCATTGCAGACCGGGGCTATGTGCTGGAAACCGGCCGCCTGCTGTTTTCAGGCTCCGGCCAGCAGCTCCTTCATGACGAAAACGTTCAGAAGGCATATCTGGGCGGATAGGCGAGGGAGAACGTATGCGGGGGCACTGCCCCCTGCACCCCCCTGGTACTTTCCTTAAAGGAAAGTACCAAAGGATAGGGGCTTGGTTTGATATAATTAAATAAGCTGCTTTGCAGCACTTTCCAAAAAGCTCCACGAAGGGTGGAGCTTTTTGTTTTTGGGATTGGGTGGGGATACGAGGACAGTATTTAATAGGAGAGTCGCTTTTGCCGTAAGGCAAAAGCAACATACCAGCAGAATAACCCCAAAAGAGCAGCCCCGCTGTTGACACAGCAGGGCCGCCGCTTTATAATGCAGACAAGGCAAGACCTTGCGGTCAGCCATTACAAGATTCAGTTATCTATTTCAGGTAAACCGCTCTGTTGCAGCAGGGCGGTTATTTTTGTTTGCGGAAGTTAATTGTGATGGATGAGATATGCCGCAGCAATGCGAATATTATCATCTCAATTATTCTCTGCATACATCACACCTCCTTTCGGATGGTGTGCTGACCGCCGTTGCCCTGTCTACACAGTTGATGGTAGCATAATTGTAAAAATCTGTCGATAATTATTTAGATAAAACCACATATTCTACCCACACCCAAAACAAAAAGCTCCACTCATCGTGGAGCTTTTTGGAACAATTCCGTAAAGCTGCTTATTTACTATTGTCCTCTAAAACTATATTCTTTGGTTCTTTCTTTTAAAGAAAGAACCGGGGGTGCAGGGGGCTGGCCCCCTGCAAAGGGAGCGCCCCGGTATCAGCTTTACGCTCTGCTTTTGTAGCTGCCGCAGAGGCTTTCCTCGGCGGGGTTGCCGGTGTGGCAGCCGCAGCCGGGCTGAACGATAATGCTGTCCAGCTGGCAGTTTGTGCCCTCGTGATTATAGGCGCAGCTACGCACCTTGCAGCCAATGGTCTGGCATCCGGCTTTGGGTTTGCTCATGTGATAATACCTCCTGATTTGATGTGCTTAGTATTTGAAGCACAGGGACGGGGTATTCCTGCAAAAAACAAGGCCCCATGGCAATACTTTCCAATTTGAGCAGGGGCGTTTTACCTGCGCCTGAAGCACAGGGCAAATATAAGCCCAAATATCAGCACCCCGCAGCAGCCCAGCAGCCATACCCACTGGCTGTATGCTGAGGGCGTGGCCTCAGCCTGCTGGCCCGGGTGAAAATCCGCCCTGCCATGGCCGCCATCATCGGGCAGGGCCTCGCCCTCCGGGGCAAAGCCCTGCTGAGCCGGTATATCCGGGGGTGAATACTGTGCATCGTCACCTGTGTGCATTTCCGGGGGCATATCCGGGAAGCCGTCCTGCTGACGCTGCCCATCAAAGCCATGGCCGCCATTGCCGCCCCCCATGGAGCCCATGGCGCTTAGCTGAATATCTCCGGCATCGATAAGGGTAGCGGGCTGCCGGGTGCTGTCGGTGGAGCCGATGGTGCCTGAAAGCTGGCCCCG
The DNA here is from genome assembly GCA_964392455.1 of uncultured Clostridium sp. GTDB lineage: Bacteria > Bacillota > Clostridia > Christensenellales > CAG-138 > SFEL01. The sequence goes on along the minus strand of CAYMPG010000017.1, from coordinate 25,009 downwards.
TATGCTCTGGGCCCGCAGCAGGCAGAATTCCCTGAGGGTGGCGGAGCCGGTGAGAAACTCATCATAGGTGCAGAATTTTGTGGGGTCCTTCTGCACATAGGGGGAGATGAGGGCGATCACCTCATCCAGCATGGCTTCAAAATACCCGCTTTCAAAGCAATCCGCTATGAATTGGGAAAACAGGTCGTGATAAAGGGCGGTGTATTCCTCACTCTGGAATATCCAGCCTATCATGGGCCGGTCTGATGCATCGCCGCCGGAGACGGGGGAGTCTATGGGGTAATTTACAAGGTCGGTAGCATCGGCGCCGGATTCAAAGCCGCCGAAGGCAAGGTTATAATCCCAGGGCAGCATTTGCAGCCGGCCGTCCTTTTCATATAAATAGTAATTGTGAACCATGGAGCCGGTGTAGCTGTCAAAATTCAGCACGAAATTATGCACCACAAAGTACCGTATCACCGCCTCGGTATCCACAACATCCGGTATATCCTCAAGGGCGGACAGCTTTTTAAGGGAGGCTATGAGCCGGGCCTTGTCCCCGTCTGTAATGGGGGTTTTGGCGCTGTCGAAAATATTTGCATAGCTGTCCGGGTCGTCGTCAATGTACCTTAGCAGCACATCATCGCTGCCCATGGCAAAGCCCCGGCCGCCGCTTTGTCTGCCCCTGTCATGGGGGGAGGATGACGGGCTGCTTTCCCCATCGGCAGAGGGCCCGGTGCCCTCGGGGGGCTGCATATTGCCGGGAAGGGCATCCTGCGAGAGCTGAGCGGGTGCGGGCAGGTTATCCATATCCGCAAGGAAATCCTCCATGTCGAAGCCCCTGCCGTTGCCCCGGCCGCCGCCCATGCTGAGGCTGTCCGGCTTGTAGAGGGCGCCGTAGTCATTGCCGTAATTGCGCCGGAGGAAGGCCTCCTCCACACCCTCCACCGCAAGATACAGCCCCCAGTCCTCACCGTTTACCGTAATATAGGCAAAGCTGCACAGGGGAGCTGCCACCCCCATCTGATTCATAAGCTGATAGGTAAGGTAATCCTTAAGGAAGGTATTATCCTGAATGATGTTATTAAGGCATAGCTTATCCAGGCCATAGTAGGTATTTGAGCTGTCGTAATGATCAAACTCCACCTTGAAGCTGTATCTGTCATTTCCGTAGGCCTCCACCTGGGAGAGGGAGGTATTGCCCTTGCCCCGGATGGCCACGTTTTTGCTGGGGTGGCCGTCTATCACAAGGGTGCAGGCATAGTATTCCTCAGAGCGGCAGTTTGCAAGGAAATCCTCCCAGTTATCCATTACGATATCAATGGTATGTACGGAGGAGGTATCAAAGAGCCTGCTCTGGTAGTCATTATGGGAGGAGGCTGCCTTAAGGCCGAGGCTTTCCCCGTTTACAAACAGGGCCGCCAGCAGCACCGTAAGGGCAAGCACCGCCCAGCATATCCTGTCGATAAGCCTGTGGGTAGACATTTTGCCTGCTCCTTAGCCCATGTATTCGCCATTGTAGCTTACCAGCACTGCGCTGCTGACCCCGGGGAGGGCGGCGAGGCTGTTTATAAAATCCGTATCGTCGTTTTTCATGCGTATCTCAATATTCAGCTCCACTGCCCCTGCCCGGGCGGCCTTGCTCTTTATCACCTGCCTGCTCACATGGGAGGAAAGAAGCTCCAGCGCCTGTTTTTCCGCCTGATGGTTTTCGCAGGAAAGCACCAGTATATAGGGATTGCAGCAGGCTTTCCTGTTTACCATCACAAGCAGCACCAGCCCTATTATGACGCTGCCGCCCACCGCCAGGGGAATGAGCCCCGCCGCCAGCACTATGCCTGCGGCAATTGCCCAGAACAGGAAGGCTATATCAAGGGGCTCCTTTATGGCCGTGCGAAACCGCACTATGGACAATGCGCCCACCATGCCAAGGGACAGCACCACATTTGACGTAACGGCAAGTATCACCACTGTGGTTATCATGGTAAGGGCCACAAGGGTGGTGCCAAAGCTGGAGGAATACATTACCCCCTGATAGGTCTTTTTATACACAAGGAAAATGAACATACCCAGCCCGAAGGAAAGGGCAAGGGCTATGGCCATATCCACAAGGCTTACGCCTGCAATGTTTTCAAGGAAGCTGGATTTGAATATATCATTGAATGTCACGGTAAATATCTCCTTATAATAAAAAATAGCATGGCCTTAGCCGTATATCCTGCATACGGCGTATTTTGAAAAGGCCTCTGTGCGGCAGCCGGTAAGCTGCACCGCATCCCGGATAATATCCGGCAGAAATTCATCCCACTTTACCTCCAGTATTATGGCCCCATCCCCTGCGGGCAGGGTAAGGGAGGCGGGAGATAAAAAGGCGGAGGGGTTAGAGCCGCTCCTGATGTCATAATCCATTGTGACGCGCACATTGCCCGGAGGGTATACATAGGCCTCCCGTGTGTAATCCACAATGGTCTTTGGCCTTAGCCCCTGGGAGAGCATCTTGCTGTACAGCTCCTGAATAAGGGGCTGACCGCTGTCCATCATCCAGGCAAGGTCTCCTGAGATAAGGGCCTCCGCCTGAGCAGGGGACAGCATGGCGCTTTCCTTTGCACAGAGGCCATTGAGCTTGCTTTTCTTTTCCAGCCGTATGAGGGAGGGGTCTCCATTGTAATAGCGGAGGCGGAACTTTTCCCGCATATTCACCCCGTCCAGCTTTTCACAGAGGGCCTTGTCCCGCAGGTTGTCAAAGTACAGGCTGCGTATGTGATAAAGGCCGTTTACGGCATGGCTGTCCGCCTGGGCCACGGCGGATAGCCGCTGCCGCAGCTCCAGCCGCTGGGCCGGGCTTATACGGTGCTTCCATTCGTGCCGGTATTTCATGGCATGGCTCCTTTCTTAAGGGGGGATGCCCCCTTTGCTTGCCCCATTATACACGGGCCGCCGCCGGATTTTGCAAAATCCACAAAAAGTTCAAGAAAGTGTACTTTTCCCTGCTCTTTTTATGGCCGGAGAATGGCAGCGGGGGGCGGCAGAAAGTTGACGTAATGCACCACGTATGCTATCATTAGCATACGGACAGCAAACTCTTACCACAGGAAAGGAGCAAAAACTATGCCTACAGAAAAAGAAATTAAGCGGATAGAATTGTCCACTGTTTACGAGCTCCGTATGAAGGTGGATGACAGCGAAAAAAGCAACTTTACAAAAGAAGAAGTGCTGAAGCTTCTCGATGATTTCGCCAGAACCAAGAACGTACCGGTGTAGCCCGAGGCATACGGACAGCAGGCCCTTACCAGATATGAAAGGAGCAAACACCATGGGAATGACCGATAGTCAGTTTAAGGCATTTGTGAGATTTTTGATTGATGCCATCAAGGACGCAATGGGAGAAAAGGACGAAGAAAGAAAAACGGCGAAGTTTGAAAAGATACTGGACAACCTCCAATCTGCCCTCGAAGACTAAAAGCAGGGGGCAGCACTGCCCCGTTATCAGGTAATTAGATGGAAAAGAAAGAAACACCACAGGAGCGCTATAACAAGGCGCACACCAAAAGCATCCATATACGGCTTATGAAAAACACCGAGCAGGATATTATTCAAAAGCTGGATGGCGTACCAAACAAGGCAGGATACATCAAGCAGCTTATCCGTGCCGATATGCAAAGATAATATGCCAGGGAATTGACCAGGGCTGACAGCCCCCGCAACAACAGTGCGGGGGGCTTTTTATGTGGATAAAAAGTACTGCACAATGCCAATCGGCAAAAGGGCGGGGTTATGGTATAATGGGAAAAAACACAAAAGCCACATCATATGCGGGAGGAATACATATGCGCCTGTTTATCGCCATAGAGCTGCCCGCCTCCTTTAAGGGGGAGGTAGCCAGAATACAGAAGGAGGTAAAGCAGCTCTCCACAGGGGGCAGGTTTGTGCCGACGGAGAATTTTCACGTTACCCTCCATTTTATCGGGGACAGCCAGGACCTTGTGGGGGCTACCGATGCCATGGCGGAGGCCGTGCGGGGCATACGGCCCTTTGAGCTGCACCTTGGCAAATACATGAGCCTGGAAAAGGGCAGCAGGGGCTGCACCGCCGTGCTGCGGGTGCTGGGGGAAATAGAGGAGCTGAGGGCCATGTATGAATCACTGGAAAGCGCCCTGAGCGACAGGGGCTTTTCCCGGGAGCGCAAGCAGTTTACCCCCCATATAACCCTTGGGCGCAGCGTGGAGCTGGATGATATGACCGCCGCCGAGCTGGAGCGGCTCAGCCCCAATGCCTCCATGCAGGTGCGCTCCATCACCCTCTTTGAAAGCAGGCGGGAGGGGAGCCGCATGGTGTATACCCCTCTCCACAGGGAAAGGTTTTAGCCTATGGGCGGAAAGGTTACGTTTATACTGGGGCGCTCCGGGGCGGGCAAGAGCCGCCGGGTGCGCTCCATCATAGGGGAAATGCTGGGCCGGGGGGAGCGTATCGCCCTGATAGTGCCCGAGCAGTTTACTTTTGAGACCGAGCGCCTGCTCTCCGAGGAACTGGGAGGGCTGATGGACGTGGCGGTCTATTCTTTTACTACCCTTGCAGACAGGGTGCTCAAGGGGAAGGTGCATGGCTTTTTGTCCCGGCAGGGGCGGCGCATGGCTGTACGCAAGGTGATAACCGAGCAGGGGCGAGGCCTTGAGGTATTTGCCCGGGTGCAGGATAGCCCCGGCTTTGCCGCCTCGCTGGATGAGCTTTTTACCATGTGCAAGCGCTTTGAGGTAACGCCGGAGCAGCTTATGGCCGGGGCGGAGCGCCTTCAGGAGGGAGACCCCCTTAAGGGGAAGCTCACAGAGCTTGCCCTGCTGTACCGGGAGACGGAGGGGTACCTTGCAGGCAGGTATATGGATACGGAGGATATATTCACCGCCCTTAAGGCCGCCCTGCCCACCTCCTTTATAAAGGACTGCAATGTTATAATCGATGGATTTGACCTGCTGACACAGCAGCTTTATGGCCTTATGGAGGCCATGATGGATACCGCCCTCACCATGACGGTCACCTGCCGGGTGGATAGCGGCCGGGATGAAAGGGTATTTGCCCCGGAGCGCCGGGCATACGCAAGGCTGAAGGATGCGGCCCGGGAGCGGGGCTGCCCGGTGGAGGAGATAAGGCTCAGCGGCGGCTCAGGGAGAAGCGCCGCCCTCGCCCACCTTGAGCGGGAGGCCTTTGCCTACCCCTATGAAAAATACAGCGGAGAGGCTGAGGGCATAAGGGTGTTTGCAGGGCGCAGCACAGGCGAGGAATGTGCCTGGGCAGCAGAGCAGGCCCTTGCCGCCGCAAGGGAGGGCATACGCTACAGGGACATGGCCGTGGTGGCCACAGATGAAGCATATACCGGCAGGCTCATAAGGGAATTTACCCTGAGGGGCATACCCTGCTTTGCAGATGGGGCAAGGAAGCTATCCGCATACCCCGGGGCAAGGGTGCTGCTGTGCGCCCTCAGGTGCGCCGAGCGGGGGTATACCCTTAATACCATAATGGAGCTTATACGCACCGGCCTTGGGGGAGTTACCCCCGAGGAGGGAGATATATTTGAAAACTACTGCCTGGAAAAGGGCATAAGATACACCGCCTTCACAAGGCCCTTGGAGGACGAGGCGGCGGAAAGGGTGCGGCAGGCTGTGGCAGAGCCCATAGCAAGGCTGAAAAGCGCCCTGATAAACGGCCCCTCTGCCGCAATGAAGGCGGAGGCGGTATTTGCCTACATGGAGGAAACAGAGCTGCATCGGCGCACCTGCGACCTTTGCGACAGCCTCCATCAGGAGGGGCGGCACCAGCAGGCGGAGGAAAACGCCCAGGTGTACAGCCTGCTGCTTACCGTGCTGGATCAGCTCCATGCCATAATGGGGGAGGGGCGGCTCAGCGTGAGCAGGTTTTCCGCCATATTCAGGGAGGGGCTGGATGCATACGAGATAAACGCCATACCTGCAACTGCCGACCAGGTGCTCATAGGCAGCGTGGGCCGCACCAGGGCAAGGGCCATACGGGCCATGTTCATACTGGGGGCAAATGAGGGCAGCTTTCCCCGGTATTACAGGGATGATTCCCTTATATCAGATGAGGAGCTCAGCGCCATTTCCGCCCTGGGGATAAACCGATGGGATTCCAGCGCAGACCGGGGGGACGTGGAGCTGATGGACGTATACTGCGCCATTGCAAAGCCCACGGAGCGGCTGTATATTTCCTGCACGATGGGTGCAGGGTCGGAGGGGGCACTGCCTGCCGGCCTGCTGGACAGGATGCTGGATATGTTTCCCGGCCTTGAAATGGAAACGGGGCTGCAGCCCACCCTGCCCCAGAGCCCGCAAAGTGGACTGGAGGCCCTTGCAGCGGGCCTCAGGACAATGGGGGATATGTGCCCATATCCCGAATATCTTGGGAAGCTATTGGCATGGTATGGCTCAAAGGCCATGCACCATGAGGAGCTGGGGCGGCTGGAGGAGGCCCTGTATCACAGATGCTCCCCCGAGCCCTTTGGCCATGAGCTTTCACTCAGGCTGTATGGCGATCACATTATGGGCTCCGCCACAAGGCTGGAGCGGTTCAATGCCTGCCCCTTCAGGCACTTTGTGCTAAATGGCCTTGGGGCTCAGGAGCGCAGGGAGTATAAGGAGCGCCGGGTGGACGAGGGGAGCTTTTGCCATGCTGCCCTTGAGGCCTTTGTAAACAGGGCCATGGAGGGCAATATGCGTACCATGACGGATGAGGCTTGCGACAGCCTGGTGGATGAGATAATGCCCTCCATCATCGCCTCCCATAATGGGGGGGTGCTGATGAGCTCACGGCGCAATTCCGCCATAATGGCAAGGCTGGCCCGCAGGGTAAGGACTACCGCCCGGGCAATAGTGCGGCAGGTAAGGTCAGGGGCCTTTACCCCGGAGCGCACAGAGGTGCGCTTTGGCGGGGACGGGCTGCCCCCCCTTAAGATAGAGCTGCCCACAGGGGAAAGGTTCCTTATCGGCGGCAGGATAGACAGGATAGACGGCTGCCGGATAGATGGAGAAAAATACTACAGAATAGTGGATTATAAAACCGGCAGCGGTGAGTTCAGCTACACGGGCCTTTATCACGGGCTGAAGCTGCAGCTCCCCCTTTACGCTGCGGCGATAGCTGCGGCAGAGCGGGGAGAGCGGGCGGCAGGAATGTACTATATGCAGGTGCAGGACCCGGTGGTGGATAAGGAGGAGCAGGTGCAGCGGGAGGTGATGAAGGCCTTCCGCCTCAGCGGCCTTACCCTTGCAGACCCCCAGGTGGTGGCAGCTACGGCGGGAGAGGATGAGGATGCCCAGGTGATAGCCACAAAGGGGGCAAAGGGCATAGTGAGCGGGGAGCAGCTTGAGCGGGTAATGGAATACGCCAGGGAAAAATCCGCAGAGACTCTCCAGCGCATATACCGGGGAGAGGCCCAGGTATCCCCTGCCCGCACAGGGGGCAGCAGCGGCACGGATATATGCAGGAGCTGCGAAAGCAGGAGCATATGCGGCTTTGATACAAAGCTGCCCGGCTGCGTATACCGGGAGCTTAAGACCATGGACAGGGACGCCTTCTTTGAGGCCACGGGAAAGGAGCATACTGATGGGCTGGACTGATGAGCAGGCAAGGGCAATAGAGGCTGAGGGCTCGGCCATAGTATCTGCCGCGGCAGGCAGCGGAAAGACCGCCGTGCTCACTGAGCGCATAGCAAGGCTCATTGCCGCAGGCACGGATATTGACAGATTCCTCGTGGTGACCTTCACACGGGCCGCCGCAGCGGAAATGAAAAAGCGCATTGCAGCAAGGCTGAGGGAGCTTGCGGAGGAGGGCACAGACCCTGCCCGCCTTATGGCCGCAGCGGCAGATATCGGCAGGGCGGATATATCCACCATAGATTCCTTCTGCGCCCGGGTGCTGAGGAGGCACTTTCAGGGGGTGGGGCTGGATCCTGCCTTCAGGGCGGCAGAGGAGGCAGAGGCGGAGGCCCTCAGGGCGGAGGCCATGGAGGAGCTGATAGAGGATAGCCTTGGGGAGGAAAGCTTTGACAGGCTCATGAATTGCCTTGGGGGAGAGGAGAGCTTTGTGGACAGCGTGAATGGGCTGTACAGCTTCCTCTGCGCCCAGCCTGACCCACTGCCCTGGCTCAAGGAGGCGGCAGCCGTTGCCCTGGGGGATGGGGAGCTGGACGGCACCCCTGTGATGGAGGAATACCTTTTACGGGCAAAGGCCGCCATTCTTACCCGGGCGGAGCTGCTCAGGAGCAGGCGGCAGGAGATAGCCGGCGGCTACCCGGATACCGAAAAGCTGCTGGAGGATGACCTGGCCCGGGTGGATGAGCTTATGGCCTGCAAAGGCTATACAGAATATGCCACGGTGCTCAGCGGAATAGAGTTTCCCCGCTTTGCCATGAAGGGGGCGGATAAGGAGCTGAGAGACCATGTGAATGGCCCCCGCACAAAGCTCAGGGAGGAAATAAGGACTCAGCGGGAAAAGTACTTTTTCCTTTCCCCCTCAGAGCAGCAGCAGCGGCTCAGGGAGCTGAGGCCCCTTACAGAGGCCCTGTATGGGTTTATGGAAAAATTCTTTGCCCTGTATGGGGAAAAGAAGCGGGAGGCCGGGGTAATAGACTATGGTGACATGGAGCATATGGCGCTGGCCCTGCTGAGAGACCCTGCCATTGCGGCAGAATACAGGGCCAGGTTTGAATATGTGTTTGTGGATGAGTATCAGGACTGCAACCCGGTGCAGAATGAGATATTTGCCGCCATCTCCCGGCAGGATGATCAGTTTTATGTGGGGGATGTGAAGCAGAGCATATACCGGTTCAGAATGGCAGAGCCTGCCCTGTTTACAGAGAAATTCAGAGCAATGGAAAAAACCGGCGGCTCACTGCTGCTCAGTAGAAATTTCCGAAGCTCCACCGGGGTGATAGGCTATGTAAACGCCCTCTTTTCCCGGATAATGACAGAGCAGACTGGCGGGGTGGATTATGACGGCAGCGCCCGGCTGTACCCTGCAAGGGAGGAAAAAGGTGGGGCGGAGCTGCATATACTGCCCCGCAGCTACTCCATGGAATACCTGGAGGAGGATCCCGAGCGGGATGAGGCCATGCTGGCAGCCGCAGAGGCGGAGGCCCTGTTTGCAGCGGGCCGCATAAGGGAGCTGGTGGAAACCCCCTTTACCGACAGGGACGGCACGGTGAGAAACTACCGCTATAATGACATCGTGGTGCTGCACAGCGCCCCTGCCAAGGTGGCGGAGGTATGGGTGCGTACCCTGTCCAGAGAGGGCGTGCCCGCATATGCGGAAATGTCCGGCGGGTACTTTGAGGCGGTGGAGGTGCAGGTGTTTTTAAACCTGCTGAGAATAATAGACAACCCCCGGCAGGATATTCCCCTGCTGAGCGTGCTGCGTAGCCCCATAGGGGGCTTTGATGCGGAGGAGCTGATAATGCTCCGCTCGGATCACCCGGATGGGGATTTTTACTCTGCCCTTGCTGACGCAGCCTCAAATCAAACCCTCCTTGGGGCAAAGGCGGGGAGCTTTGTGGCCCGGCTCAAGGGCTGGCGCAGGGACGCCCCCCTTTATGACCTTACGGACTTTATGGCGGAGCTTATGGACAGCACCGGCTTTGAGGCCTATGTATGCGCCCTGCCGGGAGGCCCCTCCCGCCGGGCAAACCTTGAAGCGCTGCTGGAAAACGCCGCCGCATACGGCAGGCGTGGGCAGGGGATAGGCGGCTTTTTAAGATTTATGGACAGGGCCAGGGACAGCGGCACCATCGGCGCAGCCCGCGTAGCCTCTGCAAACGTGGTGCGTATAATGAGCATACACAAGAGCAAGGGGCTGGAATTTCCCGTGGTGCTGCTGGCAGGCGCCGCAAGGCAATTTAATAAGCAGGAAAAGCAGGCCCCCCTTGCCATGGATAGAGACCTTGGCATAGGGCTCAAGCCCGTGCGGGGCAACGTGAAAACTGCAAACCTTCTGCATACGGCAGTTACCGCAAGGGTATGGCGGCAGCAGGTGGCAGAGCAGATGCGGGTGCTGTACGTGGCGCTGACCCGTGCATCCGACAGGCTGGTGATAATAGCCTCCCTCAGGGACATGGAGCTGGTGGAAAAATTCACCTCCCCACTGACCCCCGCCACAGTGTCCGCTGCAAAATCCTACCTTGACTGGATACTGCCCGCAGCCCTCCTTTCCCCCGGGGAAAACCCGCTGAGGGAGCTTATGGGCCTTGTGGAGCTTGAGGGGGAGCCGGAGGTGGAGATACAGCTCCATGGCGGAGTGGCCGCAGAGGGCCTTGGTGCGCTGCTGCCCCCTGAGGAATATGCCGCCTTTAAGGCGGAGGCCATGGAAAGGGGAGCGGGGGAGCTGGAGGAAAGATTCGGCTGGCAGTATCCGTATATGGAGGATACCCTGCTGCCCTCCAAGGTGAGCGTATCCCAGCTTACCGGCAATTATCCGGAGCTTGCCCAGTACCCTGCCTTTCTTAAGGATAAGGAGCTTCAGCAGGCCCCCGGCCGGGGCACCGCCGCACATATACTCATGGAGCATATTTCCATCGGCCCCCATACCCCGGAGAGCATAGATACGGAAATAGCCCGCCTTACTGCCGAGGGGGTGCTTTCCCCCGCCCAGGCAGGGGCAATAAAACGGCAATCTGTCGCCGCATTTTTCGCATCTCCCCTGGGCCGCCGCATGGCTGAGTCTGAACGGGTGGAGCGGGAGCTGCCCTTTAATCACCGGGTGAGCGCAAGGGAGCTTGTGGGGGCGGATACGGATGAAACCATGCTCCTTCAGGGCGTGATAGACTGCTGCTTTATTGAGGATGGCCAGTGGGTGCTGGTGGATTATAAGACCGACTTTGTGCCGGCCGGCAAGGCTGCCCAGGCCGCCCAGCGCCACCGGCGGCAGCTTGCCCTGTACCGCAATGCCCTTGGTGCCCTTACCGGCATACCGGTGAAGGAAATGTATATCCACTTCCTCTCCATAGGCGAAAGCGTAAGGGTGGAGTAGGGGGAGCGGGGGAGTGTGTCCCCCTTTTCGCTCAAAATCTTATGGATTTTGAGCGAGGGTTTCGCAGAAATGCTTATAGCATTTCTGCGATATACGCCGCATTGCTTACGCAAGGCGGCGATTAGAACCCTTACGGGGCTTTGACGTGATTTGCTTATAAACCCTGCGGGAGTTTACCGGGCGGCAAATGCCTTCGGCTTTCGCAAAATCGCCGCTTCGCTTTGGATTTTGAGCGATTATCCCTTAGGGGATGGTTCCGCATTTGTCAGCAAATGCGGATTGGACTTTAAGGGGCTGAGCCCCTTAACAGCCCACAGCCAAAGTTAGTGCAGTGAAACATTGGCCGGGAAGTGTCATTGCGAGCCAGCCCGCAGGCTGGCGTGGCAATCCGTACCTTTTACAATTGTTAATAAGAGGGCAAGAGGGGATAAGCGTCTTTGTTCGCTTGGCATGGGATTATCTAATCCCACCCGCCTCGTCGTCGCGGACTACGCTTTGTTCGCAGCCATATCCGTTGGATATGACTTCTCACACGCTCCGTCGCTCCTCCTCTACCCCAAAAGGCTTCGCTTGCCCCGGGCTGCTCCTTTGCAAGCGCAGTCGCCACGCCCGGGGTGGCGCTATTGGCCTTTTGGGGTGGTTTGCTGGTATGTAGCTTTTGCCTTACGGCAAAAGCGGGCGTCCTAACGAATGCTGTTTTCGTATTCCCACCTACGCAAAAAGGCCCATTCGTCATGGGCCTTTTTGGAACAATGATGTAAAGCTGCTTATTTAATATTGTCCTCTCAAACTATATCCTTTGGTACTTTCCTTTAAGGAAAGTACGATTCTTTGGTTCTTTCTTTTAAAGAAAGAACGCTTCTTTTGGTTCTTTTCTTTTAAAGAAAAGAACAATACCAAAGAAAAGAACAATAATCCTCCCCCTTAAATACAATCCACCCCATACAGCCTGAGGGCCAGGCGCTTGACCAGGCGATTGCGGTTGCGGCGAACGGTGGCGGGGTCGCAGCGGAGGCGGGTGGCGGCATCCGCATCCTTAACGCCATTAAAGTATTTAAGCTCCAGCGTAAGGTAATAGGGATCCTCCGCCACGGAATGGAGGGCATTTTGCAGCTTTCGCACCTCCCGCTCGTCCGCCGCAAGGCGGGCGCGAAGCTCTGCCATCTGGGCAGAATGTACCTCCTCGGGGGTGAGCCTCATGCCGGGCCGTATGAGCCGCACAAGGGATGAGGAATGGTGCCGCAGTGCCTCTGTGCCAAGGCTCTCAAGCTCGGTAAGCTCCTCCCTGTTGTCCTCGATGCGCTCCCTCAGTATGGGCAGGGCGTAAAGCCGCTTTTCCGTGGCAGCATACGCCGCCTGGGCCGCATTGCGGGTCATGGCCCCATCCCCATAGTACTGATTGTAGGCGTACTCGGATAGCATATGGTTTTCGGTTTCACTGTGGATATTCATAGGATAAGGTATCCTCCTTCGTTCAAATGTTTTGTGCAGAACAAATGTTCGATGGCGTACATAGATGATACGTTTTTTTCAAAGGAGGGTCAACATCTAAAAACGTCGTAAGTACCGAAAACGGTATCTGCCATATTCCCGGTGCATAATGGGCGCAGAAAAGGCGCAGAAAAACCGCGCTTGAAAGGCCGGCTGTGCCGGGGTATAATTCTTATGGTGAGAAACTGACGGAAGGAGCCACAGGGCTGCTTCCGTATTTATTTTTGGAAAGGAGGCTGTGAAAAAAATTGATACTGCGCTTAAAGGGTCTGCCCAATCCCAGGCAGGCCGAATTTTTCTGCTCCGGGGCAAGGCATACGGCCTACGGCGGGGCAAGGGGCGGAGGAAAGAGCTGGGCAATGCGGCGCAAGCTGGTGCTGCTGTGCCTGGCCTATCCGGGGCTGAATGTGCTGCTGCTGAGGCGCACTCTGCCGGAGCTCAGGGAAAACCACGTGATACCGCTGCTGAAGGAGCTGAAGGGCGTGGCGCAATACAGCGCTGCGGAGCGAGTCTTTCGCTTTCCAAACGGCAGCCGCATACGCCTTGGGTACTGCGACAGCGCCAATGACGTATACCAGTACCAGGGGCAGGAATACGAGGTGATAGGGCTGGAGGAGGCCACCCACTTTACCGAGGAGCAGATGCAGTTTCTCACCACCTGCAACCGCACCACCAGACGGGACTTTTCTCCCCGAATGTATTACACCTGCAATCCCGGCGGCGTGGGCCACGGGTGGGTAAAGCGACTGTTTATCGACAGGCTGTACAGGGCGGGGGAGCGGCCGGAGGATTATGTATTCATTCCCGCAAGGGTGTATGACAATCCGGCACTTATCACGGCAGACCCGGAGTACCTCAGGCAGCTGGAAAACCTGCCTGAGGAGCTGCGCCGGGCATACCTTGATGGGGACTGGGACGTGCTGGCGGGGCAGTTTTTCCGGGAATTTTCCCGGAAAAGGCATGTGATACAGCCCTTCGAGCTGCCCGGCTGGTGGCGCAGGTTCCGCTCAATAGACTGGGGGTATAATGACCCCTGCGCCGTGCTGTGGCACGGGGTGGATGGGGAGGGGCGGGTGTATACCTACAGGGAGCTGTATATAAGGTACACCCGGGCAGACCAGGTGGCGGAAAAGATACGGGAGCTCAGTGCAGGGGAAAGCATTGCCTATACTGTGGCGTCGCCGGATATGTGGCAAAAGCGGGGGGCGGTGCTGAAAAGCTGCGGCGGCTTTGAGGGGGAAAGCATAGCGGAGCTGTTCGCTCTGGCAGGGGTGCCATTGACCCCTGCGGATAATTCCCGCATTGCAGGCTGGCAGCGGGTAAGGAGCTATCTTGCGGACGCACCGGATGGGCAGCCCCGGCTTAAAATATTCAGCACCTGCGAAAACCTGATACGCACCCTCCCCGGCCTGGTATTTGACAGCGTAAACAGGGAGGATGCAGGGGATGGTGAGGATCATGCGCCTGAGTCGCTGCGCTATGCGCTTATGTCCCGGCCTGCGCCGGGAGCCGAGCCCGCACCCCGCACCGGCCCCCGGTACGATCCGCTGAGCTGCGAGGACAGGGGCGACCCGGGGTTTCTAGCGAAGTAGGGAGAGGGTTATGGTTCTTTCTTTAAAAGAAAGAACCAAAGAATCGTACTTTCCTTAAAGGAAAGTACCAAAGGATAGGGTTTTGGTTGATTATAACTAAATAAGTTACTTTACAGCACTTTCCAAAAAGCCTCATAACGGATGAGGCTTTTTGCTTTGGGTGGGGGGGGAGGATAAAGGTTTGGGTGGACACACGACCCTCCACGGAAGATGGACAGGAAGTACGAGCCGCCGGTGCTTCGGCAGGACGCCCCTTTTTCCCGCAGGAAAAAGTACCTGAAAAGGGTGGAGGCTGGGTTCAGATAATCTCATGCCAAGCGGATAAATATGCCCACCTCTCATTACCCCCTTATTAACAGCTGTAAAGGTACGGATTGCCACGCCATTCTCCGGGATGGCTCGCAATGACACCTTTGAGCAGGTGCAGATGGGAAAAAAGATGCTGTATTTGTAAATCCCTATCTTTACAGACCCACCGGCAAATGACATTTGCCGCCTCCCCTTACACACCAGGCCTGTACATAGCGCCCCCTGCAATAACATCACCAAACAAAAACCACAATACAAACAACACAGGAGGACAAAAATGGACATTAAACTTCAAAGCATCTACGCACTCTTTGACGAGTACCGCAGCGCCTATGCCCGGGAGTGGCAGCGGCTGGAGCGGTGCGAGCGGATGTACCGTGGGGACCACTGGCACGATGTGCCGGAGGGAGACCCGGGCGAGCCACGGCCGGTAACACCCATAATACAATCCACCATAGAAAACGTGCGGGCAGACCTTATGGACCAATACCCTCAGGCCATAATAACGGCGGACAGCCCTGAATACGCCGAGGCGGCGGAGCTGCTTACCGGGGCAATAGAGGAAAACCACACCCGCACAGGCTATCAGCGGGAGTATTCCAGGCTGACCCACGATTTGCTGGTGGGTGGCTACATGGTGCAGGAGGTGGGCTTTGACCCGGGGCTCAATGGCGGCATGGGCGGCGCATTTCTCAGGCAGGTGGATCCGGGCAGCATAATGTTTGACCCGCTGTGCGCCGACATTGGCGACAGCAGGGCGGTGTTCAAGTTTGCAGCCCACCCAAGGGAATGGTTCAGGCAGCGGTACCCCCAGCAGGAGCGGGATATGGATTCTGACAGCCTGCTCCTTGAGCCTGTAAGGGACAGCCTGCTTTCCGTTTCCGATGGGGACAGCATAATGCTCATAGAATGCTGGCAGCGGGAGTACGACCCTGACACCGGCGCATTTTCCATTCACATGAAAAAGCTGGCTGGCGGCGTGCTGCTGGAGGACAGCCGCAGCACCAAGCCCCAGGGCTGCTACAGGCACGGTGAATATCCCTTTATCGTGACCCCCCTGTATCCCAGGCGGGGAAGCTGCCTTGGGTTTGGCCTGGTGGATATGTTTGAAAATCAGCAGCTCTATTCCGATAAGCTGGACCAGATCGTGCTGAAAAATGCCCTTATGGCAAGCCACAATAAGCTGCTGGTCACAGGGGCATCCGGCTTTGATGTGGATGATCTGAGGGATTGGTCAAAGGAGGTTCACCGGGGAGAAAACCTGAATGGCGTCACCTGGTTTTCCACTGCGCCCCTGCCCGGCTACATACTGGAATACATCCGCTCCATGCGAAACGGCATCAAGGAGGAATCCGGCGCAAATGACTTTTCCCGTGGCATGGCCTCGGGCGGCGTGACCGCGGCCTCCGCCATAGCCGCATTGCAGGAGATGAGCAGCAAGCGCAGCCGCATGGCGGCCCGCTCCATACATGAGGCCTTTGAGCAGGCGGTGCGGCAGGAGATAGAGATAGAGCGGGAGTTTTCCGTATTTCCCCGCAGCGTAAGGCTGAAGGGGGGCAGGGGCCGGTTCAGTCGCAGCAGCCTTGTGGCCCTGTCCGAGCTGGGCAATGAGCTGCCAATAGAGTTTGCGGTATCAGTAAAGGTGCAGCGGGAAAACCGCTTTTCCGTCACCGCACATAATGAGCTTATGCTCACCATGCTCAAGGCCGGCATGATAACCGCAGACGTGGCCCTGGAAATGATGCGCTTTGACGGCAAGGAGCAGGTGCAGAGCCTTATGGAAAAAAAGCTGGAGCAGGCAAAGGCGGAAAGGGAGCGGGAGCAGGCCGCAGCCGGGGAGGAAAAGCAGGAGCAGCCCGCTGATACTCCCATTGCAGATGAGCTGGCGGGTAAAAAGGCTGAGGCCGGTGCATAATAAGCACAAAAAAGGAGGCCATTGCAATATGGACGAACGTAAAAACTTTGAAGAGCTTGCCCGCACCCTCAGGGGGCAGCGCAGCAGAATACCCTCTGACGTGGAGGGCAGCTACACCGGCACCTATAACGACCCTGCCGACCCGGGGCCTGTGCAGGATGCGGATGACCTGTAGGGATGGTTTCGCTCAAAATCTTGTGGATTTTGAGCGAGGGTCACGGAAAAGCTGTGGCTTTTCCGTGATGGCGCACAAGGGCTTTGCCCATGTGCGATTAAATCCCTTACGGGGGCTTTTACATGATTTGCCTCTCGAGCCTGCGGGCTCTCCCGGGCGGCAAATCATGCAGGGAATCAAAGCCTTGCGGCTTTGTTCCGTTTTCGCCGTACATGCCGCCGAAAACGGATTGGAGTTTAAGGGGCTGAGCCCCTTAACAACCCGCAGCCTAAGTCAGTGCAGTGAACATTTGCTTGAAAGTGTCATTGCGAGCCAGCCCTGAGGCTCTGTGGCAATCCGTACCTGCGGCAGCACATTGCCGCAGGCAAAAGCTACCCTGAAGGGTGGCGGGTTGGGTTAAGATAATACGTTGTCAGGCGAAAGGAGCGACTTATCCCTGTTTCCTTTCTTAATTAACAACTGAAAGGGTACAGATTGCCGCTAATCCTTTGGAAAGGCGTGGCTATCCGCAGCCTGATTGGATACAATGGCAATCCCAAGGTGGCTTCATCCCTATCCCCACCCACGCAAAAAAAGCTCCACCCATAGTGGAGCTTTTTTTGAAAGGTGCTGTAAAGCAGCTTATTTAAATGTATCTATCCGGGCCATATCCTCTGGCACTCGCCTTTAAGGAAAGTACCAGTAATTCCATCATCACATCACTTCAAACTCATCCAGCACCCAGCCGCTGCCGGTGCTGTGGAGGGTGGCAGAGACCACGGCGGCAGGGGCGGCGGCGCTGCTGCCCGGCTCGCCGCTCATGAGCTGGCCGTTAAGGGTGAGGGTGCTTTCCCCGGAGAAAGCGTCCTCCCACTGCACGCCGTAATAGGGCAGGCCGGTGGGGGCGGGGGTAAGCTGCTGCCCATCGATGGAGGTGCCAAATATGGCGCTGTATGCGGCAGCATAATCGGCGGCGGATACTGAGGTCACGCCCTGGGCAAGGAAGTATTCATTCATAATTGCCTCGGCAAGCTGGCCTGTGGGGGGGCCGCTGAAGCCGGTGAACTCCGGGCCGCAGGCTGCCGCAGCCGCAGACAGGGCGGGCAGAAGGGCGGCATAGTCCTCCTCCATAATTACGTCCCCAACAAAGCCCGGGTAAAGGGCACGGTGGGGGAAGCTTATTTCAATTGTGCCCCGCTCCTCGGGGGCAATTGCGCCGGCAGGGATAAAGAGGGTATATCCCTCATCTGCCACGGTAAAGCCATTGTAAAGGTCAAGGGCGGCAAGTATGGTATCCGGGGTAAGGTCGCCATAGTATGCATCCGGCTGATAGGCCACCACGTTCAGCACCTGCTGCACCGCCATGTCCTCAGGGAAATACGCGCCGGATACTGCGCCAAGGCTGCATTCCCCTCCGTCAGGGCCAAGGACTATTATATGCAGCTCCTGCTGGGCCTCCTGCTCATCGCCAAAGCTGTATTCCTCGGTGAGGATAAGGTTGGTATAGCTGCCTGAGGGAAGCTCCGCCTGCTGCAGCCGGTAGGTCACAGAGGTGTAGGGCAGGGAATCCACAGGGTCTGCATAGGGCATACGCTCTGAGGTGACCCGTGTATACAGCTCATCAAGGTATACGGCAACTGCATTGTCCGATGCCTGCACGCCAAAGCTGGGCAGGGTGTAGCTTAGCCGGTATATGGCCTCCTCCTCGGGCAGATCCTGAGGGAGCAGCAGCTCCTCGCTTATTTCCCCGCCATCTGCCTCCGGCAGGGGGGAGGGGGCGGACTCTGCCGCAGGGCTGTCCACCGGGGCAGTCACGTCTATGGGCGTGCTTTCCACAGGCTGGGCGCAGCCGGATACCAGCAGGGCCATGGCCAGCACAGGGGCGGTTATTTTAAAAAGGGTTTTTTTCATGGGCGCCTCCTTTGAGGGTATATTTAAAGAATATCACAAAAGGCCGGGGCGGCTCAACTTGTGCAGCGCAAAATTAACATATTCATAAAAAAGGAGGATGCCATGGAGCTGAAAAATGTGGATGCTGCCGGGCAGGACAGCAGAGCCTCTGCCATTGCCTGCCTGCTGGAAATATGCGGCGACCCGGAGGCCAGATCCGCTGACCGGGTGGCCGCAGCAAAGCTGCTGCTGGAGCTGGACTGCCCCCGGGAGGACGCCGGTACCATCACCGTTATCATGGAGGGAGTGGAGAAGGAGTATTGCAGGTAGGGGGATTTTGCAGGGGACGCTGTCCCAACCGTGCTGCTTTGCAGGGGGCCAGCCCCCTGCACCCCCGGTTCTTTCTTTAAAAGATAGATTAGTCAATGGGAAGCATTGACATAGCTCCTTGAAATCATGTGGAAAATCCAAGGATTTTCCACAAAGAACCCAAAGAATATAGTTTGATAGGACAGTATTAAATAAGCTGCTTTGCAGCACGACTCCGGCTATGGCCTGTATAAGCTGGAAGCGCCATACAAAAAACAGGCGCACATTGTGCGCCCGTAAAATAAGCTCTTTCCTGCTGCTACATCCACCTTGCCCGGCTGAAGGGCAGCATTACCGCCTGCACCTTGCCCTTTATCTGGCCATATGGCACAAAGCCCACATAGGGATTGCGACTGTCATCGCTGGCGTTGCGGTTATCTCCCACCACAAAGAGGCACCTTTCAGGCACGGTGACCTGCTCCATGTCTCCGTAAATGGTATCATTCCAGTAGGCGGATTCATCAAGAGGCTGGCCATTCAGGTATATCCGGCCGCCTGTAATGGCCACAGTATCCCCCGGCATACCGATTATGCGCTTTACGCAGTTTACCGGCATATTGGTATAGCGGCAGATGATTATATCCCCGTGCTGTGGCTCTGAAAAGGTGTAGGTGAGCTTTTCGGTGAACATACCCTCCCCGTCAATCAGGGTAGGGTACATGGAGGAGCCCACCACCTGCACCGGCTCAAATATAAACGTGCGGATAAACAGGGCTATGAGCACTACCGTAATAAGGTATATCATAAAATCCCCGTTTGACGCTTTTTTGTATGCTTCGTCGTTTTTATGCAGCTTTTCTGCGGCGGCGCACAGAGCGCTCCGCTGCTTTTTTGTAAGGGTTGCCATTGGCCTGTGCCTTTCCTGTAATGTTTGTTCATGTAATGGTAGCACGGCGGCACCCGGTTGTCAAATATGGCAGGTAAGTGCCCCGCAGTAATAAGCTACTCATATATTTCACCAAACGCCATCATATCTGTTATTTCAAAGTTACATAGTACAGCATAGTGTGGTACAATCCATATCATGAAAAGAAATTATTCCATAATACCCATATTCATTATTGTAACTGCCGCAGTGCTTCTATTGGGCGGCTGCATGGCCCAGCCTGTAGCTGCCCCCATGCCTGCCGACACTGTGGCCACCCCGGAGCCCACTGCCACCCCCGAGCCTGGGCCGGAGGTGTATACCATTGCCTGGATGAGCGATACCCAGCATTACAGCAGGGAGTTTCCGGATACCTTTTATGCCATGACCCAATACCTCAGGGACAACCGGGAGCAGCTCAATCTTCAATATGTAATACACACCGGCGACCTGGTGGCCTCTGCCACAAGGGAGGCCCAGTGGGAGCGGGCGGTGGAGGCCATGGACAATATCCGGGACATACCCGCAGGGGTGTGCGCCGGCAACCATGACGTAAGGGGAGGCAAGACAAATTATTCCTATTACAGCCGCTATTTCGGCCAGGAAAGCTGCGACTATCGCCCCTGCTACGGGGAGAGCTTTCAGGATAACCGGGGCCATTACGACCTTATCGATATTGAGGGCAGCAGGCTGCTTTTCCTGTACATGGGGTACGGGGTGGAGCAGGAGGGCATAGACTGGATGAGCCAGGTGATAGAGCAGCATCCGGACAGGGCCGTGATAATCTGCACCCACGCCTACTTTGATACCAATCTTTCCCTGCTGGAGGATGGCGGGCTCATACGGGATGAGATAATTGCCAAATACCCCAATGTATGCATGGTGCTGTGCGGCCACAGGTACAATGTGGCAAGGGTGGCTGAGCAGATGGATGACGACGGGGATGGCAATGCAGACCGCACCGTGGAGCAGCTTATATGCAATTACCAGGCGGCGGACAGCCTGGGCGGCAGCGGCTACATGATGTTTTTCGAGGTGGACGAGGCTCAGGGGGAGATACGGGTATATACCTACTCCCCGGTGCTGGAGGATTATTCCCACTTTGACGAGGAGACCCACAATAAATACTATAAGCAGGCCCCACAGTGGGAGACCTTTGTGATGGATATACCCTGGGAGTATGAATATGCCGGCGCTTAATGATAAGGAGATAAGGGAGTATTTCCCAAATGCAGGATGGCTGCTGACCGCACAGGAGCTGCCCAGCACAAATACCGTTGCCAAGGAGCTGGCCCAAAAGGGGGTGCCTGAGGGCTCCCTTGTGATAGCCCGGCGGCAGACTGGGGGCAGGGGCAGGCTGGGCCGCAGCTTTGAAAGCCCGGAGGGGGGCATATATTTATCCCTCATACTGCGGCCGGAGGGTACCCTTGAGCAATGCACCATGCTTACCATGGCGGCGGCGGTGGGGGTATGCCGGGCAATGGAAAGGGAGCTTGGCATAAGCCCCGGCATCAAGTGGGTAAATGACCTTTACCTTAATGGCAAAAAGATATGCGGCATACTTACCGAGGGGGCAGCCGCAGGCAGCGGGCTGAAATACGCCGTGGCCGGGGTGGGGATAAATTATCAGACCCCGCCCTTTACAGGGGAGCTTGCAGATAAGGCGGGCAGCCTTTACCCTGAGGCCACCCCCCCAATAACGCTCAGCGCAATGGCGGGGGCCGTGGCGGCGGAGATGCTTAAGGCCTGCCGCAGCTTTGAGAGCGGGGAAATATACCGTGAATATAAAGGACGCAGCCTTTTGATAGGCCGAAGGGTGGGCCTGCCGGATGGGCGGCAGGCCACTGCGATGGATGTTACCCGGGAGGGGCGGCTGCTGGTGGAGCTGGAAAATGGCGAAAGGCTGGCCCTTAACAGCGGCGAGGTAAGCGTTACAGGCCGGCTTATATAGGGCCTATATAATACGAAAGGAAGGTTTGTTCAGGGATGGATCATGTAAAAAGGGCAGAGGAGCTTTTCCTCATGGGATATAACTGCGCCCAGTCGGTATTTGCCGCCTTCAGCGACGTGACCGGCGTGGATGAGGCTACCGCCATAAAGCTCACCTCAGGCTTTGGTGCGGGCATGGGTGCGCTGAGGGATACCTGCGGGGCGGTAACAGGGCTGTTTATGGCGGCGGATATGCTTTATGGCTACACCAGCCCCACCGATGCGGAGGGCAAGGCGGCCCATTATCAGCTTATACGCACCCTTGCAGAGGAATTTAAAAAGCAGAACGGCAGCATAATGTGCCGTGACCTTATTGCAAACTGCCCCAAGGCCCAAAAGCCCATGGACAGAAACGATGCCTATTATGCCGTGCGCCCCTGCACCCGCCTTGTGATGGATGCTGCTAAGATATTGGAAGATATGATGACCGATGGTCGCAAAAGTGACTAATCCGGCTTTCAATCAAAATTATCGCTGTGCTTTGGATTATGAGCGATTATTCCTTAGGGGATGGTTCCGCATTTGCCGCACGTGTCGCCAAATGCGGATTGGACTTTAAGGGGCTGAGTCCCTTAACAACCCGCAGCCTAAGTGTGTGTGACAGACAAACGCCCGAAGGTGTCATTAGCCGCCACGCCCGGGACACAGCTTACGGCCCTTTGGGGTGCTTTGCAGGTATGTAGCTTTTGCCTTACGGCAAAAGCGGGCCTCCTAACCAAAGGCTTGCGGTGCTTTATCGGGGAAAATGGAAGGGTGCTGTGCCTGTGGTTCGATACCATTACAACCCCTCCGACAAATGAGCTGTCGCTCATTGCCACCTCCCCTTACACAGGGGAGGCTCGTGCGGCGTATACATCTGCACAGGAGGCTCGTGTGGCTTATCCATCTGCCGGGCGGCTCGTATGTCCTGTCCATCTTCCGGGGAGGCTCGTGCGGCGTATACATCTGCACAGGAGGCTCGTATCGCTTATCCATCTGCCGGGGAGGGTCATGTGTTCACCCAATCCATTATCCTATTCCCACCCACGCAAAAAGCCTCATCCGTTATGAGGCTTTTTGGAAAGGGCTGTAAAGCAGCGTATTTAATATACCTATCCTAAACCATATCTTTCGGTTCCTTTCTTTAAGAAAGGAACCAGGGGTGCAGGGGACAGAGTCCCCTGCAAAGCAAGCAGCACGGAGGGACAGCGTCCCCTGCATAGCACCACCCGAAAAACCACAAAAAGGAGCCAAGGCAATGATAAAAGGACTGCAAACGCTTACTCTGCTGGATTATCCCGGAAAGGTGGCCTGCACGGTATTTCTGGGGGGATGCAATTTCCGCTGCCCCTTTTGCCACAATGGCGGCATAGTGGAGCGGCCGGCCCAGCAGCCGGATATACCGGCGGCCGAGGTATTTGCCCTGTTGAAAAAGCGCCGGGGCATGCTGGAGGGGGTATGCATCACCGGCGGCGAGCCCACGCTGTGGAAGGGATTGTGGGATTTTGCAAAGGAGATAAAGGCCATGGGGTATTCGGTAAAGCTGGATACCAACGGCACCGCCCCGGAGGTCATGCACAAGCTGATACTGGGGGGGCTGGTGGACTATGTGGCCATGGATATAAAAAACGCCCCGGCAAAATACCCTGCCACCACAGGCAGACCGGAGCTGGATATTGGCCCTGTAAAGGACAGCGTAAGGATACTTTTGCAGGGGACGGTGGAGTACGAATTCCGTACCACCCTGGTAAAGGGAATGCACACCCCTGAGGACATGGAGGAAATAGGCAAATGGATACAGGGCGCGCCACGGTATTTCCTGCAGCCCTATCGCGATTCTGAGCTGGTGATAGACCGCACCTGCGGCCGCCCATCTGACGATGAGCTGCAGGCGCTGCTGGAGGCGGCGAGAAAATACCTGCCCGCAGCGGAGATAAGGGGAGAGTAGGCCGGGGGCAGGGGGTTGCAAAGAAGCAACAAGAATTCGGCATCCTTTCGTTTTCTCTGAAAAATGCTGCAAACATTCGGTTAGGAGGCCCGCTTTTGCCGTAAGGCAAAAGCTGCTTTAAAGGGTGGCGGGTGGGTATAGATAATCCCACGCCAAGGGAACAAGGACGCTTATCCCTGCCTATTCTCTTATTAACGGCTGAAGGGGTACGGATTGCCACGCCAGCTTTTTACAACCCCTCAGTCGGCTGCGCCGACACCTCCCTTTACACACCAGGCCCGCAGGCCTGTACATAGCGCCCCCTGCCTTGCGGCAAAAGCGGGCTTCCTGTCGAATACTGTTTTTCTATTCCTGCCTACGCAAAAAGCCTCATTCGTTATGAGGCTTTTTGGAAGGTGCTGTAAAGCAGCTTATTTAGTATTAACTAACCAAACCCTATTCTTTGGCCCTTTCTTTTTAAAGAAAGGGCGATTCTTTTGGTACTTTTCTTTTAAAGAAAAGTACGCTTCTTTGGTTCATGTGGAAAATCCCTGGATTTTCCACATGATTTCAGGGAGCCATGTCAATGCTTCCCATTGACTAATCTGTCCTTTAAGGAAAAGAACAATAATAACATCAACATTCCCTCCCACAACATATTGTGCTGCCAAAAATAATCATACCATATATTGGATTTGCTATTGCCTTTCAAACACAACATATGGTATACTTAAAATCCGCCGGGAGGCCCTTCAGCGGGCAGGGCGGCGGAGGATAAGGCTGGCAATAAATGGGCCTAAGGGCCATGCAATATATATACCTTACTTATTAAAATATACGGAGGGATATACCATGTATCGGGTGATAAAGAGGGATAATTCCATAGCCGAATTTGACATCACCAAAATAAGCGCTGCCATAACCAAGGCCTTTGATGCCGTGGAAAAGCAGTACAACCAGAGCGTGATAGATTTTCTGGCCCTTAAGGTCACTGCGGACTTTGAGAGCAAGATAAAGGACGGCCTTGTGGCCGTGGAGGACATACAGGACAGCGTGGAGGAGGTGCTGAGCCTTGCGGGCTACGCCGACGTGGCCAAGGCATACATACTTTACCGCAAGCAGCGGGAAAAGCTCCGCAATATGAAATCCACCATACTGGACTACAAGGAAACGGTAAACAGCTACGTTAACATTACCGACTGGCGTGTTAAGGAAAACTCCACCGTTACCTACTCTGTGGGCGGGCTCATACTGTCCAACAGCGGGGCCATCACTGCAAACTACTGGCTGTCCGAGGTGTATGACGAGGAGATCGCCAATGCACACCGCAATGCGGATATACACATTCACGATCTTTCCATGCTCACCGGCTACTGCGCCGGCTGGTCTCTCAAGCAGCTTATACAGGAGGGCCTTGGCGGAGTATCCGGCAAGATAAACAGCAAGCCTGCAAAGCACCTTGCCTCCCTCTGCAACCAGATGGTAAACTTCCTGGGCATCATGCAGAACGAGTGGGCGGGCGCAC
>CAYMPG010000016.1:34824-36958 GCA_964392455.1 uncultured Clostridium sp. | reverse complement strand
AGTCCGCGACGACGAGGAGGGTGGTATGGATAATCTCATGCAAAGCGAACAAATACGCTCATCTCTGCTTATTTTCTTATTAACACCTGCAAGGGTGCAAATTTTCTCGCCACTTCGCTCCTTACAATGACACTTCTGAGTTTGTGCGGGTGGATTAAAGCAGCTCCATATGGTAAAATATTCTATATATGCAAAACGGAGGCCCATATGGATAAAAACGCCTGCTTCAGAAATATACCCAAGGTGGATACCCTGCTGGAGGACCCTGCCATCATAGAGCTCTGCGGCCTTTACGGCCGGGAGATAGTGGTGGATTGCATCCGAAGCTGCACCGATGAGCTTCGGGCATATATTGCCTCATCGGAGGATATGGAGGCCATTCGCCGCCGCACCGATTCTCTCATTGAGGATATATGCAGCCGGGCAGAATCACTCTTTACCCCGGATCTTCGCCCCGTAATAAACGGCACAGGCACCGTCCTCCACACAAATCTCGGCAGGGCGCCCATTTCCGCCGCCCATGCAGACAGGCTGCAGGCCCTGGTATCCGGCTATTCAAATCTTGAATATGACCTTAAGGCCGGGGCACGGGGGGAGCGGTATTCCCATTTTGAAAAGCTGCTCTGCCGCATTACCGGCGCAGAGGCCGCCATGGCCGTAAATAACAACGCTGCGGCCGTATACCTTGTACTCTGCGCCCTTGGTGCAGGCAGGGAGATACCCGTATCCCGCGGGGAGCTGGTGGAGATAGGGGGCAAGTTCCGTGTGCCGGATGTTATGGCCCAGAGCGGCGCACACATGGTAGAGGTGGGCACCACCAACAAGACCAGAGCCGCAGACTATGAGGCCGCCATTACGGAAAACACCGGCGCCCTTTTAAAGGTGCATACCAGTAATTTCCGCATAGTGGGCTTTACTGAAAGCGTGGATATACAGGAGCTGTGCGCCCTTGGCGAAAAATACTCCCTCCCCGTAATTGAGGACATAGGCAGCGGCGTGCTGATAGACCTGTCCAAATACGGCCTGCCCTACGAGCCCACGGTGCAGGCATCCCTTCAGGCGGGGGCATCCATAGTGTGCTTCTCGGGGGACAAGCTGCTGGGCGGCCCCCAGGCCGGCATGATAGTGGGCAAAAAGGAATACATTGCCAGAATAAAAAAGCACCCCATGACCAGGGCGCTGCGTATAGATAAATTCACCGCCGGAGCCCTTGAGCTCACGCTGCAGGATTATCTCAGCGAGGAGCGGGCCATTGCCAATATACCCGTGCTGCGTATGCTCACCTGCCCGCCCTATGCCATTGCCGAGCGGGCCGCAAGGCTCATGGCCATGCTCGGCGGCGTAAATGCCGCCATTGCCGTGGAGGATTGCGAATCTCAGGTGGGCGGCGGCTCCATGCCCCTTGCCCGCCTTGCAAGCCACGCCGTCACCATAAAGCCCGCCGCCATTTCCACTGCCGCCCTTGAGGAGCGGCTGCGGCTGCTGCCCCTGCCCATAGTGGGCCGTGTATACGATGACCGGGTGGCCCTTGACCTCCGCACCATTGACGATTCCCTCCTCGAAGCCGTAGCTCAGGGGGTCAAAAAGGCGCTGGAGTAGTGAGGATTATATTCTTCTTTCCTTAAAGGATAGATTAGTCAATGGGAAGCCTTGACATAGCTCCCTGAAATCATGTGGAAAATCCAGGGATTTTCCACATGAACCAAAGGATAGGGTTTTGGATAAATATAATTAAATAAGCTGCTTTACAGCACCATTCCAAAAAGCTCCACAACAGGTGGAGCTTTTTGCGTGGGTGGGGATACGATAAAGAATGGGATGACATATGGGAGCCTGTTTTTTGTTTGGAGCTGGTGATGGCATCCCACAGGTCATTTCAGCCACGGCTGCTTGGGCTCTGCCACGGCGCAGCTAACATGAACCTCGTCATTCCCACAGTGCGGCATGGTCGTTCGGCGTTGCCGCTTTGCGGCGGCCTTGAGCTCCCTGCCTTACTGGGCTTCCGCCACAAAAAACAAACCCCCGAAACCTCATTGCTTCGGGGGCTTTTGCTGTAGCTGGTGATGGTATCCCACAGGCCATTTCAGCCACGGCTGCTTGGGCTCTGCCACGGCGCAGCTAACATGAACCTCGT
>CAYMPG010000016.1:0-34724 GCA_964392455.1 uncultured Clostridium sp. | reverse complement strand
TGGTATCCCACAGGCCATTTCAGCCACGGCTGCTTGGGCTCTGCCACGGCGCAGCCGGGCTTATGCCCTGTGGCCGGCCCCTAAAAAGGCAACACTGTTGCCTTTTTCCCCGGGGTTCCCCCGGGACGGGGCTCCGACTCCCCTCATTTAACAAATCCAAACAAAAAACAGACCTGATAAATCAGGTCTGTTTTTTGTTTGGAGCTGGTGATGGGAGTCGGACCCATGAACCTCGTCATTACCAATGACGCGCTCTACCAACTGAGCTACACCAGCGAATTCGCAACGTATGTATTATACATAATACACCGGCACATTGCAAGCCTTTTTTTAAAAATTATTATTTTTATGCTTTCGAGGCGCTTTAAGGGGGAAAAGCACCCCGCCTTTCCCCCCATATCTGCATTGCATCTTTACGGCGCAGTGAACAGCCGCACAGGCAGTATCAGGTAATAATACTCCTCCCCCGTCTCCGGCGCCACCACGCAGGGGCTGATGTTGCTGTTCATTTCCAGAGATACGTAATCGTCATCCAGCACCTTCAGCACATCGCTGAAGTACTTGGCGTTAAAGGCTATATCAAGATCGCTGCCCACCCTGTCTATTGCTATCACCTCGCGGCTGTTGCCGATTTCGCTGTTTGCGGTGATGGTAAGGGTCTTTTCCTCAAAGGAGAAGCGGATGTGGTTTTTCTTGCCCTCCCTTGCCATAAGGGACACACGGTCTATGCTGTCCATAAGCTCCTGCCGGTTTGCCCGCACACGGGTGGTGTGGGAGGTGGGCAGTATCTGCCTGTAGCGGATGAATTCCCCATCCATAAGGCGGGTGATTATGCGGGTGCTGCCCATGTCTATCATAACGTGGGTTCTGGAGAAGATAAGGTTTATTTCCTCATCGTTATCGTCAAGTATGCGGCTTATCTCAAGGAGCCCCCTTGCAGGCAGCACCGAGTTTATAAACTGGCCGCTGACCTTTACCCTTTCCTTACGCATGGCAAGGCGGTAGCCATCCAGCGCCACCATGCTCAGCATATCCCCATCCAGCTCCAGCAGCACGCCCCTGAGTATGGGCTTGGAATCATCCTGAGCCGTGGCAAATATGCACTGGCGTATCATATTCTTAAGGGCAGGCTTGGATATGGTGATGGAAAATTCCCTCATCACATCCGGCATGCTGATATATTCCTTGGCGTTTTCCGTCTGCATGGTGGTGGTGGCAATGCCGCTTTCCACCTTCATGGAGGATTTTTCCAGCATAAAGGAGGTTTCCTGACCGGGGAGCTTGCGGGCCAGGTCTGCAAAGAGCCTGCCCGGCAGCACGCAGGCGCCGCCCTTTTCCACATTTGCCCCTATGGTGCCCTCTATCTGCAATGACATATCCGTACACCGCAGCAGCAGCTCAGAGTTTTCAGCGGCCATGTATATGCCCTCCAGTATGCTCACTGTGGACTTGGCGCTGAGGGCCTTGGATACCACCGCCAGTACGGCGTTCAGCTCCTGTGTGTCAACGGTCAGTTTCATGGGCGATACCTCCATCAATAGCTATCTTATATTATACATCATGACAGAGAAAAAGTACATTAAAAGGGCGCCTGCTCGCACTTGTTCTTTTCTTTAGACTGCACTTGTTCTTTTCTTTAAAAGAAAAGAACCAAAAGAAGCGTACTTTCCTTAAAGGAAAGTACCAAAAGATAGGGTTTTGGATGGTCAATACAAAATAAGCTGCTTTACAGCATTGTTCCAAAAAGGCCCTTCCTTCATGGGCCTTTTGGGAAGGTGCCACAAAGCTGCTTATTTAAATTATCCTCTCAAACTATATTATTTGACCCATGTGGATAGTCCTTGGATTTTCCTCATGATTTCAGGGAGCTATGTCAATGCTTCCCATTGACTAATCCATATTTAAAAGAAAAGAATAATATAAACTCCCTATCACCAGTTCTTTTTTTCGGCGGCGCAGTCGTGCCTGGTCTTGCGCTCCTCCACCATTTTTACAAACCATTCCACCATTGCAGGGTCGGTATGGGAGAAGAAGGAGCTCTGCTTTTTGTCGAGGCTGGCCATAAGCTCCATGTCCTGCACGCTCAGCTCAAAGTCGAATACATCGAGGTTTTCCCTCATTCTGTCAATATGGGTGGTTTTGGGTATTACGGCAGTGCCCCTCTGGAGATGCCAGCGGAGTATCACCTGAGCAGGGGTCTTGCCATACTTTCTGCCGATCTCCTCAAGCTGGGGCAGGGTAAACATTCCCTGACGGCCCTCGCCAAAGGGCGCCCAGGCCTGCATCTGTATGCCGTATTTCTCATGCCAGGGTATGGCGGCCATCTGCTGATTGTGGGGGTGTATCTCCACCTGGTTTACCATGGGCTTTATCCGGGAAAAGGAGGCTATATCCACCATTCTGTCCGGATAAAAGTTTGATATGCCTATGGCACGGATCTTGCCCTCCCCATAAAGATCCTCCAGGGCCCTGTATGCGCCGTATACATCCCCAAAGGGCTGGTGCAGCAGGCACAGGTCTATATAGTCGGTTTTCAGCTTTTTCATGGATTCCATTACTGAGGCCCTGCACTGATCATAGCCGTAATGCTCCACCCACACCTTTGTGGTAAGGAATATTTCATCCCGGGGTATGCCGCTTGCAGCCACCGCCGCCCCCACCTGCTCCTCGTTAAAGTAGGACTGGGCGGTATCTATGAGCCGATAGCCCACCTTCAGCGCATCGGATACACACCGCTCACATTCCTCCCGTGTTACCTGATACACTCCGTAGCCAAGCTGGGGCATCTTTACCCCGTTATTCAGAGTAACGTAGTACATTATCATTATCCTCCCTTTGACATGGCTTTATGAATGATATACTATCCATATAAGTACATTTTAGAAGTTAAAGTACACTTTAAGTCAAACAAAAAATTATATTTATCCGGAGGCAGCATACCATGATGTACACAGTGGGAGAAATGGCAGATATGCTGGGCATTGCGCCCTCCACATTGCGCTATTACGATAAGGAGGGCCTGCTGCCCTTTGTGGAAAGGACAGATAAGGGCATAAGCATATTCAGCGACAGGGATGTGGAATGGCTGAGGATAATAGAGTGCCTTAAAAAAACCGGTATGCGCCTTAAGGATATTCGCCACTTTATCCTCATGGCAATGGAGGGGGACAGCACCATAGCCGAAAGGCTTGCCCTGATAACAGCCCGGCAAACAGAGGTCAGGCGGCAGATAAGCGAGCTTGAGGATACCCTCCTTACCCTGGACTTTAAGCGCTGGTATTATGAGACCGCAAAGGAGGCCGGCACCACCGCTGTTCCCCGGGAAATGGCAGAGGAGCAGCTTCCGGAGCGCTTCAGGGGCATACGGCAGGCCCTTTGCGCCCCATATGGCAGCAGGGACAAAGATGGTGGAGGCGGGGCAAGCGGACAGGGCGAGGAATCGTAAAAGCTGCAATTTTCAACATGGCTTCTTAATTCCATCCATACTAACCTGGTTTTGTCGTTGTGAAACAGCCCGGAGGCTCTGTGGCAATCCGTACCCCTTACCGTTGTTAATAAGGGGGCAAAAGGAAAAGTGCATCTTTGCTCGCTTGGCATGAGTTTATCTATATCCACCCGCCTCGTCGTCGCGGACTACGCTTCGTTCGCAGCCATAGCCTATGGATATGACTTTTCACACGCTCCGTCGCTCCTCCTCCTTCGCTCAAAATCGTCGCTGCGCTTTGGATTTTGAGCGAGGGTCACGGAAAGGCCACGGCTTTTCCGTGATATGCGCCGCATTGCTTATGCAAGGCGGCGATTAGAGCCCTTACGGGGGCATTTACATGATTTGCCTCTCGAGCCTGCGGGCTCTCCCGGGCGGCAAATCATGCAGGGAATCAAAGCCTTGCGGCTTTGTTCCGTTTTCGCCGTACATGCCGCCGAAAACGGATTGGAGCTTAAGGGGCTGTGCCCCTTAACAACCCGCAGTGTAAGGTAGTGCAGTGAGCATTATTCTTATTTCCACCCACGCAAAAAGCTTCACCCATAGTGGAGCTTTTTGGAACAGTGCTGTAAAGGGGCTTATTTAATTATATCTACCCAAAACCCTATTCTTTGGCCCTTTCTTTTAAAGAAAGGGCGATTCTTTTGGTTCTTTTCTTCTAAAGAAAAGAACAATAAAATCACTCTACCTACTTCCCCACGCAGAACCGGCTGAATATCCTGTCGATAACGGCCTCGTCGGCCTGGGCGCCGGTTATTTCGCCCAGGGCCATAAGGCAGGAGCGCAGGTCGGTGGCGATGCAGTCGGCCTCGGCAGCATCCAGTGCGGAGGAAAGGGCCTGCCGTGCAGCAGTAAGGCAATCGATGTGACGCACATTGGTCACAAGGGCGCTTTCGGTCTCAGGTGCGGTCATGGCGGCAAGGCAGTCCATAAGGGCAGGTATGCCCTCGCCGGTGGCGGCGCTGACGATGATGGTCTGCACGCCGTAGGCGGCAGCCCTGGCCGCAAGGGATGTGCCATCTGAAATATCGCTTTTGCATATTACGGCTATGCGTTTGCCGGGGCGGGACAAAAGCTCAGTCTCCTCCGGGGTAAGCTCATCCCCTCCGTCAATGGCTATCAGCAGTATGTCCGCCTTTTCAACTATTTCTCTGGCCCGGTTTATGCCTATGCTCTCCGCCTGATTTTCGGAATCCCTCAGCCCTGCCGTATCAAAGAGGCGGGCAGTAATGCCGTTTATTATTATGCTGCCCTCGATTATATCCCGGGTGGTGCCGGCCTCGGAGGTGACGATAGCCCTGTCCTCACCAAGGAGCGCATTAAACAGGGTGGATTTGCCCGCATTGGGCCGGCCAAGTATTGCTATCTTTATGCCCTCACGCACCATGCGGGAGGAAAGGCCATTTTGTATGAGCCGGTCAAGGTCGGATATTACAGTGGCTATCTGGCCGGGCAGGGCGGAGAATACATCCTCCTCCAGCTCCTCCGGATAGTCGATAGCTGCATCCACGCCGCTTAGCAGGTCTGTTACAGAAGCCTGAATACGGGATATTATATCGTAAAGGCTGCCATTGAGCTGCTCCAGCGCAGCCTTTGCCCCACGGCCCGAGGATGCGGATACCAGATCCATCACCGCCTCAGCACGGGTAAGATCCAGCTTGCCGTTTAAAAAGGCACGCTGGGTAAATTCCCCCGGCCGGGCAGGGCGCAGCCCTGTATTGGCAATGGCCCCCAGCACCCGCCGGGATACGGCATAGCCGCCGTGAATGTACAGCTCAGCCATTTCCTCGCCGGTGTAGCTATTGGGTGCGGCAAAGTATACCGCCATGGCGTCATCCACCTGGGTGTCACCATCCACTATGCCGCCATGGGAAAGGTACTTGTGCTGTATTTTGCCTGTGAATATCCGCTCCAGCGCGGCCCTGGCCTCCGGGCCGGATATGCGTATCACCGCTATGGCCCCGCCCACAGGGGTGGCAAGGGCGTATATGGTATCCTTCATGGAACTACTCTCCTTAGTCCTGTGTCATGTACCTATATTACATTGGATTGGAAAAGTAGTCCACTTTTTTAGGAGAAGTTTATTGTTCTTTCTTTAAAAGAAAGAACCAAAGAATAGGGTTTTGGGTAGATAATACCAAATAAGCAGCTTTACAGCACTGTTCCAAAAAGGCCCATGACGGATGGGCCTTTTTTTGGGTGGAAATATGAAAACAGTATTCGGTAGGACGTCCCCTTTTTCCCGCAGGCAAAAGCTACATACCAGCAAACCACCCCAAAAGGCCAATAGCGCCGCCTTGGGCGTGGCGACTGCGCTTGCAAAGGAGTAGCCCGGGGCAAGCGAAGCCTTTTGGGGTAGAGGAGGAGCGACGGAGCGTGTGAGAAGTCATATCCATAGGATATGGCTGCGAACAGAGCGTAGTCCGCGACGACGAGGGGAGGCGGCAATGGGCGATAGCTCATTGCCAAAGGGGCTGTAAAGGAAACAATAAGAAATTCAGCATCTTTCCATGCTGCAAATACAATCCCTCAGTCGGCTGCGCCGACAGCTCCCTTTGCACAAGGGAGCCTCGTGGTTCACTGTCCTCACTCCGCGCCTAGACCTGCCTGCGGCAAAATCATTTTCCCTGCCGGGTGATTTTTTTCTTATCCCAACCCGCGCAAAAAGCTCCACCTGTTGTGGAGCTTTTTGGAAGGTGCTGTAAAGCAGCTTATTTAGTATTAACTATCCATACCCTATTCTTTGGCCCTTATGGAAAATCCTTGGATTTTCCACATGATTTCAAGGAGCTATGTCAATGCTTCGCATTGACTAATCTATCTTTTAAAGAAAAGAACAATAAAACCGGGGGTGCAGGAGGCTGGCCCCCTGCAAGGGTCACTCTTATTACTTATGATACGGCTCGCCGCGCATAATTTTGAAGGCGCGGTAAATCTGCTCCAGCAGCATGATGCGGAATATCTGGTGGGAAAAGGTGGGCTTGCCGAAGGATATGCGCTGATCTGCCCGGCGGAGAACTTCGTCCGAAAGGCCGAGAGAGCCGCCTATGGCAAAGGCGATGCGGCTTTTGCCGCTGTTCATGGCATCCTCCATAAGGGCGGAAAGCTCAGGGGAGGTAAGCTCTTTTCCCTTAAGATCCATAGCGATGAGATATTCTCCGGGAAATAATCTATCCAACAGCCGCCTGCCCTCCGCCTCCTTTACCTGCTGCATAAGGGCCGGGGAAAGCTGCTCCGGAGCCTTTTCGTCATTTACCTCCACAATGTCCATATCCGCATAGCGGGATATGCGCTTTTTAAACTCGGCGCAGGCATCAGTATAGAATTTCTCCTTGAGCCGCCCTACGCACAGTATTCTTACGTTCATTCTTCCTCCGTTACCTCAAACCTGCCGGTGACCCTGTCCCTATGCGCCACCCAGAGGGCAAATTCCTCCCGTGGGATACACTCCCTATCCAGCTCGGAGCGGACAGTTTCCAATGCAAGCTGCTCAAAATTGTTTTCCCGGCTGAGATGGCCAAGAATGGCCTGTTTAACGCCGGATGTATAGAGCCTGCAAAGTGCCCTGCCGCAGCTTTCATTTGAAAGATGGCCATTGTCTGAAAGTATGCGCCTCTTTAACGGATAGGGATACCTTGAGGATGCCACAAGCTCAGGGTCGTGATTGGATTCTATGAGCAGAATATCGCTGCCGGAGGCCATGGCGTAAAGCTCCTCGGTCATGTGGCCTATATCCGTCATAACGGTGACCTTTCTGCCCCCTGCAAAAAAGCAGTATCCCACAGATTCCGCCGCATCGTGGGGAGTATGAAAGGGCAGCACATTTACAGAGCCTATGTAAAAATCCCGGCCGGTCTCAAACTCCCGCCTGCAGGTAAGGGGCACATCCCCTATAAGGCCATCCATGGCCTGCCAGGTGAGAGAGTTTGCATATATGGGTATGGAATAGCGCCGGGCAAGCACGCCTGCCCCGCAGATATGATCGGTATGCTCATGGGTGATGAGCAGGGCGCTTATATCGGCCAATGAAACTTCAAATTCCGAAAGGGCCTGCTGTATGGCCTTTGCGGGCCGGCCTGCATCTACCAGCAGCCTTGTATCTCCCGCTTCAAGGAGCAGGCAGTTTCCAGAGGAGCCGCTGAACAGCGGCGCAATGTACATGATTGGCTTTTTCTCCCTTTTATAATGGTTAGCTCAGGCTTGTATTTTATCATAAATGGCGGCAGCATAAAATCCATATATTAAAAATACTGCCCCTCTCCCCCATCCTGCCCGGTTATCACCAAAATGTGGATAAGTGGCATTGATAAAATATGATAAACCTTTTGCCCGGTATGAGCATATACGACAGGCACATATTTTTGTGCACATGGGTTTACCTTTTGTGAGGGCAGTTTTCCACAAAATATGGATAAGGTATGTTGAAAGGAATGTTGATAAAGGTATGCTGTTGAAAGGGTTGAAAAGGCGGCGCTTTATCAATGGCTGCATAACATATTATCAACAGGGGTTTTGCCAGACAATATAAGGATTTTTTGGATATACCAATGTTTTCAACGGCACTACGACTACCTACTACTATACTTATATAATAATAATCACAGCATGGACAGGCCCGTGTGGATAAGCCGGAACTCTCCCCCACTTCCCTCCTTGCACCGGGATGAAGTATGTACTAATATATTGCCATAGATGAAACGGGAAAGGAACAACATATATATGCTGAATACAGGAATCACCAACAGGGCTGAGGTAATGGTCACAAAGGATAATATTGCAGGGGCTGTGGGCAGCGGCACGGTGGAGGTATTTGCCACGCCTGAAATGATAAACCTTATGGAAAGATGCTGCAGCGACAGCGTGGCTGAATATATGGAGGAGGGCTGTACCACGGTGGGATCCCTGGTAAACGTTACTCACCTGAGCGCCACGCCGATAGGCATGAAGGTATGGTGCGAAAGCACACTTACCCAGGTGGAGGGAAGAAAGCTCAAATTCCAGGTGAAGGCCTACGACGACAAGGGGCTTATTGGCGAGGGGGTACACGAGCGGTTTATAATCAACGTGGAAAAGTTTATGGCCCGGACGATGGGAAAGCTGAAGTAGGAATTATATTGTTTTTTCTTTAAAAGAAAGAACCAAAGAATCGTACTTTTCTTTAAAAGAAAAGTACCAAAAGAATATAGTTTGAGAGGGCAATACCAAATAAGCTCCTTTACATCACCTTCCAAAAAGCTCCACAACGGGTGGAGCTTTTTGCATGGGTGGAGGGAAGATAAAGGTTTAAGCGGGTATACGGCAATTTACAGCAAATGGGTGGAAATAAGGGGCTTCCCTATCCTGTTTTGAATTTTACACAAATTATTTGTATCAGCTTAATAACTGTCATGGAGATGAGAAAAGATAGAAGGAGATAGTAATATATTATTATTTATAAATTATTTTCATATATTGGTTTTATTATATTTTTTTTAAAAATATAAAGTTAAATGGATGGTATGAAGAATGGGGAGTGAAAGCCCTGTTTTTTTGTGTGAAAAGGAATGTTTCACGTGAAACATTGTAGGGTGGAATGGTTAGCAATGACACCTCTGAGTTATTGCATATTTTGTTGCGGATTTTACAATTCCTCCGCCTCGTCGTCGCGGACTACGCTCATCCTCTACCTCGAAAGGCTTCGCTTGCCCCGGGCTGCTCCTTTGCAAGCGCAGTCGCTACGTCCGGAGTGGCGCTATTGGCCTTTGGGGGTGATTTGATGGTATGTAGCTTTTGCTTATGGCAAAAGCGGGCATCCAAACCGAAGGTTTTCCGTAGGCAGGTATGGTCACGGAATAAGGGCAGAGAAGCATGAGAATTTCTTCCTCCGCGCCTAGACCTGCCTTGCGGCAGGGGGCGCTATGTACAGGCCTGCGGGCCTAGTGTGTAAAGGGAGATGTCGGCGCAGCCGACTGAGGGATTGTCTTTGCAGCATGGAAAGATGCTGAGTCCCTCATTGTTTATTTACAATCCCTCCGTCAATGAGCTATCACTCATTGCCATCTCCCTTTGCACAAGGGAGGCTCGTGTGGCTTATTCCGCTGCACAGGGAGGCTCATATTTTCTATCCGGCTGTCGTGGAGGGCCGTGTGTCCACCTAATCCTTTTTCGTATTCCCACCCATGCAAAAAGGCCCATCCGTCATGTTTTTTTTGGAACAGTGCTGTAAAGGGGCTTATTTGGTATTGCCCTCTCAAACTATATTCTTTGGCCCTTTCTTTTAAAGAAAGGGCGATTCTTTGGTTCTTTCTTTTAAAGAAAGAACAATAATATCCCCCAAATATGCATCATAACGTTGTGAAATTCAGGCAAATGGATTATAATTGAAACCGAAAATGACAAAAATTCGGAGGAATACCGTGGCGAAGATAATAGCGATAGCCAACCAGAAGGGCGGCGTGGGCAAGACCACCACAACAGTAAACCTTGCGGCGTGCGTAGCACAGATGGGCGAGCGGGTGCTGGTGGTGGACATTGACCCCCAGGGCAACAGCACAAGCGGCCTTGGCATAGACAAGGACAACACCCAGCACAGCATATACGACGTGCTGATAAACGACATGCCTGCCAAAGAGGCCATGGAAAAGAGCGCCATTGAGGGGCTGTATGTGCTTACTGCCAGGAAAGAGCTTTCCGGCGCAGAGGTGGAGCTGGTAAATGCCCTTGCAAGGGAAACAGTGCTGAAGCGTGCCCTTGAGGAGGTAAGGGGCGACTTTGATTACATATTTATAGACTGCCCTCCCTCACTGGGCCTGCTGACCATAAATGCGCTGACTGCGGCGGATACCCTCCTTGCACCCATACAGTGCGAATACTTTGCACTGGAGGGCTTATCAGACCTTATGAATACGGTAAAGCTGGTGCATCAGCGGCTGAATACCTCATTGCAGGTGGAGGGCGTGGTGCTGACCATGTTTGATGCAAGGACAAACCTTTCCACTCAGGTGGTAAACGAGGTAAAGAAGTTCTTTAAAAATAAGGTGTATAATACCATCATCCCCCGGTCGGTACGGCTCAGCGAGGCACCCAGCTTTGGCCTGCCCATTACGCTGTACGATCCCAAATGCAGCGGCGCAAGGGCATATGTGGCCCTTGCTGAGGAGCTGGTGAAAAAGGACGAAGGGAGAAGCAAATAAATGGCACTTGGTAAAAAGGGCCTTGGCAAGGGCCTTGACGCACTCCTTGGAGAATATACCGAGCCTCAGGCAGAGGGCCTTCAGGAGATAGATATATACCTTATCGATACAAACGAGGACCAGCCCCGTAAGACCTTTGATAAGGAAAAGCTCCAGGAGCTGGCAGAATCCATAAAGCTCCATGGCGTGGTGCAGCCGATAGTGGTAAGAAGGGCCGGAGAACGGTACTCCATAATAGCAGGCGAGCGCCGCTACAGGGCAGCAAGAATGGCAGGACTTGCTGCCGTGCCTGTGGTGATAAGGGACATGGGCGAAATGCAGGCCATGGAGGTAGCCCTCATAGAAAACATACAGAGGGAAAACCTTAACCCCATCGAGGAGGCTGCCGCCATAAAGAGCCTTATGGACCTTCACGACCTTACCCAGGAGGAGGTGTCCAAACGCATATCTAAGAGCCGCCCTGCGGTATCCAATGCGGTAAGGCTGCTTTCCCTGCCTGAGGAGGTGCAGGATATGCTGCGGGATGGCAAAATACAGGCAGGCCATGCCCGTGCCATACTTTCAATACCCGATGACCTTAACAGGGCGATAGTTGCCCGCCGTATAGCCCAGACCGGCGCATCGGTAAGGGAAGCGGAAAGGATAGTAAAGGCGGAGCTTAATCCTAAAATGGAGCCTGCACAGCCAAAGCAGGAAAAGCGCACTGAGGATCCTGACCTGAGGGCCGCCGAGGATGCCCTGAGGGAAAGGCTGGGCACAAAGGTATTAATACAGGGCAGCATGGGCAAGGGCAAGCTGGTAATAGAGTATTATAACAAGGAGCAGCTTTCAGGGCTTTATGACCTGCTGATAAAGGAATATTAAGAAAACCCTGTAGGATATACATAAGAAGAAAACAGAATACTAAAATGCCGCTCCGTAAGGGCGGCATTTTGGGTAAGATGGGGCGGAATAAAATAGCAAAACCTCCATCAGCGCCTTTTCACTTTCTTTTCCACAGGAAAGGAAGTAAAAATAAACAATACATTATAGCGAAAGGATACTCCATGGAAACAAAGAAAACCTCATGCGGAGAGCTGTTTATGGCCTTTTTCAATATTGGACTTTTCACCTTCGGTGGCGGCTATGCAATGCTGCCAATGCTGGAAAGGGAATGTGTGGATAAGCACCACTGGGCCACACGGGATGAGCTGCTGGATTACTTTGCCATTGGTCAGTGTACTCCCGGCGTGATAGCCGTAAACACTGCCACCTTTATAGGTACCAATGAGCGGGGTGCAGCAGGGGCCGCTGCGGCCACGGCCGGGGTGGTGTGCCCAAGCCTTATTATAATAATGATAATAGCATCCCTTCTTGATAACTTCGCCCACATACCCGCTGTGCAGCACGCCTTCGGTGGCATAAGGGTTGCTGTGGCGGCGCTTATAGTAAATGCTGTGGTAAAGCTGCTGCGCTCAAATGTAAAGTCCCCCTTTGCCATAATCATATGTGTGCTTGCCTTCATTGGTGTGGCGGTATTCTCCCTCTCCCCTGTGCTTGTAGTAATAATTGCTGCAATAGCAGGCATTGCCGGAAAGGCGGTGGCAAAATGATGACCTACATTACTCTCTTTTATGAATTCTTCAAAACAGGCCTCTTTGCCGTGGGCGGCGGCCTTGCTACCATTCCCTTCCTTACTGCCATTGCGGAAAAGTATACCTGGTTTACCCCCCAGCAGCTTACTGATATGATAGCCGTGGCTGAGTCCACTCCCGGGCCAATAGGCGTAAACACCGCCACCTATGCAGGCTATCGTGCGGCAGGCATACCCGGCGCAATTATTGCCACATTTGGCCTGGTGCTGCCAAGCTTTATTACCATATACATAATTGCTGGGGCGATGCAGAAATACAAGGACAATGCCATCATGCAGAATGCTTTCCATGGCCTCCGCCCCGCATCCACCGGGCTCATTGCTGCGGCAGGCTGGTCTGTACTGAATACCGCCCTTGCCGGCAGCGATATATTGGGTGCAGTAAGTCTCCCCGCCCTGCTGCTGTTTGTGGCTATTATGGTGTTGTCTAATCTGAAAAAGCTCAAGTCCCTCCACCCTGCCCTGTTCATCGGCCTTGCTGCCGTCGTGGGCATAATTGTGGGGATGTAGGGCAGTGTGATTTGTGTATTATAACTTTGCAGGTAGATAATGCATATCCCTTGCAGGGGGCCAGCCCCCTGCACCCCCGGTTCCTTTCTTAAAGAAAGGAACCGAAAGATATAGTTTAGGATAGATATATTAAATAAGCAGCTTTACAGCACTTTCCCAAAAAGGCCCATGACGGATGGGCCTTTTTGTTTTGGTTGGGGGTAAGAAAATAGTATTCGATGGGAGGCATGCTTTTGCCGCAGGCAAAAGCTGCATACCAGCAAACCACCCCAAAAGGCCGCAAGCTGTGTCCTGGGTGTAGCCCGCAATGACACTTTCAGGCAAATGTTCACCCCCACTTACGCTGCGGGTTGTTAAGAGACTCAGCCCCGTAAGGAATTTAATCGCACATGGGCAAAGCCCTTGTGTGCCATCATGGAAAAACCACAGCTTTTCCGTGACAGCCGCTCAAAATCTTATGGATTTTAAGTGAACCCAAAAGGCCAATAGCTCCACCCCGGGCGTAGATACTGGATAAAAGAAAAAGCTGGAAACATATATGCAGCTTTCCTAATCCATACGCAATAAGTTACCCCTGTCATTGAGAATCATACAGCCGGATTGTCTATTCTTTTATTTAAAATAAACTTTTCCTTAGACTATCAAATGGGCTTCCCCTCCCCAATTCATTTCCACATTGTTTCACGTGAAACATCCATTGAGCCAGCTTTCCCCTGTTTACAGATTCTTTTATTTTAATACCAGTCCCCTTGTGATATGATTACATACATAAGAGAATTGTTTCACGTGAAACGTTATTTATGCTATACAGGGAGGCTTGCCATGAAAACCATAACAGTCATTGTCCTATGCACCGCCATGCTGCTTACAGGCTGTGCAGCCACAGGCGGGGCAGCTCAGATACCCAACCCCATGGTGGAAAAATCTTCCCTTGAGGAAATAAATTCCGCCGCCGGTACTGATATTCAAAGGCCGCTGGCATTTAATATTTCCGGGGAAAAATACTTTGTAATAAATACCGATGTTCCCGTGGCGGATTACCGCTTCACCATAGACGGCATTGAGTATGTGCTGAGGGCTGCAAATACCATGGAGGATATATCCGGCGTATATGACGATGCCCCCTGCCTTACCCACTGGTATCATGGGGAAATACAATATTCCCTCTACAGCGGAGATGGTGACGCTGCCACCATGAGGTCTATTGCCGCAGACCAGTCCCCGGTGTTTTACCCGGTGGTGGATAGCGTGGCAGATGATTATATGACCGTCATCCCAAATGAGGATACCCCGGAAAGACGCTCCTCCGATATTATTACCCTCCCCCTTCAGTATGTGGAAGGGGCTGAGCCTGCCCCGGGGGACGTGGTGGAGATAGCCTACAATGGTGAAATCATGGAAAGCTACCCTGCCCAGCTTGGTCAGGTGTACAGAATTCAGGTAATGCTGCCGGTGGGCTAATGTTTCACGTGAAACATTAGCTGACACAATTCTGCCGTTACAGCCAATGTATTATAAATTACAAAGCAGGAGCCTCCCTTATATGA
Source organism: uncultured Clostridium sp. (assembly GCA_964392455.1). Classification (GTDB taxonomy): domain Bacteria; phylum Bacillota; class Clostridia; order Christensenellales; family CAG-138; genus SFEL01. The sequence continues at coordinate 20,378 of CAYMPG010000016.1, read as the reverse complement.
TTGGGAGGCTCCTTTGCTGCATCCGTATAAAGTCCATTCATCATTTATGCCAATGCAAGTGGAAGGGCAGACCATCATGTATCCTGGCGATGCAAGCGCACATCCAAGCCTGGTGTATAACTGCCGCTGCACATTGATTGCGGCGGTGGAAGGCGTGGATACATCGGATGCGCTTCGACGTGATATGGATGGCTTACTGCCTGATATGACCTATGCACAGTGGGAAGCATCAAAGCACGGGCATAGCGTTGAGCCTATAGCAAAATACAATAAACCCCGAAAGGCATCGGCAAAAGATGTAACGGAACAGTACACACAAGAAGCAAAAAAGACTGGGAAAGTCCGTTATGAGAGCGGTTACAAAAAGGGCACTCATAAAGCGGAAATTGAATCGGCAAACATCTTGCACTCTGCGTTTGGCGGGAAACTAATCTTGCTCAAAGAATCAGATGCACAAGGAGAGAAAACACCAGATTATTTGTGGAGCCGGAAATTTTGGGAGCAAAAAAGCATTTCTACCGCAAAAGCGGCGGATAGCGCACTGCGAGGAGCAATGAAGCAAATCCAGGATAATCCGGGCGGCGTGGTTTTCACCTGTTCTGATGGTATCGAGCGTGCTGAACTGGTCAAGATACTGGATAACCGAGCATTGCGTGGGGTTATATCTAATTTTGATATTATCGCAATCAAAGGCGGGAAGGTTTGGTTTGTACGAAGGTATAAAAAATGAGCCGCCCCCCCACCATACTGGGCGGAGGGTCAGCTCAGATACCGGGAATTACTTCCCTCAAATCAATATGTAGCACAAATCAGACGGAAAGTCAAGGAGAAGTATCGTGAACATTCGACTCACCGACAACTCCAAAGAAGCCCTTGCTGCAATGGAAGAAGCTGCGCTGCGGGCGCTGGAAAAGTGTGGGCTGGTCGCTGAGGGCTATGCAAAGAAGCTATGCCCTGTAGATACCGGCAATCTTAGAAACAGCATAACCCATCAGGTGGATGAGGCAAAAAAGACGGCGTATGTCGGAACAAACAGCGAGTATGCCGCCTATGTCGAGCTGGGTACTGGCAAGTACTACCCCGGTGGAAGGCAAGAGCCATGGGTGTACCAGGACGCTAAAGGCCACTGGCATCATACCAAGGGGCAGAGGGCACAGCCTTATCTAAAGCCTGCTGTAGCTGACCATAAGCAAACATATAGAAATATAATTGAAGATGAACTGAAAACCAGATAAGCCTATGATAAAAGGAGCTGCACAAGCAGCTCCTTTTTTATGCAATAAAACCCGCAGGGAAAGGCGGTTTTTATATCACTATCGCCCCGTAGAACCAGGGAAAAAGTAAGGAAAGATAGAATCAATGGCACTTATCAGCAAGCAAAGAAACTTGTTACAGAGGTGATTCTCTACACCCTTACTATAAACACAGTTGGCGTAAGGCCGCCGGCCTCGGTGCGTACCTCGGTAACCAGCCTGAGGCCGGGCTTTTCTCTGATGAGCTTTTTGAGGAGGGTGTATTCCATGGTGTAGAATATTGCCACGCCGCCCTTTCTCACCCACATTGGCAGCCTGTCCAGTATGCCATCATACAGGTCAATATTGTCCTTATGGGAGCCCACCCTGTTGCCAAAGGGCAGGTTAACTATAAGCTCATCATATGGCCTGTCCGCATAAAAGCGCAGGCAGTCGTTTACAATAAACTTTGCCTTGGAGCCTGCCGCCTCTGCGTTTTGCCGGGCAATGTCTATGGCATGGTGAGAAATGTCCACGCCGGTAAGGGAAGCGCAGGGGTAAAACTTTTCCCGCTCAATGAGGAATGTGCCGCTGCCGCAGCATACGTCCAGCACCCGGGCATCCCTGCCTATAAAGTTTTCAGCATAGTGAAGTATGGCGGCCGCCGTGGCCGGGTGCATGCTGGCGGGCAGCATGCCAATGCGATAATCAAATCTCGTATCCGGCACCGTGAACAGCTTCAGGTACATATTCACGCTGCCGTTTTTGTGGTATTCCAGCCTCAGCTCAGAGTCATAGTTTGATGGGGAGTTTTTAAGTATCTCTCCATCCATAAAGCCGGATATTTCCCTGTTGAGCTGTATGCGCTTGAGCTGATCTCCCTTAAGCTCTATCCTGTAGCCAAAGGGAGGATTGCCTGTGTGGCAGGCGGGCAGCAGCTTTTCCATGAAGGCCCTTGCCTTTATGGCAACTCCCTTGGAGAAGGAGCTGGTATTTGAGGATATTTCAATGAGCGCCTCGGTAAAGGAGCGTGCCCTGAAAAGCCCCGCAATGTCATCCGTGTGTACCCGTACTGAGGATTGATGTACCGCCGCCACCCTGTAGCCAAGGTCTGTAAGCTCCCGTGCAAGGCCGTCTGCCAGCTTGTCCGGAGAGCGCAGCTCTATTTCCACCGGGTGAGGCAGCTTTGTAAAGGTGTGCTTTTCAAATGTAAGGAAGCGCTTTCTTGTGGCAGCAAGGGCATATTCCTCCTGCTGTACGTGGGGAATGTCGGTTTCTGAGGCAGGAGGCTGTATTTCGTATGCTTCAAGGTATTCCTTTGCCCTGTCCGTGCCTATGGCCCCTATGGCCAGTATAAGAGCAGGCCGTGAAAAGCGGGTCTTTTCATTTTCCAGCGCTGTAATAAGGGGCTCAAGGTCCTGCTCCTTGCCAATGTAGGATATGAGCCGGGCAGTATTCTGGCGCATCTTGGGGGAGCTGTGCTTCAGGTTTTTATACAGCAGCGCCCTGTCCTCCCCGAGAAACTCCTCTATCCTCTCCTTCATTTCCTTTGAGCGGGAGCAGCGCCACAGCAGCCCCGATGAGGGAGCAAAGCCCTGGGCATACAGCTCCAGCGCAGGCTCCAGCGCCCTGTGGGGCTCTGACATAAGGTGGTCTGCTCCGTTGTCCATTACCAGCCGCTTTTTAAGCTGCTCAAGGGTATAGGGCTGGTTGTTTTTTTGCCTGCTGCGCTTTGCGTTATCCATATTTACCTCTGCTCCGTCTGCTGACGTATTACTGAGAGTACCTCGTCGGTGCCGTCTGCCAGGGCGTCCGAGCTCATGGCAGATATAAAGGAAAGGCGTCTGTCGTACAGGTCGTTTATTGCGTCAAATAGGGAATCCGCCGTCATCTTTTCCTGATCCAGCGTCATGGCGTACCCCTTGCGGGCAAAGTAGCCTGCATTGAGTATCTGGTCTCCCCTGGATGCGGAAAGGGGCAGGGGTATGAGCAGTGCAGGCTTTGCAAGTGCCAGAAATTCAAATACGGCGTTTGCCCCTGCCCGGGAAAGCACTATGTCTGCCGCCGCCAGCAGGTCGGGCAGCTCCTTAGATATGTATTCATACTGCCTGTAGGCAGGGTCTGTTATGGTCTCATCCAGCTTGCCCTTGCCGCACAGGTGTATTACGTCAAATACCCGGGTGAGCCTTGGCAGGGCCTCCCTCAGCGCAGTATTCACCGCCTGTGCCCCAAGACTGCCGCCCATCATCAGCAGTATGGGCTTTTCTCCGGTAAAGCCGGTGAATTCCAGCCCCCGCTCCGCCTCGCCCTCATACAGCTCAGGCCGTATGGGTGTGCCGGTAAATACGCCCTTTGCTCCCACGTATTGCAGTGTGTCCTCAAAGGTAACGCATACCTTGGTGGCAAATTTTGCGGTTATCCTGTTTGCAAGGCCGGGGGTATAGTCGCTTTCGTGGGCCACCACCGGCGCCTCGCCCTTTGCCGCAATCACCACCGGCACAGATACGAAGCCGCCCTTGCTGAATACCACGTCGGGCTTAACCTCTCTTATTATGCGCCGTGCCTGAAGCATGCCCTTTACCACCCGGAATGGGTCTGTAAAGTTTTTCAGGGAAAAGTATCTCCTCAGCTTACCTGCGGCGATGGTGTGGTAGGTTATGCCCTCCCTGCCCTCCACAAGGCTCCTTTCAATGCCGTCGGCAGTGCCTATGTAGTGGATGGTGAAGCCCTCTGCCCTGAGCCGGGGCACCAGCGCAAGGTTTGGGGTAACGTGGCCTGCGGAGCCGCCGCCTGTGAGTACTATGGTCTTTGTCATGGCAATCCTTTCGGGGAGGCTCCGCTTCCGGGAGCTTCCCGGCCGAATCTATAATACTATTCGCCCGTATGTTATATTATGCCGCAAAAAGGGCATTTGTTTTTCAAGTATATCATTATCTGATGATTGCCGCAAGGACAGCCTTGTGGTATGCTGAATATATCCCATAATTCCGGTTTCCCTTTGAAAAATCACTGCCCCCATTGCGCCGGTGAAGCCTGTGCTGCGAACAAATGTTCCCGCCTATGGGGGTTCTCCTGCCGGTACATTCTGTAAATAATAAAGGCCCTGTGAATGGCGGCTGTGCCATTCACCCTGTGGGATAGCAATGCCCATTACTCATAAAGTGATAAATACCCTTTACCCCTATAATACCACAAATTTCCTTCAGGAGGCAGCTCCATGACCCTTTCAAGCACCGATGGCAGGGAGGTCCTTGCCCAGGCCCTTGCCCTTTTTGCCCGCTCCACTCTTATTCCCATGAGCCCTGCCATGGCAGAGCTTGGTAACGTCCTGGAGCAGCTTTATGCCGGCAGCCTGCCCCAGGCCTGTCGCAGCTATCATGATAGCCTGTCCCTCATGCTCCGCTCCCCTGCCCGCAGGGTAAGCGGCAGCCTGCTTGTGGATCAGCTTCTTTATCTTGTGCTGCAGCTTCCCCATCCCTTTGCAGCCGCCGCCGCAGAGGGCAGGCGGGATGAGGCCCTTTTCAGGGCCATGGATGAGGAGCTTCAGGTGCTGGGCCAGCTTTCCCAGCTCAAGACCACCCACTTCATCTCCATGGCTCAGGAGCGTTCCCGCTCCACCCGGCTCAGGGATGATATATCTGCCCGGTCTGCCGCCGTGTGGTCAGGAAGCCCCCTGCCCCAGGCAAAGGCCCAGCCCGTTGAGGACACTCTCCGGCTGCCCCTTGCCTTTTCCCCCATGGAGTATGGGGAGCTGAATATTACGGATTCCTTTGTGTCGGATGAGGCGCTGGAGGAAATATACCTGCGCCTGCTGGAAACCGACAACTGGGCCTCACTTACCGAGGATCTATGGAATTTCTTCTCCGCCTACGGCACAGGCCGGTTCCTTCGCAGCAGAGCCTTTTCCATAGCCGCCGATGGCCTTGCGCCCCTGCCGGATAGCGTTATTGCCCCCATAGTGCCCCTGTCCCTTTATGAAGCCCAGCACACCGCACTCATGGAAAACACCATCCGCTTCATGCGTGGGGAAGGCTGCTCTTCCCTGCTCCTTACAGGTGGCCCCGGCGTAGGCAAGACCGCCCATGTAATATCCCTGCTCCACGAGCTGCCGGAGGTGCGTCTTATACTTGCCTGCCGTGGGGAGCTGGACATGCTCTGGCATATTATTCCCGACTTATCCCGCCAGCCCCTCAAGTTCATACTGCTGCTGGATGACATTGACCCCGATGGGGATGAGCTCAGGCTTTTCTGCTCCCGCAGCCTTGGCTTTGCAGCCCTCCCCCCCAATGTGCTCATTTACGGCACCTCCCGCCTGCCCGGCCCCGGGCCCTTTGATGGGGAGCTTGCCTTCCCCTACCCCAATCTTACCCAGTTTTCCACCCTCATAGGCGAGCTGCTGGAAAACGATGGCGAGTATATCGACCATCGCTCCATTCACAACGCCGCCGTGGATCACCAGGTAGACGCCCGGGAAAGGCTCACCTTCCGCGGCGCCCGCTCCGTCGCCGAAAGGCTGAAGGAACAGGAGTAGGAGGGGTTCCTGCAGGGGGCCAGCCCCCTGCACCCCCGGTTCTTTCTTTAAAAGAAAGAACCAAAGAAGCGTACTTTCCTTAAAGGAAAGTACCAAAGGATAGGGTTTGGTTGGTTATAACTAAATAAGCCCCTTTACAGCACTGCTCCAAAAAGGCCCATAACGGATGGGCCTTTTTGCGTGGGTGGGGATACGATAAAGGTTTGGGTGGACATACGGCCCTCCACGACAGAGGGGAGGGAAGCACGAGACTTCTGTGCAGATGGACAGGAAGTACGAGCCTCCCCTCCTCCGCGCCCAGGCCTGCCTTGCCGCCAGCATTTGGATAGGAGGCCCGCTTTTGCCATAGGCAAAAGCTACATACCAGCAAATCACCCCAAAAGGCCAATAGCGCCACCCCGGGCGCAGCGACTGCGCTTGCAAAGGAGCAGCCCGGGGCAAGCGAAGCCTTTCGAGGTAGAGGATGAGCGTAGTCCGCGACGACGAGGCGGGTGGGTATAGATAAACCCATGCCAAGGGAACAGATATGCTTATCCCTGCCTACTCTCTTATTAACAACTGTAAGGGGAACGGATTGCCACGGAGCCTTGGGGCTGGCTCGCAATGACACAACTAAGATTGTGCGAATGGGTTAAAGGCATTGTGTGGTTGTAAAGAAGCAATAAGGAATTCAGCATCCTTTCATGCTGCAAAGACAATCCCTCAGTCGGCTGCGCCGACAGCTCCCTTTGCACACTAGGCCCGCAGGCCTGTACATAGCGCCCCCTGCCTTGCTGTCAAACAAAATCGTATTATCTAACCCCACCCACGCAAAAAGCTCCACCCGTTGTGGAGCTTTTTGGAAAGTGCTGCAAAGCAGCTTATTTAATATTGTCCTCTCAAACCCTGTCCTTTGGCCCTTGTGGAAAATCCTTGGATTTTCCACATGATTTCAGGGAGCTATGTCAATGCTTCACATTGACTAATCTATCCTTTAAAGAAAAGAACAATGTCCATAACCTTACTTGCTCTTGCCCAGATATGCCTCTCTTACGCTTTCGTCGTTAAGCAGCTCCATGCCGGTGCCGGTCAGGGTAACGAGGCCGGTCTGCATAACGTAGCCACGGTTGGCGATCTTAAGGGCGGCGTTTGCGTTCTGCTCGATGAGGAGCACGGTGGTGCCCTCATCATTGATGCGGCGGATAATGGAGAATATGTCCTTTACCACCAGGGGCGCAAGGCCAAGGCTGGGCTCATCCATCATGATAAGGCGGGGCTTAGCCATGAGCGCACGGCCCACCGCCAGCATCTGCTGCTCGCCGCCGGAGAGGGTACCGGCCTGCTGCCAGCTCCGCTCCTCAAGGCGGGGAAAGAGGGAATAAACGTGCTTTATATCCGCCTCAATGCCCTCCCTGTCGCTGCGGAGGTAAGCGCCAATGCGAAGGTTTTCCAGCACCGTAAGGTTTGGGAACACGCGGCGGCCCTCAGGCACCAGCACTATGCCCCGCTTAACTATCTCATCGGTGGGCATATGGGTAATATCCTCCCCCTTGTAGGCAATGGAGCCTGAGGCGGGGTTTACCACGCTCATTATGGAGCGGAGGGTGGTGGACTTACCTGCGCCGTTTGCGCCGATGAGGGTAACTATCTCCCCCTCCTTAACGTCAAAGGATATGCCCTTAAGGGCCTCGATACCGCCATAGTTTACTTTAAGGTCACGAATTTCCAGCAGGCTACTCATCCTCATCCACCCCCAAATAAGCGTTTATAACGTCAGGATTGTCCTGAACCTCTGCGGCAGTGCCGGAGGCAATGAGCTTGCCGAAATCCAGCACGTATATCCGCTCGGCAATGGCCATTACCAGATCCATATGATGCTCTATCATAAGTATGGCAATGCCGTACTTGTCCCTCACCTGCACTATAAAGTCGGTAAGGTCCTTGGTCTCCTGGGGGTTCATGCCTGCGGCAGGCTCATCCAATAGCAGGAGCTTGGGATCGGTAGCCAGTGCGCGGGCGATTTCCAGCCGGCGCTGTAGGCCGTAGGGCAGGCTGCCTGCCACTTCATCCTTAAGGTGAAGCAGATTCTGCTCCTCAAGGAGGGCAGTGGCCTCCTCCCTCATGCGCTGCTCCTCCCTGGCATTGAGCCTGAGGGTGGCGGAGAATACATTCTGCTTTGCCCTCATGTGCTTTGCGATGAGCACGTTTTCAAATACCGTAAGGCTCTTAAAGAGGCGTATGTTCTGGAAGGTGCGGGCGATGCCCAGCTTGGTTATCTGGTCGGGAGTGGGGCTTATCACGTGCCTGAATTCATCGTAATATTCCCCCTTGTACAGCTTCTTCATCCTCCCCTGGGGATGATTGCACAGCATGGGCTTGCCGTAGAAGCTTATCATGCCGTTTGTGGGCTCGTATACGCCGGTAACGCAATTGAATGCGGTGGTCTTGCCGGCGCCGTTGGGCCCTATGAGGGCCACTATCTCATGCTCATTTACCTCCATGGACAGGTCGTTTACGGCTACAACGCCGCCGAACTGCATGGTGATATGGTCCAGCTTAAGTACGTTAGTTGCCATATTACCTGCCCTCCCCGGAAGATTTCTTTGCGGCCTGCTTTTCAATGAAGCGCTGCCGCTTTTTCAGCAGCCGTTCCACGGAAAATTCCCTGTTGCCCATTATGCCCTGACGGTAGAACAGCACCACCGCCATGATTATCACTGCGAATACCACCTTGCGGAAGCCGGAGCGGAGCAGGGGCACCTGCCATGCGCCTATGAAGGTTTCGTTATCCAGGAAGCGGAGCCACCATTCGCTGCACGCTATGAACAGGAAGGAGGCAAGCACCGAGCCTGTTATGGAGCCTATGCCGCCTATTACCACAATGAGCAGTATCTCGTAGGTCATTGCGGATTTGAAGGCCATGGCCTGGACGGTGGTCTGATACATTGCAAGGAGGGCGCCGCCCACCCCTGCGAAGAAGGAGCTTATTACAAAGGCCATCTCCTTGTGCTTAAACAGGTTTATGCCCATGGCCTCCGCTGCAATCTCATCATCCCTTATGGCCTTGAAGGCACGGCCATAGGAGGAATTGATAAGCAGCACAATGAGGGCTATGCATATCCCTGCCACCGCAAAGGGGAACAGCGTGGAATCAAACGTGGGGAATTTCTTTAAAAGGTTTGACCCGTTTGTTACAGGGCCAAGGGTGTCCCATTGGAAAATGGCGCGGATTATCTCGGCAAAGCCCAGCGTGGCAATGGCAAGATAGTCGCTCTTGAGCCTGAGCACCGGGAGGCCTATGAGGAAGGCAAAGAACGCCGCCGCAAGGCCCGCAAGTATCAGCGCAGGTATGACGGGTATGGCAAAATCTATTATGCCGCCGTCAAAGTACTGATAAACGCTGAGCCGCTGCTCCACGGGTATTGTGAATATGGCATAGGTGTATGCGCCTATCAGCATGAAGCCCGCCTGACCCAGGGAGAAAAGGCCGGTAAAGCCATTGAGCAGGTTCATGGATACCGCCACCAGTGCGTATATGGCGCCCTTTTTCAGCACCACGAACAGCATTGAGTAGGGGTTCATCACCTTTTCCAGCACAAATATCAGCACAAACAGCGCTATCACAAGGGCTGCGGAGATGATGGTGGAAGCAGATACTTTTTTAGTCATTTTTCTACCTCCCTATACCTTTTCATTGGCCTTTTCGCCAAAGAGTCCCGTGGGCTTGAATACCAGTATCACTATCAGCAGCACGAAGGTGAATGCATCAGAGAAGGTGGTAAGGCCAATGCCCTTAAGTATGTTTTCGCATATGCCGATGATAAATGCGCCTATAACTGCGCCGGGTATGGAGCCTATGCCGCCGAATACCGCCGCCACGAAGGCCTTAAGGCCGGGCATTGCGCCGGAGGTGGGGATAACCGCCGCATAGTTGGTAAAGTACAGCATGGAGCCCACCGCCGCCAGGAAGGAGCCTATTATAAAGGTGGCGCTGATAACGCTGTTTATCTTTATGCCCATGAGCTGGCTGGTTTCAAAGTCCTTGGATACGGCCCTCATTGCCATGCCTATCTTGGTCTTCTGAATGAAGGCCACAAGGGCGATTATCAGCACTACGGTCAGCACCGGGGTGATGACGGTCACCACCTTGGTGGTGGCGGTGCCTATGGTGATGGTGTTGCTTATCCAGGGAATGGTGGGATACATCTTGGACAGGCCGCCGGTAACATACAGGGCCAGGTTCTGCAGCAGATAGGATACGCCAATGGCGCTTATCATTACAGACATTCTGGGCGCAGTACGCAGGGGCTTGTAGGCCACCCTTTCAATAAGGAAGCCTATGGCTACCGTGGCCACAAGGGTAAGGGGTATTGCCAAATAAAGGGGCATTACCGTGACGGCGTATATCATAATAAGGCCCGCCGCCATGAATACGTCGCCGTGGGCAAAGTTGATAAGGCGCAGTATGCCGTAAACCATGGTATAGCCAATGGCTATGAGGGCATACTGCCCGCCTACCGATATGCCCGCCAGCAGGTAAGGCAGATTGGTGTTTATAAAGTCCATTTATTTTACCTCCGGGTGGAGTTTGGGATTGGGGTAAGAGGTGGGGGTGCGATTGCTGTGTTTTTGTTCTTTCAGGCGGTACGGTGACCCTTTCAGCAAGGACAGCTGCTTATTGGGAAAACAGAAACAGGAAACTGTCATTGCGAACCAGCCCGCAGGCTGGTGTGGCAATCCGTTCCCTCAAGCGTTTATTCAATGAGAGAAGTATACAGATCCTCCCATTTGGGATTCCTGCTTTCCACAAGCCTGTTCTTATGCTTTCTATTCCAGCTCTTAATTTGCTTTTCCCGCAGAATAGCTGAGGATACATCTTCCGTTGCCTCGTATAGACCAGCTTGCAAATGTTATGCTTCGCTGTAAAGCTGTCGCTGTGCGCTTTGCTGCGATGTTCATATACACGCCGGATAAGGTCATTGGTCACGCCCGTATAAAGAGTAACATCCGTTTTGTTTGTCATGATGTAAACATAATAACTCATTTAAGAGTACGGATTGGTCAGTCTGTGGACTGGCTCACAATGATACCTCCGGACGAATGTTCACCATACCAACTTAGGCCGCCCTGCACAGACAGTGCAGCGCATCTGGGCCGATTCTCACGGAAAAGGCCCGGCTTTTCCGCGACCTTAGCGAAATAATGGTGACGGGACGAAGCCCGTCACCATTTAGCTATTTACTTGCTGCCTGGGTATTAGTTTACGCCCTGGATTGCCAGGAACTCCCATGCGCCGGTCTCGGTATTGACCTGCTTGATGAAGGCCACGTTGCGGATAGCGTCGCCGTTCTCCTGGTCAAAGGCGATGTCGCCGGTGGCGCCGGAGTAGGTGGTGGTCCACAGGGCTTCCATAATGGCGGCGGGGTCAGCGCTGTCGGCATTCTTTATGGCCTCGAGGGCGGTAAAGTATGCATCGTAGCCCATGGCGGTCACAGCGGCTACCATGTCATTGCCGCCGTTGTTGGTCATGGCGGTGGAATCGCTTGCAAGGTACTCCTTGAAGCCATTTACGAATGCCTGGCCGGCTTCGCTGTCGGTGCCCTCATCAAAGAAGGTGGTAACGTTGATGGTAACATCCTTGCCGGTGGCGGCAGCGGCTACCACGTTGGAATCCCAGGTATCGCTGGCCAGTATGGGCATATTCAGGCCATTGCTGGCGGCCTGGTCGATTATCAGGGCAGCAGCCTCGATGGATACGGGGGCAAAGAATACCTCGCAGCCCTCGTTCATGGCGGTGGCAATGTAGGAGGTGAAGTCGGAATTGCCCTCGGGGAAGGTCTCGTATACTACTTCGCCGCCCAGGCCCTCAAAGGCCTCGATGAAGTAGTTGCACAGGCCGGCGGAGTAGTCATCGCCCAGCTTTGCAAGGGCATATGCCTTCTTGGCGCCAAACTTTTCGCTGGCCAGGTTTGCATGAACGGTGCCCTGGAAGGGATCCAGGAAGCAGATGCGGAAGTAGTGCTTATTGCCTGCGGTGACCTGAGGATTGGTGCAGGTAACACCCATTACGGGGATGCCGGCCTTCTCAAATACATCGGATGCGGCGATGGATACGCCGGAGCCGTAGGAACCCAGAACTATGGATACGCCGGAGCTTACCAGGGATGCAGCCGCGGTGGGGCCCTTGTCGTTGGAGCTCTCGTTGTCAACTATTACAAGCTCCACGTTGTAGGTCTTGCCGCCAATCTCTACGGTGGGCTGAACCTTGTTTGCATACTGTATGCCAAGGGTCTCCTGCTTGCCGCCTGCGCCGTTATCGCCGGAAGCGGGCTCGTATACGCCGATCTTAATGGTGTCGCCACCGGCCTCGCCGCTGGGGGCAGAGCAGCCTACGGCCAGCAGCATGATGGCTGCCATGAGGATTGCAAGGAACTTCTTCATTATGGTTTCTCCTCCGTTTTTTATTGGTATTTATTTTGAAGCATATTTATTTGATACGCCCCATATCTGAAATGTATCCGGTGGTTTTTGACGATTTTACAATACCCGGCATAAATTTGCAATAAAAAAATGTAAGCGGTATGTGAACGCCTGTCCGTGGAATACGCACATACGCTGTTCATTTTTCCCGTTTCCGGGACAGGTGAAAGTAGAGATTATAAAAATGCCTGTGATAAGCCTGTGAGAGATAATAAATAATTATAACCGACTGCTCTGCTATTAGATTCTACAATATACAAGCCATCCGTGCAATAGAAAATGAAAAAATTCCCATATTTTTTGTGGGCAGTGTGTGAGGATATATTCGGATGGCGGGTGAGGGCATTGTACTTTCTTTAAAAGAAAGGGCCAAAGAATAGGGTTTGAGAGAGCAATACTAAATAATCCCCTTTACAGCATCGTTCCAAAAAGCTCCACAACGGATGGGGCTTTTTGCATGGGTGGGGATACGATAAAGGATTGGGTGGACACACGACACTTTCCGGCAGATGGATAAGCCACACGAGCCTCCCCGGCAGATGGATAAGCCATACGAGTTTCCTGTGCAGATGGGTAGGAAGTACGAGCCTCCCTTGTGTAAAGGGAGGTGGCAATGAGCGATAGCTCATTGCCGGAGGGATTGTAAGAAAGCATCCCGGTAATCAGCATCCTTTCATGCTGCAAAGACAATCCCTCAGTCGGCTGCGCCCAGACCTGCTCTTTAGCAGGACGCCCCTTTTCCCGCAGGGAAAAAGCACCTAAAAGGGCGGCGGGAGGGATTAGATAAACTCATGCCAGGCAGACAAAAAGGCTTATCCTTTCCTGTTCTCTTATTAACAACAATAAGGGGAACGGATTGCCACACCAGTCTCTGGACTGGTTCGCAATGACACTTCCCGGCCAATGTTTCACTGCACTAACTTTGGCTGCGGGTTGTTAAGGGGCACAGCCCCTTAAAGTCCAATCCGCATTTGCTGACATGTGCGGCAAATGCGGACCCAACCCTGAAAGGGATGGGTTCTTCTGCCTGAATCCCCCCGAAGAGGATAATCGCTCAAAATCCAAAGCGCAGCGACGATTTTGAGCGAACCCACATGCCTTCCCCCTCTAAAAAAAGCAAGACATATGCAGCAATTTGTAGTAAAATAAAATTTGGTATGCGGTGGCGTGAAAAAGCCGCCGGCCCCGGAGGAAAAACCTTGAAAAAGACCATTATGCTGGCCCTTTGCGCCATAGCCCTGATACTGCTGTGCGGCTGCGCTCAGCCGGTTGAGTCCCAGCCCGCCCCTACCCCTGAGCCCACCATTGAGCCCACTCCCCAGCCCACCCCTGTGGAGGTGGAGTTCCCCTATTACCTTTATGTGGAAAAGGGCAGCTATACCCTTACCATATACAAGGCGGATGATAAGGGGGAATACACTGAGGTGGTGGCCACCTATCGCATTGCTCACGGGGGAAACAAGACCCCTGCCGGCATATTCACCCTCGGTGAAAAGGAGCGCTGGCACAATTTCCCAGATGGGGGCACCGTTCAGTACGCCACAAGGTACCATGAGCGGCTGTATGTACATTCCCCCCTCTATGCCCGGGAGGATGCATCCCAGCTCTGGCCCCGCTATTACGATGGAGATCACGGCATAGGCGGCAGCAATACCGGCGGATGCCTCCGCATGGTAACTGAGGCCAGCCGCTTTGTATACGAAAACTGCGCCGAGGGCACCACCCTTGAAATAGTCAACGGCTCCCCCAGAGGCACCACCTCTGACCCTGTGCCGGATAGAAACGGCCTAAGGATAGACCCCACCGATGTAAATATGCAGGCCGAGCTGGATGCCGCCGCCGCAGAGCGGGAGGCAGAGCAGGCCACTGTGGAATAATTGGTAAAAATGTCGAAAAAAGACGAACCACATAAGGCACGGCATTGGCATAACCCTGCCCATCAATGTCGAAAAAAGACGAATAACGTGGAATAACGTGGAACCACCGGGGAAAAATGTGGAAAAAGGAGGAATCCCCCGGGAAAAATGTGGAACGGCGTGGATAATTTGGGAAAAACGTCGAAAAATGACGAGCTGCATAAGCTAAGGCATAGGCATAGCTGCGCCCATCAATGTCGAAAAAAGACGAATAACGTGGAATAACGTGGAACCACCGGGAAAAAATGTGGAAAAAAGTGGAACCACCCGGGAAAAATGTGGAACGGCGTGGATAATTTGGGAAAAACGTCGAAAAATGACGAGCTGCATAAGCTAAGGCATAGGCATAGCTGCGCCCATCAATGTCGAAAAAAGACGAATTGCGTAGTATAACGTGGAATAACGTGGAACAATGTAGAACCACCGGGGAAAAATGTGGAAAAAGGTGGAATCCCCCGGGAAAAATGTGGAACGGCGTGGATAATTTGGGAAAAATGTCGAATAATGTGGAATAAAGAGGAAACTCGACATTATTCCACAATAATCCACAATATACCCCCAATATTCTCCAATAAACCACATAAACCCACATAAAACCACAGCCCCCATACAGGGGGCAAAATCAATATATCCCTGAAAGGACGGCAACTTTTGCAATGAAGAAAACTCTGCTTATCTCAGCCCTGATGCTGGCACTGCTGCTCACCGGCTGCTCCTCCTCACAGGCGGGCTTTGGTCAGGATGACCTGGGTCTTGAGCTGGAGGGAGAAACCTATTACCTCCGCACAGACAGCGCCCCCCTTATCGAAGCCCTGGGCGATGGATATGAATACTCCGAAATGGTAAGCTGCGTATACGATGGCAAGGATAAGACCTTCAGCTATCCCGGCCTTAATGTGAACACCGTGCCTGTGGATGGCAAGGATATAATCGAGATGCTCACCCTTACAGACGGCACCTATGCTACCCTAAGAGGCGTGCGTGTGGGAGACAGCCGGGAGCAGGTGATAGCCGCATACGGCGAGGATTATTTTGACGATGGCTATATCAACTATACCCTTACCAACGACCCTGCGGATATTCAGGCGGAGCGCATCCAGTTTGAAATGAGCGGGGATACTGTTTCCACCATATATATATATTCGCCCAGCTATTGATATATTCCCTCAGGAGGGCAGAGCATTGGTATTCAGCTCCACCACGTTTCTGTTTATATTTCTGCCGGCAGTGTTTCTGCTGGATAAGGCCTTTGCTTCACGCATAAGGGTACGCAATGCCCTGCTGCTCGTGGCAAGCGTTGCTTTTTATGCCTGGGGGGAGCCGGTATACGTGCTGCTGATGATATTCACCTCCCTTGTGAATCATCTCCTTGCCCTGGGCCTTGGGGGAGAAAAGCACCGAAAGGCCCTCCTTGCCCTTATAATACTGTGGAACATTGGCTCCCTCGGGTATTATAAATATGCGGATTTTATAATTCAGACCGTAAATGCCCTTACCGGCCTCAGCATACCCCTCACTGGAGTAAAGCTGCCGGTGGGCATATCCTTTTTTACCTTCCAGGCCATGAGCTATGCGCTGGATGTATACAGAAGGCAGGTGCCTCCCCAGCGGAGCTTTTTCAATACGCTGCTGTACATTTCCCTTTTCCCCCAGCTCATAGCCGGGCCAATAGTAAAATATCACGATGTGGCGGAGCAGCTGGAGCATCGTCCCCTCTCCATTGAGGAAACTGCCCCCGGCCTTCGCCGCTTTTGCTGCGGCCTTTGCAAGAAGGTGCTTATATCCAATATACTGGGCCTCCTTGCAGACAGGGTGTATGCCCTCCCCCCGGCGGCGGTGAATGGGCCAATAGCCTGGCTTGGTGCAGTGGGCTATATGCTGCAGATATACTTTGATTTTTCCGGCTACAGCGATATGGCCATAGGCCTGGGCCATGCATTTGGCTTTTGCTTTCGGGAAAACTTCAATTATCCCTACATTGCGGCCTCCATGCAGGATTTCTGGCGCAGGTGGCATATTTCCCTTTCCACCTGGTTTAAGGAATACGTATACATTCCCCTTGGGGGCAACCGCCGTGGCCCTGTACGCACCGGCATAAACAAGCTCATTGTGTTTTTCCTTACCGGCCTCTGGCACGGGGCAAGCTGGAACTTTGTGCTGTGGGGGCTGTATCACGGGCTGTTTCTCATGCTGGAGGCATACGGCCTCCTTACCCCGGAAAAATGGCCAAAACTCCTGCGCCATGTGTATACCCTTATTGCGGTAGCGGTGGGGTTTGTGCTGTTTAGGGCGGAAACGCTGCCCGCCGCATGGAGCATGATATGCAGTATGTTTACAGGCTGGCGCTTTGGCGGGGAGCTTACGGCGGTGCTGTCCCGGCTGCTTTCTCCCATTACCCTTGCTGCTCTTATTGTGGGGGCGGCTGCTGCGCTGCCCACAGGGGGCAGGCTTTCCCTTGCCCTTGAGAAAAGGGGCGGCATATACGAGGGGCTTACCTACGGGGTGGCTTTGGCGGGGCTGGCGCTGTGCGGGCTGTGCCTTTCCACCTCTGCCTATAATCCCTTTATCTACTTCAGGTTTTAGGAGGCTGCCATGAGAAAAAAGCTGCTTTTTGCATTTGTGGCGCTTATCATGGCCCTGTGCCTGCTGCCCACGGCGGGGCTGCTCCTTGGCTATGAGGGGGAAAACTATGAAAACCGGCCCCTTGCAAGGTTTCCCCAGTTTACCGGCAGGGATGGGCTCAATCTGAAATTCCCCGCTGAGTTTGACGATTACTATCAGGATCACTTTGGCTTCCGGGAGGAAATGGTAACTGCCTTCCATTCCATTACCGGGGCGCTGCTGAAGGATACACTCAATGAGGACGTTATCATCGGAAGCAACAATATGCTCTACTATGGGGAGACCCTTGATGACTACCTTGGCACAGACCGCCTGACTGATTACGATATAGCCCGGGCCGCAAGGGTGCTGCTGATACAGCAGCAGTATGTAAGGGCCTCAGGCGCCACCTTTGCCTTTACCATTGCACCAAATAAAAATACCGTTTACCCGGAATATATGCCCTCCCGCCTTAAGCCCACCGGCCTCCCCTCAAACAGGGAGCGCCTTGCCGATGCCCTTGGTGAGCTGGGGGTGGAGTATATTGACCTTACTGCCGCCCTTAAAGGCAGCAGGGATGAGGGCCTCCTTTATCATTATCATGATACCCACTGGAATCAGCTCGGTGCGCTCATTGGCTACCGGGCCATAATGGAGGGCCTTGGCCTGGAGGGCTATGAGGCCTACAGCCGGGCTACCCCCACAATAAAAACAGGCTGGGCGGGAGATCTTCACTATTTCCTCTACCCCGCCTCAGCGGGCAGCATGGAATACCCTGACCTCTCCCTTTCCTTTGACTACTCTACAGACCCGCAGGCCCCCGGCCGCACCGTTACAGCAGGCACCACAAGCCCTGCAAATGACAGCTCCCTCCTCCTTTACCGGGATTCCTTCGGGGATGGGCTGCTGCCCTACCTCAGCGCAAATTTCGGCCGGGTGCTGTACGATGCGGAGTTCCCCTACAATTACGCCTCCATGGCGGCGGAGGCTCCGGACAATGTGGTGATAGAGCTGGTGGAGCGGAATATACCCAATCTCCTTTCCGCCCCCCCTGCCATGGCCGCCCCTCTGAGGGAGCCTGAGGGAGAGCTTACGGAGGCTGCCTTCACCATGGGCTCATTTGAGCGCAATGGCAGCAGCGTGGTGTACGGCATATTTGATTCCTCAGCCTATGACCCCATGACCGACAGGCTGCTCCTTTGGGATGGCTCAGCCTGCTACGAGGCCTTCCCCATAGCGGAGGAGCGGGCCGCCGCCCTTACCCTTGATGCTGAGGCCACCCAGGGCTTCACCCTTACCCTGCCGGAGGGCGTATCCCCCGAGGGGCTGACCCTGTGGATAGAGCGTGAGCCATAGGGAGAGGGCTTCACCCATAGTATGAAAAAACCGTCCTGCGTCCGGCAGGGCGGTTATTTCGTTAAAAATACCATGTATGTGACAGGGTGCAGCTTAAGCCCTGCAATGCTGATAACCGGGCAAAGCTAAACCCTGCTATTTACCCGCCCTGCTCCATACCCCCAAAACAAAGCGACCGCCCTGCATTTGCAGAGCGGTATTTTTGATAATGTGAGCATTGTGCTGATGGGGCTATTTGTAGAAGTAATTGCCGCCGTACTGGCCATAGAAGCTGCGGGCGCTGGACCATTCCTTGCCCATGCGGCTGGCCCTGAAATAGAGGACGTTCCGGGGGAGTATGGTCTTGCCCCGGGCAAATATCTCGATGACCGCATCTATGGCACCGGAGCTTGGGCGCACTGCCTTCAGCTTGCTCCTGTTTTCGGCGGGGGAAAACTGGCCCTCTTCAAATACCACGCCCTCAAGGGTGCTGGGGAACTTGCTGCTGCGGAGCCGGTTGTATACCACGTTTGCCACGGCGATGAGCCCCTCCTTTGAGGTATACTTGGCCTCCTGATGCACAAGCTGGGCCACCAGGTAAAGGTCATCGCTGTCGTAATAGCCGGAGGATTCCTCGCTGTATTTCTTTGATACATAGCCCCGCTGGCCCTTGTACTCTATCTCGTACCAGTCGTCATTTTCGCCGGTAATGGTAAAGGGGGTAAAAATATCCAGCTTTTCTATGACGCCCGCATGGGTGGAGGGCTCCTTACGCATATTTACAGAGGCGGTGGCAATGCCGTTGTGCCGCTTGAGTGAGTCAATGGTGAGCACGGCAGGGATGCTTCCCTCCCCTACAAATTCTGAGGATATATACCCGGTTTCATTTCCCACCTTTACCTGGCACCATTCCTCTGCCCTGCCGGTTATGGTGAGGGCGATGGCCTTGTCCAGCGTATCGATAACCTCCGCATCGGTGGAGGGCTGGGCCCTGAGGTTTACGCCGGATTTGCTGGTGTACCCCTTTATGGGGTCGCAGGAAACGGTTTCAGGCAGCTTTGGCGTGGGCACGGGGGTGACCACCGGCTCAAGGCTGGGGGTTATCACGATTTCCACCATGCTGTTGCCATGCTCATCGTGGGTGTCCTCGGTCTCCTGAGGAAGATCCAGCACCACGGCTGCATCCTCGGTATCCTGGCTATTGCCGCAGCCTGCCATCAGGGCCGCAGCAATGCAGACCATAAGGGTAAGGATACAGCGGGTAAATATAGCTTTAGTATTTATCATAGTATATATAATACCCAAAAAAGGCAGTATGAACAATCCCCCTGTGCAAATGACTCAGATTTTTTACAGAATCCTTACTCCGCACGAACGTGAATGTGAATATCCACGCCGTTTGGCAGGTCGTCCTGATCCACATCCACCGTCATGCCGGATTCCCTTAGGGCGGCGATGGCGGAGTTTACCGTGTTCATAAACAGGCGATAGTCCCGCACCTGCCGTATTATCATGGGGCGGGGGGCAGCGCCGGGCCGCCGCTCGTCATACATTTTATCCAGCGTTTTTTCCACAAGCCGCTCAGTGTCCTTTACGGAGAGGGCCTTATCGCTTGCCCGGCTGATGACCGCAAGCTGGGCATCCTCATCCTTTATCTTAAGGAGTGCCCTTGCATGGCGCTCTGAAAGGCCGGCCTGCTGGAGGGCGTCCTTCACCTTATCCGAAAGGCGCAGCAGGCGCAGCTTGTTTGCAATGGAGGACTGGCTGCGGCCCAGCCGCTCGGCAAGGGCCTCCTGGGTAAGGTCGTAATTATTCAGCAGCGCATAGTAGCACTGGGCCTCCTCCATATAGTGCAGGTCCTCACGCTGAAGGTTTTCTATCAGGGCCATCATGGCGGAGGATTCCTCCCTGAGGGTGGCCTCCACTATGCAGGTAACGGTATTCATGCCAAGGGATTTGCAGGCCCTGAGCCGCCTTTCCCCTGCCACAAGCTCATACCCCCCCGGGCTTTTGCGTACCACAAGGGGCTGTATAAGGCCCACCTGGCTTATGCTCTGGGCCAGCTCCGCAATGGTATCCTCATCAAAGGTGATGCGGGGCTGGTTTGGGTTGGGAAGGATGGATTCAATTGGGATCTCCAGCAGCTTGCGCTGGGAATGGGCGATGTCCAGTGGCATAATAAATCTCCTATCTAGATTTCACAGAAAACCTTTCGGGTTTTCTGTGATGGCGCACAGGGGCTTTGCCCATGTGCGATTAAATCCCTTACGGGGGCTTTTACATGATTTGCCTATAAACCCTGCG
>CAYMPG010000015.1:0-38693 GCA_964392455.1 uncultured Clostridium sp. | reverse complement strand
CAAGCTTCTCTCCTGCGAGAGCGTAGCTATACTGCCCGCCGAGATGAGCAAGGAGCGCTTTGACTGGCTCAGCAATATTGCCGGCGAAGTCATCGCTACCCCCGGCTGCGAGTCCAACGTTAAGGAAATATTCGACAAGACCTGGGAGCTGCGTAATACCCGTGACGACGTTGTCATCTTCAATCAGTTCGAAGAAATGGGCAACTGCGTATGGCATTACCATGTGACCGGCAACGCTATCGCTGAAGTTTACGAATCTATCAAGACTGATACCTCCCGCTTTGCAGGCGCCTGCTTCACCTCCGGCTCCGCAGGCACCATGAGCGCAGGCGATCTGCTCAAGGAAAAATATCCCCATGCCAAGCTGGCAGTGGGCGAGGCTCTCCAGTGCCCCACTCTGCTGAACAATGGCTTCGGCGGACACCGCATCGAGGGTATCGGCGACAAGCACGTGCCCTGGATTCACAACGTAAAGAATACCGATATGGTAATCGCCATTGATGATGACGATTCCCAGAACCTGCTCCGCCTGTTCAACAGCGAGGAAGGCAGAAAGTACCTGATCGAAAAGCAGGGCATCCCCGCTGAGACCGTTGAAAAGCTCAGCTTCCTGGGCATCTCCGGCATTGCGAACGTGCTGTGCTGCATCAAGTTCGCCAAGTACTACGAGCTGACCTCTGATGACGTTGTAGCCACCGTTGCTACCGACTCCGCCATCATGTACACCAGCCGTATCGACGAGCTGAATGAGCAGAAGGGCGCATACGATGCATTTGCCGCCGCCGAGGATTATGCTCAGCATCTTAAGGGCATCCGCACCGACAATATGCAGGAGCTCTCCTATGAGGACCGCAAGCGTGTTCATAACCTCAAGTACTACACCTGGGTTGAGCAGCAGGGCAAGACCTACGAGGAAATCAATCAGCAGTGGTACGATGAGCATTACTGGACCGATATGCACGCTCAGGCTGACGAGCTGGATAAGCTCATCAATGAGTTCAACGCTGCCACCGGCGTGCTGGAAAGCCTGTAATCACAGCAATGCTTCAGGGATGGCTGCCAGGCGGCCATCCCTGAAAAAGAGAAAAACAATACCGGCGGGTTCTTCGCCCGCCGGTCAATTAAAGCAAATCAGTTACTTATCAGTTTTCTTTACCTTCAGCTTCCTTGCCGGAACTCCGTCATCTATGGGAAGGTTCTCCGGAGGGGACATCAGCAGCTCAGGATCATTGAGCAGACGCCTTAGCACCTTCATTGCGTTTGCGTAATACTCTCCATCGCATATACGCTCATCGGTTACGAATTTCAGCCCTATAAAACGCTTTTCCTCACGGACGCCGCTGGCGCTTACGGTATGGAATTTATGCTTGGTACCCATTGCGGTAAATATGGAGCAGGTGCCGAATTCATACAGATGATGATAAATGGGGCCTATGCCCACAGAGCCTACGTTTGTAAGGAAGGCGCTGCAATGGAAGGGGCTGGCCTGCTGAATAAAGCGGGGAAGGATACCGAAATTGTCCATCCAGCGCACCAGCCATATGACAAACCTCAATAAAAATGCGGGTATGTAGCCAAATAAGCCTGCCAGCTTATCCATGCTGTTGTTGGCATCATCCTCAAGATTTTGGTTCACCAGCTGATTCATGGTGTTCATAACGTCGGTAAGGGTGGCTGTGGGCTCAAATTCGGGCTTCACGTTGGTTTCCACGTTGCTGTGCTTGCGCTTTATCATGAGGGAGATGCTGATGGAATTGCGGGCATATATCTTATTCCAGATGATAAACCTATTAAGGTAGGGCTTCATGGCTATCATCCTTACCAGCGCCGCAATTATAACGTGCATGAAGGTAAGCTCCGGCATATCCTCACGATGGCTGCGGATGAATTTTTCAATGTTTTCTATGGGGATGTTTTCCTCGAAGAGATTCTGCGAATCCAGACGGGTACGCATGATAAACGGAACCACGTTGAATATGGCATCCACATTGCGTACACGCCAGCCGTCAGCGCGGTCTCCAAGGCCCTTTTTAAAAGTATCCTGCATATAACCTCCTGTTTTCTATGAAAAAACACATTTTCTTCACAATTTGGTTAAATTGTAGCATAAACGGCCATTTTACTCAATAACCTTTGAAAATTTGAACTAGTTTATAATAATAAGTTTACATATTATCAATAAATCAAGGAGCAATTGATAAATGAAGCACATTTTAGGCTATCGCTGCACCATCTGCGGAAAAGAGTTTCCCTATACCGAGCTTATGACCTGCCCCTGCTGTGGCGAGAAGGGCATACTTGATATAGTTTTTGATTATGACTACATCAAGAAAAACACCCTTTCCCGTGAAAAGCTGGCAAACTGCCGGGATAACAGCATGTGGCGCTACAAGGCCCTTATGCCCCTTAAGGACAGGGACTTTACTCCCTTCCTCCGTGTAGGCTGGACTCCCCTGTACAAATCAAACAGGCTTGGTGATGAGCTGGGCCTGAAGTGCCTCTATATAAAGGATGACGGCATAAACCCCACCGCCTCCCTTAAGGACAGGGCAAGCGGAGTGGCTGTAGCCAAGGCAGTAGAGCTGGGGTATGATACCATATCCTGCTCCTCCACCGGCAACGCCGCCTCCTCCTGCGCCGGCAACGCCGCACGCATGGGCCTTAAGACTGTTATCTTCGTGCCCAGCCGTGCCCCCGAGGGCAAGCTTGCTCAGCTGCTGGTATTCGGCGCAAAGGTCATATCCGTCCTTGGTGATTATAAGGCCACCTTTGACCTTTCCCGTGCAGCAATAGAAAAGTACGGCTGGTATAACCGCAATGCGGGCATCAACCCCATACTTACCGAGGGCAAAAAGACCGTGGCGCTGGAGATTGCAGAGCAGCTCAACTGGCAGGTGACAGACTGGGTGGCCTGCTCCGTAGGCGATGGCTGCACCATCGGCGGCGTATACAATGGCTTTAATGACCTTTACCAGCTTGGCATGATAGACCGTATCCCAAAGATCCTTGGCGTACAGTCCACCGGCTGCTGCCCCTTTGTGGATGCTGCCCGTGAGGGCCGTGACCTTGTTCCCGCCGAGGAAAATACCCTGGCCGACTCCATAGCCGTAGGCGTGCCCCGCAATCCCAGAAAGGCACTGAGGGCAGTTGAGGCTTCGAATGGCGCATGGATAGCCGTAAGCGATGAGCAGATACTGGATACCATGCGGGTGCTGGGCCGTACCGAGGGCGTATTCGGAGAGCCCGCAGGTGTTACTGCCACCGCAGGCGTTCGCCAGGCTGTGGCGGATGGCATTATCAAGGCCCATGAGACTGTGACCGTGATCAGCACCGGCAGCGGCCTCAAGGACGTGAAAAATGCCCTTAAGGCAGCAGGCAAGCCCACCATGTGCGAGCCCAGCCTGGATGCCCTGGAGAAAAGCGGGATACTGTAATAATACTACAAAAAGCGTGTGAAGATATGTATATTGACAACCAACGGATAATGTAAGAAAATATGTATGCGATGTGTGTCGTGATACATTGGTGTACGCTTTGGTTGCCCGCCGAAAAATCGGCTAAAATATAAGCAACAAACTTGTAAGGAGGATTAAACCACATGAAGAAACTTGTAGCTGTTATTCTGACTCTGGTTCTTGCTCTCAGCGTAGTAGCCTGTGCTGCTCCCGCTGCTGAGGAAGCCCCCGTTGAGGAAGCTCCCGTAGAGGAAGCCCCCGCTGAGGAAGCTGCTGAGGCGCCCGCTGTAAAGATTGGCGTTATCCTGGTACACGATGAGAACTCCGGCTATGATATGGCTCATATCGAGGGCGTTGAAGGCGCCAAGGAAGCCCTGGGCCTCACCGATGATCAGATCATCTTCAAGTACAACATCCCCGAAGACGAGACCTGCTATGATACCGCTGTTGACCTGGTAGAGCAGGGCTGCAACCTGGTTATCTCCGACTCTTACGGCCATCAGTCCTTCATGGTACAGGCTGCCCGTGAGTATCCCGATGTAAAGTTCGTTGCCGCCACCGGTGACACCGCCGCTTTCGAGGGCATTGACAACATCGGCAATATGTTCCCCTACACCTTCCAGAGCCGCTACGTATCCGGTGTTGTTGCCGGTATGAAGCTCAAGGAGCTCCTGGATGCAGGCACCGTAACTGATCCCTATGTAGGCTACGTTGGCGCTTACCCCTATGCAGAGGTTGTTTCCGGCTACACCGGATTCTTCCTCGGCATCAAGTCCATCGTACCCGATGTACACATGGATGTTCAGTACACCAACTCCTGGTATGATCCCACCGCCGAGGCTGAGGCTGCAAATGCTCTCGTAGGCCGTGGCTGCGTAATCATCGGTCAGCATGCTGACTCCACCGGTGCTCCCTCTGCCATTCAGGCTCAGCTTGACAGCGGCAAGGTATGCTACAGCGTTGGCTACAACATCGACATGCTGTCTGTTGCTCCCACCGCTGCTCTGACCTCTGCTCAGAACAACTGGCCTGTACTGTACACCGCAGTTATCAGCCAGTTCATGACCGATGGCACTATCCCCGTTGACTACGCTGCCGGCGCTGCTGACGATGCAGTTATGATCTCCACCCTGGGCGAGAGCTGCGCTGCTGGCACTCAGGAAGCTGTAGACGCTGCCTGGGCAGGCCTGAAGGATGGCTCCATCAACGTATTTGACACCGCCAACTTCACCGTAGGCGGCGAGACCGTCACCTCTGCCTTCGCTCTGGACACCGATGGCGACTGGGTAAACGATACTGCTGAAGCTATCGTTGACGGCGTATTCCAGGAGTCCGTACATCGCAGCGCTCCTTACTTCGCTCTGCGTATCGACGGCATCACCGAGCTCAACTAAATCCTTGCTTAAAAAGAGGGAGGAGCGGGGAACCGCTTCTCCCCCTTATCGATTAACACTGACAAAAATTAACTCAAATCAACCCATTAGTCTTTCGATTGCATCCCCCTTATTCTTTCATTTTTTAATTACGGGCTTTTCTCATCCCAGGGAAAAGCGGAAAGGATGTACCAGTTGGAAACGAATAAAGCAGTCCAAATGGTGAATATTACCAAGACCTTTGGCTCTCTTGTGGCCAATGACAGGGTCTGCCTTGATATCCACAAGGGAGAAATACTCTCTCTGTTGGGGGAAAACGGCAGTGGTAAGACCACCCTCATGAATATGCTTTCCGGCATATATCTGCCCGACAGCGGTCAGATATTTGTTGACGGAAAGGAAGTCAGCATAGCTTCCCCCAGAGATGCTTTCAACCTTCATATCGGCATGATACATCAGCACTTTAAGCTGGTGCCCGTGCTGAATGCCGCTGAAAACATCATACTTGGCTTGAATGAAAACCGTCTTGTGGATCTTAAGTCTGTTGCGGCCCGCGTAAAGGAAATATGCGACCGCTATGGCTTTGTAGTGGAGCCCTACAAGAAGGTATACGATATGTCGGTATCTGAAAAGCAGACCCTTGAAATAGTCAAGGTGCTGTACAGAGGCGCAGATATACTTATACTGGATGAACCCACCGCCGTGCTTACCCCCCAGGAGACAGACAGGCTCTTTGCGGTAATGCGTAACATGAAGGCGGATGGTAAGTCCATCGTAATAATCACCCATAAGCTCCATGAGGTAATGGAAATATCCGACCGGGTGGCCGTGCTTCGCAAGGGCCAGTATATCGGCGATATTGCCACCTCCGAAACCAACCCCCAGCAGCTCACCGATATGATGGTGGGCCGGGCGGTATCTCTCAATATAGACAGGCCGGAGCCTGAAAACATAAGGGAATGTCTCGTGGTGAAGGATCTTACCGTGCTGGATATAGATGGCGTAAAGAAGCTGGATAAGGTATCCTTCACAGCATACGGCGGCGAGATACTGGGCATAGCCGGTATATCAGGCTCCGGCCAGAAGGAGCTGCTTGAGGCCATCGCCGGCCTGCAGGTGGTGGAGCCGGGCAGCAGCATGCTGTATACCGCCAAGGAAGCCACGGAGCCTGTGGAGCTTTCCGGCCGCAACTCCATGGATATTAAGAAGATGGGCGTTCGCAGCGCATTCGTGCCTGAGGACCGCCTGGGCATGGGCCTTGTGGGCAGCATGAGCATACCTGATAACATGATGCTGCGTACCTATGGCAACGGCCGCTCCATGTTTACCGACCGCAAGTCCCCCAGGGGAATGGCGGAAAAGGTAGTGGAGGAGCTGCAGGTAATGACCCCCGGCATGAGCGCCCCCGTGCGCCGTATGTCCGGCGGCAATATACAGAAGGTGCTGGTTGGCCGTGAAATAGCGGCAAACCCCTCCCTGCTGATGACTGCCTACGCAGTTCGTGGTCTGGATATCAATACCTCTTACACCATCTACCATCTGCTCAATGAACAGAAAAAGCAGGGCGTAGCCGTAATGTACGTTGGTGAGGATCTGGACGTGCTGCTTGAGCTGTGCGACAGGATACTGGTGCTGTGCGCCGGTAAGGTAAGCGGCATCGTTGACGGCCGCACCGCCAAGAAAGAAGAAGTGGGCCTGCTGATGACCCACCTGGGACAGGAGGAATAAGCATGAAAAGAGAAAGCAAAGAACCCCTCCTCCGCATATCCAAGCGGGGCGAAATGGCCCGCACTAAAGCATGGGGAATAAGGCTGATTGCAGTGGCGCTGTCCCTGATAGTATGTGCGTTTATAATCTTCGCCATAGTTAAGCTGAATCCTCTCCATGTATACGGCGCCATGTTTGAAGGTGCTTTCAGCACCTCAAAGCGTATGTGGGTAACCATCCGTGATACCATGATGCTGCTGTGCATAGCCATAGGCCTTGCTCCCGCCTTCAAGATGAAGTTCTGGAACATTGGCGCAGAGGGTCAGATACTGGTGGGCGGCATAGTTTCCGCAGCCTGCATGATTTACATCGGCAACAAGCTGCCGCTGGTGCCCATGCTTCTGCTGATGCTGGTGGGCAGTATGCTGGCAGGCGCAATATGGGGCGTTATTCCGGGCCTGTTTAAGGCAAAGTGGAATACCAACGAAACCCTGTTCACCCTGATGATGAACTACATCGCCATACAGATAACTTCATTCTTCGTGGCCAAGTGGGAAAACCCCTATGGCTCAAATACCGTAGGCATCATCAATTCCCGCAATCAGGCGGGCTGGTTCCCTGAGATATTCGGCCAGGCCTATACCCTTAATGTTATAATAGTGCTGCTGCTGGTGGTGGGTATGTATCTGTACCTTAATTACTCCAAGCAGGGCTACGAGATAGCCGTAGTAGGCGAGAGCGAGAATACCGCCCGCTATGCTGCAATCAACGTTAAGAAGGTAATCGTCCGCACGATGGCCCTGTCCGGCGCACTCTGCGGCGTGGCAGGCTTTATAGCCGTTGCCGGCGCAAGCCATACCATTTCCACCAGTACAGCAGGCGGCCGTGGCTTTACCGCCATAATCGTATGCTGGCTGGCCAAGTTCAATTCCTTCGTAATGATACTCATAGCGGCTCTGCTGGTGTTCTTTGAAAAGGGCGCCATAGAGATAGCCTCACGCTACAATCTGAATAACCACGTATCCAGCATGATAACCGGCATAATCCTCTTCTTCATACTGGGCAGCGAGTTTTTCATCAACTACAAGGTCAAATTCCGCGGCAGCAAGGAGGAGATAAAGTAATGGGTCAGATAATTTCTCTTATACAGGCTGCGGTCGTATTTGGTACGGTAATAATGTTCGGCGCTATCGGTGAGATAATCACCGAAAAGTCCGGCAACCTTAACCTGGGCGTTCCCGGCATAATGTACCTTGGCGGCATATGCGGGCTGATGGGCGCATTCTATTTTGAAATGGCAAACCCTGAGCCCAGCGCCTTCATGTGCATACTGGTGGCGATGGTGTGTGCATTCCTTGCCTCCATGGCGGGCGGCCTGATTTACAGCTTCCTTACCATAAGCCTCCGTGCCAATCAGAACGTTACCGGCCTTACCCTTACCATATTTGCAGGCGGCTTTGCCAATTTCTTCGGCGGCTCCCTCAATAAGCTGGCCGGCGGCGTAGGCCAGATAAGCGTTGCGGCTACCAGCGCCGCATTCCGCAAGACCCCCGAGATATTTGCCCAGTGGGGCGATGCGGGCGTGCTGCTTTCCGCATTCGGCTTCATGGTATACCTTGCGCTGGCCCTTGCAATACTTATGAACTGGTTCCTCAATAAGACCAGCGTGGGCCTTAACCTCCGTGCAGTGGGTGAGAGCCCTGCCACGGCTGATGCAGCCGGTATCAACGTAATCAAGTACAAGTACCTGGCTACCTGCATCGGCGCAGGCATCTCCGGCCTCGGCGGACTGTATTACGTAATGGATTACACCAAGGGCACCTGGGACAGCGATGGCGGCATTGAGCGGCTGGGCTGGCTGGCTGTGGCTCTGGTAATATTTGCCACCTGGAAGCCCAAGCGTAGCATATGGGGCTCTTACCTGTTCGGCATGCTGTTCTGGCTGTATTTCTACATTCCCGGCCTTACCAGAGGCTCCATGGAAATATTCAAGATGCTGCCCTATCTGGTTACCGTGATAGTGCTCATAGTCATTTCCATGAGGCATAACAGGGAGGATCAGCCTCCTGCCCATCTGGGCCTGCCCTACTTCCGCGAGGAAAGATAATCAGCATAATTATGGAAAAAGCGGCTTCTGCCGCTTTTTCTTGTAAAGCACCGGGTCAAAAGTACGATAACTATACCCATAAGCCCTACAGGGCGCTGAAATGAAACAGGGAGGATAAGCATATGATGATAGCAATAGGAGTGCTGGTGCTGCTGGCGCTGGCCTTTGGGCTGATAGACGCCCGCAGCTCCCATAATCGCTGGAGGATAGGTGTGGCGGCCTGCTCACTGGCAGCAGGCGTGCTGCTTACAATAATGGCAAGGAAGGAGCTTTCCCTTTCGCTGGGGCTGAATATAGGCAGCCTTAGCGGCGCAGCAGAGGCGGTGATAGTTGCGGCGGTGCTGTTTGTGGCCTGCTATGGGCTGGCTATGCTCATCGGTGGCTTTATAATGCCCATCAAAAAGGGGGAGAAGTATCAAAACTCCCTGTTCAGGCTGGTAGCCTATATACTGTGCGCCGTGGCGGGAGCGGGAGCAATAGGGTATTTCCTCTTTGTAGCAGGGCAAACCCTCGTAAAGGGAGGCCCCGGTGGCATAAGCCCCTGGATAGCCGCAGCAGGCGGGGCGTATTTGCTGATAGGCATAGGGGGCATAGCCCAGTGGAACGGCCGCAGGAAGCGCATTTCCCTCGAAAAGGCGGCCAGGCAGGACAAAAAGCCCCAGGCCATGTAGCCTGTATATAAACTTAATAATTTATTCATTGACTTGCCTGAAAACCGTGGTATAATAAGCGCCGTTCGCAAAAAAAGAATTCTTGGAAAGGATATGCCCGGCCCGGCCGGGCGGGATATATGATATGGACGGTTTTTTCACCTGGCTGGATGCCTTCCTCAATAGCGGCAGCCTTTGGGTATACGTGCTAATATTTGCAGGCAAGGTGATGGAGGTATCTATGGGCACGCTGAGGATTGTGCTCATCAATCGGGGCGAGCGGCTTAAGGGCAGCATAATAGCCTTTGTGGAGATAATATTCTGGCTGGTGATTGCAAGCAGCGTGCTGGAGGGCTGGAAGGAGGACGTATACAAGGGCCTTACCTATGCCCTTGCCTATGCCGCAGGCAACTATGCAGGCTCATGGATGGATGAATGGCTGGCCTTTGGCCTGTCCTCACTGCAAATAGTGGTGCCTACCCTTGAGGAAACCAAAAAGCTGTCTATCTACCTCCAGTCTCAGGGCTACGGAGTGACCTCGATAGATGTTAAGGGGCGCAATGCAGAGGATCATTACATGCTGCTTATGATGATAAAGCGGAAGAACCTTAAAGCCGTAATGACCCAGATACAGCAATATTGCCCGGCGGCCATGATAACCGTAAGCGACGTTAAGGCGGTAAGGGGCGGCTATATGCGAAGCGGCGGCAAGCGCCGTGGCGCACTGAATAAATAAATACCCGTATAATGGGAGCGCAGCTATGACGGCGCTCCTTTTGCTATGTAAAAATCAAACAGGTATACGCCCTTTGCATACATGCATAAAGAAATGCATAAATAAACATAGAATTCATTAGAATATGCATAAATCAGGGCAAAATAAGCATAAAACGCAAAAAAATATAAATATTTTTGCATAAAACCCCTTTACAAACGGATTTGAATGTGTATAATAAAACATGTGCTAAGGAACACCGGCACGATAAAGAGTAAACAAAAAAATTAAAATATTGGAGAGAAAGAAAAATGAAAAAACTGTTTGCACTGGTAATGGTACTCTGTATGGCACTGAGCCTTGTAGCCTGTGCCTCCCCCGCCGCCGAGGAAGCTCCCGTTGAGGAAGCCCCCGTAGAAGAGACCCCCGTAGAAGAGACCCCCGTAGAGGAAGCTCCCGCTGAAGAAGCTGCCGAGTATACCCTGGTAGAGGAAGGCAAGCTGCTGGTAGCCCTCAGCCCCGACTTCTCCCCCATGGAGTTTGTAGACACCTCCAAGTCCGGTCAGGATCAGTACGTTGGCTTTGACGTGACCCTTGCAAAGTTCATCGCCGAGCAGCTTGGCGTAGAGCTTGAGATAAAGCCCATGTCCTTTGATGCCTGCCAGGCCGCTGTTCAGATGGCCGCTGTGGATATGTCCATATCCGGCTTCTCCTGGACTGAAGAACGTGCTGCAAACTTCTGCCTGTCCGATTACTACTATGCAGGCGATAATGAGACCGAGCAGACCATCATAGTGCCCGCTGACAAGGCCAATACCTATGCTACCGTAGAGGATTTCACCGGCCTCAAGATTGGCGCACAGGGCGCATCCCTTCAGGAATCCCTCTGCAATGCCAACTTTGAAGGCATTGCTGCCATAGAGATATTCAAGGATATCAACGATGCAGTGCTTGCTCTTAAGACTGGCAAGATCGACGCTGTAGCAGTTGCCACCGGCAACGGCGAGGCTATCATCGCCAACAATCCCGATGTGGCCATGTCCGGCTTCGTATTCGACATCGATGAGACCGCTGAAAACAACGTTGTAATGCTCAACAAGAACTCCGAGGCCCTTACCGAGAAGGTAAACGAGTGCCTGGCCATCGCCTATGAGGCCGGTTACTACGGAGAGTGGTACGCCGAGGCCCAGGCCCTTGCAGGCATCGAGACCGCAGCGGATGTATCCTACGACGATCAGGGCAACGTTGCCTGATAGTCAAAAACCTTAACAGCTTATCGGTCAACCGGCAAAGCCTGTAGGACTCTGCCGGTTGACTTGCGTCAACTGAACAAAAACTGCCCACCTTAAGGAGGTAACCGTGACCTTTCAGACTTTTTGCGAAAATGTAGTAAAGATCATGACCCAGTATTGGGATGTGTTTCTTATAAAGGGACTGAGCGTGACCCTGTCTCTGTCCTTTATTGCCGTATTCTTTGGCGTAATAATCGGCGCTCTGGTCGCCCTTGGTAAAATGAGCCGCTTTAAGCTGCTCCGCGGCATATTGGATGCATACGTTGAGATAATCCGCGGCACGCCAATACTTCTCCAGCTTTACCTGTTTTATTTTATCCTGCCCATGGCGCTGCCTGCGCTCAATATAGAAACCTATCCAAGCATAGCCATAGCCCTGGTGATAAACAGCTCTGCCTATGTTTCCGAGGTAATACGTTCTGGTATACAGGCGGTGGATAAGGGGCAGACGGAGGCAGCCCGCAGCCTTGGCTTGAACAAGACCCAGACCCTGATAAAGGTCGTACTGCCTCAGGCGATAAAAAACATACTTCCTGCCCTGTGCAATGAGTTCATTATGATGATCAAGGAAACCTCCCTGGCATCTACCTTCTTCGTAGGCGATCTTATGACTTCTTACCTGACTGTAAGGGGCGCTACCTTCCTTGCGATCGAATCATTGTTCATCGTAGGCGTAATCTACTTTGTGCTGACCTTCGCCCTGAGCAAGCTGGTCGGTATATATGAAAACAGGCTCAAGCACGCTGAGTAATTCCACAGGAGGAAAGAATAATGAGCAATAATATAATCGATACCGTAACTCCCTCCAAATGGAATGAGGGCGATGTACTGGTGCGTACCGAAAACCTTGTAAAGGACTTTGGCAAGCTCCACGTGCTCAAGGGAATAAATGAGCAGATAAAAAAGGGCGAGGTGGTGTCCATAATCGGCCCCTCAGGCTCAGGCAAGAGCACCTTCCTCCGCTGCCTGAATCTGCTGGAAAAGCCCACCAGCGGCAGGATATTCTTTGAAGGGGTGGATATTACTGACCCCAAGGTGGATATAAACCTGCACCGGCAGAAGATGGGCATGGTATTTCAGCAGTTTAACGTATTCCCAAATATGTCCGTAAAGGAAAACATAACCATGGCTCCCGTGCTCCTCAAGAAAAAGACAAAGGAGGAGGCAGATGCCGTGGCGGCTGAGCTGCTTGCCCGTGTTGGCCTGCTTGAAAAGCTGGATGAGCGGCCTACCCGCCTTTCCGGCGGACAGAAGCAGCGCCTTGCGATAGTTCGTGCCCTGGCAATGGAGCCTGACGTAATGCTCTTTGATGAGCCCACCTCAGCGCTGGATCCGGAAATGGTAGGAGAGGTGCTGGATGTTATAAAGCAGCTTGTAAAGGGCGGCATGACCACAGTGATAGTTACCCACGAAATGGGCTTTGCCCGTGAGGTGAGCGACAGGGTGCTCTTTATGGATGAGGGTACCATAGTGGAGCAGGGCAAGCCCGAGGAGATATTCAACAATCCCAGGGAGGCACGTACCCAGAGCTTCCTCAGCAAGGTGCTGTAATGATGGATAAGCAGCAGGCCATCAGCATCATAGACAGGGATGCTGAGAGCTTTATCACCATAAGCGATGAAATATGGGGCTATGCCGAGCTGTCATTGCAGGAGCATCGCTCAGCCGATTGCTATGAGCGGGCGCTGAACAGAGCCGGCTTCAGGGTGCAGCGTGGGCTGCACGGCATAGATACGGCCGTAGTGGGCCAGTATGGCTCAGGAAGCCCCGTGATAGGCATACTTGGGGAATACGATGCCCTGTCCGGCCTGTCACAAATGAGCGGCGTTACGCATAAGCAGCCTGAGCCCGGCATGGAGACCGGCCACGGCTGCGGCCACAATCTGCTGGGAGCAGGCGCATTTGCAGCGGCCTGCGCCGTAAAGGAATACCTCGAAAAGACCGGCAAGCCCGGCACCGTAATATTCTATGGCTGCCCCGGTGAGGAGGGCGGCGCTGCCAAGGCCTTCTTTGCCAAGGCCAATGAATTTACAAAGCTGGATGCTGCCCTGAGCTGGCATCCCGATTACAGCAATCAGGTATCCACAGGCAACTGCATGGCCTGTATACAGACGGAGTATGCCTTCCATGGCATAGCGGCCCATGCGGCAGGAGAGCCTGAGCTTGGCAGGAGCGCACTGGATGCCGTGGAGCTTATGAATATAGGCATACAGTTTTTGCGGGAGCATATGGGGCGGGATGCTTCAATTCACTACGCCATCATCGATGGGGGCGGGCCGTCGCCAAACGTGGTGCAGCCCTTTGCAAAGGTGCTGTACATGGTGCGTGAGGCCAGCGTACATAAGGCGCTGGCGCTGCAGCAGCGGGTGGATAAGATAGCGGATGCCGCCGCCATGATGACTGAGACCCGTGTAAGCCGCCGCTTTATAGACGGCACATCCAATACCGTTATAAATAAGGGCATGGAAGCCCTGCTGTATAAAAACTTCCTGGAGATAGGCGTACCCTCATATACTCCTGAGGAGTGGGCCTTTATGGAGCAGCTAAGGGCAACCTACATCAGCCAGTATCAGGGTGCACTGCCGGGCACCGGCTGCGAGGCAGGGGATGAGCTTATCCGGGCAGAGGTAGACCGGCTGAGCCAGGGAGGCAAAAAGGCGCTGAATGATTTTCTCATGCCGGAATTTTCCTCCACCATCACCTTCCCCGGCTCCACCGACGTTGGAGATGTGAGCTGGCAGACGCCCACCGGCCAGATAAACGTGGTCACATGGCCCAGCCTGTGCCCCGGACATTCCTGGCAGGCAGTGGCCTCGGGTAAGAGCTCAGTGGCCCACAAGGGTATGCTTACAGCAGGCAAGGTGCTGGCAGCCGCCGCCATAGATATGATAGATGCGCCGGATATCCTGACGCCCATCCGTGAGGAATTCCAGCTGCGTACAAGAGAGGGCTTTGTATCTCCAATACCGGATGGGGCCAGGCCGGAAATAGTATAAAAAGCAAACGCACCCATGCTGTTGCCCCTGTGGGCAGGGCGGGGTGCGTTTTTGTATTGACATGACCTTATAAATGCATATAATGCAAAAGACCACTCCAAATGGAATGGTCTTTTGATTGGCACCCGGTAGGGGAGTCGAACCCCTGTTCCCGCCGTGAGAGGGCGGTGTCCTAGGCCACTAGACGAACCGAGCACAAGGTACGGATTCCATTATACAGCTTTTTTTGAAAATGTCAACAGTTTTTTTGACAGTTTTCCCATCGGGCTAGAGTGAAAGCCTGAGAGTGCTTTTTTTCCTGCAAGTATGTGGTATAATTAAGGCAGCAAATAACATGAGGAGTAAGCTTTATATGGATTACGCACCCATGCTGGTATACATTCTGGTGGCACTTATCACTCCCGGGCCCAATAACATAATGGCAATGTACCTTGGGGCAAGCTATGGCTTTAAGGGGGCGGCAAAATTCATGGCAGGCAGCTCGCTGGGCTTCGCCGTAAAGATGCTGCTGTGCGGCGGGCTGAATATTGCGCTGGCGGAAATGATACCTGCCGCCGTGCCCTATGTAAAGTGGATAGGCGCAGCGTATATGCTCTACCTTGCCCTGCATATGCTGCTGGAGGGCTTCAGGGCCCATGGCGGGGAGGCAGGGGAGGAGGAGCCTGCCGGAGGCAGCTCCACCTACAGCAGCGGCATATTGCTTCAGTGCCTTAATGTAAAGAGCTGGGTATTTGCGCTGAGCGTGTTTTCCATATATGTAGTGCCGTATGATACGTCCCTTGGCATGGTGGCGGCGGTAGGCGCCGTATCCACGATAGTGATGATAATATGCACGGTGCTGTGGGCGTCCTTTGGCAGCGCCATACGCCAGGTGTACAGGCAGCATATAAGGCTGTTCAGCGTATTGATGGCGGCGTCGCTGGTATGGTGCGCTGCCACGGCGGTGCTGTAATATATTAGCGTAAATAAGGAGGATGATGTATATGAAAAAGCTGCTGGTGGTCATTGATTATCAGAATGACTTTGTAAATGGTTCCCTTGGCTTTGATGGGGCGGAGAAGCTGGATGCTCCAATAGTGGAGCGCATACGTCAGTATCGCAGGGAGGGCCACAGCGTGGCCTTCACAAGAGATACCCATTATGCAGACTACCTTTCTACCCAGGAGGGCAGGCGTCTGCCTGTGGTGCACTGCATAAAGGGCACAGAAGGCTGGGAGCTGTACGGCGAAACGGCAAAGGAGCTTCGCGAGGGGGATGGGGTGATAGATAAGCCCACCTTTGGAAGCATGGCCCTTGCCGAGCTTGCAGTGGCAGGCGGCTATGACGAGGTGGAGCTGGTGGGCCTTGTATCAAATATATGCGTCATCACCAACGCTGCCATACTTAAGACTGCCCTGCCAGAGGCCACCATAACCGTAAACGCTGCCCTTACCGCTTCAAATGATGCCGAGATGAATGGCAAGGCTCTGGATATTATGCAGAGCATACAGGTAAACGTAATAAACAGAAAGTGAGGTATATTCCATGAATAACGCCGTACTTGACGCCCTTAAATCAAGGCGCAGCATACGCAGCTACGAGCCAAGGCAGATATCAGCTCAGGAGCTGGATGCCATACTCGAGGCAGGCACCTTTGCTCCAACCGGTATGAATCGCCAGTCCCCGCTGATGGTAGTTGTGCAGGACAGGGGTACCATAGCAAAGCTATCCCGCATGAACGCCGCCGTAATGAACAGAACCGATCATGACCCCTTCTATGGGGTGCCCACCGTGGTGATAGTCCTTGCAGACAGTGAGAATCCCAATGGCTTTGCAGACGGCTGCCTGGTAATGGGCAATCTTATGAACGCCGCATACAGCCTTGGCGTGGGCTCCTGCTGGATAAACCGTGCCCGTGAGATGTTTGAAACTGCTGAGGGCAGGGAAATGCTCAGAGCCTGGGGCATAGCCGATAAGTATACAGGCGTAGGTAACTGCATACTTGGATACCCGGCCGGCCCAAATCCCGAGGCCGCACCCCGCAAGGAAGGGTATGTTATACGGGTGTAAGCAGCCTTACTGCTCCATTGAATAAAAGACACATTGCCATGCCTGCCAGTGTGGGCAGGGCTATGGAGACCAGCGTCCATTTCGGGCTGCCGGTCTCTTTTTTTATTGTAAGGCAGGTGGTGGCGCAGGGCCAGTGCATAAGGGAAAACAGCAGCATGGATACGGCGGTGGTCCAGCTCCAGCCGTTTTGCAGCAGCAGCGCTCTCAGTGCCTCAAGGCCGGAGTATTCCACAAGCGTACCCTGGGCGGTGTACGCCATCAGCATCACAGGTATAACTATCTCGTTTGCAGGGAAGCCCAGTATGAAGGCCATGAGTATCACCCCATCCAGCCCCAGAAGCCTTGCAAAGGGATCGAGAAAGCCTGAGCATATGCTTAGCATGGAGGAGCCGCTTACCGTGATATTTGCAAGCAGCCATATTATGAGCCCGGCAGGGGCAGCCGCAGCTACAGCCCTGCCCAGCACGAATACGGTTCTATCCAGCACGGAGCGGACTATCACCCTGCCCACCTGGGGCAGCCTGTATGGAGGCAGCTCCAGGATAAAGGAGGAGGGAAGCCCCTTCAGCACCGTTTCAGACAGCAGCCGGGATACTAAGAAGGTCATGCCCACCCCAAGGAGAATCACTGCGGTAAGCAGCAGCGCAGATACTATGGATGCCCCCGGCCCATCCGAAAGGGAAACGAAAAACATGGAGATTATGGCGATAAGGGTGGGAAAGCGGCCATTGCAGGGAACGAGGCTGTTGGTAATAATAGCTATGAGCCGCTCTCTGGGGGAATCTATTATGCGGCAGCCGGTGACCCCCACAGCATTGCACCCAAAGCCCATGCACATGGTGAGGGCCTGCTTGCCGCAGGCATGGCAGCCCTTAAAGCACCTGTCCAGGCAGAAGGCTATGCGGGGAAGATACCCAAGGTCTTCAAGGAGGGTAAACAGGGGGAAGAATATGGCCATCGGCGGCAGCATCACCGACACCACCCATGCTACCACTCGGTATATGCCAAGGAGAGCCATCTCATACAGCCATGGGGGCAGCGCACTCTGGCGGCACAGGGCCAATAGCTCATCCTCAACGGCAAACAGCAGGCTGCTTAAGGCCTGGGAGGGATAGTTGGCCCCGGCAATGGTGAGCCACAGTATCACCGTCAGCAGGCACAGCATTGCCGGGAAGCAGACCAGAGGGGAGGTAAGGAGCCTGTCTATGCGCCTATCCCGGGAAAATGTCGAAGAATGGCAACATATGGTATATCGACATATATCATGGGAAAGTTCAGATAGCGCAAGGGTTATTTCGTCTTCCATCCGCTGAGTATCGTAGCCCTTTTCAAGCAGCGCAGAGCGCACCCGAATAAGCCCTGTATTAAGGGCCGGCTGGTCATTTCCCGGGGAATCTGCGCCGATTAGAAGGCGCAGGGCGGCATATTTTCTCAGGGCTTTATCCCTCTGCGGAATGAGCGGAGCAAGCTCCTGCACCGCCTCTGATATGGGGGCAGGGTAAGCCGGGGCTATGGGTGTGTTATCCGTAATCAGGGCACGCTCAATGGCGGGAAGTATGCTGAGGGGCCCCTTCTTTGAGCGGGCGGTGACTCCTGTTACCGGCACACCCAGCCTGTGGGAAAGGCGGGCAAGATCCAGCTCAATGCCCTTGCGCTTTGCCTCATCCATAAGGTTTACGCATACCAGCACCCGGCTCGTAAGCTCCAGCGTTTGCAGCACAAGGTTAAGGTTGCGCTCAAGGCAGGTGGCGTCGCATACCACTATGATAAGGTCTGCCTGCCCGGAAAGAATATAATCCCGGGCCACCTCCTCCTCCCCGGAGCGGGCCATGAGGGAGTAGCAGCCGGGCAGGTCTATCAGCCGGTACTCCCGGCCCCCATGGGTAAAGTTGCCCTCAGCCAGGGCCACGGTCTTACCGGGCCAGTTGCCCGTGTGCTGCCGCATACCGGTGAGCCCGTTAAACAGGGTGCTCTTGCCAACGTTGGGGTTGCCCATAAGGGCTATGGTAATGGCCTTATCCATGCTGCACCTCATGTACCCATATGGAGGCCGCATCCTCCTGCCTGAGGGCGATGATCGCCCCCTTTATAAGGTAAGCGGCAGGGTCATTGAGGGGGCTTACCATTATGCACTCCACATCTGCCCCTTCCACAAGGCCAATGTCCCTTAAGCGCCGCCTCATGCTGCCCTCTGTATACATACCGGATACCACGGCCCTGTGGCCGGGAGAAATATCGCATAGCCTGATAGTCATACTGCCTCCAGTCAGCTTCAATGGAATTGCATACAATTATGATATTCTCCATGTATGCATTGGGTGACTTTATGGCGTGGCCCGTGTTTTGAAATGCTTAAAGGGCCGCCCCTGAGGGCGGCCCTTTATATGGTTTTTTACAGTGTGGATGAAGGCTATTCTATAGCCACCAGCTTTGCGCTGCGTACTCCCTTGAGGGTGAGGAGCTGGGCTATAATAGCCTCGGTGGTCATGGATATGTTTGTCATATCCACCGACAGCACCACGCTGGCTATGCCGTGTATTGGCAGGCTCTGGGTGATGGTAAGTATATTTGCACCCATGCCGGAAAAACCATTGAGCACCTCGCTGAGTATGCCCTGCTCGTGGGAGAGCATAAGGGAAAAGACAGCCTTTTTGCAGGCTGTGTCATTGCTGGGAGAAAAGATATAATCCTTGTATTTATAGT
Source organism: uncultured Clostridium sp. (assembly GCA_964392455.1). Classification (GTDB taxonomy): domain Bacteria; phylum Bacillota; class Clostridia; order Christensenellales; family CAG-138; genus SFEL01. The sequence goes on along the minus strand of CAYMPG010000015.1, from coordinate 19,646 downwards.
ATGTGCTGCGGGATATGCCCACCAGCTTCACCGCCTCGCTGACCTCGCGAACCCTGCCCTCACGGAGCATATTGCGGGCCTCCACTACTTTTTCATAATAATCCGGAAGTATTCGTTTATCTACTATAAGGTAATTGCTCTGCACTGGTGCGCCTCCTAAAAATCCAGATGGGTAAATTTCTGCATAAGCGTATGCCCCTGCTCAATGTACAGGCCGGTGCCTGCGGCGGAAGCCTCGGTGTATACCGGGGGGCCTGAAAGGGCTTTGTCGCTTCTGTACAGCACAAAGGGTACAGGGTCTGCCGTGTGGGTACGCAGCTCTATGGGGGTGGGATGATCCGGCAGCAGCATTATGGCATATTCCTCGCCTGCCTTATCAAGCTCCCTCATAAGGTAGCCCAGTATATCCCGGTCTATGGCCTCGATTGCCTCCAGCTTGCATTGCAGGTCACCGGCGTGGCCGCTTTCGTCAGGCGCTTCCACGTGGACATACACAAGGTCTGTGCCGGAAAGCAGCAGCTCAAGGGCCTTTCTGCCCTTTGCAGCAAAGTCGGTGCGCTTGGCGCCTGTGGCGCCCTCCACATGGGGCACCTCCATGCCGGCACATATGCCCAGCCCCTTTATAAGGTCAACGGCGCATACCACTCCGCCTTTAAGCCCATAGAGCTCCTGAAAGGGCCTGAGGGCGGGCCGGGTGCCTTCGCCCCAGAGCCAGCAGGTATTTGCAGGGTTTTCCCCACGGGCCACCCGTGCAAGGTTTACAGGGTGCACCTTAAGGAGGCTGTGGGAATCCTCCATGAATTTCAGCAGCCTTTCGCCGTAGCGGCCGCTGGGAAGGTAGCTGCGGACGGGCTTTCCGGTAATATCATGGGGCGGGGTAAGGTGGGTACCGGTGGCGGCGTTTCGCATTACAAGGCAATGTCTGTAGCTTATGCCGGGGTATAGCTGCATATCCGGGGTATTCAGCCGCCCAGATAGGTATTCCACCAGCACCTTTGCTTCGTCGGTGGATATTTCGCCTGCCGAGTAGTCTATCATGGTTTTATCCACATAGCTTTCCTCATCGGATACGGTGGAGATATTGCAGCGTATGGCAATATCCTCAGGGCCAAGCTCAATGCCCATGCTGACTGCCTCAAGGGGAGAGCGGCCCCGGTAATATATGGCCGGGTCATAGCCCATTACGGCAAGGTTTGCAATATCAGACTGGGGATGCATCCCCTCGGGTATGGTGCGGGCGGTGCCGCAGAGGCCACGGCCTGCAAGGGCATCCATATTTGGCTTGTAGGCGGCCTCCATGGGGGTTTTGCCGCCAAGCTCCTGCATGGGTCTGTCCGCCATGCCGTCACAGAGCAGTACGATGTATTTCATTTAAGGCTGTCCTTTCGTTTATATGGCGGTAAAGCCATCGGTAATAAAGCGGCGCATATCTGAAGGGGGTATGGAGCCGGTGAATCTTTCTCTGGCGCTCCTGAGCCCTGCAAGGGCGGCGGGGGGAGTAAGGCCGGAGATTTCCGATACCCTGTCCAGCAGCTCAAACTCATCGCCGCTGAGCTCTGCCCCAAGGGCACTCAGCACGCTGCGGGGAAATTTAAAGGGGCTGGCCGTGGAGGCGATTACCGTGGGGGTCTTGTCCCCGGTGCGGGCCCTGTAGCCCTCATATACGCTGATGGCAACGGCGGTATGTGGGTCTGCAAGGTAGCCACGGCTGTCAAATACCTGCTTTATGGTATGGGCGGCTGCGGCGTCATCTGCAAAGCCGCAGGAGAATTTTGCCTGTATGGAGGCCTTAAGCTCCTCGCTTACCTGATACCGGCCCTCCGAAGACAGAGCGGCCATATACCCGCTCACCTGCTGGGCGCTGCCACATTCAAGGTACAGCAGCCGCTCCAGGTTGGAGGATATGAGTATATCCATTGAGGGTGAGGTGGTCATGTAGAAGGGGCGATTACGGTCGTAAAGGCCGGTGGAGATAAAGTCGGTAAGCACATTGTTGCTGTTTGAGGCGCAGATTAGGCGGTTTACCGGCAGGCCGCATATGGCGGCAATGCGGGCGGCAAGTATGTTGCCAAAGTTGCCTGTGGGCACGCAGAAGTTTACAGCATCACCGGCACTGAGCCTGCCGGAATTCACCAGGTCACAGTAGGCGGAGAAGTAATATGCCACCTGAGGCACCAGCCTTCCCCAGTTTATGGAATTGGCAGAGGAAAGGCGCAGCCCGCGGCTCAGAAGCTGGCTGTTATAGGAGGCATCTGTGAAGATGGCCTTTACGCCGGTCTGTGCATCGTCAAAGTTTCCATCGACTGCTGTGACCAGCACGTTTGAGCCACGCTGGGTGGTCATTTGCAGCTTTTGTATGGGGCTGGTGCCGCCATTGGGGTAAAATACGCATATTTTGGTACCCTCGATATCCGCAAAGCCCTCAAGGGCTGCCTTGCCTGTGTCCCCCGAGGTGGCCACAAGTATGACTATATCCTCATTTATCCCGTTTTTGCGGGCAGATGCAGTGAGCAGATGGGGGAGCATTTGCAGGGCAAAGTCCTTAAAGGCGGAGGTGGGGCCGTGAAACAGCTCCAGTATGTACTCTCCATCCCCAAGCTCCACTACAGGGGCAGCGTTTTTGCCGAATCTGTCCCGGCTGTATGCGGCGGTGGTATAGGCGCCGAGCTCCTGTGGGGAAAAGTCCTCAAGGAATCTGCCCATTACCATTGCGGCCCGCCCTGCGTAATCAAGCCCGGCCATGACGGCAATATCATCAGGGGTAAAGACAGGGAAGCTTTCAGGGAGAAAAAGCCCGCCATCCGGCGATATGCCGGAAAGTATGGCCTCCGAGGCGGATATGGAAACCCCGCTGTTGCGGGTGCAGGTATACTTCATAGATCATCCTCCATGTGGTTTTAGCAATGGGCTAATTATACGCTGTTCCTGATACAAATACAAGTGTTTTTATTTTGAGAACATTACAGAATACTATAAGACACTGCCAGCAAGGGGCGCTTTTTTCAGGAGACGGGCGGCGCTGACCATGAGGGACATGAACATGGGAAACCCATTGCATTTTAATATACTTTTCGCTTATACATGGGGTCATACGAGGTAAAAAATGAGACTTCGCCTTATAAAATGCCATGGGGGGAAGATACCGCCCTGCTATTGACTTTATATAAAAAATGGGGCAAAATATATGTGTAAAATAATGATATGATTTACGGAATACATACCTTTTAAAAACCAAATCAGCACATATAACCATCACTATAAAAAACGGAGGACGTATCATGCGGGCATGGGAAATAGAAAAGCTGTCCATTGAGAGCCAGATACCCGTACGGCTGGAGGATGACAATGAGGTCCTTTGGGAGGAGCAGAGTGACTCTGTTGAGGAGCGCCTTGATGCTGCCATAAAGATATACTGGGGTTCAAGAGTACCCGGCTCCCTTGCACGGGATACCATGGCCGTAGCCGCAATACAGGCCCAGGAAAACCAGGGCACCATAGTGCCAAATGCGGAGCAATTGCTCATGGCGGGCTTCCGTGCCGTAACTGAGGATGATATTTCCGGGCTGCACAGGGCCACCCACGCCCTGTTTGAGGGCTGCCGCAATGCGGTAAAGGATGAGACCTCCGACTACTGGAATTTCAATTTTTACGAGACCTTTGAAGAATACGAAAAGGCGGTATCCTTCCCTGAGCCTCAAAAGGTGGACATGGGGGATGACCTTATGGATCGCATACACGCCGGCTGGCTCTGCCAGATAATCGGCGGCGCCTATGGCACCTGCCTTGAGGGCTACAAGACCGATAACATACTCAAGGCTTACAATCGCATAGATAAATACCTTCGCAAGCCCAATACCTACAATGACGATATCACCTATGAGCTTGCGCTGCTGTGCGCCTACGAAAAGTACGGCAAGGCTACCACCAATCACCATATTGCCTACGAGTGGCTTGCACGCATAGGCTTTGGCTGGTCTGCTGAGGATATGGCCCTGCGTAACCTGCGCTGCGGCATAATGCCCCCTGAAAGCGGCCGCTTCAACAATCCCTATCGTGAATGGATAGGCGCCCAGATGAGGGGCGTGATACTTGGCCAGCTTTATCCCGGCAACCCCCGTGAGGCTGCAAGGGCCGCATGGCAGGATGCTGAAATATCCCACTACCACAATGGCATACTGGGCGAGGTATTCAATGCGGTACTTTGCTCAATGGCATTCTACGAGAGGGATATAAAGACCCTTGTGGAAAAGGCCATAGCCCTTATCCCTGCGGATACCGAGTATTACAGCATAATAAAATTTGCGCTGGATTGCTGCAAGCAGAGCGACAACTGGAAGGATGCCTGGAAGCCCTGCGAAAAGAAGGTAGAGCGCTACAACTGGGTACACAGCTACCCCAATGCGGCGGCGGAGGTCATATCTTTGTGGTTTGGCGAGGGAGATTTCACCCGTACCATAGAGATATGCGGTATGTGCGGGCAGGATGTTGACTGCAACGCCGCCCAGATAATGACCGTATGGGGCACCATATTCGGCCTGGAGGCAATACCTGCCTACTGGAAGGAGCCCATAGGGGACAAGCTGGATACATACGTTCGGGGCATGCGGGTGCTCAGCATACGCAAGCTGTCTGAGCGCACGGCAAATGTGGCCAGGGAGCTGGCAAAATAACTTAGTTAATATCCGGGAGACCGGGTGTTATAATGCCCGAAACGGGCGCAAATCGAAAGGAGAAAAACATGAAGAAACTCATTGCTGTCCTGATGGTACTGGTAATGGTACTGTCCTTTGTAGGCTGTGCACAGGAAGCCGCAGTTGAAGAGGGCGCAGAAGACAAGATCCGCCTGGTTTACATCGTAAACGGTACTCTGGGCGACAAGTCCTTCTTTGATTCCGGTAAGGAAGGCCTTGACATGATCAACGAGCAGTATGGCGACAAGTTCTATACTGAGGTACGTGAAATGTCCTACGATTCCTCCGTATGGGAATCCTCCGCAATGGACATCGCTTCCGAGGGCTGGGACATTATCGTTCTGGGCACCTGGGATATGATGGAGATCGCCGGCAAGATCGCTGCCGAGTATCCTGAGACCAAGGTATGGTTCTTCGATGAGCAGTGGGACTTTGAGACCACTCCCGCCGACAATATCTACTGCATGTTCTTCGCACAGAACGAAGGCTCCTATCTGACTGGTATGGCTGCTGCCAAGGCTTCCAAGACCGGCAAGATTGCCTTCATGGGCGGTTACGAGAACACCGTTCTCCGTGACTTTGCAGTTGGCTACGAGCAGGGCGCAAAGGCCGTTAACCCCGACATCGAGGTAAACGTAAGCTGGACTCAGAGCTTTGATGACAGCTCCATCGGTAAGGACATCTCCCTCGGCCTCTATCAGCAGGGCTACGACGTAGTATTCTCCTGCTGCGGCAACTGCGGTCTGGGCGCATTTGACGCTGTTGTAGAGATGGGCGAAGGCTACTATGTAATCGGCGTTGATGGTAACCAGGGCGAGTACTGGGCATCCCTCGGCGAGGACGCCAAGGCTGCTGCCACCATCACTTCCATGCAGAAGAACGTTAACAACGGCTTCCTGCGTGCTGCTGGCCTCCACCTGGATGGCACCTGCCCCTACGGCACCAATGAAAGGCTTGGCCTGGCACTGGGCGGCGTAAGCTTCGCTGTGACCGATGCTACCAAGACCGTTGTAGGCGAGGACTTCATTGCTGAGATGGAAAAGGCTCAGGAAGACATCATCAGCGGCGCTATCACTGTTGATACCGCTTTCTAATCCAAACACTACCGGAGATTTCACCGTAACTACCAAGCGGTAAAGAGAGATACTCTGGCCGTTATTGGCGATAACGGCCAGAGTTGCTTTTTATATTGGCTGAAAAATATGAAGCAGAAGGAGTACGCCAGATGAAGGACTTCCTTGTGATGGAAAACATCACAAAAGTATATGATAACGGCATAATGGCCAACGATAATGTTTGCTTCTCAGCGGAAAAGGGCGAGATACACGCTATCTGCGGCGAAAACGGCGCCGGCAAGTCCACCCTGATGAAGCTGCTGTTCGGCGTTGAGCAGCCAAACCAGGGCCGCATAATAATAAGGGGGCAGGAGGTAAAGCTCACATCTCCCCTTAAGGCTATCGAAATGGGAATAGGCATGGTGTATCAGCACTTTGTTCTGGTGCCCTCCCTTACCATTGCGGAAAACGTGATGCTGGGCATAGAGCCCAAAAAGGGAATACGCTTTGACCGTGACAAGGCGGTGGAGCTGACCCGTGAAATATGCGAAAAATACAATTTTGATATCGATCCCATGGCGAAGATCGAGGATATATCGGTCGGCGTCAAGCAGAAGGTTGAAATAGTAAAGGCGCTGATACGTGGTGCCGAAATACTCATACTGGATGAGCCCACCGCCGTTCTTACTCCCCAGGAGACCAAGGAGCTGTTTGAGCAGCTTAAGATCCTCCGCGAGGCGGGCCATACCATAATATTCATTTCCCATAAGCTCAATGAGGTCAAGTACCTTTGCGATCGTGTTACCATAATCCGTCACGGCCGCACAATGGGCACCCACAACGTGGCAGATGTTACCGAGGCGGATATTTCCCGCCTGATGGTGGGCACAGACGTTGAGCTGACCATCAGCAAAACTCCCGCCCAGCCCAAGGATGCAGTGCTCCGCGTAAAGGACCTGGTAACCTACAATGAAATCGGCAAAAAGACCCTTAACGGCGTATCCTTCACCGTGCGTGAGGGCGAGATACTGGGCATTGCCGGCGTTGAGGGCAATGGACAGCGGGCGCTTATCAATATGATAACCGGCTTTGGCGAGGGCGGCTCAGGCGAGGTCACCATAAACGGCAAGGATATACGCAGCCTCAATATCAAGCAGCTCCGTCAGGAGGGTCTTGTGCATATACCTGAGGACAGAAACCTGATGGGCGTGGCAAAGAATATGTCCATCCGTGAAAACCTCATTGCGGATAAGATAAGCCTGCCCAAGTACAACAGGCGCATCACCCTGAATGACCAGGCCATAGATGAGGATACCGATCAGTGGATAAAGGACTTTGACGTTCTGTGCAGCGACAGCTCCCAGCAGGTTGGCATGCTTTCCGGCGGTAACGTGCAGAAGGTGGTAGTTGCCAGGGAGCTTACCAGCTACACAAAGCTCATAATATGCGATCAGCCCACCCGTGGTATAGACGTGGGTGCCACCGAGTTTATCAGAAAGCGCCTTGTGCAGAAGCGCGATGAGGGCAATGCAGTGCTGCTGGTCAGCGCTGACCTTGGCGAGGTGATGAACCTTTCGGACAAGCTCATCGTAATGTACGGCGGCGAAATAGTGGCTTATTTCCCGGATGTTACCAGCCTTACCGAGGAAGAGCTGGGCTTCTATATGCTGGGCATCAAGCGGATGTCCGCCGAGGAGATTGGAGGTGCTTACGTTGAGTAAGGCTGAAAAGACTAAGAATACAAAGACCATCAGGCAGATGCTGGACTATAAGAGCCTGAGCGTAAAATCAAGACACAATGTGCTGCGTACTGCCGCTGCCATAGCAATAGGCCTAAGCGTAGCGCTGGTGCTGATACTGCTGACCGCAAAGAACCCAAGCCAGGCAGTGAGGTATTTCCTTGCAGCTCCCTTTATGAGCAAGGCATACTTCTCTCACCTTATAGAGGTAATAATACCTCTGCTGTTTACCGGCAGCGCGGTGTGCATAATGTTCTCTGCAAATCAGTTTAATCTGGGCCTTGAGGGCGCCTTTTATCTGGGCGGCCTGATGGCAGCAGTATCCGGCATATACTTTGTAACCGATGTGCCCTTCCTGAGCCCCATGGTAGGCATACTGCTGGGCGGCCTGGTGGGCGCAATAATCACCATGATACCTGCCCTGCTCCAGTACAAGTGGAACGCAAACGTAATGGTATCATCCCTGATGATGAACTATATCTGCCTGTATATCGGCCTTTTCCTGCTGTTCCATTACTTTAAGGATCCTGCCTCCAGCCAGCATTCCTACAAGATAGGCGAGGCTGCGGGCCTGACCTCCTTCTTTAAGGGCACCAAAATACATTCCGGCATAATCATTGCGGCAGTGGTAACGATTGTATCCTACCTGCTGCTGTACCGCACCCGCGTGGGCTATTCCCTCAGGGCCACCGGCCAGAATCCCACATTTGCAAAGTACTCCGGCCTCAGCGTTGGTGCTCTTGCAGTATTCAGCCAGGTAGTGGGCGGCTTTATAGGCGGCATGGGCGGCGCAGTGCAGATGCTGGGCCTGTATGAAAGGTTCCAGTGGGTAGACCTTACCAACTACGGCTGGGATGGCGTGACCATAGCCATATTTGCCAAGAACAACCCCAAGTACCTGCCCCTTGCCACCCTGTTCATAGCCTACTTCCGCACCGGCGCATGGGTAATGTCCTTCAAGGCCGGCGTGCAGATAGACCTTGTATCTGTATTTGAGGGCATAATGGTGCTGTTCCTGCTGGCAGAGCAGTTCCTCTCCGGCACCTACAAGAAGATGGTATTCGAGGATGCAGACCGCAAGCGCAAGGCCCGGGAAGCCCTCGAGAGCAATACGGATAAGGAGGGCGCACAGGCATGAGTACCTTCTGGGAGAATCTTGCGGGCATATTTACCAATGCCAATTTCTACTTTGCTGTAATACGAGTGACTGCCCCTATACTTTTTGCCACGCTGGGCTGCGCCATAGCCGAAAAGGCCGGCAGCACCAATATGGGCATGGAGGGCATAATGCTGGTTGCGGCCTTTACGGGGGTCATAGCCTCTGCATTTTCCGGCAGCGTATGGGTGGGCCTTATAGCCGCCCTTATAGCTGGCGTGATCATGGGCCTTATGGTGGCCTACTTTGCCCTTAAGCTCAAGGTGGACATCATACTGGTAGGCATAGCTGTAAACCTTATAGGTACCGGCCTTACGGGCTTCCTCATATACGTTTTCACGGGAGACCGTTCCACCACCACCTCCCTCCAGAGCGGCGTGCTGCCCCAGGTGCATATTCCTGGCCTGCAGGACCTGCCCGTAATAGGCAGCATACTTTCCGGCCACAATGTGCTTACCTATGTTTCCTACATCATGGTAGCCATAATGTCCTTCCTGATGTATAAGACCTGCCTGGGTCTGCGTATCAGGGCGGTGGGCGAGAATCCCGATGCAGCAAGCTCCGTGGGCGTCAGCGTGAATAAGACAAAGACCATCGCTCTGGCCATCTCCGGCCTGATGGGCGGCTTTGCAGGCGCATTCATGTCCATGGCATACCTGCCCTACTTTGCAAAGGGCATTACCGCAGGCCGTGGCTATATAGCCCTTGCCGCCTGCGCCATGGCCAGCGCCACGCCTCTTGGCTCCATGCTTACCGCCATACTGTTCGGCTTCTTCTACGCCCTGTCTACCTACGCAAGGACGCTGAATATACCCGATCAGCTTGTTACCACCCTGCCGTACCTTGCTACCCTCGTAGGCCTGGTCGTCTACTCCATAAGGGTACGCAGAAACGAGCTGAAGAAGCTCAATACCAAAGAGTAAAGCTCAATAATCAATATAGTAAAAGCCCGCAGCAGCGCTGCGGGCTTTTGTCATTTTGATAATATTCAGAAAGGAAGGGCTGCTTTTAGCCCTGCTGCATTTCAGCGCCGGAGGATTCTCTGGCTACCACCAGCACCTCGCCTATCACTCCTATAAGCACCACACCAAAGCCTATCATGCCTATAAGGTCGGTGCCCTCATGCAAAAACAGGGCCACCCATGTTGGGGCAAGTATCATCTCTATGGGGGCAAGCATGCCGGCAGTTTTGCTGCTGATATGCCTTACGCCCATGTAATAGAAGGCGTAGCCTGCGCCAAATTGCACTATGCCCAGCAGCAGTATCATGGGCCAGGAGGAGGCGGGTATGGCCATTATTGCCTGTACGGGGCTGGGTATCATAAATATGAATATTACCGCCGAAAGGAACAGGCAGCACAGGCTTGCAGTGCCAATGGGGCAATCGCCCACCACCCGCTTGCTGAAGTAGGTCATTGCGGCATGGGTGAAGCTTGTACACAGGGCAATAAGATTGCCTGCGGCGGTAACTCCCTCTCCCTTGGAGCACATGAAAAGTATTATGCCTGTAAGCAGGGCTATGAGGGGCCATGTGCGGTAAAGGGAAAAGGGCTCGCCCTTTTTGCGCTCCGCAAGGTACAGCCAAATGGGGGAGGTGAACTGTATGCCGATGGCTATGGGGGCGCTGGTCATACGCACGGAAAATACTATGAGGGTGCATTGGCCGGTAAAGGCGATAAAAAGGAGGAGGGTATTCAGGCTCCAGTTTATCTTCCTGAGCCGCACAAACGGCAGCAGCACCAGCCCGCCTATTGCGCCCCGGAGGGCGGAAAGCAGCAGCCCGTCCACGGTGATGGTCTTAAGAAGTATGGCGTTCAGGCTGAACAGGGCAGAGCCCAGAAGGGTAAGGGTCATGCCCAGATAGGTTTTGTTTTTCATGGATATTTCCTCAGAGTCAGTAATAATACACAAAGGATTATATGGGCAAAAGCTGCCGCTGTCAAATGGCTTCAGGGTATGGTATACTTTTACCCATGAAAGCATTGCCTGAAAAATTTACCTCCCGCATGCAAGCCATGCTGGGAAGCCAATATGATGCATTTATCGCCCAGTACAATGAGCCGCCTGTGCGTGGCCTTAGGGGAAATCTTCTTAAGGTAACGCCGGGGGAGCTTAAGGAGCTGTGTCCCTTTGAGCTGGAGCCGGCGGATACATTGGCGGAGGGCTTTGTGCTGCGCTCCCAGGTGCAGGGCATAGGCGCCCACCCGTACCATATGGCGGGGCTGTTTTATATGCAGGAGCCCTCTGCAATGGCCGCGATAGAGGCTGTGCAGGCTGAGCCCGGTATGCGGGTGCTGGATCTTTGTGCAGCTCCCGGCGGGAAAAGCGGCGGCATAGCCGGACGCCTTGGCGGAAGGGGCCTAATGGTATCCAATGAAATAGTGCCGGGACGAGCAAAGACTCTCTATCATACCCTTGAGCGGCTTGGCGTATGCAATGGGGTGGTCACCTGCGCCCATCCGGATGCCCTTTGCAGGGCAATGGAGGGCTATTTTGACAGGGTGGTGGTGGATGCCCCATGCAGCGGCGAGGGTATGTTCCGAAAGGACGATACTGCAATAGAGGAATGGTCAGAGGAGCATGTGGCGGCCTGTGCCCAGCGTCAGCGGGCCATACTGGAAAGCGCATATATTGCCCTGAGGCCGGGCGGCAGGCTGATATACTCTACCTGCACCTTCTCCAGAGAGGAAAATGAGGATACCGTGGCGGCCTTTGCCGGGGCCCATGGGGATATGAGCGTGGAGCTTATGCACAGGCTGTATCCTCATACCTGCAAGGGGGAGGGCCACTTCATAGCCCGTCTCGTAAAGGCGGGGGAGGATAGGCGCACCCAGCGGGATATGCCGCTGGAGCGGTGCAGGGATAAGGAATACATGGCCTTTTTGCAGGATACATTCGAAGTTCCTCCCAATGGTGAGGCGTATCGGCTGAAGGATGGGCGTATAATAATACTGAGAGAGCCTCTGCCTGAGGGCCTGGCAAATATAAGGATGCTGGGCGCAGGGGTGTATGCGGGGGATGTGCAGCGGGGAAGGTTTATGCCTGCCCATAGCCTGTTTATGGCGGAGCACGGTGGCCGGTATAAAAACACGCTGTCACTTGCTGCTGACAGCCCTGAGCTTGCAGGCTACCTTAGCGGGAATACCCTGCCCATAGATGATGCCCTCAGGGGCTATACCGCGGTGCTGGCGGATGGATATCCGGTGGGCTTTGGCAAGGCGGTGGATGGCACGCTGAAAAACCATCTGCCAAAAGGGCTGAGGGTGAATGTATAAAAAGTTTAATTTTTTATAAATATCTCGCTCTGCCCCTTGCAGGCGGCAAGGGTAAAGAGTAAGCTAATATACGAAAAATATATTAATTGCATTTTGGAGGAAAAATAATGGAAACCAACCACACCTCGGGTGACGTAAGGCGCACTGCCGTAGAAAAATACCGCTATCTTGCAGCGCTCTCATATATCTGCCCCCTTGGCATATTCATAATGCTCATGCTGGAGAAGGACAGCAACTATATCCGCTATCATTGCAATCAGGTGGTATGCCTGCTGCTGTGGTTTGCAGCCAGCGGTATTGCCTTTATAGTGCCCATACTCGGGTGGCTTGCAGGCACCGTGGGAATGGTGGCAGGGCTGGTGTTTGCAATAATCGCAGTGGTACGAACCCTCAAGCGGGAGTACTATGAAATACCCTTCATAGGCAAATACCGCATCATTCCCGAAGCGTAATAAAAGCATCCTATGGAGCCCCGGACAGCATCCGGGGCTCTTTTATGGCGGCGGGCTTGACAAACGGAGATTTTTCACATAAACTACACATTAATAGGCAAAGACGAAGAGGAGTATGTTCCTTACACCGCACAAGAGAGGCGTCCCCACCGGCTGAAAGGGCTGCCTGCAAGGAAAGGACAGAAGGTCGCTTCCGAGCCCCCCAGGTGAAGTATCGTCAGCATGGGGCGCAAGCGCTGCGTTATGGCGAAAAGGGGGGCAGTATTCTGCCCAACAAGGGTGGTACCGCGGGTTCGCTCGTCCTTTGAAGTGAGGACAGGCGGCCTTTTTTATTACCCGAAATGACCGGAAAAAACTTTGCCCATAAACCAAGGAGGAAGAATCATGGCAAAAGAGATGCCTAAAACCTACGACCACTCCCAGGTGGAGAATGGCCTGTACGAAAAATGGGAAAGCAAAGGCTATTTTCACGCCGAGCCAAACCCTGATAAGGACCCTTACTGCATAGTTATCCCCCCGCCAAATATCACCGGCAAGCTGCACATGGGCCATGCGCTGGATAATACCCTTCAGGATGCCATTATCCGCTATAAGCGTATGAGCGGCTATGAGACCCTCTGGCTGCCCGGTACTGACCATGCCTCCATAGCCACCGAAGTAAAAATAGTTACCGAGATGGCAAAGGAAGGGCTGGATAAGCGGGATATAGGCCGTGATGCATTCCTGGAAAGGGCCTGGGCATGGCGCCGTGAATACGGCGGAACCATCGTTCAGCAGCTCAAGAAGCTGGGCTCCTCCTGCGACTGGGAGCGTGAGCGCTTTACCATGGACGAGGGCTGCAACAGGGCCGTTACCAAGGTATTTGTAGACCTGTATCATAGGGGGCTCATATATCGCGATGACCGCATAATCAACTGGTGCCCCGAGTGCCAGACCGCCCTGTCGGATGCCGAGGTGGAATACGAGGAACAGAACAGCCATCTTTGGCATGTGCGCTACGATGCGCCGGATAAGTCCTATTCCATCATCTGCGCCACCACCCGCCCCGAAACCATCCCCGGCGATACTGCCATCGCTGTAAATCCCGAGGATGAGCGGTATGCTGACCTTGTGGGCAAGACCGTTATAGTGCCCATCATAGGCCGTGAAATACCCATCGTGGCAGATGAATACGTGGAAAAGGAATTTGGCTCAGGTGCAGTTAAAATAACCCCCTGCCATGACCCCAATGACTTTGAGGTGGGCGTACACCATAACCTGCCCCGCATAAGGGTATTTACTGACGATGGCCATATAAATGAGCTGGGCGCTCCTTACACCGGCCTTACCACCATGGAATGTCGTGAGGCCATAGTAAAGGATATGGAAAAGAGCGGCAACCTTGTAAAGATAGAAAACTATGCCCACAATGTAGGCGTATGCTATCGCTGCCACCATACCGTGGAGCCCCTTACCAGCCTCCAGTGGTTCGTAAGGATGAAGCCCCTTGCCGAGGCCGCCATAAAGGTGGTAGAGGAGGGCAAGGTAAAATTTGTACCTGAGAGGTTCAATAAGACCTATTTCAACTGGATGTACAATATACGGGATTGGTGCATTTCCCGCCAGCTCTGGTGGGGCCACCGTATACCTGCCTATTACTGCGAAAATCAGGATTGCGGCCATATCGAGGTAACGCTGGAGCATCCCACCGTATGCCCCAAGTGCGGCGGAAAGCTCCATCAGGATGAGGACGTGCTGGATACCTGGTTCAGCTCCGGTATGTGGCCCTTCTCCACGCTGGGCTGGCCTGATGAAACTCCCGAGCTCAAGTACTTCTATCCCACCAATACGCTGGTGACCGGATATGATATCATCTTCTTCTGGATAGCCAGAATGATAGTATTCGGCATGGAGGTAATGAAGGAGATACCCTTTGATACCGTATACGTTCACGGCATAGTTAGGGATGAGCTGGGTCGCAAAATGTCCAAATCCCTGGGCAACGGCATAGACCCTCTGGAGATAATCAGCGAATACGGCGCAGACTCCCTCCGCTTCAGCCTTGTTACCGGCAACAGCGCCGGCAATGATATGCGCTTCTCAAACAAGAAGGTGGAGGCTGCCCGCAATTTCTGCAACAAGGTATACAATGCCTCCCGCTTCGTGCTGATGAACATAGGCGAGGAGCCTGTGGGCCAGATAGACATGGCTGCGCTGGATATAGCGGATAAGTGGATGCTGCACAGGCTGAATACCATCGTAAAAGAAGTGACCCAGAACATGGATAACTTCGACCTTAATGTGGCCGCTCAGAAGGTATACGACTTTATCTGGACGGAGTTCTGCGATTGGTATATCGAAATGGCAAAGCCCCGCCTCTATGGTGAGGATGAGGCTGCCAAGGCCAATGTAAAGGCAGTACTGGTAAGGGTGCTGGGCGATTCCATGAAGCTATTGCATCCCTTCATGCCCTTTATTACAGAGGAGCTGTATCTTAACCTGCCCGGCGCAGGGGAGACCATCATGCTGTCCCCCTGGCCCACCTGCACGGCGGACTTTGACTTTGCCGAGGAGGCAGAGAAGATGGAGGGCATAATGGACGTTATCCGGGCAATACGCAATATGCGTGCCGAGATGAACGTGCCCCCCGCCCGAAAGACCGCCATGTACCTTGTGACCGAGGCTGCAAATATTCCCGCCTTTGAGGCTGCCGAGGCTTACCTTATTAAGCTTGCAGGCGCAGAGAGCGTTACCGTGCAGCAGGATAAGCAGGGCATACCCGAGGGCGCCGTAAGCATCGTATGTGCTATGGGCGAGGTATTTATCCCCATGAATCAGCTCATCGATGTGGAGAAGGAAATAGAGCGCATCAGCAAGGAGATCACCCGCATGGAGGGCGAGGTGGCAAGGGCCGAGGGCAAGCTGAATAATCCCGGCTTTGTGGCCAAGGCGCCTGAAAAGGTGATAAACGAGGAGCGGGAAAAGCTGGCCGTAGCAAAGGATATGCTTGCAAGGCTGCAGCAGCGCCTTGCAGAGCTCAAAAAGTAAAATATAAAGCCTGATGAATACCGGAGAAAGGGTGACCTTCTCCGGTATTCTTTCATCCAGGCAGGGGCTAAATGAAATGCTGCGTTCTGCTTATCACGGCGGGCAGATTGCCCCTTTAATTGACTTTGCTGCCCTGCAAGGATATAATGATTTAATACTTGTAATTATGAAAATACACTGCGGGCTTATGGCATTGGCAGCCGGGTTTTGGCGAAATATGAGGCCATGTGTGGCCGGGCACGCTGAAATGACGGCGCAGATGCAGATACTCCCGGATATTTTACATGGGAGATAAGTAAAAATGAGTTTTTGGGAATTGTTTATACTGGCAATAGGCCTCTCCATGGATGCCTTTGCAGTGGCCGTATGCAAGGGCCTTGCAATGAACAGAGTGAGCCTTAAAAATGCAGGCCTTGTGGGGCTGTGGTTTGGAGGCTTTCAGGCCCTTATGCCCCTTATAGGGTATCTTGTGGGGAGCAGCTTCAGCGGGGCCATACAGTCCGTAGATCACTGGATAGCCTTTGTGCTGCTTACTGTTATCGGGCTTAATATGATAAAGGAATCCAGAGGCGGCGGTGATGAGGATGTGAGCGGCAGCCTGTCCTTTAAGGTGATGCTTACCATGGCCGTTGCCACCAGCATAGATGCCCTTGCTGTGGGAGTTACCTTTGCATTTCTTACGGTGGACATACTGTCTGCCGTGTGCCTTATAGGCGTTACCACCTTCCTGCTGTCAATGCTGGGGGTAAAGGTGGGCAGCGTATTCGGCGCAAAGTATAAGGCCAGAGCAGAGCTTGCAGGGGGAGTGATACTCATATTCCTGGGCGTAAGGATATTGCTGGAGCATCTGGGCGTGTTTGGCCTTTAATGTGACCGGTCTGTTAACTTTATCCTGCCGGGGGCCGGGTTTGTTGACAGAGAATTTGCAAAACACTATAATTCTATTTAGCAAAAAAAGTTATTGGGAGGGCCTATTGAGGGCTTGCATGAAAAGTATGCGTATACCGGGCAAAAGGATGCTTGCGGCCATGATGGCGGCAACTTCTTTGTGTACAGCGGGGTGCGCCGAAAAGACCAATGACGATACATATGTGCTGATAGATGTAGGGTATTTGGACAGCGAGCAGGAGTATATAGAAAAATACGGCAGCGAGGGCACCTATGTGACCATTAGCGGCTTTGCTACGCCGGAGCCGGTGGTGACCCCTGTGCCTACCCCTGTACCCACCCCCAAGCCTACCTCAAGGCCAAAGGCAGAGAAGGACAGCAGCGAAAATAAAAAGGATAAGGAAGATAAGAAGGATAAGGAGCAGGAAAAGGCGGAGCCCACCCCTACCCCAAAGCCTTCCAAGAAAAAGACCCCATACGCAGGCAAGTATGATAAGGTATCTTTAAGCTACGAATCCTCCTCAGACGGCATAAAGTTTGAAACCACCACATTGTCAGGTGACGCTGTAAGCGAAAGCCTCTTTGCAAAAAACAGCATCACCATGATAAACATATGGACCCAGACCTGAACGAGCTGCCTGCAAGAGATGGGTATTCTCTCAGATTTGGCATACGAATATAAGGGGACAGGCTTCAGCATAGTTGGCCTGTCGGCGGATGTTCCTTCCGGTTCACCCACTGCATCTGCCGCAGCCGAAATGCTCAAGACCTCCGGCGGCAAGTTCACCAACCTTACCTATACGGACAGCGTGGTAAGCACCATGCTTGCAGGGGTGAATGTGGTGCCTACCTCCAAGTTTTATGATTCAAATGGCCGCCTGCTCACGGTCGTTCATGGCGCAAAGAGCAAGGAAGGCTGGATAAATATAATCGAGACGGTGATGAATGAGAAAGCGTAGTATTTACACACTGGGGCTGCTGGCTGCCGGGCTTGCCTTTATCGTGATAGGTGCGGTAAGAGGGGAAGCCGATGCCGTGCTGCAAAAAGCTATAATGATATGTATGGAGTGTATTGGCCTTGGATAAGAAGAATAAAAAAAAGCATCCCTTTATAAAGGCCAGAACCTACATTCAGGCCTGCTGGACGCTGCTTACAAACAGCTATGCCTCCGGCTTTTTGAATGGAACCATATATCAGGGCAATGTTAAGAGCATATGCGTTCCCGGGCTTAATTGCTATTCCTGCCCCGGCGCATGGGGCGCCTGCCCAATGGGCTCCCTTCAGAACGCCTTTGCAGGGAGAGTAAGTGGCTTTCCCTTTTACGTTGTGGGCACCCTTATCACCATAGGTGCATTGCTGGGGCGCATAGTGTGCGGTTGGCTTTGTCCCTTTGGCCTGGTGCAGGATCTGCTTTTCAAGATACCGCCCAGAAAAAAGGTGCGCCGCCTCCCCGGCGAAAAGTACCTGCGTAAGCTCAGGTATGTGGTGCTGGTGGTAATGTGCATAATACTGCCCATGTTTGCCAAGGGGGACTTTGGCGTGGGCAGCCCATGGTTCTGCAAGTGGATATGCCCCTCAGGCACGCTTATAGGCGGCCTGCCGCTGATTGCGCTGAATGAGGATCTGAGGAGCGTGCTTGGGTGGCTGTTTAGCTGGAAGCTGTTTGTGCTGGTGGTGATACTGGTGGGATCGGTGCTGATGTTCAGGCCCTTCTGCAGGTATCTTTGCCCGCTGGGCGCAATATACGGGCTGATGAACCCCGTGTCACTGGTACGCATACGGGTGAGCAAGAGCCGCTGCACCTCCTGCGGGGCTTGCCAAAAGGCCTGCGGGCTGGATATTCCCGTATACAAGACCCCCAATTCGGATGACTGCATACGCTGCGGCAAGTGTATAACCGTATGCCCACATTCCGCCCTTAAAATGGATGCAAGCCTCAAGGGCAGGCGCAAGCGCCGCCCCGCCAGTGAGGAAGCATAAAGTAAACAGCATAAAGTACAGCAAAGCCCGGAAAGCATATGCCTCCCGGGCTTTTTTATGCAGCATATTATGCTTACAGCCTGAAGTTTACCCACTGGCAGTATTGCTCCAGCCCATCCTTGCTCTGGTCCCAGTCGGTGCATACGCTGCCATCCGGGAATACCACCATTTCGTGGAGTATGGTAAGGGGGCCTATCTTGCAGATGCTGTAGGGCAGTATCTTGTGGTAATACACCGTCATGCCGGAATCTGCAAGGAAGGATACGTCATCAAAGGAAGTACCCATATTGTAATAGTGGTAGCGATAGTTTTCGCAGAGGGTCTTAAGGAAGGGGCTGTCCTGCACGTGAAGGTTTTCCGCAGTGACCTTGTTAAAGTCCTCCCGGAAGTGCAGTTCAAGATTGCCCTTGTGGGCATACTGGGCCTCCCAGCGCTTTACCACCCGGTCTACCCACTGGGCGGGGGCCTGCTTGTTTTGTATTACGCAGTTTATCCGCACAGGCACCTTCAGGCTGCCAAGAATACTGTCCTCAGCGGGGGCAGCGAGAAATGCGGCATCCTTTTCGTAGGCATCATTGTGGCGGGATACGTTTATGCCCTTTACGCAGGGGTATTCCTCATCAAAGAGCTTTGCAGTTTCTTTGGCGGTTTCAGAGGGGAAAAGGGTGTTAACGTATACTATCTTGTGCTTGAGCACCTCCAGCATTTTGGAAAGGGCCTCAAGGTCTGCACAGGGCTCGCCGCCGGTTATCATAATATCCTCTATGTCAGAATCTGCTATGCGGCGGAGCACATCCAGAGTTCTGTCGAGAGAGGTGTCCATTGTGTCATACATGAGCCTGGATTCGCAAAAGGGGCATTTGCGCCCGCAGTTGTAGGGCACATACACATGGGCTGTTTTCTTGGGGCGAACGGTGTTTTTTATATTGTCGATGTTGTCCAGGCAATACATCAGGTATGGTTCCTCCATGTAGGTTAAGTAGTGTATCCGGCAAATAGGTTACCATTTATAATATAACATCGATTTAAACTATTTCAAGCACTGTTTGTTGTTTAACAAAAAATATATACCCTTAAGAAAAACGCAGGCCGTAAAATTCTGCATTTTGCAGGTAAAAGGGGCAGCAGAAGGCTTGCCGGGATAATGGGTATGTGGTATATTAAAAAAAGAACTTTATTTTATCTTTTGCCTGTTACTCCACTTTACTAACAGGCGAAAGAAAAACAAAGGAGGAATATCCGCCCGGCTGGCGGTGCGGCAGCGTGGAGACCTGTCGTAATGGAACAAAGTGCCTTTTGTTCCGAGGCCGCTCCTTGCGGAGGCAGAGCGGTTACAGCCAAAGAAGCATGGCAAAAGTAAGCCTGAAAAACATCAAGAAGGT
>CAYMPG010000014.1:0-47711 GCA_964392455.1 uncultured Clostridium sp. | reverse complement strand
CATGGGCCTTTTTGGAAAGTGCTGTAAAGGGGCATATTTAATATTGCCCTCTCAAACTATATTCTTTTGGTATTTTTCTTTTAAAGAAAGAACAAGAAACAATAACTACTTCTCCTTATAGTACAGCATACAGTGGCAGTAGCCCTCGAAATCGGGGTCGGCTATCTGCTCGCGGAACTGGCGGCACATGCACCTGGTGTCCTCGCTGGTTTCCCTTACGCAGGGGCAGTAGCCGCCACGGGCCTCAAGGCCTTCACGCACCATGCGTACCACCTGGGGGTCAGAATTGAGCCGTACCTTCATGGGGATGGCGCTCCGTTACTGCTTTACGCAGGCAAGCTCGATTATGGCATCTGCCATGAGCTTGGCATCCTCGATGAAATCATTCATATTCAGGGATTCATCCACCATGTGCATACGGCTTTCCCGGCCCTCGCGCTCTATGCCAAAGGCAACGGCGGTATCAAAATGACGGGCGTAGGTGCCGCCGCCTATGCGCCTGGGGGCGGACATATCGCCGGTGCGGCTGCGGTATACCTTGAGCAGGCCGCTTACAAGCTCACTGTCCTCCGGCACATAGTGGCCATGGCTGAAGGATTCATCGGTGAGCCGGGCGCCGGGCAGGGAGGCTGCCAGCTTTTCGCTGAGCTCCGCATTGCCAACGGATATGGGGGCACGAATGTCTATGCTGAGGCTGTAGCCCTTTTCGTTCCAATCCATAAGGCCAAGGTTAAGGGTGAGCCTGCCGGAATCATCCGCCTTGTCAAGGCCGATGGATTCGCCATGGTATTCCATGCCGTATGCGGCCTTAAGGGCGGCAAGGGCATCGATATCCTGCTGGGGCAGGGGCAGCGTGCAGAGCAGGCCTACAAGCATCTGTATGGCGTTCTTTCCGTTTTCGGGGGTGGAGGCGTGGGCAGCGCAGCCGGTGGCAAGTATGCTTACGCCGCCGGGGACGGCCTTTGCCTCAAAGCCCTCCATGCTGCCTATTGCAGCCTGTACCGCAGCAGGGTCGCAGGGAACTACGGCCTCTGCAAAGCCGGGAACGGCGTTTACCACGGTGCCCGCCTTGAGGGTGATGGAGGAGGGGTATTCATAGCGCAGGGTGCCATGATATATGTTCTTTTCAGAATTTACCAGGGGATACTCGGCATCCGGGGAGAAGGCAAGGTCCGGTACGGGCTCATGCTCCATGTAATGGGTAAGGCAGCCCATGCCGCTTTCCTCATCGCAGCCGAATATGAGCCGCACATTGCGGCGGAACTGATACCCGGCCTCCTTTACTGCGGCCAGGGCATATATGGAGGCTATGGCGGGGCCCTTATCGTCCATGGTGCCGCGGCCGATCATGTAGCCGTCTACCACCTTGCCCTCGTAGGGGCCGGCCTTTGTCCAGCCATCCCCCTCAGGGACAACGTCCAGGTGGGTGAGTATGCCAAGGGTCTCATCGCCGGAGCCAAAATCCGCATAGCCAATGTAGCCATCCATGTCCTTTGTGGCAAAGCCCATGCCTTCGCATACCTTAAGGGTATGGGTCAGGGCCTCCTTGCACTGGGGGCCAAAGGGTGCGCCGGGCTGTGCCTCTGCACGGCAGCTTATGCTTTTGAAGCCGATGAGCTGCTGAAGGGCGCTTATCATTTCCTCCCTGCGGCCGTCTATCCAAAGGTCTGTTTTGCTGTTCATGGGGTAAAATCCTCCTGTGTATTGTATATTGAGTTGCTATATTTCTTCGGTAAAGTGATCCTTAAAGCCCTCGCCGTATATCTCAGTGGCGGCGGTGACTATCATGAAGGCGTTGTGATCCTCCTGCTGCACTATCTGGCGCACCTTGGGATAAAGGGCCTTACGCATAACGCACAGCAGCACCTGCTTTTCCGCCCCCGTGTAGCCGCCCTTGCCCTGAAGGTAGGTAACGCCTATATCCAGCTCCGTAAGTATGCGGCTGGCCACGGCCTCCGCATTGTCGCTTATGATGATGAGGGACTTGGCCTCATCCGGCCCGTACAGCACCAGATCCAGCACAAGGCTGGATACCGCCAGGGCAATGCCTGCATAGAGGGCGTTTTCAATGTTTTTGAATACCAGGGCCGAGGCTCCGACTATTATGGTATCGGTAATGGCAAAGAGGGTGCCGGTGCGAAGGTGCCGGTATTTGAGCCGCAGCAGCTTTACCAGTATATCAGAGCCGCCGGTGGTGCCGCCGCATTTGAATACCATGCCCATGCCCACCGCCATAAGGCAGCCGCCCACTATGCCGCACAGCAGCTTATCCTCAATATTGAGGGAGACCCCTGCAAAGAAGTTTATCAGCAGGGAGGACAGCACCGTGGATACCACGGTATACATGAGGAAGTTTTTGCCGAATTTCTTTGCGCCGATTATCAGCAGCGGCACGTTTATGAGCAGCACCAGGGTGCCGGTGGGTATGCGGGTGGCGTAGGATATCATTATGGAAATGCCCGTAATGCCGCCGGGCGCAAGGCCGTTTGGGTCAAGGAATATGGCAATGCCCGCTGCATATATTATGCAGCCTGCTATTATCACCCCGTAGCGGAGCAGTATATCCTTTGCAGAATCCTTCATGGCGGCCTCCGGTTTTTATGCAATATCAAAGTGGCCCGGGTGCTGATGCCCCCAGGCTGCCCTGTATATCAATTTTACCCTCAGCCACCATGGCCTGTCAAGGAAAGCAGCTACCCTCCCATAAGTCCATGCTGTGTAAAAAAGAAATGGGGGACAGCGGCAGGCATTTATAAAGTAAAAAACATGGCCTCCGGCATTTTGACACATTTTCTTCACCTGAACCGGGAATATATTAACTCAAAACCCGCTGTACAAAGGGGGCCTGCGATAGTATAATTAATAAGTTAAAGGCGTATGCCTGAAAAAATGCGGCTGATTGCCGCAGATTTCCTGGAGATGAAATGGCCTATTATAAAATTAACGGCGGCAACCGCCTTGAGGGTGCAGTGACCATAAGCGGCGCAAAAAATGCTGCCCTCGCCATAATACCCGCCGCCATACTCTGCGGCGAAAGCTGCCTGCTGGAAAACCTGCCCTCAATAGAGGATGTACGCAAAGTTGAACAGATACTCCGCAGCATGGGCGCAGAGGTGGAGCATACACCGGATGGCAGCCTGAGGCTGGATCCCTCCGGCATCAGCAGCTACAGCGTTACCGGGGAAATGGTAAGCTCGCTGCGTGCCTCCTATTACCTGCTGGGCGCATTGCTGGGCCGGTATAAAAAGGCGGAGATAGCCCTGCCCGGCGGCTGTGCCATCGGCCAGCGCCCCATAGATCAGCACATCAAGGGTATGCGCGCCCTGGGTGCGGATATAGTCATACAGGGGGGCGCAGTAAAGGCTACTGCCGACAGGCTGGTGGGAGCAGAGATATACCTTGACGTGGTAAGCGTGGGAGCCACCATCAACATAATGATGGCCGCCGTGGGCGCAGAGGGCACCACCATAATCGCCAACGCTGCCAAGGAGCCCCACGTGGTGGATGTGGCAAACTTCCTCAATATGATGGGGGCAAACGTAAAGGGCGCAGGCACAGACGTTATCCGCATACAGGGCGGGCGCAAGCTCCATGGCTGCACCTACGCCGTGATACCCGATCAGATAGAGGCCGGCACCTTCATGATAGCCGCCGCTGCCACAGGGGGAGATGTGGTGATAAACAACGTTATCCCCACCCACCTTGAGGCCATTTCCGCCAAGCTCATGGAGAGCGGCGTATCCGTAACGGAGGGGGATGACGGCAGGGAGTTTTTCATCCGGGTCACCGCAGATAAGCGGCCCAGGGCCGTAAACATAAAGACCCTGCCCTACCCGGGCTTCCCAACCGACCTGCAGCAGCCCATGATGGCCTTCCTGGCCACCGCCCAGGGCAACAGCTTCGTTGTGGAAAACATATTTGAGGACAGGTTCAACCATGTGCCGGAGCTTGCCAAGATGGGCGCAAATATCAACCTTAACGCCCGCACCGCCATTATTGAGGGCGTGGAAAAGCTATACGGCGCACCCCTTTGCGCCAGCGACCTGAGGGCGGGAGCCGCTCTTATAGTGGCAGCCCTTGCGGCAGAGGGCACCAGCACCATAAGTAATATCCACTTTATCGACAGGGGCTATGAGTTTATCGAGCAGAAGCTCAGGGCACTGGGTGCGGATATTCAGCGCATAGAATAAATAAAAGCATATACGGCCCCGGCACGCTGGCTTTCAGCAGCGCACCGGGGCCTTTTATTATTCCGGCTGTATGTCGCATATATCGTTAAGGGGGATGGGGGCGCCGCCTTGCATTATGAGCAGGCCCCTGTGCCTGTCTGCCCCCTTTATTTTGCCGGTAATGGTCTCAAGGCGGCCGCCCGGCTTTTTTTCATCCTGCACAAAGTAGGTGATGGCGGCGGCGCAGCCCATTTCAAGGGTGAGCTTAAGGGCAAGGTTAAGCTCCGCCCTTACCTCATCGGTAAGCTCGGGCCGGCTGTCTGTAAGGCGGCCGGTCTCCTTTATTGCCCCATCAAAGCCGCTGAGTGCCGCAAAGGCGGAAAACTGAGCCCCCCGCTCAATAAGCCCCATTGGGGTGCGGGTGGGGGAAACGTGATGTGGCAGGTCTATTATATCCCGGTATTTTTCCCAGGAAGCAGCCTTATCCATGGGCAGGCCCTCCTATTCTCTGTGACCGCCTATGCGGTGGTTTCTATCCATGGCAGTGGCCCCCTCATGGAGGCTGGTGCCCTTGAGGATGGCGTTTTTGCCGTATTTTTTCCGTATGGCAAGCATGGCGCTCTGGGCATCCCGCTCCTTTGAAAGGGCCCTGAGCTGCTGCTCCTGCTGCTCCTGCTGCCGGGCATAGTCGGTAAACATATCCAGCTGCTGGGGGCCGTTGTTCTTTGGGGCCATATCCTCTGCCATCACATGGTTTGCCGCCATGCTCATGCGGCGTATAAGGAGGGAGCTGTCCACTATCCTGTCGTACAGATCCATGGTGGCATCGGTTATGAGCCTGGCGGAGGAGGTGAATCTTCCAATATTGGCTGAGCCGTGGGCCTGCTTTGGTATGCTACGGCCGTATCTGTCTGTGGTTATCTGGCCCTGATAGCGCTGCCTGAGGGCGGGGTCTGAAAGGTTTTGAATATCGTAGCCCACGGTGAGCACTATCTGGTCTGTTACCAGCCCCTTTTCCAGCAGGTCAAGGGAAAGCTGATACATCATCTCCCGCAGCACCAGCTTTGCCTTATCAAAGGTGTAGGGGGTCTGCAATACCTGCCCTGCCCCAAGGCTGCTGGAGGAGGGCTTATATGCCTTTATGTGGGCAATGGTGCAGGGCTCATACCCCCAGGCGTGGTCTATAAGCAGCTCCGCATTCACCCCGAAAAGCCGGTAAAGCACATCCTCGCTGCTTACAGAGCAGCGGGCCACATCCCCCATGGTATGCATACCGCAGGCCTCCAGCCTTGCGGCAGTGCCCCTGCCTACCCGCCAGAAATCCGTAATGGGCCGGTGCGCCCAGAGCTGCCTTCTGTAGCTCATTTCGTCCAGCTCAGCTATACGCACTCCGTTTTCATCGGGGGTAACGTGCTTTGCCCCTATATCCAGCGCCACCTTGCAAAGGTAAAGGTTTGTGCCTATGCCGGCGGTGGCCGTGATGCCTGTGGTATTCAGCACATCCAGTATTATCCGCATGGCCAGCTCTCGTGGAGTAAGGCCATACAGCCGCAGGTAATCCGTAGCATCGATAAAGACCTCATCAATGGAGTAAACGTGCATATCCTCCGGGGCGATGTACTTAAGGTATACCTGATATACCCTGGTGCTGTAATCCATATATTTGGCCATGTGGGGCGGGGCCACTATATAATCAAGCTCCAGTGAGGGGTTCGCCTTAAGGTCGGGGTCGTGGCTGGAGGAGCCTGTGAACCTGCCGCCGGGGGCCTTTTGCCGGCGCAGAATGTTTGTTATCTTTACCTGCTCTATCACCTCAAAGAGCCTTGCCCTGCCGGATATGCCGTAGGCCTTGAGGGAGGGGGTGACTGCAAGGCATATGGTTTTTTCAGTGCGGCTCAGGTCTGCCACCACAAGGTTTGTGGTAAGGGGATCCAGCCCCCGCTCCACGCACTCCACCGAGGCAAAGAAGGATTTAAGATCTATGGCGATGAAGGTTTTATCCATGGGTGGCTCCTTTCTTAAAGCTATACGGGCATATTCTGTCCCGGGGCAAGCCTGCGCCATACCGGCAAAATATAAAAAGACGCCCGGAAAAACCCGCGCGCCATGTGAGTCAGCTATATTTTACATCTTAATGAACATTATGCCAAGGGTATTTTTTCCGCAATGGGAGGATATGGTACAGCCTGCCCGGGTATGGATTATCTCAGCCTCCGGAAATGCCTCCCGCACCTGGGCAGTACACTGGGCCACTATGCTTTCATCGCAGCCTGCATGATTTATGAATATGGGGCCATCGCCTATGCCCCGGGCCTCCTCAATAAGCTCGGCTGTGTATTTCTTCAGCACTGCGGCAAAGCTGCCCCGGTATTTTTTGCTTACCCACATCCTGCCGCCGGAAAGGGCTATGCGGGGCTTTATCTGCACAAGGTTTGCCCCTATCGCCGCAACGGCGGAGCAGCGCCCGCCCTTATAGAGGAAGGTAAGGTCATCCACCACAAAGGAAGCGTGCACCCTATCAGTAAGCTCGGCACAGGCGCAGGCTATCTCCCCGGCCTCCATGCCCCTCTGGGCCATCCTTGCCGCCGCAGTAACAATAAGGCCGCCGCCTGTGGAAAGGCTTCGGGTATCCACCACGAATACATTGTCAAAGCTCTTTGCGGCAAGCAGGGCATTTGCATAGGTGCTGGACATTTCTGCGCTTATGGTGAAGAATACCATGGAGCTGCCGCCTGCCGTATACTTGCTAAAAAACTCATGGCACTGGGCGGTATTCACCGCAGAGGTCTTTGGCAGCTCTCCCGTGGCATCAAAGTGAGCGTATATCATATCCGGGTTTATATCTACCCCGTCGGTATACAGCCTGTTCCCAAGGGTAATGCCAAGGGGGAGTATTTTTATCTGATATTTTTCTATAAGCTCAGCAGGCAGGTCTGTAGTGCTGTCGCTGGCTATGATGACACTGTTTGCCATATTTACCTTTCTTTGCCGCCAGGTCGCTATTTTAATAAAATTTTAATCTTTGTAATTATAATGGACTTTCCACCCCGCCGTCAATCTTCTCTGCCCGGCAAAAATGTGAAATAAGTATGAAACGGAAGGCGTGGTCAAAAAAGTGGCCCGTGGCCTCTTATTCGCCTCTTTTCAGCCTTTGCCTCCTGCCATTTTGCTCCCGGGCGGCAAAGGATGGGAATATAAAAAGCCTCCCTTATTTGGGAGGCTTTTATGCTGCGATTTTTAGCTTTACAGGGTAAGGTTTACAGGCGTTCCTCCTGCCTCCGGGCCGCCGTCGGGTATGAGACCGTCTCTGCGGCAGGCAAGGGCCAGCGCCTCCATTTCCACGGAAAGATCCAGCACATCGTTATCAAACAGGTTTTTATACTGGCGCTCCATGGCGGTATTTATGTCGGTAAGGCAGGAGATGGCGTTGGCAGTAATGTCCTCCATGGGTACGCCGCTCTGCTCCACCTTTACAAACCTTGTAAGTATGCTGCCCATGGTAGGCAGGTAATAATTGAAAAACTGACGCACCGTCGGTATATCCTCCGGCTGGGACTTAAGGGTCTTGAGTATGCTGTCCACAGTGGCACATATCTGGCCGCTTATGGCGCGCACCTGCTCATCCTTTATGGACATTGTCATGCTCCTGAGCTTCATAAGGTGGCTGCGGCCCTTTGCAAGTATGCTGTCCTGCTCCCGCTTTGCGGCGGCCTCTGGAGTATTTGACTTTTGTATGGCCCTGATGACGAATACCGCAATTACAGCCACTATCACCAGCAGCCCTATGGCTGCAACGGTGAGTATTACCCTCAGTATGGAGGGGAAGAAGCTCCTTCCCAGCAAAAGCAGCGCCGCACAGCCCAGCAGCCCGCCTATCCACGTAAACCGTGAACGGTTATCTCCCATGGTGTTTTCCTCTTTCTATGGGCATCAGCCACGGATATCCAGCAGCTTTGCCTTGAGCTCGCCCTCAATGCGGCCTATCTCCGCCTCTGCGGCACGGCGCTTCTGCCTGCCCTCATCCTGTATGCGGAGCACCTCGTCAAGGGTGGCTATAAGCTGCTCATTGGTGTGCTTTACGGTCTCAATATCCACTATGCTCTTTTCGCTCTCGGTGGCGATGCCTATTGCGCCCTCCTTAAGGGCCTCGGCGTTCTTCATGAGCAGCTCGTTTGTCATGGCGTTTACAGCCTGCTGGGCCTCCATTGCCTGCTGGGAATTTGCCATGCCAAGGGCAAGCACCATCTGGTTTTTCCACAGGGGGATGGTATTGTTGATGGTGGATTGTATCTTTTCCGCCATGAGGGTATCGCCATTCTGTATGAGGCGTATCTGGGGGGCCATCTGTATGCTTATGGTGCGGGTGAGCTCCAGATCGTGGA
Organism: uncultured Clostridium sp.; assembly: GCA_964392455.1. Taxonomy (GTDB): domain Bacteria; phylum Bacillota; class Clostridia; order Christensenellales; family CAG-138; genus SFEL01. Next base: position 39,160 of record CAYMPG010000014.1, on the reverse strand, counting down.
GCTTCTTTTCAAACCTGTCGCACATGGAGGCAAAGTCATTTGCTGCCTGGGCATCCTGAGCCTGGCCGGAGGCCTCTGCTGCGGCCTTCATTTCCACAAGGGTGGTGGCCCGCTCCTTTTCCAGCTTCTTTTTGCCCGCCATGATGTACATGGTAAGCTCCCGGAAGTAGGTAAGGTTCATTTCGTACATTTTATCCAGCATCACTATATCTGTAAGGAGCTGATTCTGGTGGCCCTCCAGCACCTCGGTGATGCGGTTTACATTTACCTCGGCCTTGTCATAGCGGGCCTTCATGCGGGTAAGCTCATTGCCTGCCTTTTTGAAAAGGCCGAAAAAGCCGCTCTTTTCCTCGGTGGAGAAGCCCTTAAGCTCCGCCATAAGGTCTACTATCATATCCCCTGCCGCACCAAGGTCCTTTGTGCGGACGCCATCCAGGGCGCTGTCTGAGAATGAGGCTATCTTTTTCTGGCAGGCCGCTCCGTACTGAAGCACTATGCCGGAATCAGTAAGGTCTATCTTCTCGGAAAAATCCTCCACCGCCTTCAGCTCGGCCTCGGTAAGGCCAGCCTGCTCGGTGTAAATAGCGGTAACGTTTTCCAGCATTGGGGGCAGGGCAGCAAGCTCCTGCTGGGGCTGCTCAGCCACGGTAACGGCGGTATCTCCCAGCTCAAGCTGTATCATTCCGGTGTTTTCACTCATGTGACTATCCTCCTTGGAAAATCATTTGATTTATGGGGGCGATGATGCTTTTCTCTTTCCCTTTAGGGTACTGCCTTTTCACCCGCTTCGTCAAGGATTTAAATGCAAATCGTTGCGCCGGAGGGGCAGGTGCGTTATAGTTAATGGGAGAGGTGCGGCGACTGCCGCCCGTCAATTTTTAAATATACCAAAAGGAGCCTGCCATGCTGTACAGATACGATAAGCACAATAACCCCATCTCCGCACTGGGCTTCGGCTGTATGCGCTTTCCCCGCAAGGGCGGCCGCATAGATATGCAGGAGACTGAGCGGGAGATACTTTACGCCATTGAGGCGGGGGTAAATTACTTTGATACCGCCTACATATACCCGGGAAGCGAGGCGGCCCTGGGGGAAATATTGGAAAAGAACGGCCTGAGGAGCAGGGTGAATATCGCCACCAAGCTGCCCCATTACCTTATACGCAGCCGTGAGGGGCTGGATAAGTACTTTGATGAGCATCTTGCCCGCCTGCGTACAGACCATGTGGATTATTACCTTATGCATATGCTCAACGATATAGACACCTGGGAGAAGCTCAGGGCAATGGGCATAGAGGAATGGCTGGAGCAGAAAAAGAGCTCAGGCGCCATAAGACAGGCGGGCTTTTCCTATCATGGAAATTCCGATATGTTCTGCAGGCTGGTGGATGCATACCCATGGGACTTTGCCCAGATACAGTATAACTATCTGGATGAGCACTCACAGGCGGGCAGGCGTGGACTGGAATACGCCAGCAAAAAGGGCCTTGCAGTTATAATAATGGAGCCACTCAGGGGCGGCAGGCTGGTAAGGAGCCTGCCACAGAAGGCGGAAAAGCTATTTGCCGCCACGGCCTACACCCCTGCCCAGTGGTCATTCAGGTGGCTGTGGGATCAGCCGGAAATAACCTGCGTGCTTTCCGGCATGAACTCCATGGATATGCTTAAGGATAACATTGCCACGGCCTCCGCTGCCCAGCCCGGCCAGCTTACGGATAAGGACAGGGAAATGCTCTCCGAGGTGGTGCAGGCCATACGGGAAAAGGTAAAGGTGGGCTGCACCGGCTGCGGCTACTGCACCCCCTGCCCAAGGGGAGTGGATATACCGGGGGTATTTTCTGCCTACAATACCCTGGGCACAGAGGGCCGCATACGGGCCAAGAGGGATTACCTTATGTGTACCGCCATGCGTAAGACCAGCTCTGCCGCATCAAACTGCATTGGCTGCGGCAAGTGCGAGCAGCATTGCCCCCAGGGCATAGCCATACGCTCAGAGCTGAAGAACGCAGCAAAGGAGCTGGAGGGCCCCGCCTATACTGTGGCCCGCAAATTCATACAGTGGCTCAGGCTGTATTGACAGGCCTGTAAAGCAAAAAAGCCTCTGCTCCCAATATGGGGGCGGAGGCCTTTGCAGTTTTATATTAATATTATATGTTACTTTTCTGCTGTGCAGCCCGGCACACGGCCCTCTGCAAATACCCGCATCATTTCCCGGGTAAGGCTTATGCCGTCATCCTGGGCGGGAAAGCTATCCCTGTGATACCAGTCTGCCATGGCAAGCTCGTTTTCATCAAGGCGAATACTGTCGCTGCCATCCAGCTCGCAGAAGTAGCCAAGGGAAAGGTTTCCGGCTATGCCCCAGGGCTGGCTGCCATAGTAGCGGATGTTTTTTACCCTCAGGCCCACCTCCTCCATCACCTCCCGGGCCACAGCCTCCTCGGCGGTTTCGCCCACCTCTATAAAGCCTGCAAGGAGGGCGTAGCGCTTATAGCTCCTGTTTGCATACTGGCTCATCAGTATCCTGTTCCCGTCGATAAGGCCTATTATCACCGCAGGGGCTATGCGGGGGAATATCATATTGCCGCAGGCGGGGCAGCGCATCATCCGCTCACGATTATCGTGAATAGTTCTTTGGCCGCAGCAGCCGCAGAAGCGGTTTGCCCTGTACCAGCAGTATATATGCCAGCCCGTCATGCAGGCAAAGCAAACGTCCTTTGAGGGCAGCTCCCGCAGGGTGGCTGCGGGCAGGTATTCAAAGCCCTCTCCGGCCTCTCCCGCCTCACCCATAAAGAGAAAATAGTTCCTTTCCTGCATGGAAAAGGCAAACTCCGTGCTCTGCTCCAGCCACCTTTCCCAGTCGGCGCTCCAGCTTTCTACCTGCCTCCATATCGGAAGATTCAGCCTGCCCTCCTCATCCCGGCGGAGCAGTATATCCCTGCCCCTGATGCATATCACCGGGTCATCCGGCCCGGGAAGGCACCGCCTGTATTGATTATCCAGCCTGCCGTGGGAAATATCCTGAAGCATATGCTCTGCGCTCCTTTTATAAACATTATCTTACAAAAGGATACATTTTTTTGCGCCCTGTGTAAAGTGGGACGGGCCCTGTTGCGGCGGGAGGCGGGCCTGTGTTATCATTTATATGTACCCATAAACAGGAGGACGGCCATGGCCACGGATAAGGATTATCTGCAATACATACTTGAGCAGCTTTCTGGCCTTGAGGATATTACCAGCCGCTATATGATGGGGGAATATATGCTATACTACCGGGGCAGGCTGGCCGCATATCTGTGCGATGACAGGCTCCTGATAAAGCCGCTGCCCGCAGCCCTTGCCCTGCTGCCCAATGCGCCCCGTGAGGCCCCGTACCCCGGGGCAAAGGATATGCTGCTGGTGGAAAACACAGACGATGCCTCCTTCCTTGAGGCACTTTTCACAGCCATATACCCTGAGCTGCCCGAGCCACGGCAAAAGAAAAGATAAACCCCACAGCAATAAATATTTCACAGAGGTATACCTATGACAGCCGATAAAATACAGCGCATAAATGCCCTTGCCGCCAAGGCAAAAGCCTCGGGGCTCACCCCTGAGGAAAAGGAGGAGCAGGCGGCCCTTCGCCGGGAATACATAAACGAATTCCGCCAGAGCCTTATATCCCAGCTCGACAATACCTACGTGGTGGATAATGAGGGCCATAAAACAAAGCTGGAGCGCAAAATCCATTAGCGATTCTTATTTTTATTCTGGTTTTCTTCGGTGCTTTTTTGTGCTATCCTAATCATATGATCGAATAAGTGGTGGAGTCTGTCATCAGGCGCAATGTGGCCTGATTTATCTCGGTCATCGGCTACACAGCCCATATACTGCTGCATAGCTCAATGCCTACAGGACGCTGCCGCTTTTGGCCACGTCCTGTTTTTTATTGCCGGGGCGGCCCCGGAATGTATCATATCTCACCAATCAACATTTTTTTTGGAATGGAGGAATCTTTTTATGGAACCCCAACTTTCCCTTTTTTATGGCCTGAGTATACTTACTGCGGTCATTGCCTTTGCCTTCGCCGTGTATCTTTATATGTGGGTAAAGCGCCAGCCCCAGGAAAACAAGACCATTGAGGAAGTGGCCTCCCTCATACGGGATGGTGCCAATACCTTTATGACCCGTGAATACAAGGTGCTGGCCGCCTTTGCAGGAGTGGTGGCGGTGCTCATATTCCTGTTTCTCCCCTCTCCCGTATGGCAGGGCGGGGTGATGGATAATCTTTCCATGGCCCTTGCCTTCATAGCGGGCGCCGTATTCTCCGCCATAGCGGGCAAGATAGGCGTAATGGTAGCCAGCCTGTCCAATGGCCGCTCCGCCGAGGCTGCACAGAAGGGCATAAAGCCCGCCTTCCTCATAGGCTTCAGAGGCGGCGCAGTAATGGGCCTGCTAGTGGTGGGCTGCTCCCTGCTGGGCGTGGCCACCGTGCTCATGATAGTGGGGGATGCCTCCATACTGCTGGGCTTCTCCTTTGGCGCAAGCTCCCTTGCCCTCTTTGCAAAGGCGGGCGGCGGCATATTCACCAAAACTGCCGACGTTTCTGCTGACCTTACCGGCAAGGTGGAGCTGGGCATACCTGAGGACGATCCCCGCAACCCTGCCGTTATAGCCGACAATGTGGGCGATAACGTGGGCGACGTGGCAGGCATGGGCGCAGACCTGTTTGATTCAAACGTTGCCGCAATGGCCTCTGCACTGGTAATAGCCCAGGGGCTTACCGGCGGCTTTAATAATGTATCCATGGTGTTCTGCTATGCGCTGCTGGGCCTGCTGGCCTCCATACTTGGCATAGCCACTGCCCGCATAGGCAAAAACGGCAGCCCCACCAGCGCCCTCAATTCCTCCACCTATGTTACCACCGGCATATTCATGGTGCTTACCGCCCTTGCCACCCTTATCTTTGAGGGCTTCTCCTGGCGCATATGGGGCGCCTCCACCACCGGCCTGCTGGTTGGCGTTATCATAGGCATTACCACCGACTACTTTACCGATGATACCAAGCCCATAGTTCACAAGGTGGCCCATGCCTCCCAGTCCGGCCCTGCCTTTACGGTGCTTTCCGGCATAAGCTATGGCTTTATCTCCGCTCTCCCCGCCATGGTGGGCATTGCGGTATCCGCCCTTGTGGCATACAAGCTGTGCGCCCCCATGGGGGATGGCTACGCCATATTTGGCATATCCATGGCGGCTGTGGGCATGCTGTCCATAGTTGGCATGATAATTTCAAACGACGCCTACGGCCCCATCGTAGATAACGCCCGTGGCCTTGCGGAAATGGGCGGCCTTGGTGAGGAAACCATACGCATAGCCGATGAGTTGGACAGCGCCGGCAATACCGTTAAGGCGGTTACCAAGGGCTTCTCCATTGGCGCAGCGGGCCTTACGGTCATCTCCCTTCTGGGCGCATTCATGTCCGAGGTGAATGTGGCTCTTGCGGCCTCCGGCCAGCCTCCCATCACCGGCTTTGACCTTATGGATCCCAATGTATTCTTTGGCATAATGATAGGCGCAGCCATTCCCGCCGTATTCTCAGCAATGCTGATACTGGGCGTGGATAAAAACGCCCAGCGCATGGTAGCCGAGATACACCGCCAGTTCAATACCATTGAGGGCCTCCGGGAAGGCGTGCCCGGCGTAAAGCCCGAGTATGACAAGTGCATTGACATTGCCGCCACAGGCGCCCTTAAGGAGCTTATCCCCGCCGGCCTCATGACCATAATCGCCACCGTAATAGTCGGCTTCATAGGCGGCCCCAGGGCCGTAGGCGGCTTCCTCCTTGGCAATATCGTCAGCGGTCTGCTCCTTGCCCTGTTCATGTCCAATGCAGGCGGCCTGTGGGATAATTCCAAGAAATTCGTGGAAGCCGGCAACGAGGGCGGCAAGGGCAGCGATGCCCACAAGGCTGCCGTCATCGGCGACACCGTGGGCGATCCCTTCAAGGATACCGCCGGCCCCTCCATCAACACCCAGATCACCGTGGTCTCCCTGGTGGCCAGCCTGCTCAGCTCCCTGTTCGTATCCTTCTCGCTGTTTGTGTAGACATGGCTCAGGGGTCGGTTGATTACAACTGAATAAGCAGCTTTACAGCACTTTCCAAAAAGGCCCATGGTGGATGGGCCTTTTTGCGGCTTGTTGGGGAAACGTATTGGGACGACCATGGTTTGCCCTGACAGGCATATAGCCCAATTGAAGCTGATGGGATACCATCCCAAACCAGCACAAAAACAGGGTGCTGCCTCTGCGAAAATGATGCAGAGACGGCACCCTGATATAAATTGTGATGTAAGGGGAGAGCCGCTATCTCAGCGGGCTGTTTTTGGGGACAACGGGGCAGTCCCAGTAGAGGAGCTTGCCAAGGTAGTGGTCGGCAAGGTAGATGATATCGGTGGTGCAGGCATCTATGGTGGGCTTGTCGAGGGGGCAGATGCGGTGCAGGGTTATGCCGTAAGGCTCCTCCAGCTCGGGGGTGAACACCTGGTCACCTATGGCGAAGCCGGCAAGGCGTGCTTCCTCGGCAAAGGCTATGACGCTGCTTTCCATGGGGAAATGCACATGGAAGGTGACACGGCGGGCGGCGGCAAGGTAATCCTTATTCTTGCTGTGGAGGGCGATGTGGCGGCGGTTTTCCTCGGTTTGGAATTTTGCCCCATCGGGATACAGCAGCTCAAGGTAGGTGGCCCAATCGGGGTCCTGGGTGCAGCCTACGGCGCAGTAAAGGTACTTTTCCTTATCCGCAATGTCATCGAGGGCATTGCGGCGCTCCGGCCGGTCTGTATAAAAGAACATGACCCGCCGGTAGTCATCCTGAATATAGCCCACATACAGCGCCTTAAGCTCCTTAAGGCACTTTTTTTCTATGCGGTCAATATGCCGCCTGCCACGGCTGCTCAGCTCATCCTGGGCCTGCATTTCGCAGCGGATGTGCATGAGAACGGGGCGGCTGGGATTTGGAGCCTTGGCAAGATAAGAGGTATCCACGGCGAACTCTGCCGGGTCTCCTTCCATTTGCCAATCATAGGTGAACCATTCGGACATGGCGGGTACCTCACATGGGAGAATTATGAATCCTACTGTTTCTTTTATATATGGAAAAGAAACAGGTGAACAGGCAAAAGTGTAAATTTGCCCGGGGATGCCGGGCAAATTTTAAGGCAGGGCGATTATGCGCCCTTTATTCTTTAGGTATGGGCTATTAGTATTCCAATACGGCCTTTATGCGGCGCACGCCTGCGCTGGAGGCTTCTTCCTTCTTTATCTTGAAGGTGCCAAGGTCGCCGGTGTTTTCCGCATGGGGGCCGCCGCATATCTCCTTGGAGAACTGGCCCATGGTGTATACCTTTACACGCTCGCCGTACTTATCGCCAAAGAGGCCGACTGCGCCCTGCTCACGGGCCTCGTCCACGGTCATCTCCTCGCAGGTGATGGGGGCCTTGGCCTGTATCCATTCATTTACCAGGGCTTCAACGGCGGCAAGCTCTTCCTTGGTCATCTTGCGCTCAAAGCTGAAGTCAAAGCGGAGACGCTCTGCGGTGATATTGGAGCCGCGCTGGGAGATCTTATCGTCATTGAGCACCTTGCGGAGGGCTGCCTGCAAAAGGTGAGTGGCGGTATGGAGGCGGGCGGTTTCAACGCTGGTATCGGCAAGGCCGCCCTTGAAGCGCTGCTCTGCACCGGCCTGAGACTTTTTCTGGTGTGCCTCATAGGCGGCGTTAAAGCCATCCATATCCACGGTAAGGCCGTTTTCACCGGCAAGCTCCTGAGTGAACTCGATGGGGAAGCCAAAGGTATCGTAAAGGTGGAAGGCAGTCTCGCCATCTATGCGGCCATCCGGGAAGCTGGACTTGATGCGCTCAAATTCCTTGGTGCCGTTGCGGAGGGCCTTCTGGAAGCGGGATTCCTCCTTGGAAAGCTCTGAGGTGATCTTTTCCCGGTTTGCCTCCAGCTCGGGGTATACGCTGCCATACTGGGCAATGACTGCCTCGGCAACGGTGCGGAGACTGTCCTCAGGCATACCGAGCTGCATGGCGAAGCGGATGGCGCGGCGTATGAGCCTGCGGAGTATGTAGCCCTGATCCACATTGGAGGGGGTAACGCCGCGATGGTCGCCCAGGATAAAGGTGGAGCAGCGGATATGGTCTGCCACGATGCGGAAGGCACGGGTGACCTCGGGGGATTCCCTGAAGGTTTTGCCGGAAAGCTGCTCTATGGAGGCGATTATGCCGGTAAAGGCATCGGTATCGTATACGCTCTCAACGCCCTGCAGGGTGGCGATGGTACGATCCAGACCCATGCCGGTATCCACGTTGTGCTGGGCAAGGGGAGAGAAGGTGCCGTCTGCGTTTTTATTGTATTCCATGAATACGTTGTTCCATATTTCAAGGTACTTGCCGCAGGAGCAGGAGGGATCGCACTCGGGGCAGCACTTGGGCTTGCCGGTATCGTAGAATATTTCGGTATCCGGGCCGCAGGGGCCGGTGATGCCGGCGGGGCCCCACCAGTTATGCTTCTTATCTAAATAGAAGATATGGCTGGGGTCTACGCCCATTTCCACCCAGCGGTCATGGGAGTAGGTATCCTGGGGGGCGTCTGCATCCCCTGCGAAGCAGGTAAAATACAGCTTATCCTTATCTATGCCAAGCCATTCCTCGGAGGTGAGGAATTCCCAGGAGAAGGCGATGGATTCCTTTTTGAAATAATCGCCAAGGGACCAGTTGCCCAGCATTTCGAAGAAGGTGCAGTGGGAAGTATCGCCAACCTCGTCAATATCGCCGGTGCGGATGCACTTCTGCACGTCTGCAAGGCGCACGCCCTCAGGATGCTTTTCGCCCATAAGGTAGGGCACCAGTGGATGCATACCGGCAGTGGTGAACAGCACGGTGGGATCGTTTTCCGGTATAAGGGAGGCGGAGGGGATTATGGCGTGACCCTTGCTGCGGAAAAAGTCAAGGTAAAGTTTGCGGAGCTCGTGAGATTTCAGCAGTCTCATATTATATACCTCTCTTGAAATTAAATGTACGGAATGATTTTGCGGCGGCCCAAAAGGCCACACTTACACGAATAGAGTATACCTTTATATACCTGCCTTTGTCAACGAAAGGCGGCTGTCAGTTTACAGGAATGGGGCCTGTATGATTGTTTACTTGTCAAGGCAGGAGGGGAGGGATATAATCATAACCATGAAAGACAGCTTTGACAGGAAGCTCAGGCGTAAATTCCGGCGGCTTCAGCTCAATTTCAGACGGGTGGACTTTACCCTTATAGGGGATGAGGGCAGGCCCTGGCGCAGAGCCATAGCGCTGGGGGCGGGCCTTATTTTGCTGGTGCTGGCGGCGCTGCTGGGTGGCACGGAGATACAGCTCATGTCCACTCCGGAGGTAAAGACCATAGAGGAGCGGGGCGTGCTGCGGGTAGGCGTGCGCTACGATATGCCGGGGCTGAATGGCGAGGATGGGCTGGAAACCGCCATAGCCCGCCGCATAGCCGACAGGATACTGCCTGAGGGAGACGGGGAAAACACCCTGGAGCTGGTGGAGGTGAGCAGCATAACGGGCTGCACCAAGCTGGATGATGGCACGGTGGATATGGTGATAGCCATGATGGGCTCATCAATGGCGCCGGGATACTACTATTCCTCCCCCTATTACAGCGATGAATGTATACTGGCGGTGCTGAGCGGCACAAGCTCCTTTGCCCTGAAAAACTTTACCGTGGGGCTCATACAGACAAACAGGCTGAGAAACAGCCCGGAGGAGGCGCTGGTGGATTCATTCTGCGCCAGTAACAACAGCTTCGTTATATCAAAGCGCAGCTATCCCTCCTATGACGACCTTATAAACGGCCTGAAAAAGGGCGAGGTGGGCGGCATAGCCGTAACAAAGCTGCATTACGCCCAGCTGAGCGCCCTCTATGACATAGTGCCGACCACCCTGTCCTTTGGTACGGTGGATTACTGCGTGATGACCGCCTCTGATAATTCCACCCTTGCCGCCATAGCGGATATGGTGATAGAGGAGATGTGGAAAAGCGGGGAAATGGACGAGCTCCATGTAAAATACGGCCTGAGCTGACCTGCCCCACCACAACATATGCCGGGGCCGGCCCCCCGGCCTGCACAAGGCCGGAAAAATATATGAAAAAACCGCCCTCACAGGGCGATTTTTGCATTGACATAAGGCGGCGGCTGTGATAAATTACTTAAGGTATCCCCCTATGAGGGGGTTTATTTAGGTACGAAATTCAGTAGCGCCGGGGCAGCGCCCCTGCGTTTACATTCACAGAAGGAGAAAGAAAAATGCGCGTAAAGATCACATTGGCCTGCACCGAATGCAAGCAGAGAAACTACAACACCTTCAAGAACAAGAAGAACGATCCTGATCGTATCGAGTTCATGAAGTACTGCCGCTTCTGCCGCAAGCACACCCTGCACAAGGAATCCAAGTAATTACGAGGAGTACCAACAATGGCAAACGAAACTAACGTAAAGAAGAACAGGATAAGCGCAAAGCAGTTCTTCAAGGAAGTTTTCGGCGAGGTCAAGAAGCTCTCCTGGCCCACCAAGAAGGAACTGGCTTCCTACACCCTTACCGTTCTGGGCTTCATCATTCTGATGGCTATAATAGTATACGCCCTGGATTTGGTATTTGGCGAGGGCCTTGGCCTGCTTGCAAACCTGTAAACCACAGCCTGCCCTATAAGGAGAGAGTATGTCCGAGGAAGCAAAGTGGTATGTAGCCCATACCTATTCCGGTTATGAGGATAAGGTCACAGAAGACCTTAAAAAGACCGTAAAAAACCGCGACCTTCAGGATATGATACTCGAGGTCAAATACCCCACCGAGGAAGTCGTTGAGATAAAGGACGGCAAGCGCAAGGTGACTCACCGCAAGACCTACCCGGGCTACGTGATGGTCAAGATGATCATGAACGACAAGACCTGGTATGTGGTACGCAATACCCGCGGCGTTACAGGCTTTGTAGGCCCCGGATCCAAGCCCATCCCCCTCACCGACGAGGAGGTCACGGCCATGGGCGTAGAGCGCATAGCGCTAAAGCTGGACGTGGCAGTGGGCGAGAGCGTACGCATAGTTTCCGGCCCGCTGGAAAATTTTGTGGGCGTTGTGGAGGCCCTGGACCCCGAGAACCAGAAGGTAAAGCTCACAGTGTCCATGTTTGGACGCAACACCCCCGTGGAGCTGGATTATATCGAAGTACAGAAGATATAATTTTTCCCCACAGGGTACACAAGCCCCTGCATGAAAGCATGGGCATCCCCCCACAGGCTACTATGGCCTGTGATAAGACCAGAGTGTATGCGCCCTGATAAAGGGTGCTTGCATTGTGGGAGGTGGGCCCGCCATGGCCTGCCGCTCGCACCACATTATATTAGGAGGAAACTTACAAATGGCAAAGAAGATCACCGGCTTTATAAAGCTGCAGATCCCCGCCGGTAAGGCGACACCCGCTCCCCCCGTAGGCCCCGCACTGGGTCAGCACGGCGTAAACATCATGGGCTTCTGCAAGGAGTTCAATGAAAAGACCGCCAAGCAGGCCGGCCTGATAATCCCCGTGGTTATCACCGTTTATCAGGACCGTTCCTTCACCTTCATCACCAAGACTCCCCCTGCCGCCGTTCTTATCAAGAAGGCCTGCGGAATCGAGACTGCCTCCGGCAAGCCCAATTCCCAGAAGGTTGCCAAGATAACCAAGGCTCAGGTGCAGGAGATTGCAGAGCTGAAGATGCCTGACCTGAACGCAGCAAGCGTTGAGGCAGCTATGAGCATGATAGCCGGCACCGCCCGCAGCATGGGCGTTACGGTGGTAGACTAAGAAGGGAGGCTATTCAAATGAAGCACGGTAAGAAGTATCAGGATAGCGTAAAGACCTTCGATAAGCAGAAGCTGTATGATCCCCGTGAGGGCATCGAGGCTGTTCTCGCTACCGCCAAGGCAAAGTTTGACGAGACCATCGAGGTTTCCGCCCGCCTGGGCGTTGACCCCCGCCATGCCGATCAGCAGGTTCGCGGCGCAGTCGTACTGCCCCACGGCACCGGCAAGAAGGTAAGGGTACTGGTATTCGCCAAGGGCGACAAGGCTAAGGAAGCTCAGGATGCCGGCGCCGATTTCGTAGGCGATGAGGATCTGGTAAAGAAGATCCAGACCGAAAACTGGTTTGGCTTCGACGTTTGCGTAGCTACCCCCGACATGATGGGCGTAGTTGGCCGCATTGCCCGCGTGCTTGGTCCTAAGGGCCTCATGCCCAACCCCAAGAGCGGCACCGTTACCATGGACGTGGCAAAGGCCATCTCCGATATTAAGGCCGGTAAGGTTGAGTATCGTGTAGATAAGACCGCTATCGTTCACGTACCCGTAGGCAAGGCCTCCTTCGGCGTAGACAAGCTGGAAGAGAACCTGAATACCCTGATGGACGCCATCATCAAGGCAAAGCCCGCCGCTGCAAAGGGCACCTATATCAAGTCCCTGGTAATTTCTTCTACCATGGGCCCTGGCGTAAAGTTCAACCCCCTCAAGTTCTAAAGGCACAGCCCTGAGAGCCTGAGCTTCATAAGGGAGGCAAAAACCCCCTTGTGAACACACAAAAATGCTTGACAACCATGGGGCAGTTTGATATACTGCCCCGTGGAAATCAAAAATTATTGCCCAAGACAGCCGGTAGCGCAAGCGTAAATCCTGCCGAGGCGATGAATTAGAGCTTAATTTATGCGCTTTTTCGTCCTCTGTCTTGTGGCAGAGGATTTTTTTCTCTATTCTAACAGGAGGTGAAACCATGGCAAACATCCAGAACATACAGGCTAAGGCCGCTCAGGTTGAGGAAGTTCTTTCCAAAATCCAGGCTGCACAGTCTCTGGTAGTGTTCGACTATCGCGGACTCAATGCCGAGGAGGTTACCAATCTCCGCAGCGATATGCGTAAGGCCGGCGTGGAATACGTGGTTCTTAAGAACGGTATCGTAGAGCGCGCTGCTAAGGCCGCAGGCATCGATGAGAGCTTCTGCGAAATGCTGAAGGGCCCCTCCGCCTTTGCTTTCGGCGTGGAAGACGCCGTAGCTCCCGCAAAGGTGCTGAAGGAAGCCATCAAAAAGTACAAGAAGTGCGAGATTAAGGGCGGTCTCATCAACGGCGTAGTATCTGACGCCGCCGCTATGAACACCCTGGCTGACCTGCCTTCCCGCGAGGTACTCCTTGCAAGGATGCTGGGCAGCATGCTGTCCCCCATTTCCGGGCTGGCAATCGTACTGGACCAGATCGCCAAGAAGGGCGAGCCCGCCGCCGAGTAATCGCAAAGGCAGCGTAAATCACTACAAAATCAATCAAAATTTTAACAGGAGGAAAACACAATGTTTAACAAGGAACAGTTTATTGAAGATATCAAAGCCATGACCGTTCTGGAGCTCTCCGAGCTGGTAAAGGCTCTCGAGGAAGAGTTTGGCGTATCCGCTGCCGCTACCGCCGTAGCAGTTGCCGGCCCCGTTGCCGCCGCTGCCGAGGTAGAGGAGAAGACCGAGTTTGACGTAATCCTCAAGGACGTTGGTTCCGAGAAGATCAAGGTCATCAAGGTTGTTCGCGAGCTGACCGGCCTGGGCCTGAAGGAAGCTAAGGACGTTGTTGACAACGCTCCCAAGCCCCTCAAGGAAGGCGTTGACAAGGAAACCGCCGAGAAGATCGTTGCTTCCTTCAAGGAAGTTGGCGCTACCTGCGAAATCAAGTAATTACACGATTACAAATAAAAGGAACGGACAGTTTGTCCGTTCCTTTTTTTGATGAAACAGGGCATGGCGACGGGTAATTATCCTTAAAGAAAAGGGCAGGAAAGCAAGTTTTTCATGGTACATACTTTTTTGCGTGACAAGGCTGTGATATAATCTACTGTGGTATACAATGCCGAAAGGAGTTCAGATGAAAAAGTGTGAAGTTGGCGGCCAGGCCGTAATGGAAGGGGTAATGATGAAATCCCCCTATGGCATCGCAATGGCGGTGCGGGATGCAAAGGGCCGCATAGTATTGGACTATAAAAAATTTAAAACCAGGGCGCAGAAGGGCAGCTTCTGGGGCCTGCCCATAGTGCGGGGCGTGGTAACGTTTGTGGAATCCATCACGGTGGGCATGAATACCCTTACAAAATCCGCAGAGCTCATAGGGGAGGCCATAGACGAGGAGCCCACCAAATTTGAGCTGTGGCTGGCAGAAAAGCTGGGCAAATCCGTGGAAAAGGTGATAATGGGCCTTGCAGCAGTGCTGGCGGTGATACTGGCGGTGGGGCTGTTTTTCCTGCTGCCTCAGTTTATCAGCAGCCTTATCTTCAGGGGCAGCGACGCTGCATCTGTGGTAAAGTGCCTTGTGGAGGGGCTGGTAAGGCTCTGCGTATTCATAGGGTACATACTGTTTTGTGCATCGGTAAAGGATGTGCGCCGGGTGTTTATGTATCACGGTGCGGAGCATAAGACCATCGCCTGCTATGAGGCGGAGGATGAGCTTACTCCGGAAAATGCGCTGAAGCACTCAAGGCTGCACCCCCGCTGCGGCACTAATTACCTGTTTCTCGTGATGGCGGTGAGCATAGTATTTTTTGCCATAGTGGGCTGGAATGACAGCCTGCCTGTGCGGGTGGCCACAAGGCTGATATTCCTGCCGGTGGTGGCGGGGCTGAGCTACGAGCTGTTGAAGTTTGCAGCAAGGCATGAAAACCTGCTTACCCGCATAATACGTGCCCCCGGCATGGGGCTTCAGTATATCACCACCAAGGAGCCCACGGCGGATATGGTGGAGGTGGCCATAGAGGCATTCCGCCTTGCCATGATGAGCGAGGAGGAGGCCGAGGCAAAGGTGGCTGAGCGCAATGCCCAGCTTGCCGGTGAGGACGCTGCCGCCGAGCAGCCGGAGCAGGAAAAATGACTTTTGCAGAGGCAACCGAAAAGACAGCGGCGATAATAGCCCTGGTTTCCGCCGAGAAGGAGACCGAGGCCAGGGCAATGGTATGCGCTGCGGCAAAAAAGGAATACAGGGAATACCCCGCATTAAGGCGGGAGGAATTTCCCGAGCAATATAACGAGACGCTCAGGGCATATTCGGTGGAGCGGCTGAAGGGCACACCCATACAGTATGTGCTGGGTGAATGGGAATTTATGGGGCTCACCTTCCATACCCGCCCCTGCGCCCTGATACCCCGGCAGGATACGGAAACCCTGTGCGAGGAGGCTCTGCGTATAGGCGGAGGCAGCGTGCTGGATATGTGCTGCGGCACAGGCTGCATAGGCATATCCCTTGCACGGCTGGGAGGAATGGAGGTCGCCTTTTCTGACATCAGCTCAGAGTGCATCGCCCTTACAAGGGAAAATGCTACCATGAACGGCGTGGCGGGCAGATTCTTTCAGGGAGACCTTTTTGAAAACGTGATAGGGAAATACTCCCTCATATGCTGCAACCCCCCCTATATACCCTCTACGGATATACCCTCCCTCCAGAGGGAGGTGCTCTGGGAGCCGCTATTGGCGCTGGACGGGGGAGATGACGGGCTGGAGCTTTACAGGCGTATTGCCCTTGATTACAAAAAGCACCTTCTGCCCGGAGGCCACCTGCTGCTGGAGGTGGGCTGCGGACAGGCTGAGCAGGTCATGGAAATATTCGGCGGCGGGTACGCCCTGAAGGACCTGTGCGGCATAGAGCGTGTAGTGGTGATATAGGCCGGGCCTGCATGAAAAGCGACCGTATACATTCAGGGCTTTTGTGGAAAAAGCCTTAACACAATAGCGGTATGTACGCCGCCAAACTTACAGATTGGAACGAGGAATATGATCAACAAGCTAAAAACACTTAAAAGCCGCTACGAGGAGCTGACCCACCGCCTGTCCCAGCCGGATGCAATGGCAGACCAGGCCGCATGGCGGGAAATGGTAAAGGAGCACAGCCAGCTTGAGGAGATAGTTGGGGTATTCGACAGGTATACCGAGGCTGTTTCCGGCGCAGAGGACTGCAAGGCAATGCTGGAGGAGCACCTTGACCCTGAGATGAAGGAAATGGTGCATCAGGAGCTGAATGACCTTACCGCCCAGCAGGAGCAGCTCATAGAGGAGCTGAAGATAATGCTGCTGCCCAAGGACCCCAATGACGACAAGAACGTAATAATCGAGATACGTGCAGGCACCGGCGGCGACGAGGCGGCCCTTTTTGGCGCAGACCTGCTGCGTATGTATCAGCGCTATGCAGAGCGCCATGGCTACAAGACGGAATTCCTCAATGACAATATGACCGAGATAGGCGGAGTAAAGGAGGTCACCCTGTCCCTTATGGGCCGCGGTGCCTATTCCCGCATGAAATTTGAAAGCGGCGTACACAGGGTGCAGCGTGTGCCTGAGACGGAATCCCAGGGTCGCATACATACCTCCGCTGCCACTGTGGCAGTGCTGCCTGAGGCGGAGGACGTGGAGGTGGAGATAGACCCCAAGGATCTGCAGATAGATACCTACCGCTCCGGCGGCGCAGGCGGCCAGCACGTTAATAAGACTGAATCCGCCATACGCATCACCCACCTGCCCACAGGGCTGGTGGTACAGTGCCAGGATGAGCGCAGCCAGCACAAGAATAAGGATAAGGCCATGCGCGTGCTTAAGAGCCGCCTTCTGGAGCTGTATCAGAGCCAGAAGGACAGCGCCGAGGCTTCCGCAAGAAAGAGCATGGTGGGCAGCGGAGACCGCAGCGAGCGCATCCGCACCTACAACTTCCCCCAGGGCAGGGTGACGGATCACCGGATAAACATGACCCTGTACCGGCTGGAGGCATTCCTGGACGGGGATATGGATGAAATGATAGACGGGCTCATACTTGCAGAGCGCACCGCCCAGCTCTCAGGCGAGGCGGAGTAGCATGACCACCCAGTATTTCAGCGCCCAGGCCCAGAAGGAGGCCGGCACCCGCATAGGGGGCAGCGTGATACGCTCAGGGGGGCTTGTGGCCTTTCCCACGGAAACGGTATATGGCCTTGGGGCAAACGGGCTGGATGGGGAGGCTGTGAGCCGCATATTTGAGGCAAAGGGCAGGCCCAACGATAACCCCCTCATACTGCATATCGCAAAAAAGAGCGACGTGAAGGAGCTGTGGCACAGCGTGCCGGATACGGCAAGGGTGCTGATGGATACATTCTGGCCGGGGCCCCTTACCCTGGTATACAAAAAAAGCTCCATCGTGCCGGATGAGGTAACGGCGGGGCTGGATACTGTGGCGGTAAGGATGCCGGAGCATAAGACCGCCCTTGCCCTGATAAGGGCAGCAGGGGTGCCAATAGCGGCGCCCAGCGCAAACCTTTCCGGCAAGCCCTCTCCCACCAGCGCCCAGCACGTAAAAGAGGATATGGATGGGCGCATAGATGTGATAATAGACGGCGGAGCCTGCCAGTTTGGCGTGGAATCCACAGTGCTGAGCCTTGTGGGCACCCCTACCATACTCAGGCCCGGCGGCATTACAAGGGAAATGCTGGAGGCGGTGATAGGCCCGGTGGAGCTTGCCCCATCGATACTTTCCCCACTTAAGGAGGGAGAAACCGCCATGTCTCCCGGCATGAAATACCGGCACTATGCGCCGGATGCACAGGTGATAGTGGCAACGGGAGGCCCACGGGAGGCTGCAGGCAAGATAGCCGCCCTGTATGAAAGCAGGGAAGGTGAGGGCCTGCGCTGCATTATATTTGCCACGGATGAGACCCGGCACTTTTACCGGGGGAAAAGGTATGTTATAATAGGCGAAAGGTCGAACCCTGCCGAAATGTGCGCCAATCTTTTTGCAAGGCTAAGGGAGCAGAAGGATGTGGACGTGATACTGTGCGAGGCGATGCCGGAAAATGACATGGGCCTTGCATATATGAACAGGCTCCTGCGCTCGGCAGGCTTTACCACGGTATAAGGCATAAACCCAAAGAGAGGATAATGATAAAAATGAAAATAGCAATGGCGTCTGATCACGGCGGATTTGCCCTTAAGGAGCAGCTCAGGGAATACATTGCAGCAAAGGGGCATACCGTGCTGGACCTTGGCTGCTACAGCCCTGACAGGGCGGATTATCCCGATTATGGCATAGCCTGCGGCGAGGCCGTGGTAAAGGGAGAGGCAGACAGGGGCATCGTGGTGTGCGGCACAGGCATAGGCATATCCATCGCCGCAAACAAGGTGAAGGGGGTGCGCTGCGCCCTGTGTACAGACCCCGTGATGGCTCGCCTTTGCAGGGAGCATAATGATGCAAACGTACTTTCCCTTGGGGAAAGAATACTGGGCATAGAGCTTGCCAAGGGCATAGTGGATGTATTTCTGGATACTGACCCCCTGGGCGGCCGTCACTCTGAAAGGGTGGCAAAAATCACCTCTTACGATGAGGCACGGTGATAAATACACCGTTTTCTTCAGTGCAATTATACATTTCATCTGCCGAAAGGAGAATAATACCAAACCATGTCAAAACTTGTTGTGATCGATCACCCGCTGGTACAGCACAAGCTGACCCTGCTCAGGGACAAAAACACCGGCAGCAATCAGTTCCGTGCGCTGGTGCAGGAGCTGGCCACCCTGCTGGCCTATGAGGCCACCCGTGACCTTACCCTTGAGGATACCACCGTTGAGACCCCCATCACCACTGCCAAGGCAAAGGTGCTTTCCGGCAAAAAGCTGGGCATAGTGCCTATACTGCGTGCAGGATTGGGCATGGTGGATGGCATGATGTCCCTTATCCCCGCCGCAAAGGTGGGCCATATCGGCCTGTATCGTGACCCGGAGACCCTTTCCCCTGTGGATTACTACAGCAAGCTCCCGCCCGATGTGAGCGAGCGTGACATGATAATCGTAGACCCCATGCTGGCCACCGGCGGCTCTGCCATAGCGGGCATAAACGTGCTCAAGAGGGCAGGCTGCAAGAGCATCAAGCTGGTAAACCTCATTGCCGCTCCCGAGGGAATAGAGGCAGTGCAGAAGGCACATCCGGATGTGGATATATTCGTGGCAAGCGTGGATGACTGCCTGAATGACCACGGCTACATCGTTCCCGGCCTTGGTGATGCTGGCGACAGGCTGTTTGGCACCAAGTAAAAACACGGCAAAAGCAGGCGGCAATGCCGCATATAAAAGGGCGCATACAGTGCGCCCTTTTTTGTATGGGGAAAGGATGAGAGAATCTTGCGGGGTATAAAGCGCCGGCATTTTCCCGCCCACGCAAAAAGCTCCACGGGGATGTGGAGCTTTTTTTGAGCAAGGCTGCTTATTTTGTATTAACCATCCGAAAGCATATTGCAGAACACATAAGTCATTCCAGGGCGCTGCTGAGCTTTTTCTTCACCCGGCACAGGGCATTATCCACCGCCTTAACGGGGCGGCCAATGGCATCTGCGATCTGCTGATAGGTGAGCCCCTCCAGAAACAGGGCGGCAACACGGCGCTCCAGCGGGGTAAGGAGGGTATCCATCTCCTGCCTGAGCCGCTGGGAGGTCTCCTTGGATATTAGGGCATCCTCGGGGCTGCTGCCGGTAAGCTCCAGCAGCTCTATAAGCTCCCTGTCCTCGCCCTCGCCGGGGGAGGTATTGTAGAGGGAAATATAGCTATTGAGGGGCTGATGCTTCTGGCGGCGGGCAGCATTTATGGCGCTGAGCACCTGCCGGGTAACGCACATCTCCGCAAAGGAGGAAAAGGCGGCATTGCAGCCCGGGTCATAATCCCTTATGGCCTTATAAAGGCCAATCATGCCCTCCTGAATCACATCATCCCGGTCTGCGCCGATGAGAAAATAGGGCCGCACTATCATGCGTACCCTGTCCTTATAGCGCACGCACAGCTCCTCCATGGCAGCGGCATCTCCCTGCTGGGCGGCCGCTACGAGCTGCTGGTCATCCCGCCTGTCAGTCATCCCTGCCTCTTTTTTTCAAACATGAGCACGGCCGCTGCCACTGCTGCATTGAGGGAATCTATATGGCCGCACATGGGGATGGATACGAGAAAATCGCACTTTTCCTTTATAAGGCGGCTGATGCCATCTCCCTCGCTGCCTATTACAAGGCCAATGGCGCCCTTAAGGTCTGCCTTATCCATGGCAGTGCCCGCCATATCTGCACCTGCTATCCACAGGCCCTCGTCCTTGAGCCTGTCTATTGCGCCGCCGAGATTTGACACCCGGGCCACCTTCATATACTCTACCGCACCGGCAGAGGCCTTGCAGGCGGAGGCGGTGACGGAGGCGCTGCGCCGCTTGGGGATTATTACGCCATGGGCACCGGCACATTCTGCGCTGCGGATTATGGAGCCAAGGTTGTGTGGATCCTCAACGCCGTCAAGCAGTATGATAAAGGGCTTTTCCTGCCGCTCCCTGGCTACGGCGAGTATATCCGATATATCGCAGTATTCCACGCCCGGCACCTGGGCGACTATTCCCTGATGATTGCCGGGCTTTCCGCCATGGCCAAAGGGCATACACAGCTCGTCCAGCTTGGCCCTGTCTACCTCGCGAATCTGAAGGTTTCTATCCCGTGCAAGGCCGATGACCTCACGGAGAGAGCCATCCAGCTCCTTTACTACGAGAATACGGTCTATGCTGCGGCCGCTCTTTATGGCTTCACGAACGGCATTTCTGCCCATCACGATGTAGGGCAGCTCGTCCTCAGGGCAGAAATTGGGCCGAGTATCCGCCTGGGGCTCCCTGATGCTGCCCTCATTGCGCTCATCCCTGGCAAATTTATCATTGGCCGGGCCCTTGCGATAGGGCCTGTCCTGCTCCTGAGGGCCTTTGCCATAGGGCTTTTTGCCGTATGGCTTATCGCTTGTATAGGGCTTTTTGCCATAGGGCCTGTCAGAATCGAATTCACGCCTGCCATAGGAGCTGCCCTCCGGGCCCTTTTTGTAGGGTCTGTCAGAATCATAGCGGCCCTTGCCGTAGGAGCGCTCCTCATAGGAGCCCTGGCCCTTGCCGCCATGGCGGGCTATATCACGATTGTAATCCTTCTGGCCGTAGCCGCTTTTATTATCCCTGAATGCCATTTTGTTTATGTTATCCTCCCGGTATTATTCTTCGGCGGCGGGAGAAAGCATTTCCCCCATAAGCTCATTGAGCCTGTCATCCTCGCCCTTAAGGTAAAGGTAGCCAAGCAGCGCCTCAAGGCCGGTGGCAGCCCGGTAATGGGCCATCTGTGCGTGCTTTGGCACGGTGCCCATATGGCTGTTGCGGCCACGGCGGAAGATATACTGCTCATCCTCGGTAAGCAGGGGCAGTATCCGCTGGGCGGCCTCTGCCTGGGCCCTGGCGCACACCCGCTTTGTGGCCATAACGTGGAGGCCGTGGGCGGTGGCGTCTGTGGAAAGGAGAAGCTGAGTGCGAACGTAAAGATCGTACACAGTGTCCCCAATGTACGCAAGCACAAGGGGGCTCAGCAGCCTTGGCTCCCTGAGCTGGGAGGCTGAGGCACGGGCCACCTGGGCTATGATATTTTCCTTCAAAACTTCATTATCCATCTATTGTATTATATAGGTAAAAGCCCCTTTAGTCCAGCCCATTTGCCGGGGCAAAATAGCCCTGCACCCCCTCTGCTATGGCCCGGGCCAGCTTTTTCTGATGGGCGGGGTCTGTAAGGAGGGCTGCATCATGGGAATTGGACAAAAAACCGCACTCCACCAGCACCGCCACAGGCCTGCTTTCCCGGATAACGAAATAATCCCCCGGATTGGCGGGGCGGCTGTCTGTCCCTATGGCGGCGGTCACGGCGGCTATCACGGAGGTAGCAAGCCTTTCCCCCTCGCTGCTGCCCTCCATATAAAAGGCCATGGGCCCATGTACGGCGCAGTCGGTAAACTTATTCATGTGAACGCTTACCACCGCATCCACCCCGGGCTGATTCATTATGCTTTTGCGGGCGGCCATATCCGCCTTTTTGGTGGGGGCAAGGGCAGCATCCTCCTCACGGGTGAGTATCACCTCCATGCCAAGGGCCTCGAGCTCGCCTTTAAGCAGCAGGGATACCGTAAGATTCAGCCCCGCCTCCTCAATGCCCTCGGGGCTTACCGCCCCGCCATCTATACCGCCATGCCCCGGGTCTACCACTATGGTAAGGCTGCCATCTGCTGCGGCAGGCAGCGGCTCCCGAAAAAACACCGCCCCAAGGGCCACCAGCACGGCGGCTGCCCCTATGGCCTGTGCCTTCACCAGTATTCGCCGATATTCCGCCCTTAGCTTCATATTATCACCCCCTGTGACTATATGTGCCAAAAGCTGTGCTTATTACAAAAAGCGTGATTTGCCCATAAAAAAGCCGTCTGCCCTATGTTTTTGCAGGAGGGAAAAGAGGGACGATGGAGGAATTATTCAGAATATTCATCGTATATTCTCAATATCTATCCACACTTTCAACATAGTTATCAACATTTTACCCTGCCGAATACCCCCTGAAAGGCCTGTCTAACGGGTTTTTCAACATTTGCATAATCTCAACTGTCCATTCAGTGCTGCTGCATACTGCATACGGCAGCTCCATTTATGGAGCTTATATCACACGGGGATTTTTGCAGCTTAAACCATAGAAAACTGCTATGGCATATGCCGTCTTTTGTGCTTGACAGAGGGGCGGGGAAGGATATCATCGCCCCGGCCTGAAGGGAGGGCAGGGTGTGTGGGGTATTTGCAGCAGAAATATAAAAGGCCCATGTAGTATGGGCCTTTTTTAATACTGATATGATGGGCTATTTGCCCATAAGCTCCAGCGCCATTTTGTAGGCATCATTGCGGGAAACATCCAGCAGGGCGCTGGCCTGCTTGGCGGCGTCCTTTGCGCTGACGCCCTGGGAAAGCAGCCGGGTAAGGGTGGCTTCAAGATCCTGATCGCCCTTATCCTCATCTGCCCCTGCCACCACCAGCACCACCTCGCCCTTTGGCGGCTTTTGTGCATAGGCCTCTGCAAGGCCTGAAAGGGTGGAGCGCACCGCCTCCTGATAGAGCTTTGTAAGCTCGCGCAGCAGCACAGCCTGCCTGTTTCCCCAGGCATCCGCAAGCTCTGCCGCAGTGGCGGCGGCCCGCAGGGGGCTTTCGTAAATTATAAGGCTGCCCCTGTGCTTTGCAAGGCGGGCTATGGCCTCCCGGCGCTCCTTGCCGCTGCGGGGAAGAAAGCCCACAAAGCAGGCCTCCCTGGAGGGCAGGCCGCTGGTAACAAGGGCGGTAAGGGAGGCTGAGGCACCGGGCAGCACCTCGAAGGGAACGTTATTTTCTATGCAGTGGGCCACAAGCCGCTGACCCGGGTCTGATATGCCGGGCATACCCGCATCGCTTACAAAGGCCACCGCTTCACCATCCAGCACACGCCGGGCTATTTCCTCCGCCCTTGCCTGCTCGTTATGCTCATGGCAGGAGATAAGGGGGCGGGATATTTCCAGCCGGGCCATAAGGGCGCCGGTATTGCGGGTATCCTCGCAGTACACGGCGGCGCACTCCCGGAGCACCCGGAGAGTACGCAGGGTAATATCCTCCATATTGCCTATGGGGGTGGGGCAAAGGTAAAGCTTATTTTCCATATTATTATCGCTCACAGTTTTTTATCATTTCCTCCCACACAAGGCCGGGCTTGCCGCCCTTTTTCGCCTCGATAAGCGCAAGATAGGGGCCCTTGCTGCCCGCTGCAAGGCATATGCGCTTTGGCTCCATGCCATTGATGCTGAGGGCCGTGATGGCCTCTGCTGCGCCGGAGGCAGGATAGCACATCCACAGCCTGCCGCCATTTTTCAGCATGAGCTTTGCACATTTTGCCACATCCTCCACGGTGCAGCTCTGCTGATGGGTGCTGATATTTACCCCGCTGTTGCTGCTGGGAGTGCCGCCGGAAAAATACGGCGGATTGCACACGGCGCAGGTGAAGCTCTCCCGGGGCAGCACCTGGTGAAGGGTACGCAGGTCATGACACAGCACGGTGATGCCGGATTGCCCATTCATGGCAACGGATTCCTCCATAAGGGCGGCTGCATCCGGCTGTATCTCCACGGCGGTAAAGGGAACACCATGGCGGCCGTTTAAAAGAATGGAGAGTATGCCGGTGCCTGCGCCGAGGTCAAGAACGGTATCCCGTGGGCCGATGCGGGCAAAGTCCGCCAGCAGCAGGGCGTCGTGTCCATAGCTGAAGCCGGGCTTATTCACTGCGATACGCAGCCCATTAAATTGCAGATCCTCAATTACCTTCATAGAACTATAGTACATTGATTTTCAAAAAAAGGGAATTATATTTTTTCCTATGTCGGCCATATTGCGGAAAAACAGCCCAATCGACACATCTCCCGCCCCTCCATCGACAGCATATGATATGCCCCCTCTGCTACACTTGCTGTGACAAAGCATACATGGAGGGTAAGCATGGAGCTCAGGGGCCGTATAGCCGGCAGGATAAGGGAAATAAGCAGGGAGGAGGCGGCAGGCTTCCTTATGGGGCTGGTGCTGGGCATGGGGGGCACATGGGAGCTTGCGCCCATGGGGCCTGCAAGCGCCTGTGCAGGGCGTATACTTGGCAAAAGATGGGGCCCGGCCCTTGGAGCAATGGCAGGGGCGGCGCTCCTAGGCAGATGGACAGGCCTGTGCCATACGGCCATATTTACCATGCTGTGCCTTATACGCAATGGCTGGGGCAGGACAAGAGGGCGGGAGCAAACCCTGCTGCTGGGGGTGAGCGGGGCGCTGACGGTGCCGTTTTTCTACCTTGGCTCCTGGTATGATGCCATGACCGGCCTTGCACAGGTATCAGGTGCGCTGCTGCTCTCGGCGGCCTTTGTAAGGGCAGGGCGGGCCATAGCCCGCTTCCGGCTGGGACGTGCCCTGAGACAGCGGGAGCTTACAGGGCTATTGATAACCCTTGGGGCACTGTGCGCCGGAGGCGGGGCGCTGAGCCTTGGAGAGGGCACGCCGGGGGGAATAATAGCGGGCCTTGGGATAACGCTGCTGTGCTGCTGCGGAGGGGCCTACGGAGTGGCAGGGGCCGGTGCCTCCGGGGCAGGGCTGGTGCTGGCAGGGTATGATATAGCGCTGGTGGGCTGCATGGTGATAGCTGCACTTTTCGCCTGCTGCATGGGCAGGCGTGGATATATATGCGGGGTGTATTTTATGGTGATGGGGCTGTGCTGCTACTATGGGGATTGCGGCGTGGCCCCAATAGGGGAGGCAGCTATAGGGGCGGGGCTGTGCATTATGCTGCCCCATGGCTTTATTGAGGAGCTTGCCGCCTTTATAGACCCTGAGGAGGAAGCAAAAAGGCGGCTTAAAGGAATGGAGGGCAGAGTGAGGGACACGGCCCAGGTGCTGGACAGAGTATCCTCCCTGCTGGAGGATAGCCCCGAAAGCCAGGCAGAGCTGTATGCAGGGCGGCAGCTTAGATGCATGAGCGAGGCCATGACGGCAATACCTGATGACCAGGGGCAGAGCCGCCGCTACCGTATGGAGTGCGGCGGGGCCTCCTGCCCAAAGGAGGGCTCCAAAGAGGCGGGGGACAGCATGGCCGCCCGGGAAATAGGCGGAGGAAAGCTGATGCTGCTATCTGACGGCATGGGCAGCGGCGCCCCTGCAAGGTGGGAGAGCAGGGCTGCCATATCGCTGGTGGGAGACCTGATGAGCATAGGGGTAAAGGAGCTGGATGCGCTGGATTGCGTAAACAGGCTCCTTATCTGTAAGGGAGAATACGATATGTATGCCACGCTGGACGCCATGACCTTTGATTATTACAGCGGCCTTGCAAGATTTCTCAAGCTGGGGGCCCCGCCCACATACATACTGCGCCGGGGGGAGGTGACTGAGCTGAGGGCGGAAACCCTGCCCATGGGCATAGTGGAGGCCATATGTCCTGCAAGAAAGGAGCTGCCGCTGAGCCCAGGGGATGCGGTGATAATGGCAACGGATGGCATTACGGATGCCCTTGGTGAGGGGATGGTAAGGGCCATAGCTTCCCTGAGGGGCAGCGACCCCCGGGAAATGGCAAAGGCGCTGCTGATGCAGGCAATGGGCAGAGGAAGGAGCGACGACATGAGCGTGATGGTGGGGATAGTAAGGCAGTAGAGCGAAAGCCGAAAAATGGGGTTTTAACGAAAAAAGCCCCGGATGAGGGTATCATCCGGGGACTTATAGAAGCTGAAATATCAGACCTTGTGCTCAAAGTTGCCGTTTATGCGGACGCCGTGGGTGGTGATGATGAAGGCCTGGGGGTCTTCGCCCTTGATTATGCGCTCCAGCTTTTCCATTTCGTAGCGATTGATGCAGGTGCACAGCACGGAGCTTGCCTGATTGGTGTATGCGCCCTCGCCCTGCCAGCGGGTAACGCCGCGGCCAAGCTGGGTCATTATCTCACGGGGGATAATGTCATCCGTGCGCTTGGTGAAGATAAGGGCCTGCACGTTGATATTCTGCTGATGCATACGGTCAAGGATAAGGGTGGCGAATACCATGTAGATGATGGAATACAGCACCACCTCAAAGTCATACCTGAAGAAGCAGCACAGGAACAGCAGTATATTTACAAATATGGTAAACTTGCCTACCTGCATGCCGGTCTTTTTGGATATATGCACCGCCAGCATATCCAGCCCGCCTACGGTGCAGCCGCAGGTGAGCACCATGGCATCTCCTGCGCCTACGCATATGCCGCCTACTACCACGCAGGTGAGGGGGTCTTCTATTATAGGGGTGGAGGGCACAGGCACCAGCGCCGTGGTGGCGGAGAATACCAGGGCAAATATTACAGTGCGGATAAAGAAATCTCTCCCAAGTGAGCGGAAGGTGATTATGAATATGGGAAGGCTCAGCACGTAATACAGTATACCGGCAAGGTCTATATGGGCAAAGGCTATGCCGAAATCTTCAGCCAGAATGGAGCGGATGAGCTGAGAATAGCCCATGAGCCCTGTGGTATAAAGATTGAGGGGGGTGGTGAATACATTTATACCTACGGACATTATTACGCAGCCCAGTGTGGCGATGAGCATACGCCCTGCTGCGGTACGCATAGTGCTGTTATACATGACGTGGCCTCCTTATTGAAATCAATGCAGCAGGGACTATTATATACCTGCACAATGGAGAATTTCAATAGGGGCGGCAGGGGATTTTTTATGATTTTTCAGCATGATACTTTTGGCAGTGGGCTATGGCTCAGGCCGGCAAAAAAAGGCAGCCTGCCCGGCGGGTAAGCTGCCCTGTGAATGGCCTTAGCTTTGACCAAGTATCCTTGAGGATACCCCCTCCCAGGTAAAGGCGGAAAGATCCGGTGGGATATCCGGGCGGCGGGCGGTGAGAATGGCAGACCTTAGCCGGGCTACGAATTCATCCAGCCTGGCAGGGTCAGGGGTGTCGGGGTCAAGCATGGCGGGCGGGGCCACAAAGGCTATGGGGCAGCCGGGGCAGAGCTGCTCAAAGCGGGAGCGTATGCCGGGAAGGTCGGTGCAAATTGCACCCATGCCGCAGGCCATTGCCTCTGCAAGCACCAATGGGAACCCCTCTGAAAAGGAGGGCAGCACAAATACATCCCCCGCTGAAAATACCTCTGCAAGCTCCTGCTGAGGCAGGGGGCCGGTAAGGAAAATATCCTGCCCGGAGGCGGCAATTGCGGCGGTAGCTCTGGAATACTGCCTGGGATTTGGCCAGCCTCCCGCCATTGTTAAGGTAACGCTGCCCCGGGGGAGCCCTGATGAAGCGAGGGCATCTATAAGGCAGTAAATGCCCTTTTTGTCGGATATTTTGCCGGCGAATACCAGCCGGAGCTCATTGTGGGGAGCGCGGGTATGACGGTCGTAAAATATGGAGGGATTAAAGCCTGCCCCAACCACCCTTATCCGCTCAGGGGAAACGCCGTAGCAATCCACAATGGCCTGCCGCTGGGCATCCTGAAGGCAGCAGACCCTGCTGAGCCCCTGTATGCCCTGCTTTATATAGGGCTGCATGAAGGAATTGGTATACATCTGGCGCAGGTCTGTGCCATGGCATATGCCCCACAGGGGAATATCCGGGAAAAGCTCCCGGACTATTGCCGTAAGAAGGTAAAGATGATGGCAGATGATAACATCAGGCTTCAGCCGGGCCACGGCAGCCCTTAGCACCGAGGCAAAGCCCTGCCGGAAGGCAGAGGCCATATCCTCCGTCATGGAGCGATAAAGGGTGCTGGGGTATGGCATTTCGTCGGACATTCCGGGAATATCAAAGGGCAGGGCGGGGGTGCGGAAATGCACCGGGAAAAACTCCACCCCCTCAGGGAAGGATACGGCATCCTCAGGGTATACGCCTGCAACGACACCCTGAATATGGCCCATGGCATGAAAGCAGCGCACGGTCTCGGTGAGATAATAGCCGCTGCCGGTGGAATGGGGCTTTTGGGCGGAAACGCTGAGTATACGCATGGCTGCTCCTGTAATTAAAAGAAAAAATGTCGGTATGACCCGCAAGTATGAGTTTACCACGGATGGACGGCCTTGCCAACGGTGCAGCTTTTGCGAAGGGGCAAAATGTGGTATAATATCCGGACAAACACTTATTCAGGAGAAACGGATGCAGACCATAATAGCACAGCTCGCAGCAGAGCTGAATGAAACAGAAGCCCATGTAAAAAACGTGGTGGAGCTGCTGGATGGGGGCAGCACAGTGCCCTTTATTGCCCGCTACCGCAAGGAGCTTACCGGCAGCATGGACGATCAGCAGATACGAAAGCTGTCTGACAGGCTCACCTACCTGAGGGGCCTGGAGCAGCGGCGGCAGGAGGTAAAGACCGCCATCGCCGCCCAGGAAAAGCTCACCGAGGCGCTGGAGAAAAAGATAGATACAGCAGCCACCCTTGCAGAGCTGGAGGACCTTTACCGGCCATATAAGCAAAAGCGCACTACCCGTGCCTCCATTGCAAAGGAGCGGGGGCTTACCCCCCTTGCAGCAAAGCTGCTTATGCAGGAAAATCAGGACCCGGAGCAGCTTGCAGCCAGGTATGTAAACCCGGAAAAGGGCGTAAATACCATTCAGGAGGCCCTCGGCGGAGCAAGGGATATAATCGCAGAGCGGCTGTCTGATTCGGCGGATATTCGCCGGGAGATAAAGGCCCTGGCCCAGCGCAGGGGCACCCTTTCCTCCCAGGCTGCCAAGGAGGACATGGGCGTATATGAAACCTATGGGGACTTTTCAGAGGCTCTTTCCACCATACCCGGCTACAGGGTGCTGGCAATAAACCGGGGGGAAAAGGAGGGCTTCCTTAAGGTATCCGTAAATATACCCGATGAGCAGGCGGAGGATATTATTGCAGGGAGCGTGGTGCGGGGCAGTACCCCCTGCTCAAAGCAGGTGGAGGCGGCAGCCCTTGATGCATGGACAAGGCTCATATACCCCTCGGTTTCAAGGGAGCTGCGCTCTGCCCTTACAGACGCTGCGGCGGAGCAGGCCATAGCCACGTTTGCCGTGAACCTTAAGCCTCTGCTCATGCAGCCCCCTGTGAAAAACAAGGTGACCATGGGCCTTGACCCGGGCTACCGCACCGGCTGCAAGGTGGCGGTGGTGGATGAAACGGGCAAGGTGCTGGACACGGGAGTAATATACCCTGTGCAGCCCCATAACAGGGTGAAGGAAGCTGAGGAAACTGTCACCCGCCTTATAAAAAAGCACGGCGTATCCGTAATTGCCATAGGCAACGGCACCGCCGGCAGGGAAACGGAAAAATTTGCGGCGGATACGGTGCGTGGTACAGACGTAAAGTACGTTATAGTGAGCGAGGCAGGGGCCTCGGTATATTCCGCATCAAAGCTGGGCGCAGAGGAATTTCCAGAGTATGACGTATCCCTGAGGAGCGCAGTATCCATAGCAAGGCGGCTGCAGGACCCCCTTGCGGAGCTTGTAAAGATAGAGCCCCGCAGCATAGGCGTGGGCCAGTATCAGCACGATATGCCACAGAAGCGGCTGGATGAGACCCTTTGCGGCGTGGTGGAGGATTGCGTAAACAGCGTGGGCGTGGATCTTAATACCGCCTCCCCCTCATTGCTGGGATACGTTTCCGGCATAAACAGCACCATAGCAAAGAACATAGTGGCCTACCGGGAGGAGGCAGGCGCTTTCAATAGCAGAAAGGAGCTACTGAAGGTGCCAAAGCTGGGGCCCAAGGCATATGAGCAGTGCGCCGGATTTTTAAGGGTGCCGGAAAGCAGCGAAATGCTGGACAATACCGCAGTGCATCCCGAATCCTACAAGGGGGCGAAGGAGCTATTGAAGCTGTGCGGCGGGGATGTGGCGGCGCTGCCCGGCGTGATAAGCCAGCTTGGCGAAGGGGAGGCAGCCCAGCGCTGCGGCATTGGCGTGCCTACTCTCAGGGATATAGTAAAGGAGCTGCAAAAGCCGGGGCGTGACCCCCGTGAGGAGCTGCCGCCGCCCCTGCTCAGGAGCGACGTTGTGGAAATGAAGGACCTTGTGCCGGGCATGGAGCTTACGGGCACGGTGCGAAATCTTGTGGACTTTGGCGCATTTGTGGACATTGGCGTGCATCAGGATGGGCTGGTACACATTTCCCGCATATGCGACAGGTTTATCCGCCACCCCTCCCAGGTGCTAAAGCCGGGAGATATAGTTACCGTATGGGTGGTGGAGGTAGATCACAAGAAGAAGCGCATTGCCCTCACCATGATAAAGCCACAGCAGGAGGGATAATGAGTTTTTCGCTCAAAATCTTATGGATTTTGAGCGAGGGCGCACAAGGGCATTGCCCATGTGCGATTAAATCCCTTAAGGGGCTGAGCCCCTTAACAACCCCTCGGCATAAGTCAAGGCAGTGAACATTTTCCTGGCTGCCCTGATTTTTACTCCATGCAAAAAGCCCCATTTATCATGGGGCTTTTTTAAGTGATGCTGCAAGGCAGCTTACTTTGTACTGACTGACCCCACTGCTGTCATTTGCCGGTGTAGCGCACTACTTTGGTAAGGTTCATATACCTGATATTGGTTATCTTTACCACATCGCCGGGCTTTGGGCTATGGATAAAGGTATCATTGCCAAGGTATATGCCCACGTGGGACACGGGGCTGTTAAAGCAGAGTATGTCCCCCGACCGCATATCTGAGCAGGGTACTGTCACGCCGCCTGCCGCCTGCTGGTAGGATACCCGGGGGATGGATATGCCGGCCTGAGCAAAGGCATACTGGGTAAGGCCGGAGCAATCAAAGCCGGTGGAGGGGCTGGTGCCGCCGGTAAGATAGGGCGTGCCAAGGTACCTTTTGGCAGTGGATATAACGGTATTTATCCGGGCCGCCTCCTGAGATATGGCCTTCCTGGTGACGGGGCCTGCTATGCCATCGGCAGAGAGACCGTTTTTGCGCTGATAGGACAGAACTGCATTGTGCGTGGCGGCGCCGAATATGCCATCTGCGCTGCCTGAAAGATAGCCAAGGAGCTTAAGCTCCTGCTGAAGGGCCGTTACCTCCGAGCCTCTGCTGCCCCATCTGAGGCTTGAAGGGGCTGCGGCAACATAATCCGAATATACATATCCCTCCCTTCCATTATGGGATACGGACAGCCAGCCATTGGTGCTGCCCTTTACCGTAACGGTGTCGCCGGTATAAAGGTACTGCACACGGCTGTAGCCAAGGCCGGGGCCGGTACGCATATTCACCATGTCCCCAGTAATGCGGCCGGAGGCTGCAAGGGCGGAGCCGGGCAGAAGTATGGCTGCGGATAAAATAAGCGAAAGCAATCTGGTTTTCATGCTTTTACCTCCTTTCCCACAACAGGCTACCAGAAAAAGTGGCAGCCCTGCAAAGGTAATGGGCGGAAGAAGGTGCAGCATATGGAATAAAGGGGCAGCTATTGCAGAAATCATGGAAGCGCAGGCAGTATTTGCATGGGGGTAAAATAAAAAAGCCATGGAGCGGGCCATGGCTTTTTTGTGTATGCTGTATTAGTGGCGGGTGTATGGCACATATATGCTGTAGGGCTCGGAAGGGCGGCTCTCCGGGCGGCTGCCGCGGGCGCTGGTGCGTCCCTCTGCCTTAATGTCCCCTGCCCGGGTGAGGGCGGTCTTGGTAAGGTACGGGCCCACTATCTCATATACAAGCACCGCAAAGAGGGTGATATTGCGGACGATTGCCCCATCTGCCCCAAGCTCTATGGCCTTTATTGCCATGCCAAGGGCAACGCCAGCCTGGGGGAGAAGGGTGATGCCAAGGTATTTTACGATA
The DNA here is from genome assembly GCA_964392455.1 of uncultured Clostridium sp. Lineage (GTDB taxonomy): Bacteria > Bacillota > Clostridia > Christensenellales > CAG-138 > SFEL01. The sequence continues at coordinate 6,943 of CAYMPG010000014.1, read as the reverse complement.
TTGGCATCGCTGTGGGTCATGCGGGCGCTGATGCCGGCGCCAAAGTATTTGCCGAGGGAGCGGGCCAAAATGTAGGCAAGGCCAATGAGCACCACCTGGGAATCTGCAAACACGGTAAGCTCCAGCTCTGCGCCGCTGATAACGAAAAACAGTATAAGCACAGGGGATGTCCACCGGTCTATACGATCCATCAGCTCCTCGGATACATCGCATATATTGCAGAACACCGTGCCCAGCATCATGCAGGAGAGCAGGGAGGAAAAGGCAATATGCAGCCCATTCACATCAAAGCTCAGGGAGGAGATGGCCACCGTGAGCATTACAAAGGTAACGGATACGGACATACGCTTTGAGCGGGAATGGAAAAACCTTTCGCACAGGGTGAACAAAAGCCCCATTACAAACCCCAGCCCAAGGGAAAGAACCACCTCAAGCAGCGGCTCAAGTATCACTGAAAGCACATCCACCTGCCCAAGGCTCAATGACTTGGCTACGCCAAAGGAAATTGCAAACACCACAAGGCCCACTGCGTCATCAATGGCCACTACCGGCAGCAGCACATCCGTAACAGGGCCCTTTGCCTTGTACTGGCGGACTACCATGAGGGTGGCGGCAGGGGCGGTGGCAGTGGCTACTGCGCCCAGCAGTATTGCGGCGGACAGGGAGAGCTTATCCGGAATGATAAGATGCAGCCCTATCAGCAGAATATCCACCACCACTGTGGTAAACAGGGCCTGAAATACGCCTATTATGGCGGCACGGCGGCCTATTTCACGGAGCTGCTGGCGGCGAAACTCATTGCCCATGGAAAAGGCAATGAAGCCCAGAGCAAGGTCTGAAATGATGCCGAATTTTTCAAGATGGCCGGAGGTGATGCCGAGGCCGGGAATATCCAGCCTGCCCAGCACAAAGGGGCCTATGAGCACGCCTGCCACAAGGTATGCGGTAACGGCGGGAAGCTGCACCTTTTTAGCCAGCCTTGAAAGCAGCAGGCCGCTCAGCAGGGCAACTGACAGGCTGAGCAATATACTTGCATTATTTGACACGATAAATTCGCCTTCCTTCGAATATAGCTATGCTGTCACGGGAATATGCCATTGTGGCCGCCCTTTGACAACCTTGGTATTATAACGCCGCCGATGGGATATTTCTACAGGTAAAATATAAAAATATTTTATGATAAATGCAGTTTTTTTAATAAACAGGGGCATAGCTGATAGCTTTGCTTATATCATAAAAGCACCCGGGGCCATGGGGGCCAGGGGTGCTTGCTTTTATATGGGGCAGTGCCCGGTATTATTCTATTTGCAGGGGAAATATCAGCTTACGAATATGCAGGCCATGCCTATGGGGGCCACCCGCACTGCGGCGCGGCCTATGAGCATCTCAAAGGGGATGAGAAGGTCGGCCTTATCAGGCATGGGGCCGGTGCGGTCATCCGGCAGGATAAGGAAGGTGGCGGCGGGCAGGGTAAATTCCTCCAGCTCCCAGGCGGACTCTGAGGCATTTACCTCTCTGAGAAGAAAGCCATCGATATACACCCGGCCCTCCTTTATGCATACTGTATCCCCGGGCAGGGCGGCTATGCGGCCTATTGCGGCGCCGTCATTTTCAAAGGCATAGGCCTCCCCACGGGTGGGGCAGGAGATGTGCTTTGCGAGCTTATCAAAGAGGATTATATCCCCCCTGTACAGCGCAGGGGACATACCATCATCCGCAACCTTTATGCCGGTGAGCCACAGGGTGAATATCAGTGCCACGGCCACCGCCGCAGCGGCTATACAAAAGGCCCAGTTTATAGCGCTCAGGCCGCTGTAATGGGGGCGGTTTACCTGGGTACGGGTCATTTTGCTTCCTCCAGAGTAAGGTTTTTCTTGGCTTTTTTCATAAACTCCAGCCTGTCCAGCATTATCACTCTGCCGCAGCCGGTGCATTTTATCTTCACATCCGCCCCGGTGCGGGTAACTATCCACTCGGCACTGCCGCAGGCATGGGGCTTACGCATAAGTATGCGATGGTCAAGGTCAAATTCGGTTATCATGGCAAAAATATCCTCCAAAGGGATGGTGTTATCACATAAGCCGGGCAATAGCCTCGGCAAGCTGCTCGGGTGTGCTGCCGGTAAACTGGGCATCTGCCTCCATATACAGGGGCAGCCGTGCATGATATATGGAAAAAAGCGCATCCACCCCATCCTTAAGGAGGGGACGGCCGGCAGGGTCAAGGGTGGCGGCGGTTTCGGCAATATCCCGGCGCAGCCACAGTACAGAGCCTGTGGAGGCCATGAGCCTGCGGTTGCTTTCCCTCAGCACTATGCCGCCCCCTGTGGCAACTATGCCTGAGGACAGGGCGGATACTTTGAGCAGTATGCTGCTCTCCATATCCCTGAAGTATTCCTCCCCGAAGCGGGCGAATATTTCCTCAATGGTCATGGAGGCCGCCTGCTCCACCATAAGGTCGGTGGAGTAAAAGGGCAGGGAGAGTATTTTGGCGGCAGCGGAGCCCAGGGTGGATTTGCCGCTGCCCATCATGCCGGTAAGGTATATCATGCTTCCTCCATAAGGGCATCCAGTATTCCAAGGAGCAGCGCCGCCTCTGCCCCTGCAAGGCCCCTGAGGGCGATGCAGGCATCATGCCGCCCGGCAATGGAAATATTGGCATCTTCCATGGCGGCAAGGTCTACGCTGTGCTGCGGCAGGGCTATTGAGGGGGTGGGCCGGAAGGTGACTCGCACTATGACGGGAGCGCCTGTGGCCATGCCGCCCTGTATGCCGCCGGAGTGGTTGCTTTCAAAGGCTATTTGCCCGGACTGCACCCTGAGTCCATCATTGGCAAGGGAGCCACGCATGGAGGCCAGGGCCGCCCCTGCGCCGAATTCCACGGCCTTTACCCCAGGTATGGCGTACATGAGGGAAGCAATGCGGCTTTCAAGCCCTCCCCAAAGCTCATGGCCCAGCCCCACAGGAAGGCCCAGAGCGCAAAGCTCCACGGCACCTCCCGCCGAATCCCCATCAAGGCCCTCTATAAGCTGCACCATGGCAGCCCCTGCCGGGGCAGACAGCACGGGGAAGCTGCTTTCCCTGAGGGAGGCAAGTAGGGCGGGAGAGGTATACAGAGGGTCAAAGTGGGTATCCTCCACCCCGCCAATATTAAGGTAATGGCCCCCTATGACAATGCCCCTATCCATAAGGAGCTGCCGGGCCACCGCCCCTGCAAACACGAGGGGCAGGGTAAGGCGGCCGGAAAACCTGCCGCCTCCCGATGGGATGGAGCCGTATTTTACATAGGCCGGGTAATCCCCATGGGAGGGGCGTGGTATGGTGCGGATGGAATGATAATCCTCGGGGCGAATATTGCGATTATAAAAGCGCACGTCCAGAGTATCCCCATTGGTGACGCCATTTGTCACGCCGCTGATATAGTGGGGAGCATCCTCCTCAATGCGGGTGGTGCTGCCGGGGCAGCCCGGCCTGCGGCGGGCAATATCCCGGGAAATGATGGTATCATCAAGAGGTATGCCCTTAGCCACCTCCATGGTGAGCCCCACATACTCCGAATGGGACTGGCCGTAAATATTCAGCTTCATGCTGCCCCAGGGCTTCATGATATTTTTCCTCCAAGGGCCATAAATTCTTCGGAAAAGCGGGGGGCGGATTTTGCAATGCAGCCCGGCTCATCCAGCTCTATGCCTCCGCACATGCCCCCCATTATGCACAGCATCATGGCTATGCGGTGGTCATTGTGGGAAAGGCAGCGGCAGCCGTGGAGCTTTTTGCCGCCGTTTATGATGAGGCCATCCCGGGTTTCGGTAATATCCGCACCAAGGCGGCCCAGCTCAGCGGCCATTGCAGACAGCCTGTCGGATTCCTTAAGGCGCAGGCGGCCGGCGTTGAATATGCGGGTCTTTCCCCGGGCGGCGCAGGCGGCGGCAGCAAGGGCTGGCAGCATATCCGGGCAATCTGCCCCATCCACCTCCACAGCGTTAAGGGGGGCGCAGGATACGGTAACGCTGCTTTCATCCCGGGATACCACGGCTCCCATGCGGGCAAGCACCTCCAGCATGGCCATATCCCTCTGGGTGGGGTCAGGCACAAGGCCTGTAACGGTCACGCTGCCGTATATTGCCCCTGCCGCAAGGAACATTGCAGCGTGGCTGTAATCTCCGGGGATGGTCATAAGGGCGGGGTGAAGGGCGGCAGGACGCACCAGCAGCGCCCCATCCTGCCAGCAGGTATCCCCGCCAAAGGCATGGAGGCAATTGCGGGTCATTTCCACATAGCCGGCGCTTTGTACGGGGGTGGTGGGTATGATGCGGCTCTCCCCATCCAGCAGGGACAGGGCAAATATAAGGCCGCTGATAAACTGGGAGGATATATCCCCGGGAATGGGGAAATCTCCATGGGAGTATCTGCCTGATACGGCGTGCTTATCCCCCTTTGCCCCATGGCTTTGCAGCAGGGAAACAAGGGGCATTATGGGCCGGGCCTCCAGGGAGGGGGCAAGGAAAAACTCCGCCCTCTCTGCCACAAGGGGCGCAACAGGATACAGCATACGGTAGGTGGAGCCGCTTTCCCCGCAGTCAAGGAGGGCATGGGCCACATGGCTGCCCCCCTTAAGGGATAAAATATCACCTGAAAGGGCGGCCTCCGCCCCAAGGCTTTTAACGCAGCGGAGGGTGGCTGCCACATCCTGAGAAAGGGAAATGCCCCGTATGGTGCTGACGCCGCCGGAAAGGGAGGCGGCGATGATGGCACGGTGGCTCATGCTCTTTGAGGGCATGGCGGCAATGCTGCCTGAAAGGCTTCCGCTGAATACGGGCATTTTACCTCACCCCCCTGCTGTTAGCATACATATTTACATTATCATACCATATCCCGCCGGGAATAGCATCTGGAAAAAGGCCGGGCCATGGTGTATAGTAGAATACAGAAGGGCATCCGGCCCTAAATACGAAAAATTAATTCATACGGGAGGCAGAACTATGCTAACACTCCTCAGAAGCGCCATGGCGAAGGCCGGGGCGGATATGTTCCTTATACCCACTGCCGATCCCCATGGGTCAGAATATCCCGGAGAGCATTTTAAGGTGCGCCGCCATTTTTCAGGCTTTACCGGCAGCGCAGGCACCATGGCGGTGACTGCCGATGAGGCGGGCCTGTGGACAGACGGCAGATATTTCCTGCAGGCAGAGCGACAGCTCAAGGGCTCGGGCATCACCCTGTACAAAATGGGGCAGAGCGGAGTGCCCGCCCTGTTTGACTGGATAGAGGATAACCTTAAGGGCACCCTTGGGGCAGATTTCAGGACGATCACTGCGGCAGAGGGCATGGAGCTTATAGGCCGCGGATTGGCCCTTAAGGATATGCCGGAGCTTGTGGATTCTGTATGGCAGGACAGGCCTCCCATGTCCCCTGCACCTGCATACGGCCTGAGCCTTGAATACACCGGCCGCTCCACGGCGGATAAGCTGGCCTCAGTAAGGGCACAGATGAAGGAGCAGGGCGCAGCCGCCTGCGTGCTTACCGCCCTTGACGACCTGGCCTGGCTGTTCAATATAAGGGGAGAGGATGTAAAATACGTGCCTGTGGCGCTGTGCTACGGAGTGGTGGAGATGGACAGGGCGTATCTGTTCATGGAGCAGAGCAAGGCTGCGCCTGTGATGGAGGAGCTTAAAAAGGCGGGGGTGGAGCTGCTGCCCTACAATGGGATATACTCCTTTGTTTCACGCTATGGCAGCGGCGATGCAGTGATGGCATCCCTTGGCAAGCTCAATTACCGGCTGTATCTTGACCTTGCAGGCTGCGGAAAAATAATAGACCATGACCCAATAGCCCTTATGAAGGCCGTGAAAAACCCGGCGGAGCTTAAATATTCAAGGCTCAGCCACCTTAAGGACGGAGTGGCGGTGAGCCGGTTTATACGCTGGGCAAAGGAAAATGCCGCCGCGGGCTTTACCGAAATGGAGGCAGGGCAAAAGATATATGAGCTGAGGATGGAGCAGGAGGGCTGCATAGATGAGAGCTTTGCCACCATCTGCGGCTACGGCCCCCATGGTGCAATAATACACTACTCTGCCACTGAGGATACGGATGTGGCAGTGCAGCCCCGTGGGCTGCTGCTGGTGGATTCCGGCGGCCAGTACTATGGCGGCACCACCGACATAACCCGCACCATAGCCCTTGGCCCGGTGGAGGATAAACAGAAGCTGGGCTTTACGCTGGTGCTGGAGGGTATGCTGGCCCTGATGGATGCAAAGTTTCCCAGGGGCTGCGCCGGATACCATCTGGATGTGATAGCAAGGATGCCCTTGTGGGAGCGGGGAATGGACTATAATCACGGCACCGGCCACGGCGTGGGCTGTATGCTGTCTGTACACGAGGGGCCGAACGGCTTCCGCTGGCAAAAGACCGCCCGCTCAGACAGGGCGGAGCTTGCCCCCGGTATGATAACCTCAGATGAGCCCGGCATATATGTGGAAAACGAATACGGCGTAAGGATAGAAAACCTTGTGGAGTGCGTGGAGGAGGAAAGCGGCTTCCTGGGCTTCAGGAGCCTTACCTACGCGCCAATAGACCTTGACGCAGTGGATATGCAGGTGCTCAGCGAAAAGGGCCGGGAGCGGCTCAACAGATACCATCGTCAGGTATACGAAAAGCTGTCCCCCCTTATGAGGGAGGATGAGCTGGCCTGGCTCAGGGAGCAGACCAGAGAGATATAGCCCCGCTAAAGGGCAGAAAAAAGAAAGGCGCATATGGGTGCGCCTTTCTTTATATCAAAAAAGCGGCTGTGGGCCGCTTTTCTGGTATTTATCATTATAAAATCAGAAATCCATAAAGGCCTGACGGGAGGCGTCGCTGGGCATACGCCAATCTCCCCTTGGGGATATGCCCACCGTGCCCACCTTGGGGCCATCCGGCAGGCAGCTCCGCTTGAACTGCTGGGC
>CAYMPG010000013.1:47893-50709 GCA_964392455.1 uncultured Clostridium sp. | reverse complement strand
CCACATATCCAAGGGTATGGGATAGCATATCCTTTTCAGGGTAGCTGCGAACTGAGCCATAATTGCCATAGTCTATGCCAATGCCGTTTATCTCAAGGAGCTGAGCCTCAAGATAGGCGGGGAAGGAATCGAGATAATACTGCTTGAGTATGGCCACGCCGTCGTAGGCCTTGGTCATTGCCTTTTCCACATCCTGGCGGGCCATGCCAAGGAGGGCGGAGGTCTTTATAAGGAAGTTTTCCAGCTCAGTATCGGGAATTCTATCAGGCATGGCGTATACGGATACCTTGCCCTCGGTGGTGGCAAGTATATGGCCGTCTGCCATTATCTCCCCCCTTTTGGCGGATATGGTGGCCACACGCACGGTGTCCCCCCACTCCATTTCGGGGAAAATCAAATCGGGCGCCCACTCTATGCACCATCTGCCATTCACCTTGAGGGCTATCATGCGGTATTCCCCGGCTATTTCCCCTGCAAGGGCGGAGGAATAGGTGCCGGTAAAGTTGGCAATGGTGAATATCTCGCCCTGGTCTATTTCGATATTTTCATACACTACTGACTGTATATCCAGCGCCGCAAATATATTTGAATATTTGGCTATAAACTGCTTTTCGCTGATGAGGCCCTTAGCTTCAAGGTTTTGCTCATCCTCCACGCCGTCTCCATCCTTATCTGTGGGGGTAAGCTTTATGCCGTCATCCAGCAGGGCATAGGCACCGGCATAATCCCCCTCGGATATGCAGCCCAAAAAATCCAGGCATACCTGCCGCCCGCTGGTTACGGCGGCGCAGCCGGGAATGCATGAAAGCAGGAGCATGATAATGAGCAACAGGCTGATGATACGCTTCAACTGTGATATACTTCTCCATCCTGTAATATACATACAATTATACATTGGCAAAAATGGGCTGTAAACGGATGACATGGAAAGTTTACAGGGGTTATTTGACAGGCCATGGCACCCTTGGTAAAATGTATTCACTTATGGGGAAAAACGCCGCAAGGGGGTATACCCGCCCCGGGAAAGGATGAAGAACGCCAATGAGCATTGCCACCATAAAAGCCCAGCTTGAGCAGTATGGCCTTGCGCCAAACAAAGCCCTGGGGCAGAACTTTCTGGCGGACGAGGGGGCGGCGGAGGAGATAGCTGCCTCATGCCCCGGCCCTGTGATAGAGATAGGCCCCGGCATGGGCGCGCTTACTGAAAAGCTGCTGGAGCGGCAGGCGCCTGTGGCTGCAATAGAGATAGACAGCCGCATGGCCGGTATACTGAGGGAGCGCTTTGGAGACAGGCTGCGCCTTACAGAGGGGGACGTGCTGAAGGCGGATATATGCGCCATAGCCGATTCTCTGGGAGGAAGGGTATCCATAGCGGGAAACCTGCCCTATTATATCACCACCCCCATCTGCACAAGGCTCATTACCTGCGGCGCAGATATAGCCTCCATGACGCTCATGATGCAGAAGGAGGCAGGGGAGCGGTTTTTTGCAGGCCCGGGGGACAGGGTATACGGCCCCCTTACGGTGCTTGCCCGGTATAATTATGAAATAGCCACACTGCTCAGGCTGTCGAGGGAGGCCTATTATCCCCAGCCCGAGGTGGATTCGGTGGTGCTGAAGCTGGAAAGAAAGAGCGTGCAGCCCCACCCAATGCTGGAATGGCTGCTGGAAAGCGCCTTTGCCATGAGAAGAAAGACCCTTGCAAACAACCTGAAGGCGGCAGGAGTATCGGACGTGCGGCTGAAGGATATATTTGCCGCACTGGATATACCCGAAAACATTCGGGCAGAAAGGCTGACCCCGGCGCAATTTGCCGCTATTTCCGGGGAAATGGAGCTCCACGGGAAATAAGCTGACTTATCGACATGGATGACTGGCTCAAAAGCATAATAGGGCAGGCGGGCTTTAAGGAGTGCTTTGCGCTAAAGCCCGCACCCATACCCCATTGGGATCCCGGCATAGCAAAGGGAGCAATGGGGCTTTTTGCCGACCCGGCAGCGGCCTACCCCAAGGCTGAGAGCATACTGCTGCTGATCTATCCCTACAGGCCATACCCGCCTGAGGAGCGGATACCCGCATATTACCCTGCATCAAACAGGGCTTATTTTGCGGCGGGGCAGGTAATAAGGGCGGCTGAGGAACGAGGATATTATGCAGAAAGGGCAAATATACCCGTAAGGGCCTTTGCCCTTGCAAACGGCATAGGGGATATGGGTAAAAACGGCCTGCTCAGGCTGCACCCGTATGGCTCCTGCATTGTGCTGGAGGCCATTGCCACAGATGGGGCACAGCCCGAAAGCTACGATACCCCCCACATACCCTGCCCTGAGGGCTGCACTGCCTGTGCCGCCGCCTGCCCATCGGGGGCAATTTTCGGGGGACGGGATACGGGCAAATGTATGCGCCTTTATATGGAAAACGCCCTGCATCCCCAGTGGATAAGGGAGGTGCAGCGGCATCACATAGGCTGCGAGGAATGTATAAGGGCCTGCCCCTTTAATATTGAGGGCGGGTATGCTGAGCCGGATGAGGAGCTGCGTGCCGCATTTGATATGGCGGCCCTCATAAGGGGGGAGGCCGCCCCTGCACGGCGGCTGGTGGGAAAGAACATGACCGGCGGAGGCAAGCTCACCGCCGAAGCCATAGCCATGGCTGCCCGGGAGGGAAAACACCGGAGCGAAATAGAAAATGCGCTGGATTCCCCCTTTGAAGGGGTCAGAGAGGCGGCAAAATGGGCATTGGACAAATATTTCAGCAAAACTTAATCAACATTTGATGAGTCTGTAACACTTTTGTGATGAAATACAAAGCCCGGC
>CAYMPG010000013.1:0-47793 GCA_964392455.1 uncultured Clostridium sp. | reverse complement strand
GGGTTATAATAAACCTGCAAGTGAGAAACAGGTTCCCTTTCAAGGCAACACAAAGGTTTCACAGCTCCCATGAAAATGGGAGCTGTTTTTTGTGGATGTGGATATAGCGTATAGACGCACATATCCTATGAATGTTAAATAAAAACAGAAGATGAGCAAACCCGCATAAACCAGTGACACACAGGAAAGGAGAAGCATATGTTTTACAACCGCATACTTAAAATGAATATGGGCAGGGCGGCAAAGAATATACTGCTCTTTGTGGATGCACTGCTGGCAGTGCTCATATTGATACTCGCAGAGAGGTGGATAATAAGCCTGTTTTGCAGTGTCAGGATAGAGGCCATAGGCGTGCTTTCAATGGGAGCGGTGCTGGCCCTGATGCGCGCAGAGCGTCTTGTGAGAGGGGAAAAGACACAGCCGGCCGGAAGCGCTCCGGGGAAAACGGCGCTGGGCATACTTATTATCGGCATACTGGGGGCAGTGATAACGGCTGTGTGCCTGACCCCAAGGGAAGGAATAACCACAGTGGCTGCCGCAGGAGCAGTGGGGCTGCTGAGCGCACTGCTGGGGCTGGTGACAGTATTGTTGGACGGAGCAATAAACGGCTCAAAGGTTAAAAAAAGCTGAAATATGCAGCTGTGAAGCCAAAACTTAATTAACATTTGATGAGTTTGTAACACTTTTGTGATGAAAAGCGGAGCCCGGCGGGTTATAATAAACCTGCAAGTGAGAAACAGGTTCCCTTTCAAGGCAACACAAAGTTTCACGGCTCCCATGAAAATGGGAGCCGTTTTTCGTATGCTGCAAAAAAACAAAGGCCGTTGACTATTTGCCGCCGCCTTGTTACAATATCCTTGCCGCACTAAGCGGGGAATCAGCGGCGCCCTGTACCTGCAATCCGCTACAGCAGGGCTGAATTCCCGCCTTGAGGTACGCCTTTGTGGGGCAGCCTCTGTTAAGGAGCGATGATACCCGGGTCCTGTGCAACCAGCCTCTGTGAACCATGTCAGGGCCGGAAGGCAGCAGCATTAAGCGGGTGAGCGGGTGTGCCGCGGGGCTGCCCGGGAGTAGCCACCTGACAGAACAGCGCCCATGAAAAGCGTTTATCGAGGGGCGGGTGTGCGGTGTTTTCTAAAAAATAAAAGGCCCTTTAGAGGGGCCTTTTTGTTTTGGCCTGTGTGATAAGAATTGCCGCCATATGGGATGATATGGCGGCAATTCTTTTTTTGAGAGGGCTTACGCTATGCTCACTACCTGATAGCCAGCGTCTGTAACTGCGGCGGTAAGAACATCGTTGCTCACGTCCTCAGTAAGGGTGAGCAGGGCCTTGCCGGTTTCGTGGCTTACCTCTGCGGCGGAAACGCCGGGGATGGCGGTAAGCACCTGCTGTACTCTGCCGGAGCAGTGGGGGCACATCATGCCGGTGATGGTGATGGTCTTAGTCATGGAAGTATCCTCCGTTATAGTAGTGGTATTTATAGTATGGGTTTTTTTAGCGTATTTTGGCTTGAAGCGAAGGAGCCTCAGGGCGTTGGTGCATACGCATACAGAGCTGAGGCTCATTGCCGCTGCGCCAAACATGGGGGTCATGCGCCAGCCCAGGGCAGAGTAGAATACGCCTGCCGCAAGGGGTATGCCAATGGTATTGTAGATGAACGCCCAGAACAGGTTTTCCTTTATATTGCGGATCACCGCCCGGGAAAGCTCCACTGCGCCCACGGCATCCATAAGGTCGCTACGCATGAGCACCACGTCTGCCGCTTCTATGGCAATATCCGTGCCCGCCCCAATGGCCAGGCCCACGTCTGCCGTGGCAAGGGCGGGGGCATCGTTTATGCCATCGCCTATCATGGCGGTAACGCCCTCTGCCTTAAGCTCGCCCACTATGCGGGCCTTGTCCGCAGGAAGCACCCCTGCATATGCCCGGGTCATGCCAAGCTGGGCCTTTATTGCCTCGGCGGTAACGGGATTATCGCCGGTAAGCATTACGGTGCGTATGCCCATGCTGTCAAAGGCGCGAAGGGCCGCCTCAGAGGTGGGCTTTATAACGTCTGCACAGGCGATGAGCCCCATGAGGGAGCCGCCGCCGGCAACGTAGAGCAGGGTCTTGCCCTCTGCCATGAGCCTTGAGGCGGAGACGGACAGGGGAGATATATCAATGCCGTATTCCTCCATGAGGGCGGCATTGCCTGCAAGGCACAGGCTGCCGGAAATATTTCCCCCCACGCCCTTGCCGGGGATGGAGCGGAAATCTTCAACGGTAAGGCTGCTATCCCCAAGGGCGGCGACCGCCCCTGCAAGGGGATGCTCGCTGCCCCTTTCCAGGGCCACGGCTGTGGCAATGAGGGAGACCCTGTCGCCTACGGGAATGGTATCCGTAACCTGGGGCTTGCCCACGGTAAGGGTGCCGGTCTTATCCAGTACCACGGTCTTTACCTTGTGAAGGGTCTCAAGGGCTGCGGCGGAGGTAATGAGTATGCCCTGCTCTGCACCCTTGCCGGTGCCTACCATTATGGCCACGGGGGTGGCAAGGCCCAGCGCACAGGGGCAGGATACCACCAGCACCGATATGCCTATGGACAGGGCAAATTCCGGTGTTTCCCCTATAAGCAGCCATACTGCGGCGGCTATCACCGCTATGGTCATCACAACAGGCACGAATACGCCGGCTACCTTATCTGCAAGCCGGGCTATGGGAGCCTTGCTGGCGGCGGCCTCCTCCACCAGGCGTATCATGCCGGAAAGGGTGGTATCCTCTCCCACACGCTGGGCGGCAAAGTATATGCTGCCGGGGCCGTTCATGGTGCCGGAGAATACCTTATCTCCCGGCTGCTTGTAAACGGGTATGCTTTCGCCGGTAAGGGCGGATTCATCCACGCTGCTGCCCCCTGAGGTGACGCAGCCATCCACAGGTATGCGCTGGCCGGGCTTTACAAGGATAATATCCCCTATGGCAAGGTCCTTTACCTGAACCATGTGCTCCTCCCCATCCCTTATGACGGTGGCGGTCTTTGGGGCAAGGTCCATGAGCTTCTGTATGGAAGCGCCTGTGCGCCCTCTTGCCCGGCGCTCAAGGTACTTGCCCACGGTGACCAGGGTAAGTATCATTGCGGCGGATTCAAAGTAAAGCTGATGGGCGAAGGCGTGCTCTCCCTGGGCGATTTTTACTATGGCATAAAGACCATAGAGAAGGGAAGCGCCGCTGCCCACTGCCACCAGGGAATCCATATTCGGCCCGCCACGGAGCAGCGCAGGTATGCCGCCGGTAAAGTACGCCCTGTTAAGGTACACTATGGGCAGGGTAAGGAGGAGCTGGGCAAGGGCATTGCCCAGAGGCCTGCTCAGGAAGCCGGGCAGAGTATAGCCAAGCATATGCTGCATGGATACCGTCATCAGCACCATCAGTATTATTACAGACAGCCACAGCCGCCTGCGGGTGCGCTTTTCCTCACCTGCAAGATCCACAGTGCGGTCCCCTCCGGAAAGGGCGGCGCCATAGCCTGCGGCCTCCACGGCGGCGATTATCTGGCTGTCGGTCACCTTTTCTGGGTCAAGGGTAACGGTAAGGCGGTTTTGCATAAGGCTTACCACAGCCTCCCCAACGGGCAGGCTGTTTACTGCTTTTTCCACCCTGGCGGCACAGGCCGCGCAGGACATTCCGGTTATATCGTATTTTCTCTTTTCCATGCTCTGGATTATACCATCTTATGCTTTATAAAATCCACCCGGAAAGGGTGACTGTTATGCAGTTACCAACTTTTTCACAAATCCTGCTCCTTTGCTGCCCAAAATGGCGCACAGCAGTTGCCCCGATATTGCACTTTACATCGAACAAATGGTCGGGGTATAATAGCCATGGTGGAGAACCGGGGGCATGAGGCCGCCGGTTTTTTGTATGGGTCCTTTCAGGGCCTCCGGCTCTTTACCGAAAAAACCATATCGGCAGCCTGGCCGTACAGCAGGCAGAGGAGGGCGTTCCCGGCTTCAGGGGGCGCCCTTTTTGTATGGGAGGAAGAAGATGAAGCAGAGAAAAGACACCGGCCTTGTTACAGATGCTGAAATACTGGACATGGCCAGGAGCCTCTGCGAGGCAGAGCCCGCCTATATCATAGGCAGGCAGCTCATAGAGAGCGTATGCCTTGACACGGGGCTGGATGCTGAGGCGGCGGCAGATATGCTGCTGGATGGCGGGGGCATGCCAAAGGGCGTTGCCGCCATAAGCGCAAGGGCCGCCAATGACCTGATACGCCTTGGAGAGGCGGGGGAGCTTCAGGGGGACGTGGAGGCATATCTGGAGGATGAAAGGTTTGCCAGGATGCTATTGGAGATGCCCGTAAGGGCTGCACTCAGGCTGTATGAGGCGGAGTGCCGCATGGAGGAAAACGCAAGGCGAGAAAGGGAGCTGGGCGCAAAGGACATTATGGAAAAGATAGCCGCCCGCCGTGCCCTGCCTGCCCCCATAAGGGGAGACGTACCTGCCCAGGCCCAGACGGACTATGCCAATATGCCCTCTGCCCAGTTCCGTGAGCTGAAGGAAAGATTCATGCGGGCCGCCGCCGAGGGACGCAGGGTAACACTGTAGCTTTTTACATCACGAAAGGAGAATCAACAAATGTCAACCAACACTACCGCAACCACCGCAACCACCACCAAGCTCAATAAGACCTTTTACGACAGGCAGCTCCTTGAGAGCGCCAAGACCCGCTTTGTGCACGCAAGATACGGCCAGAAGCGCCCCATCCCCCGCAACAGCGGCAAGAGGGTGGAATTTCGCAAATGGAATCTGTTTGATGCCAATGATGCCGTAGAGGCGCTGCAGGAGGGCGTTACCCCCACCGGCCAGGCTCTTTCCCAGAGCAACGTGGAGGTGGAGGTGGCCCAGTACGGCGCATATGTGGAGGTATCCGACCTGCTGGATATGACCGGCTACGATCAGGTCATATCCGAAAGCGCAGAGCTTCTGGGCGAGCAGCTTGGCACCGTGGTGGAATGGGTCACAAGAGACGCCATGAATTCCGGCACCAACGTGCAGTATGCAAACGGCAAGACCGACCGCAGCGCCATCACCTCGGCAGATAAGCTGACCGTGGCAGAGATACGCAAGGCCGTCCGTACCCTTAAGAAGGCCAAGGCCCGCCCCTTTGGCGAGGAGGGACGCAAGCCCCACTTTATCTGCATATGCTCTCCCGAGGCCACCTTTGACCTGCAGAGCGATGCCCTCTGGCAGGATGTATCCAAGTACTCCTGTGCGGAGCAGATATACTCCGGCGAGATAGGCCGCCTGTTTGGCGTGGTATTCGTGGAATCCACCGAGGCAAAGGTATTCACCCAGAGCGTGCTCAATAAGGTGAATGCCGCTACCACCTCCTCAGCCACCTTCGTGCTGAAGAATACCCCCACCGATACTGAGGCCGCATACCTTTCCACCGCCGGCAATAAGCTGATGATAGGCAGCGCAGAGCATACCATTGCCTCCTATGACCCTGCCACCAACACCGTAACGCTTTCTGCCGCCGCCTCTCTCAGCGCAGATGCAGTGGTATACAGCCAGGATGGCGGCAAGGTGGATGATAGCTCCAAGGCGGGCGCAGATGTACACTCCACCCTTATCTTTGGCAAGGATGCCTACGGCATGGTGGATGTGGCAGGCAGCGGCGCCTTGCAGATAATCATCAAGCCCCATGGCAGCGCCGGCACCTCAGACCCTCTGAACCAGCGTGCCACCGTGGGCGCAAAGGTGGCTGCCTACGCAGCAAAGATACTTAATGAGCTGTGGATAATCCGCATTGAGCACGGCGTAAGCGCATAATATGCCGATATCCGCCGCACACAGGCTTCATATCCTCCGGAAACGGAGGATGATCACGCTTTCTTTACCGCTTTCTTTCCAGGGCGAAAGCACAAGCGGATCCCTTTCAGAGGGGCCGGGGCGAAAGCTCCGGCCCTTTAAAAAAGCAGAGCAGAGAAAAGCACAGGAGGAAAGAAAAAATGAATTACATCAATGACAGGGAGATAGACAGGCTTCAGGGTGAAATGGGGGCGGAGCTGGCAGCCCAGCCCCGGGTAAGGATGCTCATCAAGGATAACGGCACCGGCGCACCCTGGGAGGGCGGCATAAACGGCTACTTTTTCCGCATACAGCGCGGGGTGGTGGTGGAGCTGCCCGCATCCATTGCAAGGCTCATACAGCTCAGCGAGCAGGTGGAGCTGATGGGGGAGCGAAAGGTGCGCCCCTACCGTGGCACAAGGGGCAGGAAAATGTCCGGAGGTGACGCATGACCTTAAACGACATAATCGTCTCCGCCCTGTCTCAGCTTGACAGGGGGCACGACGCCCAGACCATGGACATATGGCGGGATAAATTCACCCGCTTTGCCAATGACGCCGTGGCAGACATATGCTCAGCCTATCAGCCCCGCCGCACAGACAGCATCACCTCCATCGATGGCACCTTTACCACCGCCATGCTTTCAAGGGGCTGCCGTAAGGTGCTCAGCGTAAAGCGGCAGGGCCGGGAGGAGGAGTTTTACGATGGGGATACCTCTGAGGTGATAGTTACCTCGGGAGGCCCCGGTGATATGGAAGTAACATACAGGTGCGTGCCGAAGGAAATGTTTTCCTCCACCGACGAGCCGGATATACCCCAGTGGATGCACGGACTCATAGTGAGCTATGTGGTGGGGAGAGAGCGGGCGGCGGGGGACGTATCCCTCCAGAGGGGCGGCAATATCTACTTTCAGATGTATGAGGCGGGCAAGGCCGCAATACGCCCCCATCTTGGCGGGGCAGGCAGCCAGCGCATAGTAAACAGGTGGTGATACCGTGGCAAGGAAGATATATCGGATAGATGAATTTATCGGCATAGACCAATCCGCCGGGGAAAACGGAATGTCCCCCGCATACAGCCCTGATGCCTATAATATGGATACCTCCAATGGAGACCTGTCCGTGGCAAAGGGATACACCCGCCATATCCTTCAGCCTGTGCCGGGGGAGGGGCCGATACGCCGTATGCAGCTTTTTCACTGCACTGATGGCGACAGGGTGATAGTGCTTGCGGGGAATGAGCTGTATGCATGGCTTGGCACGCAGTGGAGCCTTATATACACCTTTACCGGCGGGCTGACCCAGGGCAGGGTGGATTTTGCCCAGGCCCGCATAGGCAGCACGGATTATCTGCTGATAGGCAGCGGCGAGCAGGCCATAGTGAAATACGATGGCAGCACCGCCGTGCTCTTTGGCGGCGCAGACAAGCTGTCGGATAAAAAGGTGCGCTACCTTGCCATGTATCGAAGCCGCCTTTTTGCCGCCGGAGACCCGCAGAATCCAAACCGGCTGTACTGGTCAAAGCTGCCCGGCGGAGACCGCACCATTGAGGACTGGGGGGATGATACCAGCTCCGTAAATGTATCCGGCGGCCATGCGGAGATAGGGGAAAGCGGCGGCGACCCGATAGTGGGCATAGCGGCCCTGTCCAATCAATTGCTCATCTTCAAAAAGCGCAGCATTTATCGCCTTATAGGGGACAAGCCCTCCAATTTTACCGTGGAAAAGGTGGACAGCGACCTTGAGACGGCTGCCTATACCTCCCTTGTGACCAGCGGGGATATGCTGTATTTCCTCACGAAGGGCGGGCTGTGCAGGTTTAATGGGGTCACGGCTGCTCCCATGGTAGACGCAATGCGTATAAAAACCATACTTGAGGGCGCATCCGTGGAAAACACAAAGGGGGCCGTCGCAAGGAGCAGGCTGTATTTTACCATACGCCAGGGGGAAAACAGCGACGCCATAGTGGAATACGACCTGAGGCGGCAGGCCTATATGCTGCGCTGCGGGTTTAACGTGGCGGACATAGCCGCCTGGGATGGGCGGCTGTATCTTATCAACTCCGCCCGCTACGTTTGCCTCTTTGATGAGGGCACCAGCTACGACGGTGCCCCGGTGGAGGCGCGATGGCGCACCCCTGAAACAGACCTGTTTGATAAAAGCGGGGTAAAGGCCATGCGCTCACTGTGCTTCAGGGGCCGCTCAAAAAACAGCGAAACGGCTCTCATTGCAGAGGTGGCGCTGGGCGGCGGCAAAACCCGCAGCCGGGTGCTGCTGCCCCTTGACCAGAGCGACGTGGTGGAAGTGCCGCTGAAAAACGAGGGGCGTACCTTTTCCCTTACCCTCAGCAATGAGGCGGGGGGCAGCTTTACCCTTACCGGAGGCGCAGAGCTTTCCTTTGAAACATGGAGGAGGGTGGAATAGATGGCGATGGATATGCGGGCGCTGTACTATGTGGCGCTGCCCTCAGGGGATGACACGGAGGAGCTTTACCGGGAAACCGTAAAGGCAAACGAAAACAATCTCAATCAAAACTTCACCCTCATAGCCCAGAAGCTGGAGGAGCTGGAGCAGCGGCTTTCCCTGCTGGAATAGCAGGATAAAAGAAAGGAGGAAAAACACTATGGCATCTTATTACATGGACGGCTATGCCCCTCCCCAGGGGGTAAATTCTGCATCCAAGGTAAAGGAATACCAGCGAAGGCTTGGCGTAAAGGCGGACGGCATATGGGGCCCGGATACTGACAGCGCCTACAGGGCAAGCCTTCAGCCCGATACCACTAAAAGCGCCGGCGGCTTTACCTGGGGAGACAGCAGCCGGGATAAAACCTTTGACGGCTACTATAACGCCATAAAAAGCAGCCTGAGCGTACCCACTATTACGGTTAAAGCTCCCAGCAGGGAGGAGGTAAGCTCCATGTGGAGCGGCATACTGCGCCCCGGCACAGATGCCGCCATCGAAAAGCGAAACAGGGCGGCCCAGGAGGATATGGCAGAGCTGGATGCAGATGCGGTATCCAGGGGCATGGGAGGCAGCAGTTTTGTTACCTCGGTAAAGGCAAGGGAAATGGAGGAGGCTCAGGATGATATAAGCGACATGGAGGCCCAGTACGGCGCAGTGCTGGCAGAGCGCATATACGATACCCTCAGCCAGTATGACCAGATGAGCCTCAGCGCCCAGCAGTACAATGCGGAGGCTGCAGCGTCTGCTGCAAAGACTGCCCTCTCCATGGCCTCTGACTGGTACAGCCAGTATCTTGCCCAGCAGAGCGCCGCAGCAAAGCAGAAAAGCTCCGGCAGCTCCTCATCAGGGTCATCCGGCTCCTCAAAAAAGAGCCGCCTTTCCACGGCGGATTATACGGAGTATGTAAGAAACCTTACCTCATCCCAGCAGAGGCTTCTTTTTAACAGCTCCTCCGAATACTGGAGCAGCCGCAGGGATGAGATATATTCAGCCCTTGGCAGCACCCTGTATGACAGCCTGAAAAAGCGCTACGGCGGCAAATAGGAGGGGCAGTATGTCCACAGCGGTAAAAAAGAAATTCAGCATAGGGCTGGATATGGCGGACTCCGGGGCAAACCGGGAATTTGACGTGGTGGAGGGGGACAGCGGAAATCAGCTATCCATACTGCTTACAGACCGGGGAGAGCCTGTAGACCTTACAGGGTGCAGGGTGATGGCGGTGTTTTCCAAGAGCAACGGCACGGCCTGCCAGGACAGCGGCGTGGAAAACGGCGGCGTAACGCTGTGCGGGGCGCTGAACAATCAGGTGGATATAGACCTTTTTGCAGGCTCCGTAGCCCCGGGCATGGTGGAATGTGAGCTGCAGATATATTCGGATCAGGAGCTTTCTACCCTTGTTACCACCGCCAAGTTCAACTTTGGCTGCCGCCGGGCCATCATGGGGGAGGATACCCTGGCTGCGGAGCCCCAGCTTCCGGTGCTGACAGGGCTGATAAACAGGGTGGAAAAGCTGGAGGCCTCTGCAGCCGAGGCGGCGGATAGCGCAAAATCCGCCGCCGCCCTCTGCACGGATGCGCTGGAGGGCAGCATAAGCACCTGGCAGATAATCTATTACACACAGGAGGCGTAAGGAAAAAATGGCAGTATATTTGGGAAACAGGCTGGTGCTTGCCAATGGCGTTGCAGGTACCAGCCTTGCAAATGGCCACGGCCAGACCCACGCAGCGGGAGGCGGGGATGAGGTGACCCCTGCAAGCATAGGAGCGGCCCCCGCCCTGCATACCCATAGCGAATACGCTTCAAAGCCGGAAACGGTTACCCTGACCCTTACTAAGGCAGGCTGGAACCAGAGCACCTACACCTGCGTGCAGACCGTGGGGGTGAGCGGCATGAGAAGCAGCAAGTATGCAATAGTGGGCCCTGCCCCGCTGCACTGGGGGATCTACACCCAGGCAAATGTGCGCTGCACGGTACAGGGGTATAATTCCCTCACCTTTGCGGCGGATAAGCTGCCCACGGGGGATATTGAAGTAAATGTGCTGATATGGGGGTAAAAAGAGGATGCTGTTTAATCTTTTAAGGGGCTTTGACCCGGGGCTTGGGGTGGTATCCGGCACCGTGTCCGGCATAAACCAGGCCCAGATAAGCCAGATACCCATTACCGTAACGCCTGTGGCGGCAATGTTTCGCACGTCTGTGGGGAGCGCCTCTGAGCTGGCGGTGTACTACAGGGCGGAGCCTGGGGCTGCCCTTACCCTTTTCACAGGGGGGAGCGCCCCTGCCAATACCCGGCTGTATTCCGAGAGGGATACCCGCATGGCTGTGCTGACCAGCGGCGCAAGTGCCGCAAATGTGGCAACGCTGGAATACTATATACTGGGGGTGAAAAAGGAATGACCACCACGCAGCATGATCTGCACCTTATGAAGGTGCATGTATTTAACAGCGAGGAGGAGCGGGCGGCCGCATGGCAGGAGGGCATCATAGGGGAGAATGACCTGGTGATAACCCCGGAATCCGGCCCCATAGACAGCGCCATGAGCGATACCTCGGCCAATCCTGTGGAAAACAGGGTCATTAAGGCATATATAGACAGCGCCATTGCCGCAGCCCTCCAGACCTCAGGCGGACAATAGGAAGGGAAAAAGCATGGGCATAAGGGAAAAATTTATAGATTACCTTCACCGGCAGGTGGGCTGCATATACGTATGGGGCGCACAGGGTGAAACGGACATAACCGAGGACTGGATACGCAAAAAGGAGACCAGCGCCGCCAATGGAGACAGGGCAGTCGCCCTGTGGCGCAGGCGAATGGCCCAGGGCATGGAGCCCATAGCCGCCTACGATTGCAGCGGCCTCATAATGAAATTTATGCTGGATGAGGGGCTGTATAAGGCGGATATGTCCTCAAGGGGGCTGTACAGCGGGGCGGAAAAGCTCAGCAGAAGGAACGACCTTATCCCGGGAGATCTTGTATTCAGGCACAATGGCAGGCGCATACATCACGTTGGCGTATTCGTAGGCGACGGCATGGTGATAGAGGCCAAGGGCCGGGATGAGGGAGTGGTGCTGAGGCTTATGGATGCCTCAGGAAAGACCTACTGGAACAGATACGGAAGGCTCCCCGCCCTTACAGAGGGCGAGCAGCCCGGAGGTGATACTGAGTACCCCGCCATGTATTACTACAGCGGTGCCACCTATGTAAACCTCAGGGAAAAGCCTGAGGGCAGCATAATGGGCCGGGTAAGCCGGGGCGACAGGGTGCTGGTGCTGGGAGAGCAGGATGGCTGGGCGGAGGTAATAAAAAAGGAAAGCCGGTATCTGAGGGGCTGGTGCGCCTCAGGCCGGCTGAAAAAGGTTCAGAAAGGAGAATAAAGGAGCTATGAATAACGATATTATCACAGGCGGCGCATGTGCCGCAGCGGGCGGAGTGCTGGCCTATCTTTTCGGCCCCTGGGATGCACCTATAATGGTGCTGCTGGGGGTCGTGGCGATGGATTACCTTACAGGGGTGGCCTGCGCCGCTCTGGCAGGAGAGCTCAGCAGCGCAGTGGGCTTCAAGGGGCTGCTTAAGAAGGTATTCATCTTTATACTGCTGGCCCTTGCGTCAATGGTGGATAAGCTGGCTCCCGCCACAAATGGGGCGGTACGCAGCGCAGTATGTATGTTTTACATTGCAAATGAGGGCATATCCATACTTGAAAACGCAGGCCGCCTTGGCATGCCCCTGCCCGGCGCACTGAAAAAAGCACTGAGCGCCCTGCAAAAGCAGGATGAAAATCAGGCGGAAGCAGAGAAGGCAGAATAGCATTGGCATATGGGAAATGGGACTGAATGTCGCTTCCTCAAATCCCTGAGAGTATTCATCAGACTGAAGCCGGCAGGAGAAATCCTGCCGGCTTTTTTTATTGCTGTAATGATGATAAAGGGAGCCGCATTTTGTGCGGCTCCCTTGTGCTGGCGTGTATTTACAGGCCCATTTCTTCCTTGACTTCCCTGAAGCACTTTACGGCAAAGTCCAGATCTTCCTTGGTATGGCCGGCGGATATCTGGGTGCGGATGCGGTCCTTGCCCTTGGGCACCACGGGATAGCAGAAGCCCACCACATATACGCCCTTTTCAAGCATACGGGCGGCAAATTCATTTGCCACCTTGGGGTCGTACAGCATTACGGGCACGATGGGATGCTCGCCGGGCAGCAGGTCAAAGCCGCATTTTTCCATTTCGGAGCGGAAGTAGCGGGCGTTTTCATGCACCTTATCCCGAAGGGCGGTGGATTCGCTGAGCATATCTATGGTTTTGCAGGCGGCGGCGCATATTGCGGGAGCCACGGTATTGGAAAACAGGTAGGGGCGGGAGCGCTGGCGCAGCAGGTCAATTATTTCCTGGCGGGCGGAGGTGTAGCCGCCGGAGGCTCCGCCAAGGGCCTTGCCCAGTGTGCCGGTGATTATATCCACCCGGCCCTCAACGCCGCAGTATTCGGCAGTGCCTCTGCCGTGCTCGCCCATGAAGCCCACAGCGTGGCTGTCATCCACCATTACGAGGGCATCATACTCATCTGCCAGGTCGCATATGCCCTTAAGGTTGGCAATGTAGCCATCCATGGAGAATACGCCATCAGTGGCAATGAGCTTTATGCGGCAGCCGGATGCCTTTGCATCCTCAAGCTGGGCACGGAGGTCATCCATGTTGTTGTTCTTGTAGCGATAGCGCTTGGCCTTGCAGAGGCGTACGCCGTCTATGATGGAGGCGTGATTCAGCTCATCGGATATTACTGCATCCTCAGGGCCGAGGAGGGTCTCAAAGAGGCCGCCGTTGGCATCAAAGCAGGAGGAGTAAAGTATGGTATCATCCATCTTGAGGAAGGTGGAGAGCTTCTGCTCCAGCTCCTTATGCAGCCCCTGAGTGCCGCAGATGAAGCGCACGGAGGACAGGCCAAAGCCCCATTTATCATAGCTGGCCTTGGCGGCCTCTATGAGCCGGGGGTCATTGGAAAGGCCAAGGTAGTTATTGGCACACATATTGAGCACGTTGCCTGCCCTGGTGGTATCTATGCGGGCCTTCTGGGGGGTGGTGATTATGCGCTCGTTTTTGTATGTGCCTGCATCCTGTATGGAGGCAAGGGTCTCTTTAAAGTAGGTGAGGGCTGTTTTCATGGCGTTTGCTCCTTTGTTTTATTGATGTGGTAATATGCTTTTTTTCAGGGAAGCGCAGGGCTTTGCTTATACAGTCCAGTCCAGCACTACCTTGCCGGATTTTCCGCTGTTCATGGCGGCAAAGCCCTTATCAAAATCACGATAGTTGAACCGGTGGGTTATCATGGGGTGCATATCCAGCCCGCCCTCCACCATGGTTATCATCTTGTACCAGGTTTCATACATTTTGCGGCCGTATATGCCCTGAAGGGTAAGGCTGTTCCAGATGACCTTGTTAAGGTTTATGTTAACGTCCTTGGGATGTATGCCGAGGAGCGCTATCTTGCCGCCGTTTCGCATATTGTTTATCATGGTATCCAGCGCAGCGGAGCTGCCGCTCATCTCAAGGCCCACGTCAAAGCCCTCCACCATGTGCTGGCGGTCGTATATATCCTCCAGCTTTTCCCGGCCCACGTTTACCACGGCTGTGGCACCCATGCGCTTTGCAAGGTCAAGACGATAATCATTCACGTCGGTAACCACTACGCTGCGTGCGCCATTGCGCTTGCAGATGGCGGTAGCCATTATGCCTATGGGGCCTGCGCCTGTTATCAGCACATCCTCGCCTATCACGTCAAACATGAGGGCGGTATGGGTGGCGTTGCCAAGGGCATCAAAGAAGGAGACCACGTCCTCATCTATGCCGTCAGGTATGGGCACCACGTTGCTTGCAGGGATAACGAGATACTCTGCAAAGGCACCGTCCCGGTTTACGCCCACGCCGCTGGTATGACGGCAAAACTGGCCATTGCCCGCACGGCAGTTGCGGCAGTGGCCGCATACGATATGCCCCTCGCCGGATACTATCTGGCCTATATGGTAGGCGGTAACGCCATCGCCCAGGGCATCTATCTCGCCAACGTATTCGTGGCCGATTATCATGGGCGGCTTAATGTTTTGCTGGCTCCAGGGATCCCAGTTGTAAATGTGAAGATCGGTGCCGCATATGGCGGTTTTATGTATCCGTATGCGTACCTCCCCCACGCCGGGCTCAGGCTTGGGCATCTTCATGAGGGTGAGCCCGGGGGCTGCTTCGGTCTTTACCAAGGCATCCATCATTTGCTGCTCCTGCTGCATAGCTGATCCTCCGAATTTTAATTTTATTTTTATGAAAAATATGACCGAACTGCAATGTCCCTGTTCTGCGGACATCTACTTATAGTATACAACAAAATCAAGGGATGTAAATATGCAAAATAAAATAAAAATGTCCGCAAAATACGGACAAAAGTGCGCTGTGTGCGGCAAAAGAGCCGTGGCCCGCCAAAGAAGGGGAAAGAAGGCGTAAAAATTGTTAAAAAAGGAGCGGGCAGCGGTGCATCGGCGTGCTTTAGCTGCACGCAAAAAGGGCCCATAGCAGAGTATGGGCCCTTTATATGGTGAAAGATATCAGAGCCGGAGCAGGCTTACTTTACAAGCAGCTCGGCTATCTGTACTGCATTGGTGGCTGCGCCCTTGCGTACCTGGTCGCCTGAGCACCACAGGGCCAGTGCGCCGGGAATGGCCAGGTCTTTTCTTATGCGGCCCACGAATACCGTATCCTGGTCGCTGGTATCAAGGGGCATGGGGTAGCTGTGATTTGCCATGTCGTCCACAAGGCGGCAGCCGGGGGCTGAGGCTATTGCGGAGCGCACCTCATCAAGGGAAAGCTCACGCTGGGTGATGACTGTGGCGGATATGGAGTGGGAGCGGATCACGGGCACCCGCACGCAGGTGCAGGTAACATTCAGCTCGGGCAGGTGCAGTATCTTGCGGCCCTCGTTCTGCATCTTCATTTCCTCGGAGGTATAGCCCTCGGCGTTTGCTCCGCCTATTTCGGGGATAAGGTTATAGGCTATCTGGTGCTTGAACACCTTGCACTCCACAGGCTCGCCCTTGGCGATGGCGCTTATCTGGGCCTCAAGCTCAATGGGGCCGCCTGCGCCTGCGCCGCTTACCGCCTGATAGGTGGAGGCTATCATGGCCTTAATGGGGGAAAGGCGGTTGATGGCATTTACTGCCACAAGGGTGATTATGGTGGAGCAGTTGGGGTTGCTGATAACGCCATGATGATTGAGGGCATCGGCGGCGTTTATTTCGGGGATGACCAGGGGAGTATCGGGGTCCATGCGGAAGGCGCTGGAATTATCCACAAATACTGCGCCTGAGGCCTTTATGGCGGGGGCAAACTTTACGGCGATGTCGTTTTCGGCAGCGCCCAGCACTATATCCAGGCCATTGAAGGCATCATCACGGGCCTCCTGCACCTGTATCCTGCCGAAGGGGGTATCCATATAGCTGCCTGCGCTCCTGCCGCTGGCAAGGAGCCTTAGCTCTGTTACCGGGAAGCTGCGCTCTCCCAGCACCTTTATCATCTGACGGCCTACTGCGCCGGTGGCGCCAAGTATTGCTAATTTCATAGGTATATATCCTCCTTATTGATAGTGAAGCGGTATTAAGTGAAGCTGTAGTACAGCACCTGTATGGCCTTCTCAAAGTCCGAATCCATAACGCCTACGATGATGATTATCTCATCTGACCCCTGCTCGATAAGGCGAATGTTTATATTGTTTGCGCCAAGGTTTGCAAAGAGCCTGCCGGATATGCCCAGGCGGAAGGCCATCTTGCGGCCTACCACGGCGATAAGGCTGATATCCCCGGTCACCTTTATGGTATCCGGCTGGCATACGGCCTTAAGCTCTGCCACAAGCTCAGGCAGGCAGTGCTCCACCTTGCCTGTGGGCATTACCAGGGTAAGGCTGTCTATACCGGTAGGCACGTGCTCTACGGATACGCCGAATTTCTCGGTGACCTCCAGCGCCTTGCGAAGAAACCCGCACTCGCCGGACATACCTATCTTGCCCATGGAAATGACGGTATAGTGCTTGCGGCCGGATATGCCGGTAATAAAGTGGGTGGAGGTCTGCTCGTCCTCCTCCCCCTCGAAGGATTCCTGTATGAGGGTGCCGGGGGCGGTGGGGTCATTGGTGTTCTTTATGTAGAGGGGTACGTTTTTCATACGCACGGGGAATACCGCCTCCTCATGGAGCACCTCTGCGCCCATGTAGGAAAGCTCCCTGAGCTCTGCGTAGGTGACCCGCTCTATGGGCCTTGGATTATCCACTATGCGGGGGTCTGCCATGAGTATGCCGGAAACGTCAGTCCAGTTTTCATAGGCATCGGCCTCTATGGCGGCGGCGGCCAGTGCGCCGGTTATATCCGAGCCGCCCCGGGAAAGGGTGCGTATGCTGCCATCAGGCATTGAGCCATAAAAGCCCGGCAGCACCATGCTGTGATGCTGCTGCATCAGCTCCTGCACTGCGGCATAGGTGCGCTCAAGGTCCAGCTTGCCGTCGTAGCCGAAAAACAGCCAGTCCTTTGCATCGCAGAAGGTGTAGCCAAGGTATTCGGCCATCAGCTTGGCGTTAAGGTATTCGCCCCGGGAGGCAAGGTAATCGGTGCTCATGCGCTTGCCCATGTGGGAGCGTATCTGGGCAAACTCTGCATCAAGATCCAGCGTAAGGCCGCAGGTCTGCTTTATTTCGTTGTACCGCTCCTCTATCATGGCAAAGATATCATCATAGCTCACGCCGTATTTTATATGGGCGTGGCACAGGTACAGCAGATCTGTTACCTTATTGTCTCCGGAAAAGCGGCGGCCGGGAGCGGATACCACTACCACCCTTCTGGAGCTGTCTGCCATTACGATGTCCTTTACCTTTGCGAACTGCTCCCCGCTTGCAAGGGAGGAGCCGCCAAATTTGCATACCTTGAGCATGGTCGTATATATCTCCTGAGAAAAAATATTTTTTTAATTTATTCCGCTATGCCGGCAAAGAAAGCGGAGGGGTCTGCACTGCTTATGCGCTCATACAGCAGATGTGCGTCTGCTACGGATATGGGCTCCGTAATGCAGTACTGTCCATTCACCTCAAAGCTCATCTGGTCCTTCATTTCGCGGAAATTGTAATCTGCCCGGATGTAATAGGGATGCACCTCGGCAGAATTATCCGCCCGGACTATTGTGCGGCCGGGGGCTATGGGGGAGGCATTGAGGGATATATCTATCATATCCTGTACAAGCGAGCTGCCTGTGGGATACTTGCCTGCGCCCTGCCCCATAAGGGAAAGGCGGCCTGTCCACCTGCTTACAAGGGTGGTCATATTGCCATTGAGGGGAACGGCGCTTTCCGGTGCCTCGGGGGGGAGCAGGGTGGGCTCCACATAGGCTGAGATGGTGCCGGATTCATTTTTCCTTGCCTTTACCATGAGCTTGCATACCCTGCCGAAGCCACGGAAGTTATCCACATCCGCCTTGGTGATATGCCGTATGCCAAAGGCCATGAGGGAATCCTCAGCCACTATGGTATCAAAGGCAAGGCTTGCGGATATGGCGCACTTTCTCAGGGCGTCAATGCCATCTATATCCGCTGAGGGGTCTGCCTCAGCATAGCCCTTGCGCTGAGCATCTGCAAGCACCTGCTCAAAGGGCAGGCCCTGCTGGGTCATGGAGTAGAGGATATAATTGGTGGTGCCATTGAGTATGCCGGATATTTCGCTCACCTCATCGCAGCGCTTTACCCTGAGCAGATTGCACAGCCAGGGTATGCCGCCGCCTGCGGAGGGGGTGAAGCGAAGCTGCACGCCCATCTCCCCTGCCAGGGCAAAAAGCTCCTGATAATAGTGGCAGATGAGCTGCTTATTTGCAGAGACCACGTGCTTGCCTGCCCGCATTGCTGCGGTAACGTACTCATATGCGGGATGCAGCCCGCCCATGGCCTCGGCGACTATTTCTATATCGGGGTCGCTAAGTATATCGTTAAAATCCTGGGTAACGTAGGGCAGCTCAGGCCGGGGAGAGCGGGTCAGCACGCGGGTGACCTGAATGCCGGTGGGGAAATCCCTTGTAATTTCATATGCGCCGCTTCCTACGATGCCGTAGCCCAATATTGCTGCCTTCATGGATAAAATCCTCCTTTTGTCCCTAAAACAAGGACACCTGTATTTAAAATGGGTACAATAAGTATTTTTATACCACATTTCCTGTATAAATGCAATAGCCCTATACATATTAAACAAACCTGGCGTATATTACAATAAAAACATGGCGCCAGAGGAAACATTATATGAAAAACAGGACAATGGCAGAGTTTTTTCCATGTACATCTGGTATAATAACGATAAAGCCAGTCCGGCCGGGGCCGGGCGGGGAGGAGGTAAGCTATGTACGGATCATATTACGGCTACGGCTATGGCTCATACGATATACTTTTTATCGGAGTGATAGCGGTATTTATTCTGGGCGTATGGGCCCAGTTCAGGGTGCAGAAGATATATAAAAAATATTCCTCGGTGGGAGCAGCCTCAGGCATATCTGCCGCTGAAATGGCCAGCCGCATACTCAGGCAGAGCGGCAGCGGGGTGCAGGTGGGCCAGATAGGGGGCAGCCTTACCGATAATTATAACCCGCGCACAGGCGTGGTGAGCCTGTCCCAGGGGGTGTATGGCAGCTCCAGCGTGGCGGCCCTTGCAATAGCCGCCCATGAGCTGGGCCACGTTATGCAGCATGAGGAGGGGTATCTCCCCATAAAGATACGCAATATGGTGCTGCCCGTGGCCTCCATAGGCAGCAGCGCCGCCCCCTACATAACCCTGCTGGGGGTAATAATGGGCTCATACAACCTTGCCATGATAGGCGTATGGCTGTTTCTTGCAATGCTCATATTCCAGGTGGTCACCCTGCCTGTGGAGCTGAATGCCTCAAGCCGTGCCCTGAATATGCCTGAGGATGGGGGCTACATATCCTACGACCAGCGGGGCTCTGCCCGGAAGGTGCTGGGTGCTGCGGCGGCCACATACGTGGTGGCGGCGCTGTCCACCCTCATATCCTTCCTGCGCCTGTTTATGATGGCGAAAAATACCAGGAGGGACAGATAGCGCTTACTGCTTTTACATCGGGAAAGAACAATAATACCCGGCCTGTGGTGCAGCATCACAGGCCGGGCTTTTTTTATTTATGTGGCATTACAGGCGCTGTAAGGGCTATGCCCTTATTTTTCGGCCAAGGTATCTGTTGACCCTTTTTCGATAGGTCAGGTATTCATCGCCAAATGCGGCAAGGAGGAAATCCTCCTCCACGTTTACTATTTGCAGGTGAAACATGAGCATTGCAAATGCGGATATTATTAGCAGCACCGGGTTGAAGAACATCAGCAGTATCCCCACATACACAAGGTCAAAGCCCAGAAAGGCCGGGTTTCGGCTGATGCTGTATATGCCGCCGGTGATAAGCGCAGTCTCATCCCTTTCAGGCACCCCTGCCCGCCAGCTATCCCCCATTGTCAGCACGGACAGCACAAAGGCAGCATCCCCCATAAGGGCTATGGCTGCGCCGCACCATCTTATGGCCATGGGGAGCGGGGAGGTATTCAGTATGATGCTGACCAGCTCTGCAAGTGGGACAATGAGGGTGATCATCTTCATCGTGACCTCAATGGCCTTTACAAAGCCCTTCTTGCCTCTGCCTATCTGGTCGGTCTGTATGCCCTTTCTTTTCTGGGCGAGCATCTTGATAAAGTAGCAGCCGTAAAAAATCAGCAGTATTGCTATGGCTGTGAATTGCATTTTGCGCTTCTCCTTTGCTTCCGGTGGGCCGGCGTGGCCCATGTAAAAGCCGCCCAAATATTTCATGGGGCGGCTCTGGTATGCTGATATGCAGATGGGCTACTGGGCGCCCCGTATGCGCTTTTTCAGATCCTTGAATACAAGGGGCAGCTTGGTATCAAAGCGCAGATCGTCCTCGATTTTTTTGCAGGCGGATATTACGGTGGAATAATCCCTGCCAAAGGCCTGGCCGATATTTTTCAGCGACATATCCGTCATTTCCCTGGAAAGATACATGGCTATCTGCCTTGGGTAGGTGATATCCGCCGTGCGCCGGGGGGACATGAGGTTTTCCACAGTGACCCCGTAAAACTCCGCCACCACCTGCTGTATCAGGGGCACTGTCACCTGCCGCTCCTGGCTGTCCACAATATCCTTAAGGGCAGCCTCTGCCATTTTCAGATCCACAGGGGTATTGGTAAGGCGGGAAAAGGCCACCACCCTTGTAAAGGCACCCTCAAGCTGCCGTATATTGGCATTGACCTTGGAGGCGATAAGGGCCAGCACCTTTTCATCCACCACTATGCTTTCCATGGCGGCCTTTTTTTTCAGTATGGCTATGCGGGTCTCATAATCGGGGGACTGTATATCCGTTATAAGTCCGCCCTCAAAGCGGCTGCGGAGCCTTTCCTCCAGGGCGGGTATCTCTTTGGGAGGCTTATCCGAGGTGATAACTATCTGCTTGCCGCTGGTATAGAGGGTATTGAAGGTATTGAAGAACTCCTCCTGGCTGGAGTTTTTGCCGGCGATAAACTGCACATCGTCCACCATCAGCACATCCACATTGCGGTATTTATTGCGAAACTGAGCATTGGCATTGTCCTTTATGGATTCTATCAGCTCGTTTGTAAAGGTTTCGCTGGTGATGTAGGTGATGCGGTAGGTGGGGTGGGTATTTTTTATATGGTTGCCTATGGCGTGCATAAGGTGAGTTTTGCCCAGGCCCACGTCTCCATATATAAATAAAGGATTGTACGCCGTGGCAGGGTTGTCCGCCACTGCCTTTGCGGCAGCATGGGCAAGGTTGTTATTGCCCCCGATAACAAAGGTATCGAAGGTGAATTTGGGGTTGAGCATGGTATCCTCCCGGCGGGATTCCTCCTCCTTAAGCCTGAGATACTTCTCCCGCTCATCCGCAGATACGAATACAATGCGGTATGCTGCGCCTGAGGTATCCGCAATTGCGGAGGTAACGGGGGCGGTATAAAGATTGCGAAGGGTATCCAGGGCCATATCGCCGGTATAGGTAAAAACAAGGGCATCGTTGAGCACGCACAGCGGCTCAAGCCCCTCTATCCAGAGCTGATAGCTCATGGCGGTCATGCTTTTTTTGATCAGCGGCTGGGCGCTCTCCCAGAGCTGGTGAAGATCCATGGTGTCATTCATGTTATTAACCCCTTGTTGAAAAAGTTATCAACATTGTTGATAATTTTGTTGGAGACAACAAAAAGCCGCAAAGGGCTTTTGTGTTATCGGCATATATGCAATAATAATGAAGCGGCATCGGAACCCTGTCCGAAGCGGCAGCATATAAATCATAACAAATTTGCCATGGGCAGGCAATAGCCCTGAAGTGTCAAATTTTTTTCCTTTGTGATTTTGGCCCGCCCAGGCACACAATATGTTGTGTCAATAGGAAAAAGAAATTTTTATGGCTAAAAAAGGGCGCGTATCAGCTTATTTTCCTTGACATCCATCTGTGATTTCTTATATAATCTAAAACTGACGGTTTGCGTAATAGGCCGAGTGCCCCGGCGCACCGGCTTAAAATATGATTGGAAAGAGGTGCAAGAAATGCTTCAGACTTACCAGCCCAAAAAAAGGCAGCGCAAGAAGGTACATGGCTTCCGTGCCCGCATGGCCTCCAAGAACGGCCGCAACGTACTGGCCCGCAGAAGGCTCAAGGGAAGAAAAAGGTTGTCCGCATAATAAATATGGCTTTGACTTAGGTCACGGCAAGCCGAGCGTGAGCTTTGAGCTTGCCGTAAGTTTTTAAAGGACGCTTTTTTATCTCACGGAAAGGCCGGAGGCGTGCCGTGCTCCGGGCCTAATACTTGCAAAGGAAAACCCACCCAGGTGAAACGCTGCTATTCTCTCAAGCGGAATAAAAACTTCCGCTATGTATACCGCAGGGGCAAGTCAGTCCCCTCCCGAATGCTGGTGATGATATACAATAAATCCAAAACCGGCATGGTGAAGGTGGGGTTTTCCGTAAGCAAAAAAATCGGCAACAGCGTTACCAGAAACCGCGTAAAGCGCAGGCTCAGGGAAGCCTTCCGTCCCTTGATACCCGAAATAACACCGGGCTACGATATTATCTTCATTGCGCGGGAAGCGGTGGTGGAGGCGGAATTTGACTCCATCAGGCGCAGTATGTACGGCATGCTGCGAAAAGCAGCCCTTTTAAAGAAGCAGAATGAACAGGATAAGTAAAATACTACAGCGGCTCATAGAGGAAATAATAGTGGGATACCGCAGATACATCTCCCCACGTTTCCCGGGATGCTGCCGGTACACGCCTACCTGCTCAGCCTATGGGCTGGAGGCGGTACGGGTGCATGGGCCCTTTAAGGGCACTGCCCTGGCGCTATGGCGCATATGCCGCTGCAATCCCTTTTCAAAGGGCGGCTATGACCCTGTTCCCCCCAAGAAGGTGCGGGAACCATAACCTCCACAGAGCGGTCCCCCCGAGGGCTTTGCACCGGGGCTGCCCCGCTCGCCATTTATTACATTTAAATACGAAAGCGAGGATTATCCATGCAGGGTGATTTCTTTTTGACTACCTGGTTCCTCCAGGCCATGAAATGGGTATACGGCAACGTTAACAGCGTATTCTTCACCATTCTCATCTGCACGGTAGTGCTGAGGGGCCTTACTGTCTTTTCCGATATAAAGACCCGCAAGTCCAGCGCCGCCATGGCTGCCATACAGCCTGAGCTGCAGAAGCTGCAAAAGAAATACGGCAACGATCCCCAGAAGCTCCAGATGGCCCAGAGCAAGCTCATGAAGGAGCGCGGGGTAAGCATGTTTGGCAGCTGCCTGCCCATGCTGATAACCATGCCGCTGTTTTTCTGCTTTATAGCCGCATTCCGTTTCTGGGGCTATGAGGAGACCATCCGCCTGCTGGTTTCTGAAAACGCAGCAGAGATACTCCGCTCCTATAAGTTCCTCTGGGTAAATAACATATGGCAGGCAGATAACGGCCTGTATCCCGTAATACAGGAGGGCGCAAAGTTTCTGGCAAATACCAGCCAGCTTGACAGGCTTCTGTATTTACAGAATAACCCCGGCGTATGGGAAAAGCTGGTGGAGCTGGGCATAGCTGTGCAGGAAAACGGCGCCTACCACTTCCTCAATACCGAGGCTGCCATTGCCGCCTATGATGCCGCCATGGCCCCCCTCAATGCCGTATATGAAGGCTACAATAACGGCTGGTTCATACTGCCCCTGCTTGCAGGCGTTACCCAGTTCATAGCCGCAAAGATAAGCCAGGTGGGTCAGCCCGCCCAGGATTCCAACGCACCGGGCGCAGCCACCGGCAAGACCATGCTGTGGGTAATGCCCATAATGTCCGCCTGGTTCTGCCTTACCTACAATGCAGCCTTTGCAATTTACTGGATACTCACCAGTATCTTCATGATAATCGTAAACCTGGTGCTGAATAAGGTATTCCCCAGGACTCCCGTTCAGCAGGAAGGAGCGGAAAAGTAAAATGGCACGCACTATAGATGCAACCGGCCGCTCCATAGATGAGGCCATATTCAACGGCCTTAAGGAGCTTGAAATATCCATCGACGAGGTGGAGATAGACATAATCCAGCAGGAGAGCAAGGGTATACTTGGCATAGGCGCAAAGCCCGCCATAGTGCGCCTTACCGAGCGTGAGCCTGAGGACGTGGCTCTGCCCGACTACCTCAATCCTGAAAACCAGCGCCGTGACCGTAGTGAGCGCCGTGACAGGCGTGACCGCAGGGACAGGCGGGAGCGCAGAGACCGCACTGACAGCCGCGAGGCTGCTGAGGAAGCCGCCACCGACGGTGAGGCACAGGAAGCCTCCGAGGCCGCCGAGGCCCAGGAGAGCAGCGACCGTCCCCGCCGTGACCGGGACAGGCGGGATCGCCGCCGCAAGGGCGATAGGGAGCGCAATGACCGCCGTGAGCCCAAGGAGCCTCCCGAGGGCTTTACCCTGGAGGCTGCAGAGGGCAACCCTGCCGCCCAGTTCCTCAAGGGGCTGCTGGAGCATATGAATGTGGAGGGCACGGTGCTTGCCAAGGCCGAGGATGAGGGCATAAGGCTGTACATCGACAAATCCACCATGGGTATGCTTATAGGCCACCGGGGCGAAACTCTGGACGCCATGCAGTACCTTACCAGCCTTGCTGTGAACCGCAACCGCAAGCAGGAGGGCTACACCCGGGTATCCATCGATACCGAGGGCTACAGGGAAAAGCGTGAGGAGACCCTTGCCCGCCTTGCCCGCAAGATAGCTGGCCAGGTAAAGGCCACAGGCCGCTCCCGTACACTGGAGCCCATGAACCCCTATGAGCGCAGGGTGCTCCATGCAACGCTGCAGAATCACCCCTATGTATCCACCCGCAGCGAGGGCGAGGAGCCCAATCGCCGGGTAGTGATATTCCTCAAGGACAAGGCCGAATAAATACCGATAGTAAAAAGCCGCATCTGCTTGATGCGGCTTTTTCAGTTTCTTTGTTTTTTTTGCCTTTAGCCCCTGCTGCCGGGCGGCAAGCCGGAAGGCTTTCAGTACACGCCCTCTGAGACGGATTTAAGCATAAGGGGGCAGTGATCGGGGAGCCGTCAAGGGCGGCCTTTCGCTTTTCCGGCGATGATGCCTGTATGCTGCTAACTGTTTGCAACGAGCAGTATGCACAGCACTATTGCGCCAAACATTACGCAGGCCCTGTTTCGGGCATTGTAGGCGATGGTTTCATCCTGGCTGCGTATTGCGTCTATCAGGCAGGCGGGAAAAAGGCAGGCCAGCACAGTGGCAAGGATGATGCAGATGGCTGTCATGGGCCTATTTCCTTCCCTTACGGAATATCTGCTCGCGGAACAGTATTACGCACATGACCACCAGCAGCACCATAAGGGCAATGAGGGTTATTATCGTCCACATGGTGGAGCGGGGGGCGACGCCAAGCAGCAGCAGCATTGGGAAGCCGAATACTATGGCCCAGAGCTGCTGATAGATAAGGTTGTTTGCGGCGGGGGTCTCAAAGTAGGGGTCCACCTCGCGGAGCAGTATCACGCCGGTGCTTGCAGTGCCGGTGAGCATGCCGTAAAGGGCAAGGAAGGATTCATCCCTGTAGCCGGGGAATAGCGTGGCGCAAACCTTATCCAGAAATACATAGGTGACTACAGTACCCGCTATGCATATGAGCACCAGCGGTATGACAAATTCCCTGTGGGTAAAGGCAGAAAGGTCTATGGCGCCTATGGAGGCGGTGACCATTATGTCAAACATTACGCCGGCTATGCGGGAAAGCATAAAGTCATTGCGGTATTCCCTCACCATTACGCCCCTGCCCTTAAAGAAGCTCAGCACTGCCTTTACAAGCATGGCGCAGAGGGTGCCCATGAGGAAATTGAATCCCCATATGAGGGGCTTTACCGTGCCTTCAAAGAAGCCGCCCAGGGCATCCAGCCCAAGGGAGGCCGCCCACATTATGCCATAGGTGAGCAGGTAGGTAAGGAATACCAGCCCAAGCTGCACCGTCAGCTTATCCAGAGATTCGGCAAGGGGTATCTCATTGGGAGAGGTGATGGACTGGGCGGAAAGGTTTTCGGTTTCTTCGCCGGAGTCCACCTGGCCTATCTTGCGGCCCTTTGCCTTGATGACGTTAAGGTAGATTATGCCGCCTATGCTGGCGCTGATAAAGCCGGCTGCCGCCACGCCCAGGCCAAAGCTGGTGCCGCTGGGGAAGGGCAGATACTCGGTGGCAGTTTCATATATATGGCCCCAGTTGTAGGCCTGGCCGGGGCCCTGGCCGAAGCCCATGGGCAGCAGCAGGCCGCCGCAGGCCCAGCTGCCGATAAGGTAAAACAGTATAAAGGTTATGGCAAGGCCCACAAGCGCCTGCACAAGGTATGTGGCTACCACGGTAACGCCGGTATTGAATACGTCCTTTTTGCCGCCGGTATCCTTATTGCTGCCGCTGTTTTTGAGGGCCAGCGCCACAAAGCCAAGGCCCAGCCCGTGGTAGGTGAGTATCTCAAGGGTGGAGCGGTCGGACAGGGGCTTGCCTGTGAGCTTTTGAATAAGGCCATTTACTATGAGTACTATAAAGCCCGCCAGCACAGAGCTGGGAATGAGGGAGCGGCGCACGGCCGGTATAAGTCTTCTCAGCATATTGGCAAGGAGCATGGAGCCAAACAGCAGCCCAAGCTCCATCATAAACACCCATACCTGGGAATCCCAAAGGTTCATTCCGGTGGTCATAAAGGAAAATTCCTCCTTAAAGCAGGGCCTGTAGCCTCCGGCGTGCGGGCCCTAAAATTCATTAACTATTCACGTAATTATAACATGATTGCTTTCTCTTACAACAGTATAGATGCTGTTAAATAAAAAATATAAATGACACACCAAGTTTGCATGACATTACAGCCTGTACATGGTAAAATTATATCGGCAAAAATATGAATATGCTGAGGAGCTGCTCCGCAGCGCTTATGCAATAAACTCGATAACATTCGGGAGGAAGAAAATCATGCAGAGAACACCTGGCGGCGGTGGCCGCAAAAAGAGAGTTACCAGCGGAGGCGGTAATGTATTCAAGAGGGGAGAGGGGCTTAGCGGCGGCTCATCCGGCGGCTCCTCAGGCGGCAGCCGTTCCGGCGTAGAGCGGGGCAGCGGCTCCTCATTGGGGCTCATAGGGCTGCTGATAGCCTTCCTGCTGGGCCGCGGCAATAACGGCAATGGCGGCAGCGGAAAAAATGGCGGCTGCCTTAAGAGAATAATAACCCTCGTGGTGATACTGGCTGTGGCCTCCATGCTGATAAGGTGTGCGGCGGGCGGCCTTTCTGGCGTATTGGGCGGCTCTGCCGGCTACGAGCAGGATTCTGACCTTACAGTATACGAGCCTGCCCCTGTGGCAACTCCCAAGCCCACCACCGCCCAGACTCAGGAGGTGGCGGCAAATACCGCCGTATCCAATCAGGCAAGGGAAAAGCGCACCAAAATACTGGGCAACGGGCAGGATGTATATACCATAATGGTATATATGTGCGGCACCGACCTGGAGAGCAATTACGGCATGGCCACTTCAGACCTTAATGAGATGCTTCATGCCGATATAAGCGACAATGTAAACGTAATAGTCGAAACGGGCGGCGCCAAAAAGTGGCAGAATACCGTTATCAGCAACAGCACAAATCAGATATACCAGGTAAAGAGCGAGGGCATAGTACGGCTTCAGTCTGATATAGGCAAAAAGTCCATGACAAAGGGCTCCACCCTTACCGAGTTTATCAACTACTGCAAAACCAACTTTCCTGCAAACCGCTATGCCCTTATAATGTGGGATCATGGCGGAGGCTCTGCATCGGGCTATGGCTACGATGAGCTGTTTTCCGGCAGCTCTATGACGCTGGATGTATTCAACAGGGCCCTTGGGGATGCAGGCTGCGAGTTTGACTTTATAGGCTTTGACGCCTGCCTTATGGCCACGCTGGAAACTGCCCTTGTGGCAGAGCAGTATGCGGATTACTTCATTGCCTCCGAGGAAACGGAGCCGGGCTGCGGCTGGTATTATACCGGCTGGCTCACCCAGCTTTCCCAGAATACCTCAATGGATACCGTATCCATAGGCAAGAAGATAATTGACGACTTTACCGTGGCCTGCCGTCAGCAGTCCTCCTCCAGCCAGACCACCCTGTCCATAGTGGACCTTGCGGAGCTTGCAGGCACAGTGCCTGAGGCATTCAACAGCTTCGCTTCCTCCACCATGGAGCTTATAGAATCCGACAACTATGCGGTGGTATCCAATGCAAGAAGCAGGGCCAAGGAGTTTTCCTCCGGTATAAACCAGATAGACCTTATACACTTTGCCGACAATATGGGCACTGCCGAGAGCAAGGCCCTTGCAGAGGCGCTGAGGAGCTGCGTAAAGTACAACAGAGTATCCTCATCCCTTGCCAATGCAAACGGCATATCCATATTCTTCCCCTATAACCGCCTGTCCTCCATGAGCACCATGGTGGATATATACGACGAGATAGGCATGGATGAGACCTATACCGCCTGCATAAGGAGCTTTGCAAGCATGGCCTCAGGCGGCCAGCTTGTATCCAGCTCCACAGGCTCCCCCCTTGATTCCCTCTTTGGCAATATGACCGGCAGCGGAAACAGCGCAGATATGCTGGGCAGCCTGCTGTCCTCAGCCCTTTCCGGCTCATATGGCGGCAGCTCATACAGCTCCGGCTCAGGCGCATATTCCGGGGGCAGCAGCTATGCAGACCTGCTCAGCATGCTGGCAGGCTCAAGCTCAGGCTACTCCTGGCTGGATTCCGGTCGCATGATGCAGAGCCAGGAATACTATCAGGAAAATTCTCTGGATGCATCCCGCCTTGTGGCCACGGATAAAAACGGCACAAAGGTATTGCAGCTTACAGATGAGGAATGGGAGCTTATACAGGATGTGGAGCTGAATGTATACGCTGATGATGGCGAGGGCTTTATAGACCTGGGCCTGGATAATACCTATTACTTTGATGATGACCTTGACCTTGTGCTGGATTATGATAATACCTGGATAGCCATAAACGGCCAGGTGGTCAGCTACACCATGCAGAGCAATGATATTGACGGGGATACCTACGTTATCACAGGCACCGTGCCTGCGCTGCTCAATGGGGAAAGGGTGGAGCTGGTGCTGGTATTCTCAGACCAGGATGAGTATGGCACCGTGGCAGGCGCCCGCAAGGTATACGATGAGGATGAGACGGATACCGTTATGAAGGGCCTTATCGAGATAAAGGAAGGGGACGTTATAGACTTCCTGTGCGATTACTACAGCTATGAGGGCGAGTATCAGGATACCTACATGCTGGGCAACCAGATGACGGTGGAGGGCGAGCTGTTCATAAGCAATGTGGACATAGGCCAGGTAAGCCCCAGAGTGACCTATCGCCTCACCGACATCTATGGCAACCACTTCTGGACGGAGGCCATCCAGTACTGATTTGCGGCAGAGCCGCTACCATAATATCACCCATAAAGGAGAGCGTATCATGGATTATAAACTTAGCAGAAAGCTGATGTGGATAGGCATTGATTCAGGGCTGGTGCTGCTGGCTGCAAGCATGTGCTTTAAGAATGAAAAGCTGGTCACTGCCCTTATGATAGCTGCCGTGGCAGTATTTGCCCTTGGGCTTCTGCAGGCGCTGCTGTTTTACAAGTGCCCGGGCTGCGGCTGCAAGCTGATAAAATACACCGGCGGCATACCTGAAAACTGCCCCCGCTGCGGTATGTATCTGAGCCTGGAAAACGAGGATAAGCCCCAGGCCGGGCAGCCGGAAGCCGAGGAAGGCAATAAGGAACAATAGCCTCACATACAAGCATAAAGCCACCCCATGGCAGCTGCCATGGGGTGGCTTTTTATCATCATATGGATATTCGAGCTTTACTGGCCCGGCTCCTCAGGGCCTGCCTACCGCATGGGCTCACAGGGGTAAGCTCTGCTGATGCAGCCTGAGGAAGCTACAGGTATCCTTTGGCTTTATATTAGTCCTCCAGATACCTTATCTGGGCATTGTATACCTTTACCAGCATTATGGTGGCAAATATCAGGGCGACGACTTCAGCCACAGGGAAAGCATACCATACGGCGGAAAGCCCCCACAGCCTGGACAGTATGTACGCAGCGGGCAGCAGCACTATGAGCTGGCGCAGGGCGGACATAAGGAAGGACAGCTTGCCATTTCCTATGGCCTGGAACAATGAGGAGAACATTATGCTCAGCGCAGCCATGGGGAAGCAGAGGCTTATGGTCTTAAGGGCGGGTACACCTATCTCCATCATGGCGGGGGATGCATCAAACAGCTCCAGCATCAGCGGCGAGCAGAACTGGAACAGTATGAACCCCAGCACCATTATGCAGAAGGCATAGATAGAGCTGTACTTGAGGGCGTCCATAACGCGCTTTCTGTTCTTTGCGCCGTAATTGTAGCCTATTATGGGCATGGTGCCGCTGTTAAGTCCCATTACGGGCATGAATACGAAGGACTGAAGCTTGGTATATACGCCCATTACGCTTACGGCGGTGGAGGTGAAGCTTATGAGTATCTTATTCAGGCCCACGTTCATTATGGAACCCACCATCTGCAGGAATATGCTGGGGATGCCCACGGTGTATATTTCCCCAATGGTTTTGCGGCAGGGGCGGAAGCCCTTGAAATTGAGCTGAACTAGACATTTTTTGTTAAGTATTAGCACTGCACCCAGTATCATGCCCACCATCTGGCCGCCAACGGTGGCAATGGCTGCGCCGGCTACGCCAAGGGCAGGGAAGCCCAGCAGGCCGAATATGAGAATGGGGTCAAATATCAGGTTAAATATTGCACCTGTAAGCTGTATGAGCATTGAGTGAATGGTATTGCCTGTGGCCTGGAGTATCTTTTCCTCCATTACCTGCACGCAGGCAAATATGGCAGGCATGCCTACCCAGCCAAGGTAGGTGATGGCATAGTTTCTTATTTCGGCTTCAGGCGTGAATATATCCACCAGGGTGGGGGTCAGCAGCAGGAAGAATACAAAGAAAAACAGGCCGCTGATTACCGAAAGGAACATGGCATTGGTAGAGGCCCTGTTTGCAGCCTCCTGCTCCCTGGCGCCCAGCTTGCGGGCTATAAGAGAATTCGCGCCTGCGGCAGTACCTATTGCCACGGCGTTTATTATCATCTGAAAGGGAAATACGAGGGATACCGCAGTGAGTGCGTTCTCGCTGATGCGGGATACGAATATGCTGTCTACCACGTTGTAGGTGGCAAGCACCAGCATGGATACCATCATGGGCAGGGACATTTTGAGTATCAGCCCGGGTACGGGCAGGGTGCCCATTTTGTTTTGAGTCTGAGTGTTTTCCATAGCGATAAATAATTCCTGACTTGTAGTATTTTTCTTCATAAAAAATGGCCCATCCCGGATGGGCCATTCTTTTTTTGAGCAAATTTAGCTTTGCGGGTTACTCCTGAACGGGAGCGCCTACGGGGCAGTTGGCAGCACAAGCGCCGCACTCGATGCAGGTGCCAGCATCTACAACATAGTGATCATCGCCCTGGGAGATGGCGCCTACGGGGCAGCCAGCTTCACAAGCGCCGCAGCTGATGCATTCATCGGTGATTACGTATGCCATTGATATATACCTCCACGGTTTTTTTCATCTATTATTGTAACACGGAAATATTTATTGTCAATCGGGAATATTTACAGATCATCCTTTGACATTCCCCGTTCCCGCATATCCGCCTTTTCCTCCTCAAGGAGGGCAGCAAGCTCTTCGGGCTCCACATCCATTGAGACATCCACCTCAGGATCAGGCTCCACCTGCCTGCCCTTGCCGCCGCCTCTGGAGAATTTCAGCTCCCGGAAGGGATACTCCCGTATTTCGATGGTGCCGTCAGGCAGGGTGAGCTTTACCCGGGTCTTTTCGGATATTACGTTGTTTTCTACTACGGTGCCTGTAAGGCACTCGGGGGTACCCACCTCCCGGCCAACCTTTGGCATCTGCTTACGCATGGACTCATAGCAATCCTGCTCGTATTTCAGGCAGCACATGAGCCTGCCGCATATGCCGGATATTTTGGTGGGGCTGAGGGAAAGGCTCTGCTCCTTGGCCATTTTTATGGATACAGGCTGAAAGTCCGGCAGAAATGCCTTGCAGCATACCGGCCTGCCGCAGCTTCCAAGGCCGCCCAGCAGCTTTGCCTCATCCCTTACGCCTATTTGCCTGAGCTCTATGCGGGTCTTGAATACTGAGGCAAGGTCTTTTACCAGCTCACGGAAATCCACCCTGCCGTCCGCAGTAAAGTAGAAAACTATCTTTGAGCCGTTAAAGGTGTATTCCACATCCACCAGCTTCATATCCAGCTTGTGGGCCTGTATTTTTTCCATGCAGATGGCGTAGGCGTCCTTTTCCTTGGCCTGGTAGCTGTCCCGCATTTCCTTATCTCTGGGGGTGGCGATGCGTATTACGCCCTTGAGGGGCTGCACCACCTGCTCGTCAGGCACCTCGTGTATCCCAACGGCCACCTCGCCGTATTCCGTGCCGCGGGCGGTCTCTACTATTACGCCGTCTCCCTGGCCTATTTCAAGGTCTGCCGGGTCAAAGTAATAGTGCTTGCTCCCCCCTCTGAATCTTACGCTTATAACCTTAGTCATTATGTATAAACTCCTCTGTAATTTCGGTAAAAAGCCTCGTAAAGGTGCTGGAGGCTGAGGCATTTGTATTCAGCCGCTCCATGGCTGAGGCCAGCTTCTCTATGATACAGTTTATCCGCCCCGTTGTAAAGCGGGAGGAAATGGCGCTTATATCGGAAGCCCTGTCGGGATTTTCGCTTATAACGCCCTGCTCGTGGTAGGTGAGCAGGTCTTTCATGAAGGAAAGCATATACCCAGCCCCGTCAAGGGAGGCCACGGCCTGCTGCCTTTCAAAGGGAATCTTTCCTGAAAGCAGCTCGATAAGCAC
This sequence comes from uncultured Clostridium sp., assembly GCA_964392455.1. Lineage (GTDB taxonomy): Bacteria > Bacillota > Clostridia > Christensenellales > CAG-138 > SFEL01. The sequence continues at coordinate 14,962 of CAYMPG010000013.1, read as the reverse complement.
ATCCTGTGCGGCCTTTCTAAGGGCACGGTGCTCCCTGGAGCGCCATAGCTTTTTTGCCTGGGTAAGGGTAACGCCCTGGGCGGCAAAAAGAGCAGCCTCACGGCTATCTGCGCCCATGGATATAAGCTCCTCTGCCACCTGCTCACGGGTGGGCATGCCGCACAGCACAGTGGTGCAGCGGGAGCGTATGGTGGGCAGCAGCCCTGCGGAATTGCCGGTAAGCAAAAACAGGGTGCCCTCGGGAGGCTCCTCAATGGATTTGAGCAGCAGATTTTGCACATCCTCCCGGATGGTATGGGCGTTTAGCAGCAATATGGCCCGCCTGCCGCCGGAAAAGGAGCTGGTTGCAAGCTCTGATATTATTTCCTCCCGTATGGCCTCTGCCTTGTAGCTGGAGGGGATTATGCAGTCCCCGGTGCGGGAAAGGCGGGCAGGGTCAGCAGCGCCGGTGCAGTGAAGGGCTGCGGCCTTTCTTGCCAGTATCTCCGCCATATCAAGATCCGGGCAGGAAATAAAACAGGCGTGGGAAATATGCCCCTCGGCAATAGCCGAAAGCAGCCGCCCCTCCGCCTGGTGTATACCGGTGGGTATGTTATCAATACTTGTAGAATTGCTCCACATCTACTACGAATACCGTTGCGCCGCCCATCGTTACCTGTACAGGGGCGGGGGAATTATCAATGTAGCCGGGCACTGCAGAGGGTACTACCATATACTCCTTGCGGGTGCTGGATTTATCCTTGATGATGTCAAGGGCCTCAGCCAGCCTGTCAGGCTCCACGCCTATCATAAGGGTGCTGTTGCCGTTATGAAGGAAGCCGCCGGTAGAGGAGATGCGGGTAACGCTGATACGCCGATTGGTAAGCTCCCGTATGAGCTTTTTGGAGTCGTCATTCTGCACTATTGCGTATATAAGCTTCATGAGTATGTCCTCCGTCTGTTTGTTTTAATTATATATCCTATTCGCCGCCGCTGCAACTATGCATTGACTGCGTCTATGATCTCCTTGAGCATGACTGCAAGCTCCTCTGAGGGGCAGAAGGCCAGCGCCTTTTTTACGCCATTGTCACGGTAAAGAAGTATATGGGCCTGCTCCCTTTTGCCATTGCCGTAAAGGGGAGGCTTTTTAAGGGAGGAGTGACCGTCGGGCTCTGAGGGCAGGCCGGCAGGGGGAGCGATAAGGCTCAGCATATCCCCGGGGGCTATATTGGCCACCACGCCGCCACGGCTGCCGCTGAGCTGCTCTATTATGAATGTGCCAAGGGGCAGTGGCAGGGTGGCCTGGTTGCCGTATTCATCCAGCTCGCCCTCCTCAGGCTCCTTATTAAAGAGGGTGTAGCGATAGGTGCAGAACCGCTTCTTGTACACCAGGAAGCATATGGCTCCCAGCAGGGCAAATACTATAAGCTGCATTGCCCCGCCGCCCACTGCCTGAATAAGGCTCAGCAGAAAGCGGGCCAGTATCAGCAGCAGCACCAGCCCGAAAAACAGCAAAAGGTCACTGCGCTTATTGGAATTTGAGGTATTGGTTTCCTGATGCATTTACTTTTCCTCCCTGTTGCCGGTATTAAGGGCGGCCATTTTGCGGATGAACAGCACGCAGCCTGCAAGGGGCAGTATGAGTATATATGCGGGTATGCTGTCCAATAGCGGAGTGATGACAGAGCCGGTAAAATTGAATGCCACGTGCAGCAGCATGGGCGCAAGGAGCGTGCCCGCTGCATCCAGAGTAAGGGTCAGGCCAAGGCCCATTATAAAGGCGTATATCATCCACAGGGGGTCCTGATGCATGAGGCCGAATATGGCGCAGGAGGCAGCCACGGCCACTATCCTGCGGGCGGTTTTTTTAAATGAGCCGTATATTATGCCGCGGAAAAGCAGCTCCTCTGCCACCGGGGCAAATATCACCACGGAAAGCAGCCTTTCTGCCAGGGTGCCGGATATGCTGCTGCTCAGGGCGGAGCTGTACTGGGCCATGGCAGATTCCGGTATGGGCAGCAGGGACAATGCTCCTGATACCACCAGGGCAAAGCATATGCCGCCGCCTGTGTAGAGGGCAGCCTCCTTCAGAGAAACGGGGCCCAGTGGCATTTCCTCCATGGCCCGGGGGCTCCTGCGGCGATACAGCAGCAGGGCAGCGATTATGAGGCCATTGTGTACAAGGGAGATGAGGGATGCCTTTTCTTCCAGAAAGGCCTCCATGGCCCCCTGAATATCTCCCTGAACGCCCATGCCCCCTATGGCGGCAAATACCGTCATAAGCACAGCCTGGCTGAGAAAGTACAGTATGAGGATTATGAGTATTCTGGTAAGGGTTTTAAGATTTTGCTTCATTTTATAGAATATATCTCCTGAGTGTGCTTCTATTTTATCATAAAAGATGCGTGCTGTGTTGTTAAATTTTTGGGTACTTATGTAGTATAGGAAAAGGCCGTGTATCATTTCTGTGATACACGGCCCTTTTTATGGCTTTTTATTACTTCTTTTCCACGCCCAGGGTGACGGTTTCGTCATTTATATTCCATTCCCTGGTGAAGCCTGCGGAGCCCTTTGTGATGGAATCTGCAAGGGTGTCGGCGGCTATGCTGCTGCCGTACTTTTCGAATATCTCCTCGATGCGCTGGCTGCCATCGTGAGACAGGGCGATGTGGTCAGTCACCTCAAAGGCGGCTTCCTTACGCATGGTCTGTACCTTGGAGACTATCTCCCTTACAAAGCCCTCGTCTATGAGCTCGGGGGTAAGGTTGGTATCCAGCACGACGGAAAGGTCATGCTCGCTCACTGCCACAAAGCCTGCGCTCTGCTCGGTGGATACCAGCACGTCCTCACGGCTCAGCAGCACCTGGGTGCCCTCCAGGTCAAACTTGTAGTTTTCCCCGGCATTATGGGCGGCCACCACAGCATTGCCTATGCCTTCGCCTGCAAGATACTGGTTTATCTTGGGCAGTATCTTGCCATAGCGGGGGCCAAGGGTCTTGAGCTGGGGCTTTACCCTGTAGGTGATGAAGGATGAGGCGTCATCCACGAAATTCACCTGCTTTACGTTCAGCTCGTCTGCAATGATGGAAACGTACATATCGGGCAGCTTGCGGCCCTGAACGTACATGGCGCCTATGGGCTGGCGGTTCTTGATATTGGCGGAGTTGCGGGCGGAGCGGCCCAGCACCACTATGTCGAGAACGGCGGCCATATTGGCTTCCAGCTCTGCATCTATGAAGCTTGCATCAGCCTTGGGCCAATCGCAAAGGTGTACGCTTTCGGGGGCGCTCTTATCCACAGTGCGGACTATGTTCTGATACATCTCCTCAGCCATGAAGGGGATGAAGGGAGCGGAGATGAGAGTCATGGTATTGAGCACGGTGTAAAGGGTCATATAGGCCGCTTCCTTGTCGGCGGTCATATCCTTGCCCCAGTAGCGCTCACGGCAGCGGCGCACATACCAGTTTGACAGGTCATCCATGAATACCTGCATCTCGCGGCCGGCCTCGGTCATCTTCAGCTCGTCAAGATACCCCTCTACCTTGCCCATGAGGGTATTCAGGCGGGAAAGTATCCAAAGATCCATGGGGGAGAGGTTTTCTCTTACCAGGGAGTGCTTGGTGGGGTCAAAGCTGTCAATATCCGCATAGAGCACATAGAAGGCATAGGTGTTCCAGAAGGTGCCCATAAACTTGCGCTGTGATTCGGATACGGCCTCCTCTGAGAAGCGATTAGGCAGCCAGGGCATGGAGGAGGTATAGAAATACCAGCGCACAGCGTCTGCGCCCTGCTTATCCAGCAGCACCCAGGGGTCTACCACGTTGCCGATGTGCTTGCTCATCTTGCGGCCTTCCTTATCCTGAACGTGACCAAGGACGATGCAGTTGAGGAAGGCGGGCTGGTCAAACAGGCAGGCGGCTACAGCGGAAAGGGTATAGAACCAGCCACGGGTCTGGTCGATGGCCTCGCTTATGAAGTTTGCAGGATAGCGGCGCTCAAATTCCTCTTTGTTTTCAAAGGGATAGTGCCACTGGGCAAAGGGCATTGCACCGGAATCGAACCAGCAGTCTATTACCACAGGCTCACGGCGCATTGTGCCGCCACATTCGCAGCCCCAGGTGATGGGGTCAACGTAGGGCTTGTGCAGCTCCACATCCTCGGGACAGCCGGAAAGCTGGCTCAGCTCCTTGCGGCTGCCTACAACGTGCACCTTGCCGCACTTGTCGCACATCCATACGGGCAGGGGGGTGCCCCAGTAGCGCTCACGGGAAAGGCCCCAGTCTATAACGTTTTCAAGGAAGTTGCCCATGCGGCCTTCCTTTATGTTTTCAGGTATCCAGTTGATGCGCTTGTTGTACTCTATCAGCTTGTCCTTTACCTTGGTCATGGCAATGAACCAGGAGGCCCTTGCATAATAGATGAGGGGAGTATCGCAGCGCCAGCAGAAGGGATAGCTGTGCTCAAACTTGGGTGCGGCAAACAGCAGCCCTTCCTTTTCAAGGTCCATAAGTATGGGCAGGTCTGCCTTCTTTACGAAGGTGCCGTCCCAGGGGGTGCCGCCGCACATTTCGCCCTTGGTATCCACCATCTGCACGAAGGGCAGGTCATAGCGCTTGCATACCCTGTAGTCGTCCTCGCCAAAGGCGGAGGCGCAGTGTACAATGCCGGTACCGTCGGTGGTGGTGACGTAATCGTCGCACATTACGAAGAAAGCGTCCTTGCCGCCGGCTGCCTTGCGGGTACATTCAAACAGGGGCTGGTAGTGCTTGTATTCAAGCTCCTTACCGGTAACCTCTTTTACTATTTCGGTATCGTGGCCCTCAAGCACGGTAGAGATAAGGTCCTTTGCAAGTATGAGGGTCTCCTTGCCGTCCACCTTTACATAGGCATAGGTAACGCCGGGGTTTACGCACAGCGCCACGTTGCTGGCGAGGGTCCAGGGGGTGGTGGTCCAGGCCAGGAAGTAGGTGTTTTCCTCATCGGGAACGATGAAGCGAACGGTGGCGGAGGTCTCCTTAACGTCCTTATAGCCCTGAGCTACCTCGTGGGAGGAGAGGGCAGTGCCGCAGCGGGGGCAGTAGGGAACTATCTTGTGGCCCTTGTAGAGCAGGCCCTTTTCGTGAATGGTCTTAAGGGCCCACCATTCGGATTCGATATAATCATCTTTGTAGGTGATATAGGGGTCGTCCATATCCGCCCAGAAGCCCATGCGGTCGGACATTACTTCCCACTCGCTCTTGTACTTCCATACGGATTCCTTGCACCTGTCTATGAAGGGCACAACGCCGTAGCCCTCTATCTGCTCCTTGCCATCCAGGCCAAGCTGCTTTTCCACTTCCAGCTCAACGGGCAGGCCGTGGGTATCCCAGCCCGCCTTGCGGAGCACGTCGTAGCCCTGCATGGTCTTGTAGCGGGGGATGATATCCTTCATGGCACGGGTCAGCACGTGGCCAATGTGGGGCTTACCGTTTGCAGTTGGGGGGCCATCGTAGAAGGTATAGGCGGGAGCGCCCTTACGCAGCTCTACACTTTTTTCAAAGATGTGGTTCTGCTTCCAGAAGGCCAGCGTCTCTTTTTCACGGGAAACAAAGTCCAGTGAAGTGGGAACCTTTTTGTACATTCCTGAGTCTCCTTATATTGTAGTGGATATTTTAAGGGGTAAGCGCCGCAGACACTAAAAAAGCGCCCCGAATATCGGGACGCATACTATGCGCGGTACCACCCGAGTTGGCGCAGAAAATAACGCCCTCTCAATATGCCCCTGTAACGGAGGGCAGCCGGCCCGGGCTATGATTGCTTTCACCTGAGCGCTCCCGGGGGATGCGTATGGAGGGGATGATGCCGCTGCCCTTTCACCATTATGGGCGGCTCTCTTGGGCGTCCAGTCCACCGTGTGTCCCGGTCATTGCGTTGATATTGTGTGATATTTGAATCACTGTTCAATCAGCTTACATTATATTATTACCGGGCCGGTTTGTAAACCCTGTTTTAGCTTTATTTAAAGGTGAAAGTCACGGTTTTTTCACTTAATTTTGATTATTTATGGTATGAATGGATAGGTTTTTGTGTTAATATGATGAGGATAGTTTTAACTCGCATGTGGTATGCTTAATTCAATGGGGCATACCGGGGGAGGTAATGAATTGAAAAACAGAAAGAGACTTTCCACACCTTTGGTGTATCTAATACTGATGGGGATAATCGTCCTGCTGGTATCCGGCTTTGACCTTAGCGGCACAAAGGTGGAGGGCATCGCCTATTCCGATTTTATAAAGGCAGTGCGTGAAGGCAGGGTGGCCGCAGCCGAGGTGACAGAGCTGAAGCTGGTGGGCATATATACCGACGGCGAGGTGGATGCGGCTCTGTTCCCGGAGGAGATGGATTTTTACACAAATATCCCCTCCCTGGAGATATTCACAGAGGATATGCAGAATATCACCGCCGAGCTTACCGGCATTGCGCCGGAAAACGTGACCCAGGCGGATTATACCTTTGACCTTAAGATAAACCTGCCTCCCGAGCCGGGCATCTTTGCTACAATACTGCCCTATCTGCTGCTCTTTGGCGGCATGGCGCTGTTGTACATATTTATGATGCGCGCCCAGGGCGGCGGCAATAACGTGATGAATTTCGGCAAGAGCCGTGCCCGCACCAATATGGATGGGCAGACCAAGGTCACCTTTGAGGATGTGGCCGGTGCCGATGAAGAAAAGGAAGAGCTTCGTGAGGTGGTGGAGTTTATGCGCTCCCCCAAGCGCTTCACCAAGATGGGCGCCCGCATACCCAAGGGCTGCCTGCTGGTGGGCCCTCCGGGCACAGGTAAGACACTCCTTGCAAAGGCAGTGGCAGGGGAAGCGGGGGTACCCTTCTTCTCAATTTCCGGCTCTGACTTTGTGGAGATGTTTGTGGGCGTGGGCGCAAGCCGTGTAAGAGACCTTTTCGGCAACGCCAAAAAGTTTGCCCCGGCAGTGGTATTTATAGATGAGATAGACGCCGTGGGCCGCCAGAGAGGCGCAGGCCTGGGCGGCGGACACGATGAGCGTGAGCAGACCCTTAACCAGCTCCTGGTGGAGATGGACGGCTTTGCGGTAAATGAGGGCATAATAGTTCTTGCTGCCACCAACCGCCCTGACATACTTGACCCTGCGCTGCTGCGCCCCGGCCGGTTTGACAGGCAGATAACCGTGGGCTATCCCGACGTTAAGGGCAGGGAGGCCATACTCAGGGTACACGCCAAGGGCAAGCCCCTTGCGGAGGATGTTGACCTGGAGGTGCTGGCAAAGCGCACCAGCGGCATGACCGGTGCTGATCTGGAAAACGTGCTGAACGAGGCCGCCATACTTGCTGCCCGCTACAGGAAAAAGAGCATCACCATGGTGGAGCTGGAGGAGGCCATTACCCGCACAGTTGTAGGCCCTGAAAAGCGCAGCCGTGTGGTCACTGAGGAAGATAAGAAGATAACCGCCTACCATGAGGCGGGCCATGCCATAGTTGCCTACAGGATGGAGCATTGCGACCCCGTCCATGAGGTATCCATCATACCCAGAGGTCAGGCAGCAGGCTACACCATGACCATGCCGGATAATGACGATTCCCACGTTTCCCGTGGCAGAATACTCGACCAGATAGCCATGAGCATGGGCGGCCGTGTGGCCGAGAGCATCGCCCTGGATGACATCTGCACCGGCGCCATAGGCGACCTTAAGCACGCAAGCGAGCTTGCAAGGCGCATGGTAATAGAATTCGGCATGAGCGATGAAATAGGCCCCGTATTCCTGGGAGGCGATTCAGAGGTATTCATAGCCAAGGATTGGGGACATCAGCGCAATTACTCCGAGGAAGTGGCCGCCAAGGTGGATAAGGAAATCCGCCGCATACTGGAGGAGCAGTTCCAGAGGGCAAAGGACGTGCTGGTGGCCGAGCGTGAGGCGCTGGATCGGGTGGTGAAGTACCTTATCGAGTACGAGCGCATCACCGGCGAGGAATTTGAAAAGATATTCCTCAATCAGCCTGTGGAGCTCAAGAGCTACAAGGAGAAAAAGGCCGAGCTGGAAGCTCCCGACCAGGAGGTGCTGGAGGAGGAGGCCGAGGCAGAGGCTGAGGAAGCCGAAAAGCCCCAGCAGCCCTCCGATGAGAATGACGGCTTCTATCATCCCGGCCAGGTGCTGCCTGACGACCACCATGAGCAGGATGAGCAGGATGAGGAGGACCGGCAGTAGGGTTACCCATGCCGGGCAAAAGCCACAACCAGTAAAGAATAGACAAAAGGGCGGGACAGGAAAAAGTCCCGCCTGTTTTTTCAGGAGATGATAATTATGAAGCCCTTTGATTTGCATATGCATTCGGATATGTCGGATGGTACCTTTGCCCCGGAGCAGCTGCCCGCCATGGCGCTGGAGCGGGGGGTGACACTTATGGCCCTTACGGATCACGATACTGCCTCAGGCTGCGCCGATGCAGTAAAGGCCGGCAGGGAGGCGGGGGTAAAGGTGATACCCGGCATGGAGATAGATGCGGAATACACCTCAGAGCTGCACATTCTGGCCCTGGGCATAGCCCCGGAGCACCCCGCCATACTCAGCTATGAGCAATGGCGCAGGGGGGAGCGGGAGGAAAGAAACCGCCTTATACTTGCAAAGCTGAGAAAAATGGGCAGGGATGTGGAGCCCCTTATGGAGCACAGCCGGGGAAATGACACCCGGCTGCATATCGGCAAGGCGCTGGCGGCGGCAGGGTATGCTTCATCCCTTGGGGATGCCTTTGAGCGGTATATCGGCAGCGGCGCGCCCGCATATGTGCCCAGCAGGAGAATATCCAGGCGGGAGGCCGTGGAGCTTGGCAGGGAGGCGGGAGGCGTATGCGTGCTGGCCCACCCCTGCAAGCTGAAGGGCGATCCCCATGCCATCGTCAGGGAGCTGGCGGATTACGGCCTGTGGGGCATAGAGGCCTATTATCCCGCCTCCACACCGGGCCAGCTCAGCCAGTTCCTCTCCCTTGGGGAAAGGTATGGGCTGGTACCCACCTGCGGCAGCGATTTTCACGGGAAAAACCGGGATACCCTCATAGGCGCAGCCTACTGGGAGACCCCCGCACTGGAGGCCGCATACGACTATTTCAGCTCCCTGGATACGGGGATATAACTTTTTGATATGAAGGATTTGATGCACTGAAGGGTATTCCACTGGGTACCTGAAAGATACCCCCCTGTTTATTCCCCTTTTATAGCTATATCCCGGGGTTTATCGATAAGGCGGCCTTATAGCGCATGAAATGATTCCTGCATTTGCCAGGGGAGGGTTCGTTGCCTAAGGCGGGGGAATTTGTTATAATACAGATGACAACTATAAGGGGGATTATGTACTTATGTCCGAAGGAATAATCAAGATCTTTGCAGGCAGCGCCAGTAAGGAATTTGCCAGCCAGATGTGTGAATATCTGGGCAGTCCGCTGGGCGATTGCTCAACTATGGTATTTTCCGAGGGAAACACATTCGTACGCATAAACGAGAGCATCCGTGACAAGGACGTATACTTTGTTCAGACTCTGGGCCTGGATCCCAATAATGAATTTGCCGAGCTGCTGTTCTTCCTGGACGCCTTCAAGCGGGCCAGCGCAAACAGCGTAACCGCCATAATACCTTACTTCAGCTACGCCAAGGGCGATAAGAAGGACGAGCCCCGCGTATCCATCCGCGGCAGGGTGTGCGCCGAGTGCATAGAGCTTGCCGGCGCTGACCGCGTGGTCACGATGGACCTTCACGCTGCCCAGGTGCAGGGCTTCTTCAAGAAGCCTGTGGATCACCTTTATGCTCAGGAGCTGCTGTGCGCCTATGCAAGGTATCTTGGCATAGTAAATGACGACCTGGTGGTGGTATCCCCCGATGCAGGCAGCGCAAAGCGTGCCCGCCTGATGGCCAATGAGCTGGGCTGCGCCGTTGCCATAGGCGACAAGATGCGTAGCGGTCACGATGAAAACGCCAAGGTGCTGGAGATAATTGGCGACGTTAAGGGCAAAAACTGCATAGTGGTGGATGACTTTACCATCTCCGGCGGTACCCTTGTGGACGTTGCCCATGGCCTTAAGGATAAGGGCGCAAATGATATTTACGCTTTCCTGTCCCACGTGGTGCTGCAGGAAAAGGGCGTAAAGAAAATCGAAGAAAGCCCCATCAAGATGCTGGTATCCACCGATACCGTAAACTGCCCCGCTGTAAAGGGCAGCAGCAAGATAAAGATACTGTCCGCCGCTCCCATGTTTGCAGAGGCGGTGCGCCATATTCACGACCGCACCCCCATGAGCAATCTGTTTGACAATCCCAGCCAGCGTATGCTGACCATGAGCTTTGCCAGCCAGATGTCTCTGGATGACATGATGAGCCTTAAAACCAAGTAACAGACACCGGCATATAATGCCCGTGCGCCGCACACATACGCTGCGGCGCACTGTTTTTATAAAATCAGCAGGGAGGGGAAAATATGAAATTTTCAGAGGCGCTGTCCATAAAGCCGGGCATTACCGCCATAATCGGCGGCGGGGGAAAGACCAGCCTCATGATGGCCCTGGCAGAGGAGCTCAGGGGGCAGGGCCGGGTAATAGTATGCACCACCACCCGCATCTATCCTCCCATGAATCTGCCCCTGTATATGGGAAAAAACTGCGGGCAGATAGCGAGCGTATTGCGGGATACTCCGGTAATCTGCCTTGGGGAAATGATGGCGGAAAAGCTGGGCCCCTCCACCATTGCCGTGGAGGATATGGCTACCGTTGCAGATTATGTGCTTACCGAGGCGGATGGCTCCATGGGGCTGCCCCTCAAGGCCCATGCCTCCTTTGAGCCTGTAATACCCCGGGGGGCAAGGGTAATATACGTAATAGGGGCAGATGGTGTGGGCAGACCCATACAGGAGGCGGCCCACCGGCCGGAGCTGTATGCAAAGGCCCTTGGCACGGATGTCAGCCATATCGTTACCCCGGAGGATGCCGCAAGGCTGGTGGACTATGGAGACACAGTGCTCTTTAACAAGGCGGAGCAGCCGGAGGATATTGAAAACGGCCGCAGGCTTGGGGCGGCCTTTAGTGGAACCACCGTGATAGCGTCAATACGGCATAAAAATATTGTAGATATAATAAAAAACGGTAGTACCGCCACGCCCGTTGGGATATAATATAGCTTAATAAGTACACAGGCCACGAGCCAAGGGAGTACTCCCTTGCATTGGAATATGCTATTCCAATGCAATTCCCTTTCAATACAAGGCTTTTTACCTTAGGAGCAGGGCAAAAAGCACCGGAGGATATACAGCCATGAAGAAGATATATGCATACGCCCTGCTGCTGGCCCTGCTGCTCACCCTGCTGCCCGGCGCGGCCCTGGCAGAAGACCCCGTGAAGCTCACTGCACTGGAGGGCACAGACAACTATGCTGCTCTGGTGAATGGATGGAAAGGAAATGCGAGCGGGTGGGTATCAAGCGTGGATAAAACGGCCGCATATATCATCGTTGAAGCGCCGGAAGCCATCAGGCTGACCCAATATAAATTCTACAACAGTTATTATAATGTCCCAGGGGGAGAAAAAGAAAAAAGGAATCCCAGGGACTGGGAGCTTTTCGGCTGCAATGACTATACAGGCACAGGCACCGGAACATGGGTTTCCATTCATAAGGTGGTTAACGATACTACCATAGTGGACCAAGAAAACGGGGTATTCGCATTTGATTGCAGCAGCAACTCGGCCTACTATAAATATTATAAGCTGGTCATTACCGCTAATAAGGGTAATACGGATAAAAATATTGATTTCGGCGAAATGGAGTTCTTTGGCTCAGCGTGTACCCATAGCTGGAAGGCTGACAACACCTGCGGCACCTGCGGCTTCCCCGCCGTGGCTCAGGTGGGGGATACGCGGCATACGGATCTGCAGACCGCAGTAAATAATGCAGCCGGCGGCACGGTCACCCTGCTGAGTGACCTGACCCTTAAGAATGAGCTTAAGATAAGCAACACGGTCACCCTGGACCTTGCTGGCCACAGCCTCAGCCGCAATGATGTTGGCAATGCCATACGCATAGCTGACTCTTCCGATGCCCTCACCCTTATGGACAGCACCGGCGGCGGCACCCTGTCCAATCCGGCAGGCTGTGCAGTGTATATGCCTAACGGCGGCAGCTTCACCCTTCGGAGCGGCACTATTACCGGCAGCAAAGTGGGCGTGTCTGTATTCGATGGGAGCCTCTTCACCATGGAGGGCGGCGTTATAGAGGGCTGCGGCACCGCAATAGAGCTTTCTGGTAACGCATATAAGAAAGCTACCATGCATGCCCATGGCGGCCGGGTGTACGGCCCTGTGAAAGCCGGCAGAAATGGCAGGATAACCCGCAGGGACAGCACCGTTACCACCAGCACAGTCTTTTATGGAGATGTGTCAAACGCATACGAAGAAAGCATGCTTTCTGGGTGGGGAGCCATAGAATGGGGCATCTATTACGGCACGGTGACAGACTGGGCGTTTAAGAGTGATGAGAGTGTAAGCTACCATAAAAACGGCAGCATCTCCGGCGGCACCTTCTACGGGCCGGTGATCGTGGCTAAGACTGGCAAAGACGGTTTCGAGATCACCGGGGGCAGCTTCCTTGGCGGGCTGTATGACCGGGAGAAACTGTACGAACCCCTTCCCTTAAGCAGCATCACCAGCACCGATAAAAAGGCCAGCTATACCATCACCTTTGTGTTCCCGGATGGTACCAGCCAGAGCAGCACGGTTTTCGCCATGGGCGAAAACCCTGTACTTACCGGCGGCCCCCTGTGGAAGGGGCGCACCCTTATCTGGTGCCATGGGGACGGCACTCCCTATGCCTTTGGTACCCCCCTTACAGGCAGCCTTACCCTCTACGGAAGGGAGGAAAATGGCTCAATATTCGCCCCCTCCGATGGGGTATCCCTCTGGTATGAGGGCGGCAATACCTTTGGCAGCTCCAGAGCCGCCACCCCCACCAGCGTGGAGATAGACGGCGAGCCGGTGGGCTTCTCAGGCAGCGGCAGCCGCTTTACCGTAAGGCGCCTGCCCCGCACTGCCCGCTGGATAACCGCCCGCTGGAACAGCACCAGCGTGACCGTCAGCTTCACCCCCGATGCAGATGCATACATTGCAGAGGTAGCCATACCTAAAACCGGCGATGCTTCCATAGCTGCATACGGGCTGCTGGCCCTCCTTGCCGCAGCAGGTGTGCTGAGGGAAAAGTAGCATAAATACCTTATAAGCATAAAAGCCGCCCACATGGGCGGCTTTTGAGTTGGGGGGAATGGGAGCAAAGGCCGAAAAAAAAGTCGGAAAAGTGGTTTTTAGCCACTTTTCCAACCCTCACGTTTCCCCGGGGTTGATAAGGGGCCGCAGCCCCTTATGGTAAAATCCGGCTCTGACGACATGAGCGTCAGAACGGATGAAAGCCTGTAGGCTTTCCTACCCTGCGGGCTTTGCCGCCCGGGAGCGGCAGCGAGAGGCAAAGGCCGAAAAAAAAGTCGGAAAAGTGGTCTTTAGCCACTTTTCCGAAACCCCTATATTTTATGCATTATTGGCTTAAGCTTTTTATATGTGGCAATGTAGCGTATGCCCGCAGCCCTCGCAAGCTCCACCGCCTCGCCTATCCTGTTGCCCACCCTGTTGGGCTTGTGGGCATCCGACCCTGTGGTAACAAACTCCCCGCCCAGCTCCCTGAACCGGGTGAGAATATCCAGCCCCCAGGCCGGGTCATCCCGCCAGGCGGAGGTATTCACCTCAAGGGTGCGGCCGGTCTGCACAAGGCTCAGGAAGATTTCATCGAATACCTCGGGAAACATATCATACCCCATGGCCCGCCGGTCATAGGGGCTGTATTTGGTGCAGAAATCATAATGGCCCAGCACGGAAAAATCCGTTACCTTTATGGATTGGGCGATCTGGCTCACATACACCCCGTAGGCCTGCTCCCTTGTGCGGCCATCAAAGTATTCCGGCCAGAAGGCATCCAGCCCATCCACCATATGCACCGAGCCTATTATAAAATCCAGCTCCTGCCCCTTTGCGTGGTCATGGGCAAGGCGGCTTGCCTGCTCACCAGCCATGCCAAGCTCCATGCCTCTGGAAATATCCAGCCCCGGGTAGAGGGGGGCCAGCCTGTCGAGCTCGGCATTGCGGGCGGCAAGGTCTGCCGGCTGAAGGCCCACCCCGTCAAAATCCACATGGTCGGTAAAGCATATATGGGTAAGGCCGGCTGCAAGGGCAGCATCAAGCTGCTCCTTCACCGGGGCCTGAGAATCTGCCGAATAGCAGGTATGGAGGTGATAATCTGCAAGCATTTTTTGTATTTACCCTTTCTGGCGGCTGCTGCCGCTGCTCCCCATTATACACTATTATCCCGCCAAAGTCATTGACTTTAGCGGCAGCATGAAATATAATGTACAGGAATATTGGCAATGATGCGAAACAGTAAAAGCACGCTGTGCAAAGCGAGCCGCCGATTTGGTGCGAGGGCGGCGCAGGGGCAGCTTTGAAGCTCGTCGCATGGCCACCGGGCGTGAAATGTGCATGATAGCGCCTGGCGCAGCCCAGCGTTAAAGGGGATACGAGTGGGCGGGGCAATGCTCTGCCAACGAGAGTGGTACCACGGAGGCTTACAGGGCTTTCGTCTCTTGATGAGGCGAAAGCCTTTATTATAAGTATGCAAACCAAGTTACATCACAAAATGGAGGAAATACAATGGCAGAACGCTACGATCACGATCAGGTGGAGCTGAAATGGCAAAAGGTATGGGAGGATGCCCATTGCTTCGAGGCAAAGGACGATTATACCATGCCCAAGTTTTATCCCCTTATAGAGTTCCCCTATCCTTCCGGACAGGGCCTGCACGTGGGCCATCCCCGCTCCAATACGGCAATGGATATCCTTGCCCGCAAGCGCCGCATGCAGGGGTACAACGTGCTCTATCCTATCGGATGGGATGCATTTG
>CAYMPG010000012.1:0-56245 GCA_964392455.1 uncultured Clostridium sp. | reverse complement strand
AAACATATCCTTTGATGCCATTGGCCTTGCGGCGTTTTCCATAACGGGCGTTGAAACGGCCCATGCGGCAGGCTTTACCCATGACGTGGTGCTGTCCATCGTGGCAGGCGTACTTTCCGGAGTGGGCGGGGGAGTGCTGAGAGATGTGCTGGTAAACGAAAAGCCATACGTGCTCACCCGGCACATTTATGCCGTGGCCTCTGTGGCGGGCAGCGGGTTATATTATTATCTTAGCATATACCTGGGGCAAAGGGTGCTGGGCGTGGCCGTGTCGGTGGTATTTATTCTGTTAATACGCATGATGGCTGCAAAGTACCACTGGCGCTTGCCCAAGCTCAAGCTGGAGCAGGAGCAGGAGGCACAGCAGTAGCAGCAGGCAAAATAAAGCATTATATATAGAACGGCGTTCTCTTTATCAGGGGGGCGCTGTTTTTATACGATATAATCCTCTACAAATAGCGGCCGGGTTTTCAATGAGAATGCATACGAAAAAATATTAAATATAGCCGGGTAAAACTATTGACTATATAACTATATATATATACTGAAATGTATGGAACTTTTCAGCCGTGGAAAGTTTCCATACATTTTTTATTTGGCTGCTATAAGACCGTATACTGTGCGGGTACATGGCTTTTATCTGCCGGGATGGAAAGATTATGGCCGGGGATGGGCATAATCCCAATGGCAGAATAAGCCGACGGCCATACGGGAATAGGCAGCAGGAGGAAAAAGTGAAAAAGACATTTGTGCTGGAAGCGGCGCTGACATTAGCTGCACTGATGGGATGCGCCCCTATAAAGGGAGAAGCGACCCAATTGAATGAAGCTGTGCCGGAAGAAACGGCAAAGACGGTCATTCCGGCGGCAGAGGATTTGCTGCCCCAGAAAACAGAGGCTCTTCCCACGCCAACACCAACGCCTGCACCCACGCCGACGCCTGTTCCGTTTTCGGTATATGCGCCTACGGTGAATATGTCATTTGAGGAGCTTATAGGTGACGATGGGGAAAGAAGCCTGCCCGAAGGGTATCCGAAGGCGGGAACTTACAGAATAGTAGTGGATATAGCCCATCAGGTAACTATGGTATATAAAGCTGATGAAAATGGAGAATACCAGCCTGAAAGGTATATGCTCTGCTCCACCGGCGCTCATGACTGTACGCCCAAGGGTACATTTAAAATGGGGGCATACAGGGTACGGTTTTCAAAGTTCGCAAGGGTTGGACGCTATGGCCAGTATTGGACGCAGCTACGTAAGGCCATATACTTTCATACCACGCTCTATACCGCAAAGGACGTGAATGCCTATGATGATGCCTCATTTAACAAGCTGGGCGAGGCGGATTCCCATGGCTGCATCAGGCTTACGGTGCCGGATGCCAGATGGATGTGGTATCACATAGCCCCGGGGACAGAGTGCGTAATTCGAGACGGCGACCCAAATGATGCGGATACTGCCGCCATAAGGGCTCAGCTCATCATTGCAAAGGCGCCTGAGGAGCGGGTAGAGCTGGAGGCAGGGGAGCAGCCCTATACGGATGATTGGCTGATCGAGGATATTGTAATAGAAGAAGAATTCCACCAGGGAAGCCAGAATCAAAGCTGATAAGCAAAATAAAGTGCCGTTATTTTGACGGCACTTTATTTATGTGCATTATGGGAGTTACTTTGCTTGATTTTTCCAATGGTTCAGCGTAGGAAGCTGTTCTTTAAGGTATGCACGCACCTGCTCAGGCGAGTAGCTTTCATTTGACATATGCTCCGAAAGAAAGTCTATCAGCTGCTCAAGGCTGGCGTAGGCGAAGTTTCCATCGGCATAGCACCACTTGCAGTATTCCTCGTTAAACTGGCCGTCAGGCTCACGGCTGGTGGTTGAGTCATCCAGAGGCATGCCGCAGCATTGGCATTTAAGCATTCTTGGGGAACCGAGAAGGGTGTTGATCGATACATCAAACAGGGCGGAAAGGAGCTTGAGCGTATCAATGTTTGGCGTGGTTTCGCCATTTTCCCACCGGGAGACGGCCTGGCGGGTAACGTGGAGCTTTTCGGCAAGCTCATCCTGAGACATGGCGTGCTTTGTTCTAAGGTCAAAAATAATATCCTTTGTATCCATAAAGATTATCACCTCATTTGATATTTTATTCTTTTTACAGCTAAAGCACAAGCAACCTGCTGTTGCTGTCGATAACAACAAAAGCGATGCGCCCCAAAGGGACGCACCGCCTTTACGCTTATTCGTTTGACTGGAAGATTTGGCCCGGAAGTACGAGCTTTTCTTTGTGGGGGAAGGTGCTGTCGAATATCTGGGCAGCGTTCTCATCCACAAGGTAGCCCTGGGGCGTTGAATACTCGCCGGTGATGCCATCAAGGTAGCCGGGTATCAATTCTCTGCACAGAAAGAATGACGCATCCTCGCCCTCTGGCAGGCCGTGATAGCGTATGCCGAAATTGCTGGCAAATGTGAAGCCACTCTTTCCGTAGAAATCGATATTGCCCTCAAAGCACAGCGCTCCGCAGCCCACCTGAGCTGCCTTTTCAAGGGAATAGTCCAGCAATATTTTGCCAAAGCCACTGCGCTTAAGGTCGGGGTGGATGCAGATGGGGCCCATGGTCATTATGGGAATGTCTCTGCCGTCATCAGCCTTAATAGCTGTTTTGACGAAAACATTCTGCCCGATAATACGTCCATCCATTTCCATTACGAAATCAAGCTCCGGAACAAACGCAGGGTCGTTTCTAAGCTGATTTAAAACGTAATGCTCCAGACAGCCGGGCTGGTAAACATTCCAAAATGACTCTCTTACAAGGTTTTCTACTTCACGGTAATCTTCTTTTTTCTCCAAACGGATGGTATAGCCAAATTTATTCATTATTTTATCCTCCTGATGATTGTTGGCTGCAATGCTGGGAGGTTTGTGTGAGATTGAATTTACGCAAACCTCCCGGTCAGCTTACAATCTCCAAGGTGTTGTTCTTTTTCAAACAGCAGTCTCCTTAAAAAAATATACGACTTAATCATTTAATCAAGTCGTATACATTGTAACACTAAAAAATATTTCTGACTACGGGAAATGTAAAAATCAGCCAGATATTTTTTTACCGGCAGCAGCTTCAAAATGGTATTTCACAATGCCAAGGTCCAGCTTGGTATAGAAGCCCTTTCCGCAGGCAGCCTTAATTGTGCCATCAGGGAGAAGCTCAATAAAAAACTTTTGCTGATTCATGGCAGTGGGGGCGAGGAGTGCTGCATCCATGCCCAGCAAGAACCATTCAGGCATACCGTCAGAGTAGTTGCATACCTCTGAAAGGGGCTTATTCTTGTGTACTACGCCCTGAGTCTCACCATAGCCAAGGGATATAATGCACACCAGCTTTTCTCCCTTGTTTACAACGGCCCTGCTCTTACCGTGGGTCATTGCCACCCAGCAGGTATTAAGGCCCAGCTCCTGAGCCTTAAGCACCAGCTTTTCCCCATAGTAGCCCAGCTTTTCATCCAGCGCGGGAGATTTCCTGCCGATAAGCGCAATGTAATTGCTTACTCCGGTAAATTTGCCATAGTGGGCCATGAAGGAATCAAAGCAGGATGGCTCATCGTAGCAAATCTGAATGTGCAGATCTGCTTCGCTGTTTATCTGCCTGGTGAGTTCATCCAGCTCAGTGCGCTTTTCAGGCTCGATAGGAGTAGCCGCATACTGGCGGACGCTGTGCCGCTGCTTCATAAGTT
Organism: uncultured Clostridium sp.; assembly: GCA_964392455.1. GTDB lineage: Bacteria > Bacillota > Clostridia > Christensenellales > CAG-138 > SFEL01. The sequence continues at coordinate 52,520 of CAYMPG010000012.1, read as the reverse complement.
CCATGATTTCCATACATATACCTCCGTGTCTATTCTTCGCCACGCCTGTCAGGCAGCGCTTTTGATATATCCATAGCAAGCTGCAATGTGGACACCAGCTGCTCAAAGGCTTCCATTTCAGGATCGAAATAGTAATAGTTTTTTGTGCCTTCCTTGCGGACTTTTACTATGCCTGCGTCTTTCATTATTCGCAGATGATGGGATACGGCGGGGCGGGACAGGTTTGTCTTTTCGGTGATTTCTCCAACCCTTACGCCGGTGCAGTTGCCCATTTTAAGCATTTCCACGATAAGATGCTGCCTCGTTTCATCACCTATTGCCGTAAGCATCCTTGAGCAGGATGAGAGCCTGTCTGCAAGCTCGTATACCGTGTTGTACAATTCCATAGCAGCTCCTTTATTCCGTTTAAATGCTTAAACCATAGCTAGCATAACACAAAAGCCCTGTAATTGCACATTGGTAAAGAAAATCGATACGATAGGTGGTAGGCAGCGGGGAGAGAGGGGAAGTGGCGTAATCAAAAAGAAAAACACCGACCAGCGAACAGTCGGTGTTTTTTTGGCTGCGGAACTAGGATTCGAACCTAGACAATACGAGTCAGAGTCGTAGGTGCTACCATTACACAATTCCGCATTATCTTTAGTAAAAACTTTATCCCAAGGTGCCGTTCGCCCCGTTATAACGCCCGCCTCTCGGCAGGTGGGTAAGCTGTGGGAGCTTCTGTGTACTTGGATAAATCCCAGTGACATAGGCTACGCCAACGTGCAATCCCGTAATCAGACTGTGGGTTTATATCCGAAACGTGACGTACACCGCAGGATACTGGTGGGATTAGTTGGGATCGAACCAACGACCTCTACGATGTCAACGTAGCGCTCTGACCAGCTGAGCTATAACCCCTGAGCAAGTATTATTATACATATTTTTTTGAACTTTGCAAGCACAAATTTCATTTTTCTCTTTCTTCTTTGCTTTCAGGGTGTATGATGATATAATTATCAGCAGGCAAACAGCCTGCCAATCCGGTGCAGATAATGCCTGAAAGGAGCAATAAATGGGCGGTTTTTTCTACGATGAAACAAACAGGGATAAGCTCATCGTGCTTTATTGCATCAAGAGCCTTGATATAGAGCTGACACGGGATCAGTTTGCTGATTTTTGTGTTGAATATGATTTGATACCCTATTTCGATTTGCAGACCACCATAGGGGAGCTGGAGGAGTGCGGCCTGCTTGCGGCTGTGCCAAAGGCATTCGGTCAGGCCTATATGCTTACCACAGAGGGTGAGCAGGTGCTGGAAATGTTTCAGGAGCGCATACCCCAATCCCAAAGGGACAGGCTGGATTACTTTGCAGACAGGAGCCGGGATAAGATATTGCTGGATACCCAGTTCTCCGCCCGGGCAAGGGAAGCCTGCGATGGTGGGTATACCGTTACGCTAAAGTCCATGGAAAGCAACAGAAACGTTCTTGCCATAGAGATACTTATGCCGGATACGAAGACCGCAAACTCTGCCATCAGGCGGTGGCGGGAGAGCTCGGTGGACATATATAAATACCTTATGAATATCCTCACAGCCGACAGAGCTGAGGATGCAGGCGAAAAGCCGAGCAAAGAATAAAGGATAAGCTTATTGCCGATGTCTGATAACCTGACCACACAAAACGGGGGCGTTTCCCCGGCAAAATTTCTGGTATACCTGCTTGAGGGCATGATAATGGGCGTAGGGGCGGTGCTTCCCGGTATAAGCGGGGGAGTGCTGTGCGTTATATTTGGCATTTATCAGCCCATGATGGAAACACTGTCCCATCCTAAAACGGGCCTGAAAAAATACAGGCACATGATACTGCCCATCGTCCTTGGCTTTCTGGGCGGCTTTGTGCTGCTGGCAGGCGTGATAGCAAAGCTGGCCGAAAAGGAGGCCACCATAGTTACCAGCCTATTTATTGGCCTTATAATAGGCACCATGCCTGAGCTTTTCAGAGACAGCGCAAGGGAAGGCCGCAGCAGGGCCTGCTGGGTGGCGCTGATTGTAAGCACCGCTGCGCTGCTTGCGGTATTTATTGGGATAAAGTATGGCATACAGGTGCAGATCGAGCCCAATTGGGGCTGGTTTTTGTTCTGCGGGGCACTTTGGGGCATCAGCATGATAGCGCCTGGCATGACATCATCCTCAATACTGATGCTGATGGGGCTGTATTATCCCATGGCATCAGGCATTGCAGCGATGGACATGGGCGTTATAATCCCCTTTCTCGTTGGCATAGCGGCCACGGTGATACTTCTTGCACGGGGAGTAAACGCATTGCTTACCCGCTGCTACGGCGTGGTGTGTCATTGCATAATAGGCTTTGTGATAGCCTCTACCATACCGATAATTCCCACATCCTTCAGGGATACGAAGGAGCTGCTTATGAGCATAGCGGCGGCTGCCATAGGCTTTGGCGCAGCATATCTGCTTTCCGGCCTTGGCAAGAATGGCAAACAATAATAAATACACAAACATAAAGGACGGCAATTGCCGTCCTTAAAATTTCGCTTATTTGGGACTATCCTTCGTGATGACGGAGCTGATAAATTCTGCGCTCTATCAGCAGCACTATCACTATTATACCCACATATCCGCAAACAGGATAAAGTATGCTTATCAGCTTATCAAAGCCAAACAGGCTGCCGGCCCAGGCTATGGCAGCGAGGGCAAGGGTAACGTGAGCCCTTTTGGTGCGAACGGCCGGTATGCGGCTTTCGCCGTAGGCCAGCACTGCCACTATGGCGGAAAGCGATGTGCCAAACATACCAAACAGCAGAGGGATCGCGCTTACATAGCCCAGCCTTGCATCTATGCTCTGGGCGATAGCCAGCATGGGAAGCTGCGCCTCGGTGGAGGCAGGGTTCATCGCCATGGAGGAAAAGACCGCAGCGGCGATAACGCCCAGTATCATGCACCCGAGTGCAGGGCCGAGCTTGGCTGTTTTAGAGGAAATATGCCTTGCCATGGGAACGCATACGCATACCGCACCAAAGAAATTGTAGGAGATATAGGTGATTGCAGAAACCACCCAGTTTGCCAGCAGCGGATTTGTTACCGGGGCGGGGGTGAGCTGTATGGGGGTGCCGTTGTTTCTTATGAAGGCGAGCAGGGCTATAAGCAGCGTTGCTGCGGTAAGAGTGGGCACCAGCAGGCTGAGGGCCTTGAGCAGCCCATCCAGCCCCCGGAGAGAAACTGCGGCCACAGCAGCGCAGAACAGGGCACTGCCTATGGCGTGATGAATGCCAAATACCTGCTCAAACAGCGCGCCGCCCCCTGCGGACATTACGACGAATACTGCAAACGTAAAAAACATTTCCAGCATGGCAAAGGTACGAAGGGCCGCAGGGCTGTAAAAGCGTATCACCGCCCGGTCGAATTCTTCAGTACCGGCAGTCCTTGCAACGGCAAAAAGCAGTATGCCCAATAGTGCCAGCGAAAGCACTGCAAGTATCATGCCGTATACGCCCTTTATGCCATATACTCCGAAAAACTGCCATAGCTCCTGACCGGAAAGATAGCCTGCGCCAAGGAAAAAACCGGCATAGGAGAAGGCAAGCTCAGTTGTTTTTATCATTCTTCTGTTTTCCATGTAAAATATTATATCATACTTTATCCGTACAAAGAACGCCCTGTAAGACAAAATTTGCGTTATTCGGGGCAAAATATGAAGCAGCAGGCCATTGTACAACAGTGCAGCTTTGTATTATAATATAATGTGGTAATAAATAGCTGGTTATACCGTATATGGTATCGGAGGAATAAATGAGCAAGAATTACGACGTAAGCGATATAAAAATAATGGAGGGCCTTGAGGCGGTGCGTATGCGCCCCGGAATGTACATAGGCAGCACCGGGGTAAAGGGCCTTCACCATATGCTGTGGGAGATAGTGGATAATGCTGTGGATGAGGCTGCAAACGGCTTTGCAGATACTGTTAACGTTACGCTGCACCGTGACCTGTCTGTTACGGTGGAGGATAACGGCCGCGGCATACCTGTGGGCATACATGAAAAGCTGGGCGTGAGCGGCGTAGAGGTGGTATTTACCCAGCTACACGCAGGCGGCAAGTTTGATAATGATTCATATGGCTATTCAGGCGGCCTTCATGGCGTGGGCGCTTCCGTGGTAAATGCCCTGAGCGAATACCTTGAGGTGGAGGTCTGCACAGGCGGCAAGCTCTATCGTCAGACCTTCCGCAGCTATGAGGGGGAGGATGGCAGGATTATGTCAGGCAGGCCCATGGCACCCCTTGCCGAGGAGGGCCGTGTAAGGCGGCAGGGCACGAAGATAACCTTCCTGCCGGACAGGCGGGTATTTGAAACGCTGGAAATGAACTACGGCGTTATATCCAAGCGCCTTAAGGAGCTTGCCTATCTCAATAAGGGCGTTACCTTTATTCTGGAGGATGAGCGGGAAAGGGGCAACAAAAAATCCAGCGAATACCGCTACGATGGCGGCATAGTGGATTTCGTAAAGTACCTTAGCGATGATAAGACCGCAATATATGACGAACCCATATTCATCAGCGGGAAAAAGGATAATATCTCCGTGGAAATAGCCATGCAGCATAACGATGGCTATACTGAAAGCATATTCTCCTACGTCAATAATATTCCCACCACTGAGGGCGGCGCCCATGAAACGGGCTTTAAGGCGGCCCTTACAAAGGTGCTTAATGACTATTGCCGCAAGGCAGGCATACTTAAAGATAAAGACCCTTCGCTTTCCGGCGAGGATTTTCGCGAGGGACTTACGGCGGTATTGTCTCTGAAAATGCGAAACGTGCAGTTTGAAGGGCAGACCAAAACCAAGCTCGGCAATACAGAAGCACGCACAGCAGTTGAATACATACTCTCAGAACAGCTTGCCACATACCTTGACGACTTGAAAAATGGTGAAACTGCCGCAAAAATAGCAGGCAAGGCCGTTAAGGCGGCAAAGGTACGGGAGGCCGCCCGCAAGGCAAAGACCATGGCCCGTGAAAAGAGCAAGCTGGAAAATGCGCCCCTTGTGGGCAAGCTGTCAAGCTGCACCGGACGAAACAGCGAGCTTAATGAGCTTTTCATAGTGGAGGGAGATTCTGCCGGCGGCAGTGCCAAGCAGGGCAGGGACAGGCGCTTTCAGGCTATACTGCCTCTGCGGGGCAAGCCCCTCAATGTGGAAAAAAAGCGGCTGGATCAGGTGCTGGCAAATGAGGAATTCCGCTCCATTATCACTGCCATGGGTACCGGCATAGGGGAAGATTTTGATATATCCGGCCTTAAGTACAATAAAATAATCATCCTCTCCGATGCAGACCAGGATGGCGCACACATAAGGGCAATACTGCTTACCTTCTTCTATCGCTACATGAAGGAGCTTATAACTGAGGGCCATGTATATATTGGCCTGCCGCCCCTTTACAAGATACAGCGGGGCAAGGAGGTAAAGTACGCCTATTCGGATGCGGAGCTCAATAAGATGACCCGGGGCATCAAGGGCTATACCCTCCAGCGCTACAAGGGCCTTGGCGAAATGAACCCGGAGCAGCTTTGGGAAACCACCATGAATCCGGAAAACCGCTCCCTGATACGGGTGGAGCTTACGGATGCGGCAGATGTGGAGCACCTTGTAACGGTGCTGATGGGAGATAAGGTTGCCCCCAGAAAGGAGTACATCAGCGAATTTGCCAACTTTAACAGAACTGATTCCTTTGAGGATAAGGTGACCATAGAAAGCGTTGAAAGGTAAGTAATATGGCGAAGAAAAAGGATGACCAGCTCTCCTTTGGCGGGGAGACCATATTGACCAAGGGCATGGATGCCGTGATGCACGATTCCATGATACCCTATGCAGAATATGTAATAATGGAGCGCGCACTGCCACGCATTGAGGATGGCCTTAAGCCTGTGCAGCGGCGCATACTGTATACCATGATGGAGCTGGGGCTGTCTCCCGATAAGCCCCATAGAAAGAGCGCCCGTATAGTTGGCGACTGCCTTGGTAAATACCACCCCCATGGAGATACATCGGTATATGATGCAATGGTGCGTATGGCACAGGGCTTTAATATGCAGATGCCCATGGTGGATGGCCACGGCAACTTTGGCAGCGTGGATGGAGACTCCGCAGCCGCCATGCGATACACAGAAGCCCGCATGACCCCTGTGGCCCTTGAGATGCTCAGGGATCTTGATAAGGATACGGTCAAATTCAGCCTGAATTTTGACGATACCCTTAAAGAGCCTGACCTTTTGCCTGGACGGTTTCCAAACCTCCTTGTAAACGGAGCCTCGGGCATCGCCGTGGGCCTTGCTACAAACATACCGCCCCACAATATGGCCGAGGCCATAGATGCGGCGGTGCTTGTGCTGGATAATCCGGAGGTGTCTCTTGATGAGATAATGAAGGTCATGCCCTGCCCGGATTTTCCCACCGGCGGATATATACTTGAATCCCCCGAGATACGCACTGCCTATGAAACCGGCCGGGGCAAGCTCACAGTGCGGGCAAAGACCGAGATAGGGGAGCAGAAAAACGGCAAAAAGCTCATCGTTATCACCGAAATGCCCTACCAGGTAAATAAGGCCAGAGCCCTTGAGGAAATACTCAGGGTAAGCGAAGAAAAGAAGGTGCTTTTTTCCGGCATATCCGGCATACGGGATGAATCCGACAGGATGGGCATGCGTGCTGTCATAGAGGTGAAGAAGGATGCGGATGCGGAAAAGATACTTCAGTATCTTTATAAATACTCTGACCTTCAGACCACATTTGGCGTTAATATGGTTGCCATTGCAGATGGCAAGCCCCAGACGCTGGGCGTAAGGGAGATACTGCGTCACTATATCGCCCATCAGGAAAACGTTGTTACCAGGCGCACAAGGTTTGACCTTGATGCGGCTGAGCGCAGGGAGCATATATTGGAAGGCCTTATGGTGGCCATTGCCAATATAGACGAGGTCATAGCCATTATAAGAGGAGCAAAGTCTCCCAAGGAGGCGAGGGAGGCTCTTATGTCCCGCTTTGACCTTAGCGAGGCCCAGGCGCAGGCGATACTTGACCTCAGGCTGCAGCGCCTTACAAACCTTGAGCGCCTTGCCATAGAAAAAGAATATAAAGAGGTTCAGCGGCTGATAAAGGAGTATAAGGCCATACTTGCCTCAAAGGACAAGCTCAGGAGCGTAATACGCACCGAAATGCTGGCGATAAAGGACAAGTACTCCGTGCCCCGCAGAACCCAGCTAATAGCCGGTGAGGAGGAAATAGTAGTCGCCCGCGAGGATATGATAGTGGTTGATGAGGCCGTAGTGGCGCTACTGGATGGCGGCAAAGTGCGGCGTATGCCCAGAAAAGCCTACTCGGCAGAGCAGCTTCAGGCGGAAAAACCATTGTTTATTCTGGATACCCAAACGGATAGAAGGCTGTTTATGTTCACTGATGAAGGAAATTGCCTTATTCTTTCCGTGGATGAGATACCTGAGACCAGGGCAAATGCAAAGGCTGTAAATCTTAATTCCCTTGTGCAGCTTGAAAAGAATGAGCATATTATTGCCTGCTTTGACAGCGTAGGGGAAGATAAGCTCCTACTGTATACCAGAAAGGGCAACGTTAAGCTTACTCCGGGCTCAGAGTATGATATACGCACAAAGCGCACCGCGGCCATTTCTCTGAAGGATGGAGACGGCCTGGTGGCTGTGGAGAAGGTCACGGGAGAAAACAGCATACTTATGATAAGCAGGGGCGGCATGAGCATACGCTTTGAAGCTTCGGCGGTGCCTGAGATGGGCAAGGCCGCAGGCGGCGTAAAGTGTATGAAGCTGGATGACGGAGATCGGGTGATGTTTGCAGCCCAGATAGGCGATGAGGGCGAGATACTCACAGTATCCGACAGGGGCTATGCAAAGCGGAGCCTTGCCCTGGATTATGAGATACAGGGAAGGAATGGCAAGGGGCTAAAGACCTTTGACTTTAAGAAAAACGGCTCAAACGGCACGGCTGTCGCTGCTGCATTTTACGTTAAGGAGCCGTATGATGTGATAATCACCCAGTTCCACGGCACGGAAACTGTGATTAATACAGAATCCGTACTTATCGAGCCCAGAGCCGGCAAGGGTATGCTTACCGTGATGACGCTGCTGGACGATGTGGTAACAGGCGGACGCAAGGTGCTGTCATAAAAGGGAGCGTGTACTGAATACTTATATACCATCTTTTACATTTACACATGGCGAAGGATGGTAATATATATGAAAGTATCCACGGATAAAAACTGCGCCTTTATCAGCGGAATGCTGGCCTGCGAGCCGGAGCTTGATCACCAGCTGTACGGAGAGGATTTTTACAGGGCATCGGTAATGGTGCCCCGCCTGAGCGGGACTATTGACTGCGTGCCGGTCACGCTGCCCGGGCGGCTGCTGTGCGGGTATTTGCCGGCAGAGGGAGAACGGATAGCCATATCCGGCCAGCTCCGCTCCTACAACCGGCACAGTGAGCAGGGAAGCCGGCTGAGCGTCACCTTATTTGCCCGCTCCATACAGCCAATGGGTGAAGGAGATGCGCCGGAGAATTATCTTTCCCTTACGGGCTACCTGTGTAAGCCTGCGGTGTTTCGCACAACGCCCTTTATGCGGGAGATAGGAGATATGCTGGTAGCCTGCAATCGCTCATTTAATAAATCAGACTATCTTCCCTGCATAGCATGGGGAAGAAATGCCCGCATAGTCAGCGACATGGCGGTGGGCAGCAGGGTAAGGATAGAGGGAAGGCTGCAAAGCCGCCGCTACCAGAAGGTATTGGCAGATGGCACTGTAATGGACAGGACTGCCCACGAGATATCCTGTTCATCGGTGGAGCTGATATAAAAATCGGCCAAATGTACGAAAGAATAAAAACACAAGCAGGTACTTAATATGGCAATGGATGGACTGAGCCTTGCGGCAGCCGCCCTGGAGGCAAGGGCGCTGATAGGGGGCAGAATAGACAAAATACAGCAGCCGGATAAGGATGAGCTGGTGCTGTTAGTAAGAAGCGGCGGGGAAAACTACCGCCTGCTGCTGTGCGCTTCGCCGGAGCATTGCAGGATGCAGCTTACCGCCGTAAAGCGGGAAAATCCCATCGATGCCCCGGCCTTTTGTATGCTGCTTAGAAAGCGGCTGTGCGGCGGGCGCATACTTGATATTCGCCAGGAGAACCTTGACAGGATAGTGAATATCTCCATCGAGGCGCAAAACGACCTTGGCGATATGGTGCCATATACCCTCTGTACAGAAATAATGGGCAAGTATTCCAATATAATACTTGTCAGCGAAAAGGGCATTATACTGGATGCAATAAAGCGGGTGGGCGTGGGAATGTCAAACGTCAGGGCAATACTTCCCGGCCTTGAGTATATTGCGCCGCCATCTCAGCAAAAGAAAAATCCTATAGAAGCATCACCGGAGGATTTCCTTGCTGTGATAAATGGCGCACTGCGGCCTGATAAGGCGCTGTCTATGGCGTTTTTCGGCCTTGCGCCCTCTGTTGCGGCAAGGCTCCTTGAAAAGGTCACAGAGGGAAAAGACTGGGCGCAGCTTTCAGAAGCTCAGCGGCAGCAGGCTGCGGACAGGCTGCATGGGTTCTACTCAGACCTGTCTCAGGGCCGCTTTACCCCAGCCATTACCCTGGATGAATATGGGGAGCCAGAGGGCGTGCTGCCCTTCTGTCCTCATGGCAGCCAGTATCGCAGTATGTCATCCATGCAGGAGGCGCTGGATAGCTTTTACGCCGAAATGGATACCATACAACGTATGCGCCGGCAGGGTGCCGGAATACGCAGAACTCTGCAAAATAATATTGAGCGCTGCAATAAAAAGCTTGCCATGCAGGACGAAGCCATAAGCTCAGAGGGCGATATGGAAAAGCTGCGGCTGTATGGTGAGCTGCTTACTGCCAATGCATACGGTCTTCAGCAGGGCAGCAGCGAGGCCGCAGTATACAATTATTATATGGATCCGCCCGAGCCTGTCATAATACCGCTGGATTCAAGGCTTTCCCCAAATGACAATGCCCAGAAGTACTATAAAAAGTATCAAAAGGCCAAGGCGGCAAGGGACATGGCCACAGAGCAGCGCAAAAAGACCCTTGAGGAGCTTGCATACCTTGAGGGGCAGCTTGATAACCTGGATAAGTGCACCGGAGATTCCGAGCTCAGGGAACTGTCTGATGAGCTGATGAATGAGGGCTATATCAAGCGGCCAAAGGGCAAGGTACAGCGGCTGCCAGCATCAAAGCCAATGTGCTTTGTTTCCTCCGATGGCGTGGAGATATACGTGGGCAAGAACAATCGGCAGAATGATATGCTTACCCTCAAGCTGGCAGGCCCGCGGGATATATGGATGCATACGAAGGATATTCCCGGTTCCCACGTTATAATCAAGGCGGAAAATCCCTCAAGAGAAACGCTGTATCAGGGAGCGCTGCTTGCAGCCTATTACAGCAAGGGCAGAGGGGGCGAAAACATCCCCGTGGATTATACCGAAAAGCGATACGTTAAAAAGCCCTCCGGCGCAAAGCCCGGCATGGTTATATACACCACAAACCGAACAGCCTACGTTACGCCTGACCCGGCAGAGGTGAAGGCAATAAAGCAAAAATCATAATAAAAACAGGCGTTTCCGACAAAAAACGGAAGCGCCTGTGTTATTTTGCAGCGAAAATATGAATAGGCATATAAAAAACGCCGGAGGAAGGCAAAATGAAGCGATATATCATAGCTGTTGTATGCTGGGGGCTGCTGCTTATGGGTCTATTGGGATGCGGTAAAAAGACGGAGCATAACGAGCCCTTTGAGGAGAACCCAGAGAGCGGTATGCGCCGCACTACCCTGTATCTTGCCACGGAGGATGGGTACATGGTGCCGGTGATGAAAAGCATACCCTGGGAGGAGGGCATAGGTAAGGCAGCGCTAAGCTACCTTGTGGGCGGTGCGGATAATGACCGCAGTGCCTGCGCCATGGGTCTTAAAACTGTCATCCCAGAAGGAACACGCTATACCTTGCGTATAGGGGAAAACAAGGCTGCAACGGTGGACCTTTCGGGCTATACGCCCCATGAAACAAAGCTGGAGGAGCAGGCCATGGTGGTGGCCATAGTAAATACCCTCAGCGAATTTGATTCCATAGATACCGTGAGGATAACCCTTGATGGTAAGGAAGCGGCCTCTCTCCCAAATGGAACGGATATATCAAAGGCCATGGAGAGCTTTGACCTTAATGTGGAGCAGAGCGAGGTGCCGGTATCAGGCACGTCACATAAGATAACGCTGTATTTTCCCAATATTTCCGCAAGCCTCAATATACCCGTCACCCGGTACATAGACAAAGCACCATCCTTTTCCGGCGCAGTTCAGGAGCTGATAAAGGGCAGCGGGGACGGCAGGCTTTTAAACTGCATCCCGGAGGGCACAGAGCTCAGGAGCGCATACATTGAAAACGGGATAGCGTCCGTGGAATTTGACAGCACCTTTACTCAGGTGGAGGCTGTGGATGGAAAGCTTGAGGCAGTGCGGGATGCGCTGTACCTTTGCGCCAATGAATTTGAGCAGGTATACGGTGTGGATATATATGTGGATGGAGCAGAGTACAGCATGCATACCTCGGCTGCGGCAGCTCCTGTGTATGTGAATGAATTCAGATAGAGTGGAATTCCTGTGCGGCCTGTGTTAGAATACCAATGGCAAAATCATACTAAGGAGCAGAGAGATGAAGCTTATAATCGCATCAAACAATGCCCACAAAATAACCGAGATAAAGGCCATACTTGGGGGCTATTATGAGGATATACGGTCCCTTGCCGAAGCGGGGATAAACGCAGACGTTGTGGAGGATGCCGATACCTTTGAAGGCAATGCCCTTAAGAAGGCAACGGAAATATTCAGTATGACTCAGGCGGATGCCGTCCTTTCAGATGACAGCGGCCTTGAGGTGGATGCCCTTGGGGGAGCTCCCGGGGTATACAGTGCCCGCTATGCGGGAGAGGGCCATGACGACAGCGCAAACAATAAAAAGCTGCTTACAAACATGGCAGATGTTCCTGATGAAAAACGCACCTGCCGCTTTGTGAGCGCAGTGGCACTGGTACGCAATGGCCTGCAGCCCATAGTTGTAAGGGGCACCGTAGAAGGAAGGCTCCTGTACGCACCCCAGGGAGAAAACGGCTTTGGATACGATCCGCTGTTTTTCTATGAGCCCCTTGATAAATCCTTTGCACAGCTCACCTCAGAGGAAAAGAATTCCGTAAGCCACAGAAAGCGTGCCCTTGAGGCACTGAGGGCTCGTCTGGAGCAGGAAAAGTAAGCCCATGCGAATAGGAGTTGTAAGCGATACCCACGGGGATGATTTTGCCATTGCCGAGGTTCTGAAGGCGGCAGGCAAGGTGGATGGGTGGATACATCTGGGCGATAACCTGCGGGATGCGGCGGATTTTGAAAAGAGCGGCGTGCCGGTGTATTCCGTATCAGGAAACTGCGATATTTTCGGAGAGACCGAAAGAATAATACACCTTGACGGTATCAGCATTTTTGCCTGCCATGGCCATACATACGGGGTGAATATGGGCACCTCCCGCCTGGAATATAGAGCCCAGGAGCTGGGCTGCACCGTAGCCCTGTACGGACATACACATGTACCGGATATAGACGAATACCCGGATTTACTCATACTCAATCCCGGCAGCCCCACAAAGCCGCGACGCGGCGCACCATATATCTTTGCCATGCTCATCACAGACGGCAAGGGCGGGGTAGAGCCTGAGCTGATAAGGATATTTTAAGCAAACATAAAGGGCCGTGTATCACCTGAGATACACGGCCCTCTTTATACAAATAAACATATTATTTTACATCTATAGCCTGAAGGCCGCTTTCCATTACCAGCCTTCTCAGAAGGGGATGATACATAAAGGGACACTTCAGCACCTTTACCCCGAGCTTCAGCCGCAGCTTGAAGGTCTTTTTTCTATATGCCGCCTCAGGGTCAGGGGCGCATAGGGCGCAGGAGAGCATATCGGCGCTTTCCATAGCGTAGCTTATGCCCTCAAGGGAGCTGGGACTTATAAAGCCGGCTGCCTCTCCAATGAGAAATGCGCCGCCGCTGCCTGTGCAGAAATCCCGCATTGACCTGGGCCTGAGCACCATGCATCCCTCCGTTTTAACCGGATCATGAAGCGGAAAGCCCATTGCCAGCAGCTTCTGCTTTTGTTCTTCAAAGCGCCTGCGGGAGTCCTCCACCGGGAAGGCGCCGCCAAATATAAAGTATCCGTCTTTTGATATTGACCAGGAGCAGCAGTCACTGGTATCCGGGTCAAATATGCAGGAATAGAATGGCGTCTGGTCGCTGCACCTGAACCATTGCTGAATGGCCGTATAGCAGCGCAGCTTTTTATTTGGGAAAAGGCTGCGGCGTACTATGGAATTGGCTCCATCAGCACCTGCGATATACCTTGCGGTAAGAGTAAGCGGTTTTCCATCAATGCTATATGTGACGGCATAGCCTCCGCTTACAGGGCGGATACTCCTGCACATCCCCTGTATCTGCTGCACAGGGTCTGGTATCATGCTGCACAGCCACATATCAAATTTACGCCTGTCCATATTTATATAGCAGCGCTGATAGTGACGGATAAGGCGGGAGCGCAGGTCAATGGTCTTTACGGAGAATATCTGGGGATCCACCAGCACATCCTTTGGCAGGGTTATCTCATAGCGGGAAAGGGCCTTCTGTGCATCCGGAGCAAGGAGGCCACCGCAGGGCTTTTCAAAGCCGCCGGCTTCATGCTGTTTTTTATCTATTATCACGGTGCGGAGGCTGCTGTTTGCCAGCCTTGCAAGCGTGGCGCCTGCCGGGCCTGCACCAATTATGGCAAGGTCATAGTCAAAGGATACGGGCATCGTATACCTCCCTGAAATAATAAAGCTGCGAACTGTGCCGCAGCTTTTATTATATATGTTTTCCTCATGGCTTTCAATGGCCTGTGGTCAGGCCTGATCCCGCCATTTTATAAGCCGCTTTTCAAAATAGGCTACTATGTAATACATTATTGCTGCAAGTATGCACAGTATCACAATGCTTGCCATTACGAGATCCAGCTTGAATACCTGGCTGCCATAAACTATCAGATAGCCCAGCCCTGCCCGCGATACCAGATATTCGCCCACTATAACGCCTACCCAGCTCATGCCTACGCTGAGCTTAAGTGCGCTCATTATGGTGGGCACAGAGGCGGGGAGGACCACCATAGTAAGTATTTGCAGGCGGCTTGCCCCGAGGGTACGCATAAGCAGCTGCTTTTCATCTGTTATCTCATTAAAGCCTGCAAGCACCGTCATAATGGTGACCACAAGGGAGATGAGCAGCCCCATTATTATTATGCTTTTTACTCCTGCGCCAAACCATACGATGAGTATGGGCCCCAGGGCTATTTTGGGCAGGGCATTCAGCACCACGAGGTATGGGTCAAGTATTCTTGCAAGGGGGCGGCTCCACCATAGCAAAATTGCAATCAGGGTGCCTAATATGGTACCAAGCACAAAGCCTACTACGGTTTCATACATGGTAACGGCAATGTGGGAAAAAAGCTCATTATCAAGATACAGCCTGCCGATGGTAGCCCATACCCGTGAAGGAGAGCTCATTATGAAGGGGTCTATCCAGCCTGCATTTGCGGCTGTTTCCCATAGCAGCAGGGTGGCTATCAGTATAAAATACCTGAAAAAGCTAACTGTACGGCTGCTGCGGCGTATGCCTTTGAGATAGAGCATATGCTCATGGGACATGCCGTTAGTGTTCATGGTCTATCTCCTTCCATATGGCATCAAAGTATTCCTTGAATTCAGGGCTGTTGCGGCGCTCGAGGGGAGTAGTTCCGCAGGATAGGGTTATGCGGTGCTCTGCCTTTATGCGGGCAGGGCGTGCGGAAAAGACAAGTATCCTGTCGCTCATGGAAATGGCTTCGGATATATCGTGAGTAACCAGTATTGCGGTCTTTCCTTCGCTGCGGATTATTGCGTGCATTTCGTCGCAGGTCTTGAGCCGGGTCTGATAGTCCAGCGCAGAGAAGGGCTCATCCAATAGCAGCAGCTCCGGAGAGCAGGCCAGGGTGCGTATGAGAGCCACCTTTTGCCTCATTCCGCCGGAAAGCTGCTTTGGATAGCTTTTTAAAAAGTCGCTCAGGCCATATGTATCCACAAGGCCAAGGGCAAAGGCACGGGTCTCATCATTGAGCTGCCCCTTTACCTGCAGGCCCAATAGCACGTTGCCCTCTACGGTGCGCCAGTCCAGCAGGTGGTCACGCTGGAGCATATACCCCGGGCGGTTTTGGCTGTGCAGGGTGATGCTGCCGCTGCCGGGAGGTATAAGCCCTGCAATGATGGAGAGGATGCTGGTCTTTCCGCATCCCGAGGGGCCTACTATCGAAAGAAACTCTCCCCGGGCTACGCTGAAGCTGACGCCATCCACTGCCAGCGTTTCTCCCGTGGGCTGATGATATGTAAGGCCAATGTTATCCGCTTCAAGCAAAATTTCAGCCATATAAAGCCTCCGAATTTGTTTATACACCAATGTATTCCCTGCAACGGGCGAGTGTGCGGGAAACAAATACATAATTTATGCGTACTATATAACATAAGCAGACAAGGGGAGAGCGGGGCATATGCAGAAAAGGCCGTCTATGGTATATATAAGAAGAAGCTGCTGCAGCAGAAGAAGATTCAGATGCTGTACTGCATATATAATATTCTTTATGATAATGCTGTGCCTTGATGTGAGGCTGATATGGTCGCTGATACTGGCGGGCTTGCTGACGGGGATATTCAGGCTGTTTGTAATAGGCAGATACTTATAACTAAATAATAAGAAAAGCTGGGCAAAATAAATGAGCCGACCATATTAGTCGGCTCACATATAAGTGTCTTTTTTAATTAGACGCTGCGCTGAACCTTGCCGGAACGAAGGCAACGAGTGCAGACGTTCATCTTGCAGGGAGTACCATCAACAACAACGCTTACACGCTGAATATTGGGAGCCCATGCATGCCTGGTTTTCCTGTTGGAATGGCTTACGCGGTTACCCGACATCATTCCCTTATTGCAAACCTCACAGAACTTACCCATGTATTTACACCTCCTTACCGACAGTAAGCATATTGCTAAAATCAAACAGTGCTATTCTAACACAAGGTAGTGTGTTTTGCAAGGGAAAAATACACTGTAAATGGATTTTTTTAATAAAGCAGGGCCTCGCTGCCGCTTTTATCCACGATATACCAGGAGCCATCCCGCATGGAAACGGCAAATCCATCCGAAAAGCTGCCGGGCTCAGTATAGCGATAGTCTATCTTGAGAGCGCCGGTGCGGTCTATATAGCCCCAAAGCCCCTCAGCGTTTTTGACGGCTGCAAGGCCATTTGAGAAGGAACGGGCCTCCATATACTGGGGAGTGATGGCGGTGGCACCCATATCGTTTATATAGCCCCACAGTCCCTCATCCCATATGGCAGCAAGGCCGCCTGAGAATGGCAGGGCAGCGGAGTAGGTCTTACGGAAAGCGCTCTTGCCGTAGCGGTTCATAAAGTAGCAGCTTCCGTTGTCATCTATAAGGGCAAAGTCCTCGGAAAAGCCGGTGCCTGAGGTGCCCGCATTGAGGGTGACCAGAGGCTTTCCCAGCTTATCGATTATATATCCCTTTGATGCAAGGGTAACAAACGCAAGGTCATTGCTGAAGGGATTGGCTGAGGACCACTTTTCGGTGATGGCAATATTGCCATCAACATCTATATATCCAAAGGAGGAGCCCGAGCGTACTGCGGCACGTCCGCAGCTGAAGGGCCCTGCCTCTCGATAGGCGTAGCCAATTATTACATTGCCGCTCTGGTCAATATAGCCCCATTTGCCATCCTGCTCCACGGCGGCATAGCCCTCGCTGAAGCCGGATACGTTTGACCAGGAGGGCTCGGTTATCCACGCGCCTGAGCGGTTTATAAGGCCATAAAGGCCATTTTGTGCCGCAAAGGCAACATCGCCCTCAAATTCGTTTGCGGCGGAGAAGGTGGGAAGTATTGCTATTTCGCCGGAGGTGTTTTTGTAGCCCCACAGGTTATTTGCCATGTATGGAATAAGCCTGCCGGAGCTAGATACTACCACCATCTGCGGCGTGGGGGTGGGCTGGGCCGCGAGGGCGGCTGCAGCTTGCTCCTGGGCGATGCGCTGCTCTTCCTCCATCAGCACATTGGCGCCGCCTGCACGGTACAGCAGCCCATAAATAAGAGTGAATACAACAAGGATGATTATTATGCTGCCGTAAACTGACAGCAGGGGCCTGCGCCTTTGGCTCATGCGCCGCTGATCCATGGCGTGTTATCCCCGGTTTTCCATCACAATGCTTATAAACCTTTCTGCGGCGGCGGAAAGAGGCACGCCCTCAAGGGATATAAGGCCTATGGCTCGTGACGGCATGGGGTCTGAAAGGTCTATCTCAAATAGCTCGCCGCTGTTTATGGCGGCTGCGGCAAATTCCGAGGTAACGCAGGCTATGCCAAGGCCTATCTTGGCAAACTCCACCAGCAGGCTGTGTGCTCCAAGTTCTATCTCAGGATGGAGGGTTATGCCGCACATGGCTGCAAAGTCATCCAGATATTTGCGGGAGTTAGATGCCTGCTCCAGCAGCACAAGGGGCTCTCTTGCAAGCTCTGCCATGGATACCTGGCGGCCCTTAAGGTGGGAAAACCTATCAGAGGCTACGAAGGAATCGTGTACCTTGAGCACGTCCCTTACGCACAGGGCGTTGTCGGATACGGGAAGGTTTACAAGGGCGATGTCCACCTTGCCCACCTTCAACAGCTCTATGGTATCCGGGGTAGTGCGGTTGGTGACCTGAAGCTGCACCTCAGGGTATTCGGTATGGAATTTTTCGAGGTAGGGCAGCAGGAAAAACTGGCACAGCGTATCGCTTGCGCCTATCATGAGCCCGCCGGACTGGAGGGTACGCATACGGTTGAGCTTGTCCTCCGCAGCGGTGATAAGGCTTATGGCTTTATCCGCATAGCTGTACAGCATGCGGCCTTCGCTTGTAAGGGTTATGCCGCGGCTGGTACGGGTGAACAGGGTGCAGCCGAGTATGTATTCCAGCCTGTGCATGGATTGGCTTATTGCTGGCTGGCTGACGTACAGCTCCCGTGCAGCATGGGAAAGGCTGCCGCAGCGGGCAACGGTACAGAATATGCTGTAAAGATCCAGGTCGGCAGGCATGGGTGTATCCTCCTGTAGGAATTAATATTTTGCATAATTCCCAATGGGGCATATTGCCCCAAAAGGGAATTTTTGGTATTATAAAGGATATTATAAGAAATACTTATTATAATTTTTGATTATATAGTATTTGCTCCCGGTTTGCAATTATAAATCTGCATGGTACACGTTATTTTGACAACTGCGGACAAGTATCAGCAAGGAACAGCAAGCATCCACATTGGAATTTATCCCACAGCATCTTGCTTATCGGCGCAGACGCAAAACTGAGCCTGCATACTGCCCGGCAGGATGTATGAGTTACCTATAGCTAAAACAATCTTTTATACTCACCGGCATAAAAGGAGGGAAGCTTACCCGTGGCACGGTATGACTGGAAGGAGCTGTATGACAGCATGGATGGCTGCACAGGCTGCAGGCTGTGCGAAAAGCGCCATAGCATAGTCATAGGTGAAGGAAACCCGAATGCAGATATAATGTTTATCGGCGAGGGGCCCGGCCGTGAGGAGGATGAGACAGGCAGGCCCTTTGTAGGGGCAGCAGGAAGGCTGCTGGATAAAATGCTTGCCGCCATAGACCTTAAGCGGGAGGATGTGTACATTGCCAATATAGTAAAGTGCCGCCCGCCGGGAAACCGCACACCTGAGCTCAGCGAGGCGGAGGCCTGTCTGCCGTATCTGAGGGCACAGTTTGCCCTGATACGCCCTAAAATAATAGTATGCCTCGGCGCTACCGCCGCAAGATACGTATACGACGAAGGCGTGCGAATAACGAGGGACAGGGGCGTATGGAAGGAAAGCAAGGGGGTATGGATACTGCCCACCTACCATCCGGCGGCATTGCTGAGGGATGAGAGCAAAAAGCACGAAGCCTGGGAAGATATGAAAAAACTCAGGCAAAAATACGACGATATATCACAGAACGCTTGAACAACCGGCTGTAATAATGCTATAATTAGCCGTTGATAATTCTCAGGAGGGTATAAACCAATGTCCGGACATTCCAAGTGGGCCAATATTAAGAATAAAAAAGAAAAGACCGACTCCCAGCGCGGCAAGATTTTCACCAAAATCGGCCGTGAGATTGCCATAGCAGTTAAGGAAGGCGGCAGCGACCCTGCCAACAATTCCAAGCTCAGAGACGTTATCGCCAAGGCTAAGGCAAACAATATGCCTAACGACAACATCACCCGTTCCATCAAGAAGGCGGCGGGCGAGCTGGGCAGCGTAAACTACGAGGAGATCACCTACGAAGGCTATGGCCCCGGCGGCACTGCCATCATAGTAGAAGTGGTTACCGATAACCGCAACCGTACTGCGGCCGAGATTCGCCACATATTCGATAAGAGCGGCGGCAGCATGGGTGCCAGCGGCTGCGTATCGTGGATGTTCGATAAGAAGGGCCTTATGGTGGTAGAGCGCAGCGCATCCATCGATGAGGACGAGCTTATGATGGAAGCTCTGGATGCAGGCGCAGAGGACTTTAATGCACTGGATGACGTATATGAAATATATACCTCTCCTGCCGATTTCTCTGCAGTGCGTGAGGCACTGGAGGGCAAGTACAGCTTTATCTCCGCTGAGATAGGCATGTTCCCCCAGAATACCGTAGACGCCACCAATGACGCTGAGCTCGTGGAAAAAATCGAGAAGATGCTGGAGCGCTTCGATGATGATGACGACGTTCAGGAGGTTTACCACAATGTCACTCTCCCTGATGAAGAGGAAGAGGACTGATATAAGCCTTTTTTTCACCGGGCCGGAGCAATATGCTTCGGCCTTATTTTTTGCGGGTTTTTCCTGCATGTGAAATATCAGATGCAATTCCTGCATCTTTTCCGTATTTTGTTGCCAAAATAACGGGGGTTTGGTAGAATAAATGCAATTGGCGCAGTGTGCGCTATCAGTTTGCGTTAAGGAGACGGCAATATGCGTATACTTATCACCAATGACGATGGAATCCATGCAGAGGGCATATGCGCCCTTGCACGGCGCCTCAGCAAAAGCCACCATGTAACGGTCGTAGCTCCGGATACCGAGCGAAGCGGAGCATCCCATTCCATAACCCTTACGGCTCCCCTCAGGGTACGCAGTGCTTCCATACCCGGAGCGCCTGAGGTTGAAGCCTACAAGGTGAGCGGCACCCCGGCGGATTGCGTGATAATCGGCTGCCGTGCTCTGGATATTAAGCCTGATATTATGCTCTCGGGCATAAACCACGGCTATAATCTGGGCACCGATGCCCACTATTCCGGCACTATAAACGCTGCCATGGAGGGGGCACTTCAGGGCATACCTGCCATGGCTGTATCCATGAATGGCTTTGACTCCACGGATTTTTCTGCTGCTGCACAGGTGGCGGAGGAGCTTATACCGGAATTTTTGCAGAGCGGCTGCATGCTGTTTAATGTAAATGTGCCGGATATACCATACCGGGAGCTTAAGGGCATAAAATACACCAGCCTTTCGGACAGGGCGTATTTTGCCCCCCTTGAAAAGCGCACTGATCCAAGGAATGTGGATTATTACTGGTGGCCCTGCCGGCTGGATTATGCCGGGGATCCTCAGGCTGATAATGACGAGCGATGGACCAGCGAGGGATATGTATCCGTTACCCCAATCACCACAAACAGCACGGACAGCGCAGCCCTTGCAAGGCTCAGGGTAGCAAATAAAGAGGAGTAATATATGGAAAGCACAGACCTGCTGGCAAGGATAAACGCCAATTATAATTCCTTCAGCAAAGGCCAGAAGCTGATTGCAAACTATATTGTGGATAACTACGACAGAGTAGCATTTATCACTGCATCCCGCATGGGGCGGGCGGTAGGCGTAAGCGAATCTACAGTGGTGCGCTTTGCCTATGCCCTTGGGTACAATGGCTACCCCGAGCTGCAGCGCTCTTTGCAGGAAATGATAAGAAACCGCCTCACGACTGTTCAGCGAATACAGCTCACCTCAGAGCTTGAGCAGGATGAGGTGCTTTCCACTGTGCTGAAGGCAGATATAGGCAATATACGCTCCACCATAGAATCGGTGGATGCAGGCGTATTCAATACCGTTATAGATAATATGCTGAGCGCCCGCAGGGTATATGTGGTGGGCATAAAGAGTGCTGCGCCGCTTGCTCAGTTTTTTGGAAACTATCTTAATTTTATATTGGAGGACGTTATGGTCGTCACCTCCATGCAGACTGATGTGTATGAAAGCATGCTGCGGATAGGCAGCCAGGATATGTGCATAGGCATAAGCTTCCCAAGGTATTCTGCCCGCACTGTGGATGCCCTTAAGTTTGCCAGAGACAGGGGCGCTTATGTGGCAGCGCTGACAGACAGCATGTTTTCCCCCATAGCGGAGCTTGCCAGCAGCGTTCTCATTGCCCGCAGCGATATGGCTTCCTTTGCGGATTCTCTCGTAGCGCCGCTTAGCCTTATAAATGCCATAATCGTAGGCGCAGGGCTCAGGCGCAAGACGGCGGTATCAGAATGCCTTAACCAGCTGGAGGGCATATGGAAAAGCCAGAATGTATACATAGGCTCAAAGAGCGAGCATACGGAGGGCAGATGAAGTCTGTTGCTGTGATAGGCGGAGGGCCTGCCGGGATAATGGCTGCCTCAATGGCAGCGCAGGCAGGACACTCTGTAAAGCTGTATGAAAAAAACGAAAAGCTGGGCAAAAAGCTCTATATAACGGGAAAAGGGCGCTGCAACATCACAAATGGCTGCGATGTGGAGGACCTTTTCGCAAATATACCGAGAAACCCAAAGTTCCTTTACAGTGCGCTGTATGGATTTACAAATGATGACATAGTATCCGTGATAAACTCCATGGGCGTACCCACTAAGGTGGAAAGGGGCAAAAGGGTATTTCCCGCCTCGGATAAATCCAGCGATGTTATCAGGGCCCTGTCAAGATATCTTGACAAAAGCGGCGCAGAGCTGTGCCTGAATTCCGAGGTGCAGTCCATAAAAAGGGCTGACGATGGCTTTTTACTTACCGTAAACGGCAGCGAATGCCATGCTGATGCTGTGATACTCTGCACGGGCGGCTCAAGCTATCCATCTACAGGCTCCACCGGCGCAGGCTATGCCTTTGCAAGGGAAATGGGGCATACTGTCACGGATATACGCCCTTCGCTCATTCCCCTTGCCACAGTGGAGCAGTGGCCCGGCGAGCTAACGGGGCTTTCGCTGAAAAACGTAACGCTTCGTGCCTTCAATAAAAAGGGAAAGCTGGTATACGAGGAGCTGGGCGAAATGCTCTTTACCCACTTTGGCGTATCTGGCCCATTGGTGCTGAGTGCCAGCAGCCGCATAGCGGATGACCCGTGTGGGGCGGTGCTTACCATAGACATGAAGCCGGGGCTTACCCATGAGGAGCTGGACAGGCGGCTGCTTAGGGATTTTGAAAAGAATACCAGAAAGCACCTTATAAATTCCCTGAATGACCTGCTGCCTTCCCGTATGATAAGCACCGTGGTGGAGCTTTCTGGGGTGCCCGGCGATACTCAGGTAAATGCCGTTACAAGGAGTATGCGGGAAGCCTTGGTGCAAACTCTTAAGCGCATTCCCCTCACTGTGGATCATGCCCTTCCTGTGGAGGAGGCAATAATAACCCGTGGCGGCATAAGCGTAAAGGAAATAAACGCCTCCACCATGGAATCAAAGCTGGTGCCGGAGCTGTACTTTGCGGGGGAGATAATAGACGTGGATGGGTATACCGGCGGATTCAATCTGCAAATAGCTTATTCTACCGGCGCCCTTGCGGGCCGCTCGGTATAGGGGGATATTTATGGCAAAGTTTATAAACATAGCAATAGACGGCCCTGCCGGCGCAGGCAAGAGCACCATAGCACGGGCTGTGGCAAAGAAGCTGGGCATACTGTATCTTGATACCGGCGCTATGTACCGTGCCCTTGCGCTGAAGGCCATAAGGGAGGGCATAGACCCAAATGACCGGGAAAGGGTGCTGCCCCTCCTTGAGCGCACCGAGATATTTGCAAGGAATATTGACGGAGTACAGCATACCTTTTTGGATGACGAGGATGTATCCGGCCTTATCCGCACCAATGAAATATCCAAAGGCGCATCGGATATAAGCGCTATCCCTGCTGTACGCATAAAGCTCGCACAGTATCAGCGGGATATAGCCCATGCGTCGGATGTGGTAATGGATGGCCGGGAGATAGGCTCCTATGTGATACCTGAATGTGAGCATAAGTTTTACGTTACCGCCTCTGTAGATGAGCGGGCAAGGCGAAGGCTGAAGGAGCTGAAAGAGCGTGGTCAGGATATGGATAAAACCGCCGAGGAGATGGCGAAAGAAATAGCCCAGCGTGACCATAATGACAGCACCAGAGAGTTTGCCCCGCTTAAGCGGGTGCCGGATGCTGTGCTGGTGGATACCACTGATCTTACCATAGAAGAAGCCGTTGGGGCGGTTCTTAGCAGCTTGGAGCTGAAGGAGTGCTGACAGGTGCTGTACTATATTTTTAGATATCTGCTCTGGCCTGTGTTTGTAATACTTTTCAGGCCCATAGTATATAATCGTGAGAATTACCGCATAAAGGGCAAGGCTATATATGTGGCAAATCACATTTCCCTTTTGGATCCCGTGATGATAGCCTTCACCTGCCCGAGAATGGTTCATTTCATGGCAAAGAAGGAGCTTTTCGTGGGCCCTGGCAAGCTTTTCTTTAAGGCGCTGCTCGCATTCCCGGTAAACCGGCATACTGCTGACATTGCATCCTTAAGGCAGGCCATGGAGGTGCTGAACGAGGGCAAGGCCTTTGGCATTTTCCCTGAGGGCAAGCGCTCCGTTACAGGTGAAATAGATGAGCTGGAAAAGGGCACTGCCTTCATTGCCCTCAAATCCGGTGCACCGGTAATACCGCTGTATATCGACCCTGAAAGCTATTTGGGGAGGCCGCTGCGTATCATAGTGGGCAAGCCAATAGAACGGGGTGGTCTGGACGGGATGAGCCGTGCAGAGGGGCTGGATGAATTCATGAGGCGCATAGAGGTGGCCCTTAAGGGGCTGCGCCGTGAGCTGAGGGAAAAGAAAAATGCAGCTTTTGGTCGCTGAAAATATAGGATTCTGCTTTGGCGTGGAGCGGGCCATTGAAATAGCCCGCAGCGAATGTCAAAAGCATGGCCGGGTATATACCTACGGCGAGCTTATTCATAATTCTGAGGTGATAGAGGGTCTGCGGGGAGAGGGAATAATCCCGGTGGATACTCTTTCCGAGGTGCCTTCAGGGAGCACCGTTATAATCCGCTCCCATGGAGTGGGGCCAAAGGAGCTGGAGGAGTGTGAGCGGCTGGGCCTTAGGACTGTGGACGCTACCTGCCCCTTTGTAAAGCGCATACACGAAATAGTGCATAAGCACAGCCAGGATGGGTATTCCATAGTCGTATTCGGCACAGCGGGCCATCCGGAGGTAAGAGGCATAGAGGGCTGGAGCGGCAAGGCAAGCATTGTATCCTGCCCTGAGGAGGCACTTGCCCTTGAATATGCGGAAAGGGTGTGCCTTGTATCCCAGACCACGGCCAACGCTGTGGAGTTTGGCCTGGCGGAGCAGGCCGTAAGGGAAAGGTGCGGCGAGCTATGCACCTTTAATACCATCTGCAAGACCACCGGCCTCCGCCAAAACGAGGCGGAGGAGCTGAGCAAAAAATGCACCAGAATGATAGTTGTAGGCGGTCATCACAGCGCCAATACCAAAAAACTGTGTGCAATATGTAAAAAGCACTGCAAAAACGTAGATTCTATCGCAAAAACAGACGAACTAACCCTTGAAAATATTGATATTAATGATATAATAGGGTTTGTTGGAGGCGCTTCGACGCCGAAATGGATAATATTGGAGGTTATTAAAAGAATGAGCGAACTGGAAAAGACGATGGCTGCAAGCCCCGTAGAAGAAAACGTAGAGGCGGTAGCAGCAGCTGCCGTCCAGGAATCCGTTGCCGAGAATGCCGAGCCCGCTGAGCTCAGCTTTGAAGAAGTGTTTGAGAAGACACTGGTACGCATCAGGAACGGACAGATTATCAAAGGTTCCGTCGTACAGATAGTTGACGGCGAAGTATGCGTAAACATCGGCTACAAATCCGACGGATTTATTCCACGCAACGAATTCTCTTCCGACGCCGAGGTCGATCCTGCCGAAGTAGTTAAGGTGGGTGACGAGATTGAGGTTGAGGTAATAAAGGTCAACGACGGCGAAGGCAACGTACTGCTTTCCCGCAAGAACGTTGAGAGCAAGAAGCTGTGGGACAACCTCATGCAGGATGAGGAAAACCTTCAGGACAAGATATTTGACGCCGTTGGTAAGGAAGTTGTCAAGGGCGGCCTGATTGCCAACATCAATGGCATCCGTGCTTTCGTTCCCGCTTCCCAGCTTTCCACCAAGTACGTTGAGAACATTGCCGAGTTTGTAGGCAAGGAGCTCAAGGTAAAGGTGATTGAGGTAGACAAGTCCCGCAAGCGCATCGTGGCTTCCCGTAAGGCCGTTATGCAGGCTGAGGCCGAGGCTGCCAAGAAGGAACTGTGGACCAAGCTGGAAGTTGGCTCCAAGGTAAAGGGCGTTGTTCGTCGCCTTACCGACTTTGGTGCTTTCGTTGACATCGGCGGTATCGATGGCCTGGTACATGTTACCGACATCGCATGGGGCCGCGTAAAGCATCCCTCCGATGTACTGAGCATCGGTCAGGAAATCGAAGTTCTCATCCGTGACGTGGATGTTGAAAAGCAGCGTGTATCCCTGGGTTACAAGCAGCTCCAGCCCAAGCCCTGGACCATGGCCGCTGAAAAGTACCCCGTAGGCACCATCGTAGAAGGCAAGGTAGTACGCATCGTATCCTTCGGCGCATTCGTAGCCCTTGAGCCCACCATTGATGGCCTCATCCACATTTCTCAGGTTGGCGTAAAGCGCATTGAGAAGGTAGAGGATGAAATCAACGTTGGCGATGTAGTACGCTGCAAGGTTCTGGATGTTAATCCCGAAGCAAAGCGTATTAGCCTGAGCCGCCGCGATGTTATTCTCGAGGAGAACCCCGAGATTGCTGAGCAGCTTGCCGCCGAAAAGGCAGAGCGTGAGCGTGCAGCCGCCGAGCGTGCAGCAGAGCGTGCCGCCGCCGCAGAGGCTGCCAAGGCTGCTAACGAGGCTCGTGAGGCCGAGCGTGCAGAGCGCCGCCGTCAGCGCCGTGAGGAGAGCGAATATGATCTGCCCCCCGTTGAGAAGGCAACCACCTCTCTTGCAGATAAGTTCGCCGGATTCAAGTTTGAAGACTAAAAAAATACATCGTATTTTCACAGGCCCGCCATTAGGCGGGTCTGTTTTTCGTTGGGCGGTACTTTTAAAAGTACAATATATAGTGTATAATACAGGGTATGATAGACGAGGTATGTATAGATGGCTAAAAAGAATACCAAGGTGGTAAAAAAGTCCGGCAGGGCGCAGGAAGAACAGACTGAACGAGAAATAATCGGCGTCTGCTTTATTGCCATTGCGCTCTTTTTGGGCGCCGGGATATATACAGACCTTGTGGGCGAAATAGGCAATGCAGCAAAGAATTTCTGCTTTGGCATGTTTGGCATCGCCTGCTATGGGGTGCCGGTAATACTGGCGGGGCTTGGCGTGCTTTCCATAGCCATGTCCAAATCCGACAGCACTGGCTCCACGCTATGGCTGCTCTGTGCGGGAGTAGTATGCCTGCTGGTGATAATTCATGCTGCAACCCGCAGCGCCATCTCCAGCGAGGGGGTGCTTTCCTATTATTCGGATGCATACCTTTATGGCAAGCTGTACTTCAAAGGCGGCGGATTGCTGGGGGCCCTTTTTGCATATCCGTCATTGCTGCTGCTGGGGCCCGTGGGCACATATATCTTCTTTGGCGCAGCAATACTTATAGTTTTTCTTGTAGCTACAAGGCTGTCTATCCGTGCGATGGGTGAGAAGGTGGGCAGCAGCATAAAGTCCGGCGTGGAAACGGTATCTGAAAAAGTACATACCGCCCATGTTCAGCAGCAGGCTCGCCGTAAATCCTATAACTTTGAGGAAATGGGCTTTGAGCAGATATATCCTCCAAAGAAAAGGCAGACCAGCCACGATGGCAGAGGGCTGTATACTGAAAACCTGAGCCAGGAGGAAGACCCGTTTACCGTTAAAAAGAAGCGGAAAAGGGCTGATGAAAGCCATATAGTGCGCCGTCGTGAGGATGCGGTGGACTGGGATGGGGATATTTCGCTTATACCCGAAAAGGGTGCGCTGCCAAAGCGGGAACCTGATGACGATGACCCGTTTGATATTCTTCCAGCCGTGGATGATAGCGCCCTCAGGCCGGATACTGCTAATGTCAATTCAGCTCCTGTATACGATGACGATTATGATGATGAGCAGGAGGCTGAAAGCACAGCAGTACCTGCAAAGCCTGTAAAGGCAACCGCCGAGGATGTGCAGACGGCCACAGAATCCATAGTGCCGGAACCTCCCGCCTATGTATTCCCGCCGGTAAACCTGCTGAAGCGAAATTCATATTCCGCTTCCAGAAATACGGAATCTCCCGCAATGATGAAGCGCAAGTTGGATGAAACTCTGGCCAGCTTCAATATACAGGCAAAGGTAATCAATTACAGCGTTGGCCCTGTTATCACACGCTTTGAGCTGCAGCCAGCTCAGGGCGTAAGGGTAAACAGAATCACCAGCCTGTCTGACGATATTGCGCTGGCACTTGCCGCACCCAGGGTACGCATAGAGGCACCTATTCCCGGCAAGGCCGCAATAGGCATAGAAATACCAAATAAAGACACTGTGCCTGTGCTGCTGAGGGAGGTAATAGAATCCACCGAATTTACCGAGGGCAATTCGGCGCTGCGCTTTGGTCTTGGCAAGGATATAGCAGGCAATGTGGTATGTGCAGACCTTGACAAAATGCCACATCTGCTTATTGCCGGCTCAACAGGCTCAGGCAAGAGCGTATGTATAAACGACATAATCCTCAGCTTCGTTTATGGCAAAAAGCCTGAGGATGTGCGGCTTATATTAGTAGACCCAAAGCAGGTTGAGCTGAGAGTGTATTCGCCCATGCCCCATCTGCTCATGCCCGTGGTGACTGACCCCAAGAAGGCTGCCGGTGCACTCAAATGGGCAGTAATGGAGATGGATCAAAGGTATCTTAAAATGTCCAAGGTAAACGCCAGGAGCATTTCAAGATACAATTCCCTGCAGGAGGACCCTGCGGAGAAGCTGCCAAGGCTTGTGATAATCATAGATGAGTTGGCTGACCTTATGATGGTAGCCGCAAAGGACGTTGAGGAATCTATCTGCCGCATAGCCCAGCTTGGGCGTGCCGCCGGTATACACCTGATAGTGGCCACTCAGCGCCCCTCCACCGATATAATCACCGGCCTTATCAAGGCGAATATCCCCTCAAGGATTGCCCTTGCAGTATCTTCGGCTGTGGACTCCCGTGTTATTATGGATACGGGCGGCGCTGAAAAGCTGCTGGGCAAGGGCGATATGCTGTTCCATGCAAATGGGGCCGGAAAGCCCACCCGTACTCAGTGCGCCTTTGTAAGCGACGAAGAAGTAGAGGCGGTAATGGACTTCTTTGCTTCCCAGCAAAATGACGAAACTGCAACACGATACGAAGAAATATCCCTTGAGGAGGTTTCCTCCGCCGTGGATACTGCCATGGGGCAGGGCAACGGTAAGCAGGAGGACGATTTGCTGGACGATGCTGTGAAAATCGTACTGGAAAGCGGACAAGCCTCGATATCCATGATACAGCGCCGCCTGAGGGTGGGCTATGCCCGTGCTGCAAGGCTGATAGACATCATGGAGCAGCTTAAGGTAGTCAGCGGATTTGACGGCAGCAAGCCCCGTAAGCTCCTGATAAGCAGCTTTGCAGAATATCAGCAGCTTATGGGCGGAAATACATCAACGGAGGAATAGCACATTGGCAATAACTGCGGGGCTCATATCCCTTGGCTGTTCAAAAAACCGGGTGGACAGCGAAATCATACTGGGGCATCTTAAGGAGGCCGGCTTTGTCATCACTGGCAATGAAGCCGAGGCAGAGGTAATAATAGTGAATACCTGCGGCTTTATTGAGCCTGCCAAGGAGGAATCCATAGGCACTATACTTGAAATGGCCCAATACAAATCAGCAGGCAGATGCAGGCTGCTGGTGGTCTCCGGCTGCCTTAGCCAGCGCTATCCTGACGAGCTGCGTTCAGAGCTGCCTGAGGTGGATATATTCTGGGGCGTAAAGGATCAGGCCGGGCTTGTGAAGGAAATTGCCAGGGCAGTAGGCCTTAGCTATAGCTGCTGCAATAATGAGCAGAGGCTTATATCCACGCCGCCATACAGCGCATATCTTCGCATAGCAGATGGGTGCGATAATCGCTGCACCTATTGCGCCATTCCTCTTATAAGGGGCGGACGGGTGAGCGTTCCAATGGAAAAGCTTACAGCCGAAGCTGAGCGCCTTGCTAAAAACGGGGTAAAGGAGCTTACCGTAATAGCGCAGGATACATCTGCCTACGGCTCGGATATATATGGTAAGCCCATGCTGAGCGAGCTGCTCAGGCGGCTTGCCCGTATAGACAAGCTGCACTGGATAAGGGTGCTGTATACCTACCCCAATACTGTGGATGAGGAGCTTATCGATACCATTATTGCAGAGCCCAAGCTTGTAAATTATATCGATATGCCAATACAGCATATAGAGCCTGCAATGCTAAAGGCCATGAATCGCCACGGTTCTGCCGAGCATATTCGCCATATCACAGAATACATAAGGGAAAAGTCATCGGATTTTATTCTGCGTACCACTGTTATCACAGGCTTCCCCGGAGAAACAGAGGAGCAATTCGTACAATTGACCGATTTTCTCCGCAGCCACAGCTTTGACAGGCTGGGCGCATTTGCCTACTCTCAGGAGGATGATACTCCCGCAGCAGAAATGCCTGAGCAGGTACCCGAGGAGGTAAAGCAGCGCAGGCTGAATCAGGTAATGGAGCTTCAGCAGGGCATATCCCTCGAATACAACAAAAAGCGCATAGGCACAGTGACCGAGGCGCTTATAGAGCAGGTGAGCGGCAATATAGCCTATGGCCGCACCTACGCAGAAGCCCCTGAGGTGGATGGCACGATAATGTTTTCAATAAAAAATAAGGAGCTTAAGCCGGGCGATTTTACCATGGTAAAAATAACCGGTGCAGGCCCCTATGATATGGAAGGAGAGGAGATATGAACCTTCCCAATAAGCTTACGCTGATACGCATCTGTCTCGTACCGCTGTTTATCGCCTGCTTCTACATTGACGCCGCTTGGGCTATATATGCGGCGGCGGTAATATTTGTGGTGGCTTTTCTTACGGACATTGCCGATGGTTATCTTGCAAGATCACGCAATCTTGTTACCAACTTCGGCAAGCTGATGGATCCCATTGCGGATAAGCTCCTTACGGCCAGCGCCCTTATAATGCTGACCGCCAAGGGTATGCTCAATCCCATTGCCGCCATAATCATAATAGCAAGGGAGTTCCTTATAAGCGGCTTCAGGCTGGTATCTGCGGGCAGCGGCGTTGTAATTGCTGCAAACTGGCTGGGAAAGATAAAGACCCTCACTCAGGCTACTGCGCTGGTGATGGTTATGCTGCATGACCTTGTGCTGAAGGTATTTGGCTTTGGGCTGGATACGTGGATGGTATGGATATCTGTATTCTTCACTGTAATCTCTGCGTGGGATTATATTGCAAAGAATCGCCAGTGCATCAACTTTAAGTAGCATGGGGGCCAAAACATGAATGCTGAGATAATATCAGTGGGCACCGAGCTTCTAATGGGTCAGATACTTAATACCAACTCCCGCTATATATCCGGCCGCCTGGCAGAGCTCGGCATAAACCTTTACTATCACATTACCGTGGGTGACAATCACGAAAGGCTCATGGACTGTATACGTACAGGCTTTTCACGCTCTGATATACTCATCTTTACCGGAGGCCTCGGTCCTACAGAGGATGATATAACCAAGGAAACGGTGGCGGAGTACTTTGGCCTGGAGCTTAAGCTGAATGAGGAATACAAGGCAAAAATGCTTGAGCGTATGGCTGCACGCAATTACCAGTGTACACCGAATAATTTCAAGCAGGTCATGTTTCCTGAAAGCCACTGCACAATACTGCCTAATCCAAACGGTACGGCACCAGGCTGCATAATGGAAATGGATGGCAAGGCTGCCATAATGATGCCCGGGCCTCCCTGGGAGATGGAGCCCATGTTTGAAGCGCAGGTGATACCATACCTGCAAAGACTGAGTAACTGTCGGTTTTATTCCCGCACCCTGCGTATATTTGGCAGGGGAGAATCCCAGGTGGAAAACGACATTCAGGATATTGTGGACCGGCAGACCAATCCTACCATTGCGCCCTATGCAAAGGCCGCTGAAACTACCCTCCGTATAACTGCCCGCTGTGTAGATGAAGCTGAGGGCGAACGGCTCGTGCTTCCTGTTATGGACAGCATAATCCAAAGGATAGGGGAGTATGTGTATTCCACCCATGGGCTGGAGATGCATGAGGTGTGTGCAGAGCTTCTCAGCAAAAACAATATGAAGGTGGCCGTTGCAGAAAGCTGTACCGGCGGAATGATAGCCTCACGCCTTATATCCGTGCCCGGCAGCTCAGAATGGTTTATGGAGGGTGCAGTGACCTATTCTCAGGCGGCAAAGATGCAACGCCTTGGCGTAAAGGCTGAAACCCTGGAAAAATACACTGATGTAAGCGCACAGACTGCCGCCGAAATGGCACAGGGTATAAGGCTTACCTCCGGCGCAGATATAGGTATATCCACCACAGGCTATGCTGGGCCTTCCGGAGCTCCGGGCCAGATAGGGCTGGTATTCATAGGCGTTTCCACAAAGGATGAAACCAGCGTTTGTGAGCTGCATCTTAAAGGAAATCGAGAGTATATACGCAACAGCGTAACGCTCAACGCACTGAGTCTTATCAGGAAACTTATTTTGGCAAAAGGTATGTACAAACCGGACTGCCACATGATATAATAATCCTACAAAGAAACAAAAAGGCGGTAATTTCGTATGATGGAAAAGCAAAAAGCATTGGAAATGGCCCTTTCCCAGATTGAAAAGCAGTTTGGCAAGGGCGCAATAATGAAGCTGGGGGATGCCGCTGCCAAGATAAGCATATCCACCATACCCTCCGGTTGTCTTGAGCTGGACTATGCGCTGGGCGTAGGCGGTATTCCAAGGGGAAGAATAATAGAGATATACGGGCCGGAATCTTCCGGTAAGACCACCATTGCCCTGCATGCCATTGCAGAGGCGCAGAAGCTGGGCGGTACTGCCGCATTTATAGATGCTGAGCATGCGCTGGATCCTGTATATGCAGAAAACCTTGGTGTAAATGTTGAGGAGCTGTATATATCCCAGCCTGATACCGGCGAACAGGCGCTGGAGATTGCCGAGGCACTGTGCCGCAGCGGCGCTGTGGACATAGTGGTAATAGACTCTGTGGCGGCTCTCGTGCCAAAGGCCGAGCTGGAAGGAGATATGGGTGATTCCCACGTTGGCCTTCAGGCCCGCCTTATGTCTCAGGCGCTCAGAAAGCTTACAGGCGTTGTGAGCAAATCAAATACCATCGTAATATTCATCAACCAGCTCCGTGAAAAGGTTGGCGTGATGTTTGGCAATCCGGAAACTACCACCGGCGGCAAGGCGCTGAAGTTCTATGCATCCATTCGTATGGATGTACGAAAGTTGGATACTATAAAGAACGGTACGGACTTTGTGGGCAGCCGCACCCGCATAAAGGTGGTAAAAAACAAGGTCGCCCCGCCATTTAAGACCGCTGAGTTTGATATTATTTACGGCGAGGGCATTTCAAGGGAAAGCTCAGTGCTGGATATGGCAGTAGAGCACAAGGTTATTTCAAAGACCGGCGCCTGGTATTCCTATAACGATATGCGTATGGCTCAGGGCCGTGATAACGCTCGCCTTTTCCTTAAAGACAACAAGGAGCTCTGCGCTGAAATAGAGTCCAAGGTGCGGGAAAAGCTCAATGCGCTCATGCAAAAGCCCGATGCAGCCCCCGAAGAAACAGACGAAGAAGAATAACATACTCATAACCAGATAAATTTGCTTTTTTAGTCAGGGACGCTTTGTATATGCGTCCTTGACTTTTATTTTGTGATGGGGTTATAATCAATTTTGAAGTATTATATCGGTATGTAGTTTCGTAGATTCGTCTATTGAAATATTTGTCCATGCATGCTGAGTATTTTACACTCGGATACATTTATATATATTTGTTTGGAGGTTAGCGTATATCGTGGAAATATGGATAGCGATACTTATAGGCGTAGTATGCCTTGCGGCAGGCGGCTTTGGCGGTTATCTTTACAGGCGTAACATTGCCGAAGCAAAGGTTGCCAATGCTGAAGAGGCAGTTAAAAAGATGATAAGCGATGCCCAGAAGCGGGCAGAGACCATTAAAAAAGAAACCGTGCTGGAGGCCAAAGAGGAAGCCTACCGCATCAAAAACGAAAACGAAAAGGAACTGAGGGAACGCCGCAATGAGATTCAGCGCAATGAGCGCAGGCTTCTGCAGCGTGAGGAGACCCTCGATAAAAAGATAGACGGCGTTGAGCAGCGTGAGCAGCAGCTCAATCAGAAGATAAAAGAGGCGGAGGAGACTGAGGCCGCCATCAAGGAGCTTCACAATAAGCAGCTCAAGGAGCTGGAGACCATTTCCGGTTTGTCTATGGACGAGGCAAAGGAAATACTTCTGAGCAACGTTGAGCGTGATGCCCGCCATGATGCTGCCATCATGCTCCGTGATATCGAAGCAAAAACAAAAGAAGAAGCCGATAAGCGTGCCCGCAATATAATCTCCCTTGCAGTGCAGCGCTGTGCCGCAGACCATGTGGCGGAGACAACTGTATCTGTAGTGCCCCTGCCCAATGACGAAATGAAGGGCCGCATAATCGGCCGTGAAGGCCGCAATATCCGCACCCTGGAAACCGCCACCGGCGTTGACCTTATAATAGACGATACGCCTGAAGCAGTTATACTCTCCGGCTTTGATCCCGTTCGTCGTGAGATTGCCCGTATTGCCCTTGAAAAGCTGATAACCGATGGGCGTATACACCCGGCCCGCATAGAGGAAATGGTAGAAAAGGCCCGCCGTGAGGTGGATACCCAGATACGTGAAGCCGGCGAGCAGGCAATATTCCAGGTTGGCATACACGGCCTGCATCATGAGCTTGTAAAGCTGATTGGCCGCCTTAAATACCGCACCAGCTATGGCCAGAATGTGCTTAAGCACTCTATCGAGGTGGCTCACCTTGCAGGCATGATGGCATCTGAGCTGGGCGCAAATGTTGCTCTTGCAAAGCGTGCCGGTCTGCTTCACGATATCGGCAAGGGCGTAGATCACGAAATCGAAGGCCCCCATGCCCAAATCGGTGCAGACCTTGCAAAGAAGTATCGTGAAAATAATCAGGTGATTCATGCCATCATGGCGCACCACGGCGATGTGGAGCCCAGCACCGTTGAGGCAGTGCTTGTGCAGGCGGCAGATGCCATATCCGCAGCCCGTCCCGGCGCACGGCGTGAAACCCTTGAAAACTACATCAAGCGCCTTGAAAAGCTCGAAGAGATTGCCAGCTCCTTTGATGGCGTAGATAAGTCCTTCGCCATTCAGGCAGGCCGTGAGATTCGTATCATGGTCAAGCCTGAAAATGTCAACGATGCGGATACCATCATAATGGCAAAGGAGATAGTCAAGCGCATAGAGACCGAGCTTGAGTATCCCGGCCAGATAAAGGTAAACGTAATTCGCGAGACCCGTGCAGTGGAGTTTGCCAAGTAAAAATAAATTCTTATGCAATTCAATTAAGGATATGGTACACATATCCTTAATTTTTTAGAAAGAAGGAGACATATATGCAAAAATTTCCCATAGCTGATGCCCATTGCGATTTTTTATATTATATGGTCACTGAGGGCTGGAAGCTGAAAAGCCCTGTGCCCAGGCAGGCTGTAGCCCTTCCTTATCTTAAGGAGGCCAATGCCAAGCTGGTTTTCTTCGCTGCATGGATAGATGGAGATATGAAGCGGAACTGCCTTCAGCAGGCCATGGATCTGCTGGATGGCTACCATACCATGATGGATGAGCACTCGGAGCTTGTGCCCCTCACAAAGGATTTCGACCCGGCGGGGGATAAGATAGCCACAGTCCTTACCGTGGAAGGTGGGGAAGGGATAAACGGAGAAGCGGCAAACCTGCGCCTGTTCCACAGGCTGGGCGTAAGGGCCATGAACCTTACCTGGAATTATACAAATGAGCTTGCGTCGCCTGCTATGCGCCGTGCAAACAAGGGGCTTACCGACAGGGGCCGTGAAATCGTCCGTGAGATGAACAGGCTGGGCATGGCTGTAGATGTATCCCATCTTAGCGATGCTGGCATTGACGAGCTTCTGACGCTGTCTGAGAGGCCCATATTCGCCTCCCATTCCAATATGCGGAGCATCTGTGCTCAAAAGCGCTGCCTGAAGGATGAGCACGTGAAGGCCATTGCTGAGATGGGCGGCGTAATAGGCATAAACTACTATCCCAATCACCTGAGCAGCGAGGGCACTGCCTGCATAGATGATATAGTGCGGCATATAGCCTACGGCGCTGAGCTTGTGGGAGCTGAGCATATATGCCTTGGCTCAGATTTTGACGGCATGACCCACTATCCTGAAAACCTTAAGAGCTGGAGAGATGTGCCTGCGCTGCTGGAGGCCCTTGAAAAGGCAGGCTTCAGCCAGGAGGAGATAAGCCGCATTGCCTACCGCAACCTGCATGATTACATTATCCAGTTTTGCTGATAAAGCATGAATGCAATAAAAAAATCGCCGCAATTTTCATTGCGGCGATTGGCAGGGGCAGAAGGACTCGAACCCTCAACAAAGGTTTTGGAGACCCACGTGTTACCATTACACCATGCCCCTAAGTTTGTCGACCTTGATGATTATATCACTCATTGGGTGGGTGTGTCAACTTTATAAATTGTATATTTAATATCGTCCGGGAGGATATATTGAAAAAAGTAGTATTGTATACCGATGGAGCATGCAGCGGCAATCCCGGTCCCGGCGGCTGGGGTGCCATACTGATGTTCAATGAGCACAAAAAAGAACTATCCGGCGGCGAAGCGCTGACCACCAATAACAGAATGGAGCTCACGGCCGCCATAAAGGGGCTGGACGCCCTTAAGGAGCCATGTCAGGTGGAGCTGTATACCGACAGCGCATACCTTTGCAGGGCCTTTACAGAGGGCTGGATAGCCGGATGGCAGCGAAACGGCTGGAAGACCAGCACCAAAAAGGACGTGGAAAACAAGGACTTGTGGCTTATGCTTCTTGCCCACGCAAATACCCATTCCATCGTATGGCATAAGGTCAAGGGGCATAGCGACAATCAGTACAATAACCGCTGCGATGCGCTCGCAAGGGAGGCTATCAAAAAAAGTTTATAAAATGCAGCGCCGGTATTGCCAAACTGCATTTTAGTACTGTATAATATGCGGAAATGTTGATTTATGCTAATTTTTTTGGAGGATTTATGGCAAAGAAATTGCAGCAGATGACCCATGAAGAGCTTCAGGCCTTCTACAGGGATGCATTAAGCGAATACGAAGCATGCAAGGCCAAGGGGCTTAAGCTGGATATGTCCAGAGGCAAGCCTTCCAGGGCGCAGACATCCCTGTCGGATGATATGATGGATATAGATGTGCGGGAGCACTATTTTGTTGACGGGATGGATTCTTCCAATTACGGCGGCCTTGATGGCCTTCTTTGCTGCAAAAAGTATTTTGCAGATATACTTGGCGTTCAGCCAGATGAGGTTTTCGCCGCAGGCAATGCCAGCCTGAACCTTATGTATGATACCATATCCAAGGCGTATACCCACGGCCTGCTGCACTCTCAGGAGCCCTGGTGCAAGCTGGATAAGGTCAAGTGGCTTTGCCCTTCACCCGGCTATGACAGGCATTTTAAGATAAGCGAATCCTTTGGCATGGAGCTGATAACCATACCTATGGATGAGAATGGCCCGGATATGGACATGGTAGAGGAGCTGGTAAAGGATCCTGCCGTAAAGGGCATATGGTGCGTACCCAAGTTTTCCAATCCCGATGGAATAGTATACAGCGAGCAGGTTATTGACCGCATCGCCGCACTGAAGCCCGCTGCGCCCGATTTTACCGTAATGTGGGATAATGCCTACTGCGTTCACGAGTTTCAGGGCGAATTTATGCCCTTCCGTGATATAATCAGCCTTTGCCGTGAAGCTGGCAATCCGGATATGGTATTTGAATTTGCATCTACCTCTAAGGTAACATATCCCGGCGGCGGCATTGCCTGCTTTGCTGCCAGCAAGGATAATATGGCATACATGAAGAAGCTTATGTCCATACAGACCATTGGCTTCGATAAGATAAACCAGCTTCGCCATGTGCTTTATCTCAAGGATAAGGAGCATACCATAGCCCATATGAAGAAGCATGCGGCCTTTTTAAAGCCTAAGTTTGACCTGGTGGAGGAATGGCTCAGCCGTGAGATAGCGCCCCTTGGGATAGGCCGCTGGCATAAGCCCCTGGGTGGATACTTCGTCAGCTTCTTTACGCTGCCAGGCTGTGCAAAGCGCA
The DNA here is from genome assembly GCA_964392455.1 of uncultured Clostridium sp. GTDB lineage: Bacteria > Bacillota > Clostridia > Christensenellales > CAG-138 > SFEL01. Next base: position 14,513 of record CAYMPG010000012.1, on the reverse strand, counting down.
CTAATCAGCTTGCCAGCGAGGCAGGCGTTGTGATGACCGGCGCCGGAGCAACTTATCCTTACGGCAAAGATCCTGAGGATTCAAATCTTCGCATAGCGCCCAGTTATCCGCCGATGGAGGAGCTGGGGGAGGCAATGGCAGTATTCTGTGCCTGCGTCAAGCTGGCGGCTGCTGAAAAGCTGCTGAATAAGTAAAAAACACAAAGCCCGGCAAGTACAAAATGCCGGGCTTTATTAAACGACATATTTGTTAATTAAATATCAATTATATTTAAAAAGGAGGGGAGGGCAATACACAGGACAAGAGTACTATTTATGATGGAGTTAAATCAGCCACAGCAGTTAAACAGGCAAAACAAGCAAGCTAATAATAGGACACCTGTGTTGCGACTTGCCAAACTAACATACGGATGCTTTATGCTTTCTTATTATTAATATGAAGCAGCAACAAAAAGAATAATATAATGAAAAAGCCGGTTTGCACATATCGGCTCAAGGCCCAAGCTGTGCGAGTCCGTCATATTTGGTATAATTCTCCAGTCGTCTGCCTGAATTACCTCTTTTATAAAAAAATCGCCCCCAACTATTCGTTAAACTTGTGTTTAACGAATAGTTGGGTGTATAATATAGGTGTGATAAAAACGCTGCCAACCAGTTCCTCTGCCCTTAGGACGATCGATTATTCAGCCTGCGGTGTGTGCAGCAAATGCCCAAGCTATTTGATAAAAATCTATGGAGGAAAGAAAAACATGCCTGAAAACTATGCCGGAAGCGAATATAAGAAGTATACCACAATGCTCCGTGAGCTGCTTAAGGAGCTCCCCCCCTTCTGCCAGGAGTTTTTCAGAGGGATACAGAATGACACTATGGTGCGTACCCGCTATGCGTATGCCTTTGATTTAAGGGTATTTTTTCGGTTCCTGGTGATGCAGCCTGAATTTTCAGGAAAAACGGTTCAGGAGCTGACCTTTGCCGATTTGGACAGGGTCACCACCTCCACCATAGAGGACTATTTGAGCTACATTGCCTATTATTCAGATGAGGAGAATAAAGAATACATCAATGGCGAACGTGCCCGGGCCAGAAAGCTCTCTACCCTCAGGGCCTTTTACAAATACTTTTGCCGCAAGGAAAAGCTGACTACCAATGCCCCCGCCCTCGTAAATCAGCCCACCATACATGATAAAGCCATAGTGCGCCTTGAGCCGAATGAAGTAGCAAATCTGCTGGATATAGTTCAGTCCGGCGAAGGGCTTACGGAAAAGCAAAAGCAGTTTCACAAGCGCACACAGACCCGAGACCTGGCTATACTTACCCTGTTTCTCGGCACAGGTATACGCATAAGCGAGCTGGTGGGTATAAACATGGATGATATAAACTTTTCAGAAAATGAGTTTTCTATTATAAGAAAGGGCGGCAATCAGGATATACTGGTATTTGGCGATGAGGCCCGGGCAGCGCTGCTGAATTACATGCTGGAGCGTGAGCAAATGAATGCCTGCGAGGGACATGAGGAAGCGCTGTTTTTATCTTTGCAAAACAAGCGGCTTACAGTAAGGGCCGTAGAGAATCTCGTGAAAAAATACGCTTCCATCGCCACGCCGCAAAAGAAAATATCCCCGCACAAGCTGAGGAGCACCTATGGCACAAACCTTTACCGTGAAACCGGGGATATTTACCTTGTGGCAGATGTGCTTGGTCATAAGGATGTGAATACCACCCGCAAGCATTATGCGGCAGTATCCGAAGACCGGCGCAGGCTTGCAGCAAAGGTGGTTAAGCTCAGGGAGGATTGATTAATCCTCTGTCCTCCTCTTTCTTGAGCCGTGGAGGTTCCGCACACGCTGCTGGGCCTCCTCGATTTCGTATATACGCAGCTTTTTCTCCCACTCAGCCATGAGCTTGGGGTCTATATCCAGCGGAGCTACGTTTTCTGCGTCAAAGGTATATTCATCCCCTTCCCCGTCATCAAAATCAAAGGGAAGCTCTGCAAGCTCATCCAGCGTAGATATGGTATCTGTAAGCTCAATGTTAAATTCCTCATATTCTTCCCCGCTTTCTATGCAGCGGCAGCAGTTATCGCACAGCTTGGTGGGGTTCAGATCGCAGTAATCCATCTCATCCCGTTCTGACATAACCTTATATTTCCTCCCGAAAAATGTCAAATTATATCTTCGAACAAACGTTCTTGAGCTTTTGTGTGCTCTGTGATATAATTTTTAAAGCTATTATGGGTAAAAGTCTTATCCATAATGCTATTATATCATCTTTTGATAGATTATTGGAGGGATTATATGCAGCAGCTCACAAAACCGCAGCAGGCCGTTTATGATTATATCCGCAGCTACATTCAGGAAAACTCCATCCCCCCCACTATACGAGAAATATGTGCTGCTGTGGGTCTAAGCTCCACATCCACAGTTTTCTCCCATGTGCAAACGCTGAAAAAAATGGGGCTGCTTACCAGCGGCAATTCTGCACATCGCAATATTGCCCTTTCTACCCCTGCAGTAAAGGGTATATGCAGCGTGCCAAAAGTTGGCACGGTCGCAGCAGGCCAGCCTATACTTGCATTTGACGATATGACCATGTACGAAACACTTCCTCTCCCCTCCTCCCTCCTTCACGGGGCAGAGCAGGGCGAGGTATTTATACTGGATATAAAGGGCGACAGCATGATAGAAGCCGGCATAAACAATGGCGATATGATAGTGGTACATAAGGGCATGCAGGTGGATAACGGCGATATAGCGGTTGCCCGTGTGGCAGGAGATACTGCCACCGTAAAGCGCATATTCAGAGAAAAGGATAGAATAAGGCTCCAGCCTGAAAACTCAAGCATGGAGCCAATTTATGCAGCATATGATGATGTTGAGATCATCGGCAAGGTGATATCCCTTATCCGAAAATATTGATTATTATATTCTTACTTCCCCTATCCTTATCAGGTCATCAAGGGCGTACATGGCCCCTATCCTTCCATGGGCAAAGGTAAGGCCTCCCTGCACATATGCAGTATATGGCTCCACAATGGGAGCATCTGCGCTAAGCTCAATGGATGAGCCCTGCACAAATGCGCCTGCCGCCATTATGACCTGGCTGGTATATCCGGGCATATCCCATGGCTCCGGCTGGACAAAGCTATCCACCGGGGCCGCTTTTTGTATGCTGCGGCAGAAGGATATAAGAGCATCAGCGGAATTGAACCTGAGTGACTGAACTATATCCGAGCGCTCATCGGTGCTGGCGGGCATACTCACCATGCCTGCCTTTTCAAATACACGGGCAAAAAGCACAGCGCTCTTTATTGCCTGGGCGGTAACATGGGGCGCAAGGAAAAGCCCCTGATAAAACGGCGCATATGAGCCTGAATAAGACCCTACCTCCCTGCCCATGCCTGGCACTGTCAGCTTCATTTCTATGCGTTCTATCGCCCTCTTTGTGCCTGCAATATAGCCGCCTGTGGGAGCGATGCCGCCTCCAAGGTTCTTTATAAGCGACCCTATAATAACATCGGCGCCATAGTACGTTGGCTCATGCATACGGGTAAAGCCGCCGTAGCAATTATCCACCACTATAAATGCATCAGGGGCAATTCGGCGCACCAGCTCAAAGGCGGGCAGCATTTCCTCGGGTGTAAGGGCATTGCGCCATGAGTAACCTCTGGAGCGCTGAAAATACACCAGCTTCACCTGTGGGAAAAGGGTTTTTTCTGCGGCGGCAAGGTCGATATGCCCATCATTCAGCTCGATCTGGCTGTATTTTACGCCCATGCGTGTAAGGGAATTGTATTCGTTGCCAGATATGCCTATTGCCTTTTCGAGGGTATCGTAAGGCTTTCCGGTAAGGGAAAGCATGGTATCCCCCGGCTCCAGCAGCCCTGAGAGGGCTGTAAATATGGCATGGGTACCTGAGGTTATCTGTGGGCGCACAAGGGCATCCTCCGCCTCAAGGGCAGCCGCAAAAACCTTATCCAGCGTATCACGGCCAATATCATCATAGCCATAGCCGGTGGTAGGCGCAAAGTGCCTTAAAGCAATATGCTCCTGCTGGAAAGCAGACAGCACACGGGCCTGGCCTGCGGCCTCCACGTCATCTATTTTTGCAAAGGTGGCTGCAAGCTCCCTTTCACATTCTTTTACGTAGCTGTATGCTCCGGCGGATATGCCGAGCAGTTCACATTCTGCGGCGCTCATTTTATTTATCCTGTCCTTCGGTATTTTGATGTATGTTTATTTTGGCGTTTGGAGTAACGGTGGATATGGCAGACTTATATATCATCATCTGCACTCCATCCGCTTCTACCGTGACAACAAAGTTATCATAGCCGGTTATCATTGCGTTTTTTATCTGATAGCCATTTGTAACGTGTATGGTAACAGGTGTCTTTGATTTTCTGGCGCCATTTAAAAAGGCATCCTGAAGATTTATGGGTTTATTCATCGCTTATCTCCTGAAAAAAGCATATATATGGCCTCATTCAGCTCATCCCTTGAGGAATACAGGGATACGTCAAACCATACTATGCGCTTATCCCGCCTGAACCAGGTGAGCTGGCGCTTGGCAAAGTGGCGCGTTTCCAGCTTTATGGCGTCTATTGCCTCATCCAGCGTGTATTCGCCTGAAAAATATTTGAAGAGCTGCTTGTAGCCAAGGCCCTGAAGTGCCGGTAAGGATTTATCGTACCCAGCTTGATATATGGCCCGTGCTTCCTCCAGCAGCCCCTGCTCCAGCATCATATCCACCCTCAGGTTTATGCGCTGATAAAGGAGCTCACGGGGCATTGTAAGGCCGGCTATCACAGGCTCATAAGGTATTTCCTCATTTGCGCTGTTTGCAAAATCGCCGCCATGCTCATCAATGGACTTTCCAGTAAGGCGCAGTACCTCTAAGGCTCGTATAACCCGCTTCACGTCATTTGGGTGCAGCCGCTGAGCCGCCCGCGGGTCTTCAGCCTGCAGGAGCCTGTAAGCTGCCCCCTTGCTTTCCGCTTCCAGGGCGGCAAGCTCATTACGCAGCTTTTCATCTGATGGAACTGAGGTAAAATTCAGGGGGTATATAAGCGAATTTATATACAGCCCGGTTCCACCTACTACTATGGGATACTTTCCTCTGCCTGCAATGTCTGCTATTGCCTCCCCTGCCATACGCCGGTATTCTGCAACGCTGAACTTTGGAGAATCAATATCCACAGCGTCCATAAGGTGATGCGGTATTCCCTGCCGCTCGCTGAGGGTGGGCTTTGCTGAGCCTATGTCCATACCACGATAAACCTGTATGGAGTCGGCTGATACTATCTCCCCATTGAGCCTTTGGGCAAGTGCTATGGAAACGGCCGTCTTTCCGCTGGCAGTTGGGCCTACGATAAGGCCGATTTTGTTTTTATGTGAATCCATCATTTACAGCACCCGCTTAAACAGCTTTTCAAATTCCGCTTTGCTCATCCTTACCATTACCGGCCTGCCGTGGGGGCAGGTCATGGGCACGCCGTTATTGGTGTATTCTTCCAGCAGGGTGTTTATTTCCACATCCGTAAGGAGATCCCCTGCCTTTATTGCGTGCTTGCAGGCTGATTGTATAAGGGAGCTGCGCTTCACATCCTTGGCTGTAAGGGTACTCTTATTTTGCAGAATACCTATGGCCTCATGTATAAAGGCGGGGGCTTCAGGGGCGGAAAATATGGCAGGCACCGCCCTTATACTTATGGTAAGCGCACCAAATTCATCTATATCAAACCCCAGCTCTTTAAACAGCTCCAGGTTTTCCATAAGCGTATCGTATTCCGCCCCAGAGAGCTTTTCCACCTCCGGCATCAACAATAGCTGGGAATCAGGCTCCAATGGCCTTGATATGATGCTTTCATACAGGCGGCGCTCGTGGGCTGCGTGCTGGTCAATGAAAAATACATCCTCGCCCTGCTGCACCACCCAGTAGCAGCCGAAAAGCTGGCCGACTATTCTGTAGGGAATCTTGCCAAACTCAAGCTGCTTGGGGGCCTCGGGAGGCTGCTCTTTTTTTATTGGAGGCACGGTTACGTGAATTACAGGCTGAGCCTTATCCGCTTCGGCGGCTTCCAGCTTTATCTGCTGCCGCTTTTGCTCAACGGTCATATTCAGCGTGCTTCCATAGGACAGCGCACCGGCAGGCAGCACAGTTTTTTCGCTGGGAAGACTATGATAGGATGGATTTGCTTCGCTGACCTGTATGGCGGCCTTGGGTGCCGGCTGATTAAGGCTGCTTATGAAAGGAGGCTGCACAGTCTTAGCTTCTGCTTTTTCGGCCGGTTGTACGAAAGATTGACTATCCGGCTTTTTTTCTGGTATAAACTGCTTTTGTGCAGGCAGGATATCTTCATGGGTGATAACAGGCGCCACAGGGTCACCAAGGGCCATTCTTGCGGCTATGGTGGCAGCCCGAACTGCGCCCTGCTCATCCTTGAAGCGCACCTCCATTTTATTCGGATGAACGTTTACATCCACATCTGCAAAGTCTACTGATATATTCAGCACAAAAAACGGAAACCTTCCGCCCATCAGCCGGGTATCAAATGCCCGCTGTATGCCGTATGATATTTGTGATGAACGTACATAGCGAGAGTTTACAAAGAGGGATTGATGCTGTCTGTTTGGCCGGGCCAGCTTTTCTGTGCCGATAAAGCCGGTAATTTTTACACGGCCATCATCATAATCCACAGCCTTGATATGGGGCAGAACCTCGCCGCCGTACACGCAGAATATGGCAGACCTCAGCTTGCCATCGCCGGGGCTGTGGTATATCAGCTTTCCGTTGCTTATCAGCTTAAAGGATATGGCAGGGTTTGCCATTATGGCCCGAGAGATATAGTCGGATATTGCGCTGGCCTCCGCCCGCTGGGATTTAAGAAACTTCAGCCTTGCCGGCACGTTGTAAAACAGGTTCCTCACCTCAGTGGTGCTGCCTTCGGGGCAGCCGGATGGCATATTTTCTTTTACCTCTCCGCCCTCTATCCGTATCATGGCGCCCTCATCTGCATCCTTAATACGAGTACGCATGGTAAGCATGGATACTGCGCCAATGGATGCAAGAGCCTCCCCCCTGAATCCCAGCGTTTCAATGTGGGCAAGGTCTTCCGCTGTGGTGATTTTGCTTGTGGCATGGCTGAGAAAGGCCAGCGGCAGGTCATCAGGCAGTATACCTGAGCCGTTATCCGTAACACGGATATACTCTATGCCGCCGCCGTTTATCTCTATTGTAACGGCGGTGCTTCCTGCGTCTATTGAGTTTTCCACCAGCTCCTTAACCACTGATGCGGGGCGTTCTACCACCTCGCCTGCGGCTATCTGGTTTGCCGTGTGCTTTGTCAGCACCTGAATACGTTTCATTTTACCTCAGCTTTGCACGAAGGTGCAGGTCATATATCAAATTGAGGGCATCCATGGGAGTGATGGCATTTATATCCAGCTCCCTCAGCTCCTTCATAATATCCTCCGGGGACGGGGCTCCGAAAAGAGTCATCTGCTGATCTGAGCTGCTATTCTTTTCAAGTATGCCTGCATGGTCGATATTTATATCAGAGGCTTCCAGCTCACGGAGTATCTCCTTTGCTCTGGTTATTACCTCCTGCGGCAGCCCAGCAAGGCGGGCTACCTGTATGCCAAAGCTCTTATCTGCGCCGCCACGGACGATCTTTCTGAGGAAGATTATGTCCTCCCCTACTTCTTTTACTGAAATGCGGTAGTTTTTAATGCCGGGCAGCTTTCCCTCCAGCTCTGTAAGCTCATGATAGTGGGTGGCAAAGAGAGTTTTTGCACCGCATTTTTCCCTGTCCGCTATATGCTCAAGCACCGCCCAGGCTATGCTTAGCCCGTCAAAGGTGCTGGTGCCTCTGCCAATTTCATCGATAATGAGCAGGCTGTTTGGAGTGGCATTATTGAGTATGTTGGACATTTCACTCATTTCCACCATAAATGTACTTTGGCCGGAAGCCAGGTTATCCGATGCGCCAACTCTGGTAAATATCCTGTCTGTAACGGTTATGCTGGCACTTGTGGCAGGCACAAAGCTGCCTATGTGTGCCATAAGCACAATAAGGGCCACCTGACGCATATATGTACTCTTGCCTGCCATATTGGGGCCGGTAAGGATTATAAGGCGGTCATCCCGGCTGTTCATCATGGTGTTATTTGGCACAAAACCGCCATTTACGCTGCGTTCTACCACAGGATGCCTGCCGTCTATTATTTCTATTCGGCCATTCGTCTGAATCTTGGGACGGCAATAGTCATTTGAATATGCCACCTGGGCAAAGGAACAGTATACATCCAGCGCAGCTATCAGCCCTGCGTCAGCCTGCAGGCGTTCTATACAGCCAAGGAGAGTATCCCTCAGCTCTGTAAACAGCCTGTATTCAAGGGCAATACAGCTTTCCTCTGCGCCCAATATGGTATTTTCAAGCTCCTTAAGCTCATCGGTAATGTAGCGCTCGCAGTTTGCAAGGGTCTGCTTGCGATGGTAATTATACGGCACAAGGTTCAGGTAGGATTTTGTTACCTCTATGTAGTAACCGAAAACCTTGTTGTAGCTTATCTTAAGATTTTTTATGCCGGTGCTTTCACGCTCTGCGGCTTCCATGCGGCTGAGCCAGGTTTTGCCGTTTTTTGAGGCATCACGGTATTTATCCACCTCGTCACTATAGCCATCGCGGATAACTCCGCCTTCCTTTACGCTAAGCGGCGGGTTTTCTGCAATGGCCAAATGAAGCAGCGCACATATATCCTCCATAGGGTCAAGCTGATCCCTTATGCGGCTGAGCTCAGCAGACCTCATGGGAGCTAGGGAGGCTATGAGCGCAGGGATTTTTTCCAGCGACAGCCTGAGAGATTCGCAGTCCCTTGCATTTACCGTGCCATAAGCTATGCGGCTGCACAGGCGCTCTATGTCGTAAATGGCATCAAGGGCTTTTATTACCGTATCACGCTCTATGTTCTTATTCAGCAGCTCCTCCACTGCGCTGAGCCTTGCTTCGATTTCATTGGGAAGCTGGAGCGGCTGATCTATCCATGTACGCAAAAGCCTTCCGCCCATAGCAGTGCCGGTCTTATCAAGGTGATAAAGGAGGGTATTCTTTTTGCTGCTTTCCGAGCGTATGGGCCGGGTAAGCTCAAGGTTGCGGCGGGAATTTGCATCGATGTGCATATAGCGGCTGCGCTGGTTTATCCGTATGCGCTTTATATGGCACAGGGAGTTTTTCTGCGTATCCTCAAGGTAGGAAATCAATGCACCCGCAGCGGATATGGCGCAGGGCATATCGTCGCAGCCAAATCCCACAAGGGTGGATACTCCGAAATGGGTAAGCAGCCGCTGCTTTGCGCCTGTGTATTCATATGCCCAGTTGCCATAGCACTGCACATAATACTCCGCCTTAAGGCGGCGCAGCAGCATATCCTGCATGAATACGGCATCATTTGTAACTATCTCAGTGGGCTGTATGCGGCAAAGCTCATCCAGCAACTCGCCCATCCAGTTTTTCCCGCTGTATTCGTAAACAAAAAAGCTGCCTGTGGATACATCGCAATAAGCTACGCCCACGTCGCTCTCCCGCAAAAACAGCGAAGCAATATAGTTATTCTTCCCCTCTGAAAGCATGCTTTCTTCTATTACCGTGCCGGGGGTTATCACCCGGATAACATCCCGCTCCACAAGGCCCTTTGCTTCCTTTGGGTCTGTAAGCTGCTCACATATGGCTACCTTATACCCCTTTTCTATGAGCTTGCTCACATAGCTTTCCATTGCATGATACGGCACGCCGCACATGGGAGCACGCTCCTCAAGGCCGCAATCACGCCCCGTGAGCACTATTTCAAGCTCACGGGAGGCAAGGAGTGCGTCCTCAAAAAACATCTCATAAAAATCGCCAAGGCGGTAAAAGAGTATACAATCAGGATACTTTTCTTTTACCTCCATATATTGGCGCATCATAGGGGTAAGGTCAGCAGGCATATGGGGCTCCTTTTTTAAGGTATGGTCAGTGTACGCAGCCGGAACAGCCGGAGCAATCGCCGCTGCAGCCTGAGGACTGGCTATCGTCCTCTGCACCAAGGTTTATATATGCGCTGATGATTTTATTTACATCATTCATAACGTTTGCAAACTGGTTTTGAGCTTCCATCATTTCTATGAATACAGGGTTGCTCATAAGCTCATTCTGAATATCTTCTATTTCTTTTGCAATGGCAGATACGGTAACGCCCTCGCTTTCATTTTCCAGCATTTGCACCATGTGCTCCTGCTTTTTGGTGTATTGCTCCATAAGCCCATTTACGAGAGTATCAGAATCCATGGCAGCCTTTGCAGCCTGCATACGCTTAAATTCCTCGGAGTTTGAAATGGCAAGGCCCAGTTCGGTAGCTTTTTCTTTTATCATTGTGTATTTATATACCTTTCTTGTTTATCATATCAGCTCGCCTATCAGGGAGTTGTTCTGGCTGGCAGTTATCTTTACGTTACGCAGGGAGCCTATAAGCTCCTCGCCGCCGGGGAAATATACCATTTTAAAGTTGCTGAGCTTGCCGTATGCCATGGGCTCAGCCCGCCTGTCGCAGCCCTCCACCAATACCTCGCCGGTGGTGCCTATGTATTTAAGATTGCCGTCCTTTAGTATTTCAGCCTGCAGGGCATTGAGCCGCTGCAGCCGCTGATGTTTTACCTCATCCGGCACCTGCTCGGTCATCTTCGCTGCAACTGTGCCCTTGCGTGGAGAATACATAAAGGTAAATGCCGCAGAATAGCCCACCTGCCGCACAAGGTCCAGCGTATCCTCAAAATCGGCCTCTGTCTCGCCGGGGAAGCCTACTATCATATCCGTTGTAAGCTCTATACCCGGCACTCTGCGTCTGAGCTCCGCCACCTCGTCCATATACTTTTCTCTGGTATAGCGGCGGTTCATAAGGTGCAGTATCCTGTTGCTGCCGGACTGAACGGGCAGATGGATATGCTTGCAAACCCTTGGCAGCTCGGCTATTGCATCCATAAGCGCCGGAGAAAGATCCTTTGGGTGGGAGGTCATAAAGCGGATGCGGCTTATTCCAGGCACCCCGTCATGAACCTTACGAAGGAGGGTTGGAAAATCCGTTGCGCCATCATCACCGCTGTAGGAGTTAACGTTCTGCCCAAGCAGTGTAACTTCCTTAAAGCCCAGCGCAGCCACCTGACGCACCTCGTTTACTATCGCCTCAGAATCTCGGGAGCGCTCACGGCCCCTTACATAGGGAACTATGCAATATGAGCAGTAATTATTGCAGCCATAGGTTATGGTAACATTGGTAGAGAAGGTGCCGCTTCTAAGTACGGGCAGCCCCTCGGCAATTTCACCATTCATCTCCCTCACCTGTATCACTCTGTCGTGATGCAGGGCAGATTCGAATATATTTGGAAATCTGTGCAGCTCGTTTGTGCCAAATACCATATCCACAAACGGAAAGCGCTTAAACAACTTGTCTCCCGCTTCCTTTTGCTGCATCATGCAGCCGCATACGCCGATCAACAGCCCCGGCTCATCATCCTTGCGCTTTTTCAGGGCGCCAATGTTACCGTATACCTTCTGCTCCGCATGCTCACGGATGCAGCATGTATTAAACAGGATAATATCGGCATCTGCCTTATCGGCTGCCTTTACGCAGCCCATATCCTCCAGCATGCCTGCCAGCTTTTCTGAATCATGGTCATTCATCTGGCAGCCATAGGATTCTATATGGTATTTAAGGCCCAGGGAAGCCATTTCCTCCCTGACCCGCCCGGCGGCAGCCTTTGCTGCAATCATTTCACCTTCCGGCACAATGAATTCTTTTCTCATTTGATACCTCTGCATAATTTATCAATTTTATTATAGCCCTTTTACGCGCTTTCTTCAAGTGCAGCCAAAGCAAAAGGGCGCATCCATATTGATGCGCCCGGGATTACCTGTTTAAGTATATCTATTACAATGCAAGCTCCTCTACCTGCACCGAAATTTCGCTGAAGAACTCCTTTATCTCGCTTGCAGAGCCGCAGGTAAAGTTATCATACAGTATAAATGTGCCGCTGGCGCTTACCGCCCCATTCTCCCCCGGAACAAACGTCACAGCAGCCGGCACAGCGTTATCATAGGTATAGATGTAGATAACGCTTGTGCTTACGGTTTCGTCTACAAATGTCTTTGATGCGGCTATAATGCTGGATGCTGCAAGAGTTGCAGCGCCGCTCATGCCATTGAGCTGGGTAACAAGCGCAAGAAGCGTTCTCTGAACAAGGTATTCATGCAGCTCATCCGATACATCCCCTATCATTGCCAGCTCTCCCATGAGGGCAAGGTCATCATCACTTACCGTAATTGCATATACTGCCTTTGGAGCATTATGGCTGCCTGAACGAACAGCCTGAATCACGTCGCTTATCTCGTGGCTTGCAGTGTAAACGCTCGTATACCCTTCAGCATCTATCATTTCCCTCATAAGCTGAATAACATCCAATCCCTGCTCATACAGGGATTTAGCCTCTGTATCATTGCTGTCTGTGCCGCTGCACCCCGATAGGCACATAAGTGCCGCCATCAATACGGATATGAACGCTGCAACGGCTTTGCATCCTGTTTTTTTCATTGGGTTTTATACTCCTTATTTAATATGGTACGTATCTGGCATTATCCCGTGACGGCGGTCTTTTTCTTTTTGTTGTACTGGGAAAGCAGCCAGTACATTGCCTCCTCCATATCTATTTCATGTCCCCCGTCAAAAATATCCAGATATACCGTGGATTCCGGGTATTTTTCCATCATCATGTTAAATAGCTTTATGCTGTGCGTCACAGATACCTCTGGATCAAATTTGCCATGGAATACTTTAATATTGGCCTTTGCAATGGTATCTATATAGGTTATTGGCGAGCGGGCGGCCATCTCAGCCTCGCTGCCGCTGCAGCAGGCCACCAGGCCGTCTCTGTAAAATTCACTCTGGTCGTGAAACTGCTTAAGGTCTGTAATAGGCACATATGAGCCTATCGCCTTAAAATACTCAGGACACTTTCCTGCCATCAGCAGCGCCATATGTCCTCCCCCGCTTAACCCCAGAAGGAAAACATTATCCTTATCCACGTTTTCATTTTCGATTACGTAATCTATTGCATCCTGAATATCCTGCTTGGCATATTCGGAGCCGCAGGCCTGCGTGCATATGGGATTGCTGGGCAGGTTATTGCCCCTGAATTCCGGCAGCAGCAGGTTAAAGTCGTGTTTTTCAGCATACGGCAGCATATTCTCTATCTGATTGAATCTATCATAGCTCCATGTATGCAGCCCCACCAGCAGCGGCCGCTTATCTGCCGATGCCGACTTATAAAACAGCGACGGCTGCATCGTCCCATCCAGTGTGGATCTTACCATTATTTCTCTCTGCTTCATGTCCATCACCCCTTTTGTTGGATTATAGCACCCATATAAAAGCGGGGCAAGACGAATTCAAATCGAAAGCCTCATCACGGCCGGCCTATGAAGTATTGTAAATGCCCCAAATCCAATTTTGATGCACAAAGCACCCAAAGAATCGGCGGATGCTTAATTTCTTCTGTGGGTTTATTTTGGGGAAACAGCTATTCATCAAGCTTTTTAATTTTCATCGGTTTTATTTGACGTGTGTTTTAAAAGCAATTCCTTAAGTTGGCTTTCTATGACAGATTGCAGACCGCATTTTATTGCTGCATCAACATAAAAACCATTTCTATATATTGAAGTACGGATTTCCAATATGTAATGTCTAATAAATGCAAGAAAAACCCATCTTGTCTTGGAAGGTAAAAGAGGTTTCTAATCTGGCAACAGTTGATAAAATGATACGGCTTCAAATGGTTTTTAATAAAAATAAAACCATTTCTCTGTTGTTTAACTGTAGGACATATTGTAATCCATAGCTTCCTATACTATAATACATAGGAAGCTATATTTATTTCCGGAAGGAGCAGTTTCATGGCAAGTACAAAAATATCAATTCTGGTCAAGAAATCTTCCTTGATCTTCGATAAGCTTTCCAACCAACTTCTGATGCCATATGATTTAACGGGCAGTCAATTCAAGATTCTGATGGTGCTTTACCGATTTCCTGCTGGGTCTGTTCGGCAGACGGATATTGAAGCGAAGTTTTCCATGACCAATCCCACGGTCACCGGCTTGGTGCAGAAGTTGGAAACGAAGAATCTTGTAAAGCGAATGCCTCATCCCGAAGATAAGCGCAGCAAAGTGCTTGTCCTGTCAGAACGGGCTATGGAGATGAAAGAAGAACTGCTGGCTCTGGCCGACAGTCTGGAACAGCAGATGACCAAAAATCTGACGGAATCTGAATGCAGCCAGCTGGCATCGTTGCTTGCGAAAATCCTCCAGTAACCTGCATTTCAGGACAATCTGCAGATGCTGTACGTTCAGGACACCACCGCCGCCTTTGACGGCTTTTCCGGCAACAAAAGACTCGCAACATTTTAAGGAGGAAAGACTATGATCGCTCTGAACCGTCT
>CAYMPG010000011.1:0-56808 GCA_964392455.1 uncultured Clostridium sp. | reverse complement strand
GGTAGTAGTTCATCATGGAGAACATGCCCTTCTTCATTTCGCCGCCGTACCAGGTATTGATGATAACGGCTTCGCGGCTGGTGATATTGAAGGCAACAGCAGTCTCAGAATTGAGGCCCAGCTCCTTGTAGTTTTCCACCTTGGCCTTGGAGGCATTGAAGATAACGAAATCGGGCTCAAAGTTTTCCAGCTCCTCAGCGGTAGGCATGATGAACATATTCTCCACAAAGTGAGCCTGCCATGCCACCTCTACTATGAAGCGAATGGCCATGCGGGTATCCTTGTTTGCGCCGCAGAATGCATCCACAACAAACAGCCTCTTGGCAGTCAGCTCATCGATGGCGATGTTCTTAAGGGTATCCCATACCTGGCCGGTGATGGGCTTATTGTCGTTTTTAAATTCGTCGGAGGTCCACCAGATGGTATCCCTGGAATTGTCATCCATTACGATGTACTTATCCTTGGGGGAGCGGCCGGTATATATGCCGGTCATTACGTTCACAGCGCCCAGCTCGCTTACCTGGCCCTTTTCGTAGCCCTCAAGCTCGGGCTTGATTTCTTCATTGTAGAGGAAATCATAGGACGGGTTATGGACTATCTCGGTGGTTGCAGTAATGCCGTACTTGCTAAGATCGATCTTTGCCATTTTCGCTTTAACCTCTTTCTTTAATATAATTGGGGATTATAGGTATATCTCCATGTGTCATGGGCACATCTTTACAGTAAAACTAACTTCTGCCCCGATTATCAACTATGATACAACATAATCAAACTTTAATCAATACAGCGCCCCATTGACAGAAGTAATATTCACCCGCCGGCATATTAGTTTTGCTCATATCTATTGCAGGATGCCCTGCCCTGTTATGCATTTTCTGCCTCCCGCTCCTTGTGCCCCAATGCAGCAAATGCTATACTTTATATACATAAAACACCTGGAGGATTCACCCATGCTACAATACGTTGCAGATGCCTTTACAGATAAGGTATTTGGCGGCAATCCCGCTGCGGTATGCATAATGGACGCTTGGCTTCCCTATGACCTTATGATGAGCATCACTCGTGAAAACAACCTTTCTGAAACTGCCTTTGCAGTGAAAAACGGGGATGGCTATCATCTTCGCTGGTTCACCCCCGGCGGGGAAATAGACCTTTGCGGCCATGCCACCCTTGGCACAGCCTTCGTTATAATGAACTATGTGGATACCTCCATCAGCTCCGTCACCTTTGATACCCTCAGCAGCAGGCTCACCGTTACAAAAAACGGCGACCTTTACGAAATGGACTTTCCGGCCTATGAGCTTAAGCCGGTGGAGGTGACCCCGGCCATGGGAGAGGCCATAGGCGTGATGCCGGTGGCTGCCTTTATGGGGCGGGATTTGCTGTGCGTACTGGAAAACGAGGAGCAGGTGCGTAAATACACCCCGGATATGGATAAGGTAAAGGGGCTGGATGGGCTTCTGCTCCATACCACCGCCCAGGGCAGCGATTATCACTGCGTATCCCGCAGCTTTGCCCCCAAGCTCAACGTAAACGAAGACCCCGTATGCGGCTCCGGCCATTGCCATATCGCTCCATACTGGTTTTCCCGGCTCAATACGGATAGCATAGTGGCCTGCCAGGCCTCCCCAAGGGGCGGCGTGCTTTACTGCCGCATGGATAATGGCAGAATACGCATGAGCGGCAAGGCCGTGCTGTACTCAAGGGCAGAGCTTTTCATCTGATACCCACAAATAACCTCAGGAGCACCATCACCATGATACGTCCCACCCAGCAGGAATTCACCCAGAGGGCCATGGCCTGCATAGAAAAGTATAACCAGCGCTATGTTGACTTTCCCTGTCACCAGCTCAGCTTTTGCTCCTGCGATGCAGAGCAGAGGCGCCTTGAGCTCACCCATACCATATACCCCGATGAGCTGAATGTATACGATACCCTTCACGGCGGGGCCATGGCATGGCTGGTGGATTCCTGTGCAGGCATACTATGCAGGTCTTACATGAATATTACCGCCTGCGTCACCACCAACCTTACCCTGAGCTACGTTCATCCTGTGGCCGCCCATGATTCCATAATCATCGCCGCCTCCCTTGCAAACGAGGGCCGCAAAATGCTGCACCTTACCATGGATATTCACCACAGAGATACCGGCAGGATATGCTGCACTGCCTCGGCCTCATTCTACGTATGTGAGTAGTCGGTTGACAGATTCCCATGTATGTCATATAATATCTCCCAATAAGTAAATCAACAAAGGCAGGATAATACCCCAAATGGACGACAGCGACAGCGACGCTAACCCTAAGCTGAGCCCACAAGCAAATACACCTTGCAATATAAAACACGACCGGTATACCTTTTAACGATATACAGGTTGTGTTTTGCGATTTTTCAGGAATATTATCCCCTGCTGACTATTAAAAAAAGAGAAAGAAAGATAAGAAAGAGGTCAATCAATAATGGAAGATTCCACAGGTTTCTTGTTGCTGCTGCAAGTAATACTTATCGCACTTAATGCGGTATTTGCCTGCGCCGAAATAGCCGTGCTCTCCGTAAACGAGGCAAAGCTTGAGCGTATGGCAGATCAGGGCGATAAACGGGCAAAGCGCCTGTTTCGCCTTACCAGCGAGCCAGCAAGGTTCCTTGCCACAATACAGGTAGCCATCACCCTTTCAGGATTCCTCGGCAGCGCATTCGCCGCAGATAACTTTGCCGAGCCCCTGGTAAGCTGGCTGGTAAGCCATGGCGTTGCCATTCCCGCCGCTACCCTCAACACCATAGCGGTAATACTCATTACCCTTATTCTATCATACTTCACCCTCATATTCGGTGAGCTGGTGCCAAAGCGCCTTGCCATGAAAAAGCCCGAGCAGCTTGCCCTTGGCATATCCGGCCTGGTAAGCGGCATATCCGTAATATTCAAGCCCATAGTATGGTTCCTCTCAGTATCCACAAACCTTGTGCTGCGTCTCTGCGGCATAGACCCCAATGAGACGGATGACCAGGTGAGCGAGGAGGAGATCCGCCTGATGGTGGATGCAGGCAGCGAAAAGGGCACCATTGACCACCAGGAAAAGGAATTCATACAAAACGTATTCGAGTTTAACGACATAGTAGTTGGCGACATTGCCACCCACAGAACGGATACCGCCCTGCTGTGGCTGGAAGATGACGACGAGACCTGGGACAATACCATCCACGAAAACCGTTACACCCGCTACCCCGTATGCGATGGGTCCCCGGATAACATAATCGGCCTGCTCAACGCCAAGGATTATTTCCGCCTTACGGACAAGAGCCGGGAAAACGTGCTTAAGGAGGCTCTGCAGCCTGCATACTTCGTACCTGAATCAGTAAAGGCGGATGTGCTTTTCCGCAATATGCGAAAGACCCACAACTCCATGGCTGTGGTAATGGATGAATACGGCGGAATGGTTGGCATAATCACCCTGTACGACCTTATCGAGGAGCTGGTGGGCGATCTTAATGACGAGCCTGAGGATGTGGAAAACCCCGATCCCTACATTGAGCAGATAGATGAGAATACCTGGCAGCTCTTTGGCAATGTATCCCTTAAGGATATCGAGGAGGCTACAGGCATAGAGCTTTCGCTGGAGGATCACAATACCCTTACCGGCCTTGCCTTTGAGGCCCTTGGCATAATCCCCGGCAATGGAGAGCAGGATATACACCTTGAAATTCAGGGCATGGATATTCACATACTCCGCATTGAAGATTATCAGATAGAAAGCGCCACCATAACCGTGCTCCCCCGTGAGCCTGAAGATGACGAATAATCACACAGCTTGAGCGCACAAAAATAAAAGCCCGTTATTACGGGCTTTTTATTATGCAAAGGCTTTTAAAGGCCTGCATTTGCTCCGCCGTTACGCCGGCCATTTTCAGCATATAGTCCTCTATGGATGCAAAGCTGCCCTCCAGCGTATCCAGCGCCGCTCCCAGCCAGCAGGGGCAGGCAGCAAAGAAGCCCAGCACATAGTCTGCGGCCTGTCTGCTCCCGGTGATGGCCATTGCTATCGCCTCCGCCTCCCTGAGCTCGTGGGCCAGGGCGGTATTGGTATAAAGATAATCCTTATACACTGCCCCATCCTCTGCGCCAAGCAGCCTGAGCAGCAGCGCCGTTACTACCCCCGCCCTGTCCTTTCCGGCAGAGCAGTGGTATATGACCGGGCCCCTGTCCTCCAGCACGGCCTGTATTATGCCGCCTACACAGCGGCCGGTATGGGCTGACAGCACCATATCCCTGTATACATGGCGCATACGCTCTGCGGCTGTGGGCTCACCGCACCGGTATCCCTCAAGTATATCCTCCACCTTGCTTTGAAGGGTGCGCTTGCTCTGGGTAAGCTTGCGGCGGCCGTTTTCGGTGATGGGTATGTGTATATACTCTGCGCCGAGAATAGCAGGATCCGGACTGTAGCTCCGCTCATTTTCGCTACGCATATCATACACCGCCGCAACCCTGCCAAGCACCTCAATATCCTCAGGCCCAAGCCGCCATAGTGCGCCGGAGCGAACCAGTCGTCCCTCCCGTACATACCCTGTATCAAGCTCTATGCCGCCCAGATCCCTTAGATTTGGGCAGCTCGGTATCCTGTTCATTTATTCCTCTCCAAAGTACCTGTACAGCACCTTTACAAATTCCGGTATGCTGCGGCGCACTCCTGCCGCAGCCCCTTCCCTTGCCATGCTTTCCTCTGCCTCAAGGCAGCTTCCCGCATACCTCATAAGCCCGGCGGGGGTAGTTAGCTCGCCTGTGCGATGGCTGCATATATCCGCCATCAGCTCAAGGGCCTCCCCACTGTTTATCAGGGCAAAGGAGGAGAATATGCAAAGGCCCAGGTTTTCCATTATGAATATCTGCCTGTACAATAGCTCAAGGTCGCCAATATCCCCAAGCTCGGGATACAGCCTTCTCAGGCTGAGACGCTGCTTTGAATCATCCGTATTTGCCGGGCGGGTAATCTGCCGCTGTATTTGCTCATCATCAGGGTACAGCCTGCCTATGGCGGCAGTGCCGCCCCCTATGAGCCGCCCTGTAACGGTTCCTGCGGCTATCTCCTCCATAAGGCCAAGCAGCCCCTCGGGGCTATGTGGCAGCCCCGCTATATTCATGTACATGGCGGCGGTGTATACGAACTCCGTAGCATTAAGGCCCAAGGACATGCCCCGCCCTGTTATGGCGGCGGCAGTGTCATTGAGCTGAGCCTCTGTAAGCTCACCGCCGAAGCAGTGTGCCATTGCCGCCCGCACCTCTGCCTCCTCAGGGGCAGAGAAAACATGCCCATCCGCCGCCGTGTGCCTGTTAAGGCAGCCTATAACGCAGCCGGGAGCGCAGCAGTAATTCAGCCTACCTGCTTCCCTTGGCCGCTGGGGCCTTGGGCCCTTTGGCAGCTCCGGAATAGCATTTTTGTTCTTCAGCAGGTGCAGTATGGTGATGGAGCCCAGCCCCGGCAGCGCCCCGCCGCATATGGGGTCATCCACTATGAGCCTTGCAAGGGCCTTGCCACTTTCAAGAAGGGCAGCGCCGTCATCACATTCCGCCCCAAAGTAATCGTTACATTTTACTATGACCGCCCGCAGGTTTTTGCTTCCCGGTATATCGCCGAAGCTGCTGCGGGGGCAGGTAAAGCGGGGTGCGCCCTCAGGATAGGTGGTAAAAAGGCCGCTTATTGGGAGCTGCATATCCCCTGCGGGGCCTGTGCCTGCAATGGCGCAGTCTGCGCCGTATTTATGGCGCAGGGTCTCAACTATCTCCCCGCAGCTCAGCCCATCCAGCTCCTGCACAGGGATTATGCTTGCCCCCTCGCTATCCACATACACAGCCCCACGGCCCTCATCATGCCTGCCCTTTATCACAAGCCCGGCTATGCCAAGGGAGGCCAGCTTCTGGGGCATATCCCCCGTTATGCTGGTAACGGCAAGGCCATTATCGCTCCTTGCTGCCACTGTGGCGCGGGTGGCGCAGGGCACATGGCAGCCCGCCAGCAGCCCCGGCACTATCACAAGGGCATTATCCCTCTCCAGCCTTTTGCAGCCCTGCCTGGAATGGCGGCGTATAAGCTCAGCCGCAAGCCCCCTGCCATAATGGCCTACGGGGGCCTGCTCCTCTGTTATGCTTTTTTGCGTAAGGTCTATTACCAGTATGCGGGCCACGCTATTTTTCCTTTCCTCTCCAGTTCCCTCCGGATCTTCCGTAGCGAACGGCCTGAATTTCCGCCATTATGGCCACAGCTATCTCCTCGGGAGTCTCGCCGCCTATATCCAGGCCAATGGGTGTATACACCCGCTGAAGCTCCTCATCCGTCACGCCCTTTTCCCTGAGCCTTGCAAACAGGGCAGCCACCTTCTTGCTGCTGCCTATCATGCCGGTATATACTCCGTTTTTGCTCAGCGCACCTGCCAGGGCCTCGCCATCGCAGGCATGGCCGTGGGTGGCTATTACAAAGCAGGCGCCCTCGGGTATATCCATGGCCTTTATCTCGCTCTCAAAATCCTTCACCCTTACAAACCGCCCTGCCATGCTTATCTTATCCGCAATGGCCTCCTCCGGCCTGTCATCTATGAGCAGGGTATCGTAGCCCAGAAAATCCGCCAGCTTCAGCACGCAGCCGCCCACGTGGCCTGCCCCGCACATTACCAGAAGCGGCCTTGCTACAAATACCTCTATTATCACGCTCACATGGCCGCCACAGGTCATGCCGGTCTCAGAGGCGGGAGAAGTAAGGTCATATGACTTAAACTCATTGCTTCTTGTGCGTATGCACTTTTGTGCATCCCGAATGGCCAGCAGCTCCACTGCGCCGCCGCCCACAGTGCCGTGGGCCGTGCCATCCTCGTAAACTATCATCTTGCCGCTGCTGCGGGGGGTAGACCCGTCAGACTGTACTATGGTTACTACGGCGCAGCTTTTGCCCGCATCGTATGCGGCAGCCTGCTCCCTTACTATTTCGATGGCGTTCATACTGTCCTCCTGATTTTATTTTCAAGCTGTAAATATGTCCATACTCCGCACATGACAAGGGATACGCCGTTGCTTATAAGGTAGGCGAGCCACGCCCCGTTTTCCCCATTGCCAAGCCGGGTAAAGATAAACGTCAGCGGCACCTGCACCGCCCATATGCGTACCACAGTAGCGGCCAGGGTGGGCATGCCCTTTCCCCGGGCCTGCAATATTGAGGTAAGTATCATTTCCAGCGCTATCATTGGATAGGCCATAAGGCTTATTCGCCAGCAGTTCATCCCTGCGGCTATAAGCTCAGCGTCCGCCGTAAGCAGCGGCCATATGCTGCCGCTGAAAAGCCCCGCCATTAACACGAGACATACCGTGGGCAGCACGCCCCACAGGCACAATCTCCCCCATAGAGGGGCCTGATTTTCCCGGCTGCGCTCCCTTGATACCATGGTGACCGTAACCGAGCACATGGCCATGGCAGGCAGGTAAAAAAACGGCTCCAGCCTGCCTCCCAGCCCCTTTACGCTGAGCAGCAGCGAGGATACCGAAAGCATAAGGCTGTTTATCAGCGCATTGCCCGTAGGGGCCACAGCCTTTGAAAGGCTCACCGGCAGCGCAAGCTTTATAAAGCCCATCAGCGTTTCCCGGCCAAGGGGCTCACAGCCTCCGGCTTCGGGAAGCATACCCCTGAACCGCCATGCACCGTAAATACAGCCCCCCAGGCGGGATATGAGAGTGCCCCAGCCCAGCCCTTTCAGGCCAAAGGTACTATAGCATATATAGCTTACCACAAGCTGGACCGGTACGGAAATAAACGTCATATACATTCCGCACCGGGCATCTCCCATGCCCCTTGTGCAGGATACCAGCAGGCTGTATAGCAGCAGCACCGGGCTGCCTATAAGATAGGGCAGCATATACATATACCCCAGCCCTTCCATGCCCTCAAGACCCTTGAGCGCAGGGTAAAGCATTCCCGCCGCAATGAGCGACATTGCGCCGCCGCATATGAGGGTAAGCTGCACAAATGCCCTTATATACCGGCGATATGAGGCCTCCCAGCTTCCATCTGAGTAGGCTCTGCCCATGGCGGCGTTTGCCGCAATGCCAAGGCCGTAGCTTACGGTGGTGATTATGGTGATGTACGGCCCGCATACGCCCATTACTGCAAGCTCATTGGTGCTGTTTACGCTTACCAGCACCCCTTCAAAGGCTGACCCCAGCTTCTGGGCCACAGTCAGCAGCAGCACAGGCCACAGCAATCGCCATATTTCCCGGTCAATATTCCTCATAGCGCCTTGCCCATAAGGTAGCTGCCGCCATTTTGCAGCAGCTCTATATCCCCATATATAAGTGACAGCTTTTGCCGCACCTCATCTGCCTCTGCCCTGCCCATATCCAGCTCGCCCACAAGGCGGCCATCCTTTAGCAGCAGAAGCCTGTCGCAATAGGCCATGGCAAAGTTTGGATCGTGGAGGGTTATGAGCCCTGCCTTGTTTTCTTCCTTTATCAGCTCCCGTATTTTGGAGAGCACCATGTGCCGGTTCAGAAAATCCAGCGCGCTGTCCGGCTCATCCATGAGCATCACCGGCGAATCCTGTACCATGCACCTTGCAAGTATCACTATCTGCCGCTGGCCCTGGCTCAGCTCGCCAAAGTCCTTTTCGGCAAACTCCACGCAGTTCAGCCGCTCCATTGCGGCTATGGCCCTGCGCTTATGCTCCGCAGAGGGGGATTCCAGCAGGCCAAGCTGGGAATTAAAGCCCATCAGCACCACGTCCAGCGCCGTGCGCCCTCCCTGCAAACTGCACACCTGGGGCACAAGGGACATGAGCCTCGCCCTTTTCTTTTCATTCAGCCCACGGCACTCTGTGCCGTTTACCGTAAAACTGCCGGTCATTGGCAAAAAGCCGCAGTAGGCATGGAGAATGGTGGTCTTGCCGCTGCCATTGAGGCCCAGCAGGGCGCAGAATTCCCCCGGGGCTATATCCATGCTGACCCCGTGGATTATCTCTGTTTTGCCGTATGCTGCCTTTATATCCTTTAATGAAAAAAGCTGACTCATACCGTCTCCTTTCCTCTGGTGCAGAGAAAATAAACCAGTATCGGCACACCTATGACTGTGGTAAGTATGGATATGGGCAGCTCGGCGCTGTAAAGCACCCTGGCGCATATATCCGCCGTCAGCACCACAAACGCCCCCACAAAGCCGCTCATGAGTATGGTGGTGGAGTCATTTCGGCGCAGCATCAGCCTTGCGGTATGTGGAGCAATGAGCCCCGCAAAGGATATAAGGCCGGTAACGCTTATTATGGAGCCCACCATCAGGGTGGACAGCACCAGCACCGCCGTTCTCACAGGGCGCAGTCTTACGCCCAGTGCCCTGCACTCATTGTCGCTGAGGGACATGAGCTCTATCTGCCGCCTGAGCAGCAGTATCCCAATAAACCCTACCAGGAACATCGGCAGTATTGAAAGGAGCTTTGACAGCGTAGTATTGCCAAAGGTGCCCATTTCCCAGTATTCCATTGCCGCCAGCTCGTTTTCCGGATCTGCAAAGTATTTCAGGGCCATTATTATGGCCTTTGATATGGCGTTTATCACTATGCCCGCCAGTACATATGTGGACGTGGAGCGGGACCTTGTGGCCCTTACCAGCAGCATAACGCATACTACTGCACAAAGGCCTCCCCAGAATGCGCCGGTTGCAATGGCAAGCATGCCTGATGTGGATACCGACACTATGGCTATGGCTGCGCCAAGGTTTGCGCCGCCTGCTATGCCGATTATATCAGGTGAAGCAAGGGGGTTTTTAAATATTATCTGGTATACGCTCCCTGCCACGCCGAGGCCAATTCCCGCTATAACGGCCATTATGGTGCGGGGGAGCCTGAGGGTGGTAAACACCTTATAGGTCATGTCATCCACCTGCCCTCCGGTGATTATGGCCCAGATGTCGGCGGTGGTCATGCTGTATTTACCCACGCAAATCGAAACCACCGCAGCCGTAAAAACGGCTGCGGTGATAACTGCGAATAGCGTAAAGGTTATTCTTCTTTTATGCTTGTTTTCCACTGTTTTTTAACTATTATGCGGCCTGCTTCACAGCTTCGCCAAGTATAGTGGAGGTATCCATATCAAAGCCGTAGAAGGTCTTGTAGAAATCTGCGGCATCGGCTGCAAACTCATCCATGGTGTATACCTCGGGATGCAGCTTTGCAGTCATCCACAGCATGCCAAGCACGCCGGAGGGAACGGGAGAATCCCATGCCTCAAAGCCGGCAGGCATATTGTATACGGCGCCGTTCTTTACAGCGGTAACTTCCTTGAGCTGCTCGTCAGCCATTACCTCATCAGCGGTAAAGTCAGGCTGACCATTTGCCATGTTGTTGGTGGGGATGATGATAACATCGGGGTTCATCTCGATGAGCTGCTCGTAGGATATATCCGTCCAGGAGTCTCCCTCCAGCACATCGCCTGCATTCCTGCCGCCTGCGGAGGTGATAACAGAAGCCTGATACATATCCTTGGGGGCAGTGGTCAGGTAAGAGCTGGTGCCGCACATATATACCAGGGGCTTGGCCTCGTCGGTAAGGTCTGCGGTAAGGGTCTGCAGCTTGGCAAGAACCTCATCATAGCGGGCGATAAGGGCGGCAGCGGCCTCCTCAGCGCCGGTAAGCTGGGCGATAAGGTTTACCATTTCAACCAGCTGCTCATGGCTTTCGGGGTTTACAACTATTGCGGGAATGCCCATTTCGATAAGGGTGGCAGCGTAATCCTTTGCCTTCTTGGGCAGTATTACCAGATCCGGCTCGGCGGCGATGCAGGCTTCCAGGTCAAATGCCTTGGCAGAGCCAACGTTGCCAATGGTGCCGATGAGCTCAGAGGCGGCCAGCTTATAGATGGGGCGCTTTTCTATCTTTTCCTCGGTGGCTACCAGCTTGTCCTTAAGGCCAAGGGCAATGCAGGTGGAGGAGGAGATGTAGTAGCCGGATACTACCCGCTCTGCCACATGCTCTACGGTAACCTCATTGCCAAGCTGATCCTTTACGGTCAGGGGGAAGGTAACAGCGGCTTCCTGTGCAGGCTCCTCTGCTGCTTCCTCAGCGGGAGCTTCAGCTTCTTCTGCTGCAGGCTCCTCAACGGGGGCCTCGGCTGGCTGCTGGGCGCAGCCAGCGAACATGGCGGCAACCATAATTACTGCCAGAACCAGAGAAAGGAATTTTTTCATTGTAACTCTCCTGTTTTTTATTGTCTGCATTGTGCAGACATATTTATGGAACTTTTGTGTATATATTCTATAGTTTACCGCACATTATTAGAAATAGCAAATATCCATGTATCTCGCCTTGTTATCTATTTTTTCGATATTGTTTTCCCGTTGGCTGTAATAGGTGATAGAATATCATATGGTATGGGCCATGCGGCACATTACCCGCACTTCCCATGCAAAAATCACCCCAAAAGGAGATATTGCTATGCGTAAGGATCTTGGCGTAAAATCTCTGTTTTACCCGCTGCCTGTGCTGATAATCGGCACATATAATCAGGATGGCTCAGCCGATGCCATGAATGCCGCCTGGGGAGGCCTCTACGAAGCGGACCAGGTGGTGCTGTGTCTCAGCGAGGGCCACAGAACCACTGCAAACATAAAGGCCCGCAGCGCCTTTACCATCAGCTTTGCAGATGCGGCCCATGTACTGCCGGCAGATTACGTGGGGCTGGTGTCCGCCAACAGCGAACCCAAAAAGCTGGAAAAATCCGGCTTCCACGTTACCCGCAGCCAGCACGTGGATGCACCCATCATAGACGAGCTGCCCCTTGCACTGGAGTGCAAGCTCATCAAGGTGACCGAGGATGGCAACATCATTGGCAAAATAGTCAACATCAGTGCCGATGACAGCATACTCGCCTCCGGCGGCACCATCGACATGAGCAAATTCCACCCCATCGCCTTTGAGCCCTCCAACAACAAATACCACGTGCTGGGCGAAGCCGTGGGCAACGCCTTCCAGGATGGGGCAGGGCTGAAATAACCTTATACTTCTCCATACGCAAAAAGCCCGGTATACGGGCTTTTATTTTTTTCTGCGAATGCCTTCCTCTGCTGTATCACATTGCCTCAAATACTATGGGCATCACCATCTCCACTGTAGTTCCCACATTGGGGCAGCTGAATACATGCAGCCCAAATTCCTTGCCATACAGCAGCTGCAGCCTTTCATTCACATTTACCAGGCCCACCTGGGTGCCTCTGTCGCTTTCCTTTATGGGTCTTTTGCCGCATAAAGCATCATTTAGCATATTGAGCTTTTCCAACGGCATACCTACGCCGTTATCCTCCACCTTTACTATCAGCCTTTTATCTGTACAGTATGCCTCTATATTAAGATTACGGCTGCCTATCTTGGGCTCAAGGCCGTGAAATACGGCATTCTCCGCTATGGGCTGCACCAGCAGCTTTGGTACGTAGCATTTTTTTGTGGCAGGCTCTATGTTTTCCTGCACATTTATCTTGTTGCGGAATCGGTATTGCTGTATGAGCAGATAATTATTAACGTTTGCAATTTCATCCTCCAGCAAAACGCTAGTATTGCCCTTGCGGCTTATGCTGTAGCGAAACATGCCCGAAAGTGCCTTCGTCATTTCCTCTACGTTGCTTGCCCCCTGCTCTATGGCCATACCCCGTATGCAGTCCAGTGTATTATATAGAAAGTGGGGGTTTATCTGATTTTGCAGCGCTCTGAGCTCAGTCTGCTTTTTCAGCATGGCCAGCGTATACTCCTTCTCCATCTTTACCTTGCTTTCATTTATCATATCCAGCATTTCAGCAAAAACGTCGTAAAACGGAGCTCTGCGAAGCCTTTTTGATGGTTTGCCGCCATCCGGGCCCTGACTATCCGCAAATAAGCATAGTCTGTTTTCTATAATGAGCATCGGTATGAGCACATCCCATACAAACAGCACCAGCGCAGGGATAAACACCGCCAGCACGATAAGTATGGCCATATTCATCTCATCGCACTGCCTGCCTCCTGCAATTATCACTACCAGCAATAACGCCATGGCAATAGCGGCAAGCAGTAGCAGCAGACACAGCGGCATTATGCTTTTTTTACATTCCTTTTTCTGTTCAGAAAACCATTTCATACAGCCATCCCTTCCCCGGAGCCATCTGCTTCATTATTAAAGAAATATCTTCCTGTACTCCGAGGGTGTTACTCCCGTATTCTTCTTAAATACCTTTACAAAGTACTTTGGGTCATTATAGCCCACCATGAGCATGATGTCATTTATATGATACCTGTTGCTCAATAATAGCTCCTTTGCAATGGATATGCGATAATCCGTAAGGTACTCCAGTATGGTCATGCTCTCCTGCTGCTTAAATACCGAGCAGACATACGGCGGCGAAAGGTATATGGAGCCGCATATGGTTTCCAGGGTGAGTTTTTCCTTATAATGCCTGTGGATATACAGTTTTACCTTGGTGGCTATCCTTTCGGGCTGACTCTTTTGCATATTCTGCATAAGCTGCTTTACCTGCTCCACAGTATCAGTGAAGATAGCTATTATCTCCTCTGTACTCAGAGCATTATCTATGCAGCTTCCCACTCCCTCAAGGCTCAGCCCCTCCTCTTCTATCAGCTCAGCCTGGGGGCGCCATGTTTGAAATAATATGCTTGTCACAAGCTCTGCCACGCAAAATACATCCACCGGATCCAGCCTTTCCCGTGGCATGAATATATCCTGCAATACGCTGCGGGTCTCCTCCACATCGCACACCTCTATGGAGCGGCGCAGGCGCTTTTCATCGCTGGCAGTCATTATTTCCTGTATGGGGCGTTTCTTATATTCACCGGAATAGGATATTACGCCGGGGTTATCCCAGTATATTCTTTGCTGCGTGCTGGCAGCAGCCTCACCAAGGGCATCGCTCAGCTCGCATATTTTCCTTTTTTCAGCGGATTTTCCTATAATAAGCCTGTAATCGTCGCCCTGAAGATGCTCCTTTACAAAGTATCTGTAGGCCTCGTTTACCCTGTCGCTTATGTCCTTTTGCTTTTTTCCATAGTTCAGCAGCAGCAAGGTGCCATATGGTGTTTTTGTCTTTATCAGCTCGGCGCAGGATGATGCCAATCTGCTGTCTATGGTATCATACAGCTTATTCTCAAGTTCTTCCCTCAGTGCGGTATCCTCCGCCCCATTGCGCCTAAACAAAAGCCTTGCAGACAGCATGAGATACTTGTTTTCGCAAAACCCTGTACAGTAATTTATATTGATATCCCTAAGGTCCTCTTCCTTTGAAAAGTTTCCCTGCATTATGTCGCACAAAAGCTGCTGCCGTCTGCTTTCACGGTGCTCATCCAGCTTTTCCTGCTGCATTACCTTTTCCTCCTCGCTGCTTTCTATTTTATCCCGCAGCCTCAGGAGAACCTCTGTAAGCTCATCCCTGTCCATCGGCTTGAGCAGATAGGAATATGCACCGTAATGCATGGCCTTTCTGGCGTATTCAAATTCGCTGTAGCCGCTTATCACTACAATATCTATATCCGGGGCTATCTCCCTTGCCTGATGCATAAGATGGAGCCCATCGTTTCCGGGGATGCGTATATCCGTAATAAGCAGCCGGGGAGAGGTTTCCTTGATTATATTCAGGGCATCCTCGCAGTTATCAGCTTCCCCTACGATGCTATACCCCAATTCTTCCCAGTTTACTATATTTTTTATGAGCTTGATCACCCATATTTCATCATCAACGATTACTGTTTTGATCATGTTCATCGCTCCCTGTTTATCTTGTCATGGCATTAAGAATTGCTACCTCGGTGGCCTGCTCTCTATTAAATTCGGCTGTGATCTTTCCTTCCTTCATTACTGCTATCCGGTCGCATACGTCTATAAGCTCCACCGGAGACTCGGATGTGATTATCACCCCTCTGCCCTCTTTACGCTCTGCATTTATAAAGGATATTATCTCTGCCCGCGCCGTTTCATCTATGCCCTTCATGGGCTCATCCAGCATAAGTATTTCAGGCTTATACGCCATGTATCTTGCCAGCATTACCCTCTGCTTATTGCCGCCGCTCAGGTTTTTCACCTTGGCGCTGCTGCCGGAATACTTTATACCCAGCTTGTTTATATAATACTCCGCCAGATTGTTGGCCTTCTTCATGTCTATAACATCGCCGCAGGTGCATCGTTCCATCACGGCAATGGCAATATTAAAGTTTACACTCATTTCGTTAAACAGGCCGCTGCTGAGATACTCCTCCGGCATAAGGCCTATATTCCTGTGCGTCTTACTTTTGCCTGTGGTATTATCCTGCTTCTCGCCGCATATTGTAAGGTTGCCCGATATCCTTTCCTCAGAGCCATATAAAAGCTTCAGCAGCGTAGACCTGCCTGAGCCTACTATGCCTGCTATTCCCAGCACCTCACCCCGCCTGAGGGTAAGGCTCACGCCTTTAACGCCATATTTTGCAGCGACCCTGTCTGCCATAAGCAGCACCTCGTCCTGAACGCACTTTTTATATGTGCTTTTCATGGGCTTTTTACCCATGCCGTTGGTCATAGCTGTAAGCAGAATATCTGTGCTGCACTGTTCCGTATTGTAGGTGCCCATAGTAGCGCCATCATATAATACCGTTACCCCGTCCGCCACCGACAGCACCTCGTCTATCTTATGAGATACGAACAAAACGGAGGTTCCTTCGCTCCTTATCCTGTCCAGCGCCTTTTTTATGGTTTCAAATTCATACCGGGTAAGTGCTGACGTCATTTCATCCAGTATCATGAGCCGTGGGCGCTGGCTCATTGCCTTTATCATCAGCACTATCTGCCGCTGAGCAAAGGAGAGCTTGCCCATTCTTGTGCGCTCATGTATATCAAGGCCCATCCTGTCCAGCATTATTCTGGCGCTGCGATACATTTCATCCCGGCAAAGCACGCCGCCCTTAAGAGTCTTTTCATTGCCAAGAAATATATTCTGGGTCACATCAAGCTGCTCCACCACCCCGTGAAGCTGATGCACAACGCTTATGCCCAGCCTTTGGGCTGCGCCGGCCGAACGGATATTCACCCTGTTGTCATTGAAAAATATCATGCCGCTGTCAGGCTGTATAATGCCGCTGGCTATTTTCACAAGGGTGGATTTGCCGCTGCCGTTTTTCCCAACGAGAGCATGCACCTCGCCCTTTTTTATGCTTATGCATGCATTATGCAGGGCGTCCTCCTTGTCGCCATATTCCTTGCAGATATTCTGCATTCTCAGTATTTCAGCCGCCATAAAACTCCTAAAAAAGCAGTAATTACGCTTACTTTTGCTATACACAAAAAGTGCTTCCGCATTTAGCCAACAGATACATTATACAATAAACGTGAATATATAACCAATCCATTATACAGAAGCACTTACAATATTGGGCATAATACGTGGCCTTAAGTACGGCTCATATTACTGCCTGGATTTTTTTATCTTCAGCAGCTCTCTTGCCTTGGCGGCAATATTCTCTGCGCTGAGGCCATAAGCCTCCAGCACCTGTGCAGCCTTTCCGCTGCGGCCAAATTCGTCATTCACTCCTACCTGCATCACAGGAACGGGATATGCGCCGGAAATAAATTCAGCTACCGCTGAGCCCAGGCCGCCTATCACACTATGCTCCTCGCAGGTGAGTATGGCGCCGGTCTCCTTTGCACATTTCAGCACCAGCTCCTCATCCAGCGGCTTTATGGTATGCATATCCACAACCCTGAGGCTTATGTCCTCCTTCTCAAGCAGCGCCGCCGCTTCCATTGCAAGCTGTACCATAAGGCCGGCAGCTATCACCGTGATATCCTCGCCCTCTCTGAATACGCAGCCCTTGCCAAGCCTGAAGTCATATCCATCAACGCTGTCAGATACGTTATCCACAGCCAACCTTCCAAGGCGCAGATAAGCCGGGCCATCATAATCAAGCAGCGCCTTTACAGCGCAGCGCATCTCGTGGGCATCGCAGGGGCAAACCACCATCATGCCAGGTATGCTTCGCATGGTAGCAAAATCTTCCACGCACTGATGGGTAGCCCCATCCTCACCCACTGACAGGCCGCCGTGGGAGCCAACTATCTTCACATTAAGGCCGGGATATGCTATGGAATTGCGTACCTGTTCCCAGGCTCTGCCGGCAGCAAACATGGCAAAAGTATTTGTAAAGGGCTTAAGGCCGCATGCAGCCATGCCCGCAGCCACACCCTGCATATTACATTCGGCAATGCCCATCTCAAAAAATCTTTCGGGATATTCTGCCCTGAAGAATTTTGTCATGGTGGCCTCGGCAAGGTCTGCCTCCAGCACTACAAGCTCAGGATATTCCCCTGCATATTCCACCAGTGCCTCGCCATATGCCTTTCTGGTAGCGATTTTTTCTGCCATATCACTTCACCTCCGCCTGCTCAAGCTCTGCCGTCAATTCGGACTCGGCCTGCAGATACTCCTGCTCCTTAGGTGCCTTGCCGTGCCATTCCACCTTGTTTTCCATAAAGGATACGCCCTTGCCCTTTACGGTTTTCGCTATTATGGCCGTAGGCATTCCCTTTTTACCTGATGCTTCCCTGAATGCTGCGCCCAACTCATCAAAGCTGTGACCATCCACCTCCAGCACATTGCAACCGAAAGCACGGAGCTTATCTGCTAGGGGTGCTGTGGGCATTACGCTATCTGTAGGGCCATCTATCTGCAAACCGTTCAGATCGACTATTATGCACAGATTATCCAGCTTATACTTTGCAGCCGAAAGCAGCGCCTCCCATATCTGGCCCTCTGCCAATTCGCCATCGCCCAGTATGGCATACACCCGGTAATCCTGTTTTTTCAGCTTGCCAGCCATAGCCATGCCAACTGCGGCCGAAAGGCCCTGCCCCAGCGACCCTGTGGACATATCCACGCCGGGAACATGACGCATTTCCACATGGCCGGACATATGGCTATCCAGCTGGCGGAAGCCGCCCAGCTTTTCCTCCGGGAAAAAGCCCCTCAGTGCAAGCACAGAGTACAGCGCCGGTGAGCAATGCCCCTTGGACATGACCAGCCTGTCCCTATCCGCCCAATCCGGTTCCTCGGGGCGGAGGTTAAGTTCGTTAAAATACAGCTCGGTAAGTATATCCATGCAGGACAGGGAGCCGCCTATATGTCCTGAGGCTGCATCGTATACCATTTTCAGTGCAAGCAGCCTGCCCCTTGTGGCTATCTGGTGGAGCTGCTTCTTTGTGTATTCAGACATTTTTATCTCCTTGCGAAATCATCTGTCAGGACATACTGTCCTGACAGATGGTTTAATAGTGAGTTTGTATTAAAGTTTTACAGCGCTAAAGAGCACCCTGAGAGTATCGTTCTCGTAATTGAAGAGCTGATAGGTCATGCCCTTGGGGATAAACAGCGCCTCACGGTCATGTACCTGGAAGGATTCCCTGGTGTCCCAGATGTAAACGCTGAGGGTGCCCTTATCTACATAGAAGGTGGCATCACCCTCATGCTTGCAGGGCTCGGTCATCCTGGCGCCAGTGCCGCCGGTGGGGATGATTATCTCTGCAACATTAATGAAGTCGTTGCTTACGATGAACTTCATGAGTACAGGATCAGTCTGGCCGTTGATTACAAGCAGCTTCTTGTTTTCCGGCACATAGTGGAACATCTGGGGATATTCACGGGAGGAAGGACCATCCACAGGCCATGCACCCAGGTCGCTTATATTGCCAACGTAATTAGTGCCGGGGAACTTGGCAAAGTTGTCAAACTTCTTGTCGCCCTTGGCATTGAAGATATTGTACTGACCAACGGTATCGGTGGGGAAACCCTGATCTGCAAAAATCTTGGGAGCAAGGTAAGCCATGGTACGGGTCTTAGTCTGGGTGAAGTTATAACCCACATGCACAGCGCCCATGGGCATTACCAGGCCTTCGCCCTCATGCACTTCCACAACCTGACCGGATATGGTATTGAGCATGGTCAGCGTGCCCTCGAGAACGATGTATATTTCATCACCGGCATGATAATCAGGAGGATCAAACCTGCTGCCGGGAGCTACGTCGTAATTGGAGCAGGTGAATTCCTCTGTGCTCACGTAGATGTAGCTGATGTCGCTATACTTCATGCCCGCTTCGGGAGTAGGATAGATGAACGGAAAAATCTCGTCCCTGGTGATAACGAAAGCCTTATCACGAGGGCCTTCGGTGTAGGGATGGTTCTGAAATACGCCCTTTGAATACATTTTATACCTCCGTATAGTTTTTTTATTAAACCGCAGCCTGCGGTACCTTACTCAAGGTTTGCGTGGCAGCGCCACAGCCCCTTCATATCAACATTGTTCTTATCTATCATTATCTTGGCCACCGTATCCCCAAACAGCAGCAGGCACTGCTCAAACAGGCTTGTCATGGGCTGAACGGATTCGGTTTCATCCTCAAGATACAGCTTTGTTCTTGCAGGTATTCTCACGAATACGTCTGCCATTGCCGCCATGGTGCTCTGGGGATTAGCGCCTACATATATTATTTTTGCGCCGTGTTTTTTAGCTATCTTTGCTATGGATACGGGTATTACCGATTCGCCGCTCCCGGAGCCCACTATAATGGCATCCGCTTCGGTTATTGCAGGCTCTGTTATCTGCCCAACGCATACCGTATTTACGCCCAGGTGTGCAAAGCGCTTTGCCATCGCCTCCAGCGACAGCATCACCCTGCCAACACCTATGAAAAATACCTTTTCTGCGCCCAGCACAGCATTTATAAAGCTCTCTACAGATTCCGGCTCTACCTTTGACAGCGTTACCCTGCACTCATCGGTTATCCGCTCTACTGTTTCTTTGTAAATATCAGAGTATTTCATATTCAGCGACGCAGCTCCTTTCCACATTCCATAAGCTCATGCAGCTTTTTCACATTGCTCTCAAGGGTGCCATCCTTGCAGAATATGCTTGAGGTACCGCCCACCGCAGTATCCATGCCAGCAGCGGCCAGCTCCGCAATATTGTCGAAATAAGTTCTGCCATCCACTATGATGCTGGTATCCAGGCCCGCTTCCACTATCATATCGCTGAGCTTACAAAGCTTACGGGTAACAAACCCATACTCTTTCTCGTTTTTTGCAGATGCATAGCCAGGATTTATACGCATGAGCAGCACGAAATCGCACAGCTCCAATACATACTCAAACTGTTCCGGTGCCGTTGCTGGCATAAGAGCGATTCCCGCCTTAAGTCCGGCGCTGCGTATCTCGGTCAGCCGCTTTGCAATATGCCGCTCGGTCTCCACATGGAAGCATATTCTTTCTGCCCCGGCATCTATCATTTCCCTGACGAAGAACTCATTTTCCTTCGCCATTATGTGAACGTCAAAGTCCATATTGCACTTGGGCCTGAGCTGCTTCACGGTATCAATGCCTATGGGCATGCTGGGGCTAAAATATCCATCCAGAATGTCCACATGCAGCATCCTGCAGCCTGCATCCTCAAGCTGCCTTACGCTGCCTGCAAGGTTGGTAAGGTCTGTGCAAATGAGCGAGGGGGAAATATCCTCCACATCAGCAGGCTTTCGTATAGTCCTGTATTCCATAAGTGCTCCCTTTACTCAAGGTTGGCATGGAGCCGGAACATTATCTCGGAGGTGAGCTGCTCCCGTTCCATAAGGCGCAGTATTACCGAATCAAAATACAGCAGCAGGCTCTGCTCAAACAGGGAACCCATGGGCTGAATGGATTCCATGGCGGTCTTCTGCTCGGATTTTGCCGTGGGAGCGTCTATCACCACGGTGCAGTCTGCCATCCTTCCAATGGAAGCATTGGGGAATATTGTAACCGTAGCAAGGGATGCGCCCAGCTTCTTGCACTTGGTTGCCATGGCAACAAGGCTGCCGGTCTCACCAGAGCCGCTTGCAATTATAAGCAGATCTCCCTTTTGAATTGAGGGCGTGGTGGTCTCGCCGGTAACATACACCTTTTTGCCCATGTGCATGAGCCGCATGGCAAAGCCCCTTACCATCAGGCCGCTTCTTCCGCATCCTGCAAGGAATATGCAGTCTGCATCCTCAATCATATCCATGAGCTTGCCGGTATTTTCCTCGGATATTCCCGAAAGCACCTGAGCCAGTTCCTTAACGATAATTCCTGCGTAATCCATAGCCTTATCCCCTCATCATTATTTCTTTTATCCTGCGTGCCCGCTCAGCACGGTCCGCCTGGGCAACAATGCCCTCGCCCACTATAACCACCTCGGGCTTCAGCTCAACATAGCTGCTGATATTATCAAGGCATATGCCTCCGGCCAACGCTATGCCGGATTTTTTCACATACTGGCGATACTTGCCAAATGAATCTGCCATGTTCATTCCATCGCGCTGTAAATCCTTGGAGGTATGCATGCATATGTAATCCACACCCATGCTGTCCATTTCCTTTATTCGGCTGGCTATATCCCGCACCGACAGAAGGTCCACCATTATCTGCTTTCCGTATTCCTTAGCGACCTTTACGCCGGCTTCTATGGTTTTATCCTCTGTAACAGCCATTATGGTAACTATATCTGCACCGGCCTTGAGAGCTTCCTCAGTTTCATACCTTCCGGCATCCATTATCTTAAGATCCGAAAGTATTAGCTTATCAGGATAATCATTTTTCA
Organism: uncultured Clostridium sp.; assembly: GCA_964392455.1. Taxonomy (GTDB): domain Bacteria; phylum Bacillota; class Clostridia; order Christensenellales; family CAG-138; genus SFEL01. The sequence goes on along the minus strand of CAYMPG010000011.1, from coordinate 35,181 downwards.
TTTTTGTGATGATATCCAGTCCGCACTCCATAAGAAGGGGGGTGCCCATTTCGATTATGTCAACGTAGTCCTTTACATCGGCTATTATGGCCTTTGCATTTTCATAATTTTTGCAAAAATCCAGTGCAACTTGCAGTTTCATATATATACTCCAGTAATTATCTGTTTTTATTAAACCGCAGGGTTATTTTAGGGCCGCACGTATCTCATCAATGGATGGCATTACGCACATGGACCCCCGCCTGCCAGTAACTATCGAGCCTGCCGCATTAGCCTGACGGGCTATATCCAGCAGCCTCTCCATGGTGAGCTCATTCTCGCCGGCGCTCGCCACATGGTACAGGCATACGCCATAAAATGCATCGCCTGCGCCTGTAGTGTCCACCACCTGTTCCTGCTTCACAGGGGCAGCATACGCCTTCTCCCCATTGAAAAACACAACGCAGCCCTTTTCGCCAAGAGTAAGGAAGGCTATCTTTATACCAGGATATCTGCACAGTATCTCATCCATGGCAGCCTCTGCATTCTGTATGCCTGTGCAGTAGGTAGCCTCCTCCTCGGATATCTTTAGCACATCGCAGTTGGCCAGACCAAAGCTCAGCATGTTTCTCAGGGTATCCTCATCATGCCAGAGAAACATCCGAATATTCGGGTCAAACGAAACCATGCAGCCATTCTCCCTTGCCACGCTTACAGCGTGCATTACGGCTGTGCGGCTGCTTTCATCGCTCAAGGGCATTGTGCCAAAATGAAATATGCTGCTGTTCTTTATCAGCTCGGCATCCACCTCATCCGCTCGCAGCATCTGGTCTGCCCCGGGATTGCGGTAAAAGGAAAAGCTGCGGTCGTTTTTTTCATCAAGCGCCACTATGGCAAGGGTAGTGGGAGTATTTCCATCACGCACTACGCCTGAGGTTTCTATTCCCAGCCTGTCCAGCGTTTTTACCAGCATATCTCCAAATGCATCGCTGCCCACCTTGCCTATGAATCCGCAGCGTCCGCCCAGCCTGGCAGCCATCGCTATCACGTTGCAGGGAGCCCCTCCCGCATTTACCTCAAATACCGTGTTGTTATTCTGGGCATTAACTGCGGGGGTCATATCCACCAGCAGCTCGCCTATGGATACCACATGGAATTTTTTCATTTATACCCTTCCTTACAAAGCCGCAGGCGCCCGGCGATACCCGCCGAGTGTCACCAGCCGCCTGCTTTCTTTATAATTTTTGAGATTTACTTATTCCTGTGCATTTGCTTCAGGATTAATAATGATACATTTTCACCACGTCATCCCTGGTAACAGGCACACGGGTATTGATTATATTGTGCTTCTGCATGACCTCATCGGCGTATGCAGCTATGGTTTCCTCGCTCAGCCTCTCCTCGGGGCTTATATCGCCCACGAGCTTTGCAATGATGCTGTTAAAGGTATCCAGGCTGTCCAAGCCCATGGTGCTTATCATCTTATCAATAAGCTCAGGCTCATGCTCACGCCAGAAGGTCATATAGTTTGCAAGTATGAGCGCCATCGCCCTGCCATGAGGAATATGTCCCACGGAGGTCATGGGATAGCTCATGCCATGCAGAGCAGACGTGCGGGTCTGAGATACCACCATGCCGCCCATAACTGAGCCAAGCATCAACTTTTCCCTGTCCTTCAGGTCCAGCTTGCCGCACAGAAGGCAATCAAAGCAGGTGCCGATATTGCGTATGCTCTCAAAGGCCATGGATGCCACCAGCGAATTGGAGGTCTTTGCAAAGAGGCTTTCCATTGCGTGGGTCATTGCATCTATAGCGGTATTAATTGTGACCTTAAGGGGCACAGTCAGCGTATACCTGGGATCCAGGAACGCCACCCTGGCAAAAAGGAAAGATGTGTGGAGGTTATTCTTGGTTCCCTTTTTGGTATCGATGATCATCGCATATGGTGTAACCTCGGAGCCGGTGCCGGATGTGGTGGGTATAGCAACGAGCGGCATCATGTCATTGGCGTATTCCTTGGTAAACATTTCATCGTCGCTAACATCCTGCCTGGAAAGCAGCGCTACGGCCTTGCCCACATCCAGTGAGGAGCCGCCGCCTATGGCAACTATAAAGTCCACCTTTCCATCCTTGCATACCTTTATGGCCTCACGGACACAGTCAACCGTAGGGTTGCTTTCCACCCTGTCAAAAAGTATATGCTCTACGCCGTTTGCCTCCAGGGCCTTGATCACATCGTCGCCGGCGCCAGTCACCTTGGCAGAAATGGGGTCTGTTATTATTATTGCTTTCTTTCCAAAGCCGCCCAGCATATCCCTATGCTCAGCCACACAGTTTTCGCCAAAGAATACGCGAACAGGCATATTAAAACTGAGGTTCATTTGTCGTCTCCTTATAAGCTATAGTTTCCAGTCGTTCCTTACGGGAGCAAGGGACTTATAAAGCAATTCATACTTGTGCCGTGAGTCCTTGTACAGCTCTGCGGTCTCAGGATCAGGCTTTACAACGCTCTTTATCCTAACTGTCTTTGATATTGCATCTTCAATGCTGGAGAATACTCCTGTGGCTACTCCCGCAAGCATGGCTACGCCAAGGGCAGGTGCTTCATCCGTTTCAAGCTGCTCTATCACCTTGCCGGATACATCTGCCCTGAGCTGCAGAGCGAAGCTGCTCCTTGCGCCGCCGCCGCTTATACGCACCGTATCAAAATCGCCGGCCATGCGGCCCAGTATGTCGCAAAGGTTTGCAAACTCATATGCAAGGCACTCCTGAGAAGCCTTATAAAGCATATGCCGGGTGGTGCTCATGGTCATGCCGTACATTGCGCCCCGGGCACGGGGATCATTGTAAGGCGTGCAGGAGCCCACAAGATGCGGCGCAAAATACAGCCCGGTAGGCTCCTTGGGGAGCTTGGCTACCTCTGCTGCAAGCACGTCAAACACGGATACGCCCTGCTTTTCCGCTATCATCTTATCTGCGGCGCATATCTCATTGACTATCCACTTTGTGCCCATGCCCGCCGGCACATACACAAAGTTTGAATACAGGCCATTCCGGTGGCAGAAGGTATTCAGGCATATATCCATTGCCTCGGCTGAGGTATTTGGCTCCTCTGAAAGCATGGTAAGCCCCTCGTAGGTACCAGCGGAGCAGGAAACCATACCCTTATGTATGGCGCCTGAGCCAATGGAGGTGCTGAAGTGGTCAAAGCCGCCTGAAACCACCGTAGTGCCGGGGGCCATGCCGAATTTCTCGGCATGCTCCTTATCCAGCTTTCCCACAATCTGGCCGGACGGTACCGGCTGGCTGAGCTTGCTTATATCCAGCTCCGCTGCGCTCAATATCTCATCAGACCACTGCTTTTTGCGAATATCAAAGATAAGATTTCTTGAGCAGTTGGAATAATTGCATATTGGGTCAAGCCCCATGCTTATCATGAGGAAATCCTCACATGCACAGAACTTATAGGTCTTTGCATACTCCTCCGGCTGATGCTTTTTAAACCAGAGTATATTTGCAAGGCCATACATGGGATGGGGCGGAGTACCGGTGATTTCATAAATGCGCTCGAAGGACAGCCTGGCAGTAAGCTCACCTATCTCTGCAAAGCCCCTGTTATCCGCATTCATGAATGCCGGGGCAATGGCCTTTCCGTCATAGCCCACGGGAATTATGGTTTCACCGTGGCTGCTGAAAACCACCGCCTGTACCGGGTCATGGGGCAGTCTGCCCCTTATATCAAGGGCTATCTCCCGTATTACATCTATAAAGTTCTGAGGATCCAGCTCACACCATCCCGGATACCGGCTGTATGTCTGGTAGCTTTTTTCCGCCTTTGCCAGTATATTTCCCGTTTCATCAAAGGCAACGCCCTTGCATGCGCCGGTTCCAAGGTCAAATCCCAAAATGCTCATCTTCAGGTACTCCTTGAGTGTTTCAGATTGTATCTACGGTTGGCTTTACTGTACGGTATAGCCGCCATCCACCAGCAGATTTTCACCGTTTATCATATTTGCGGCATCGCTGGAAAGGAACAATATGGCTGCGGCTATCTCATCGGGGTAGCAGAATCTGCCGGAAGGTATCTTCTTCTTCATCAGCACTGCATCCTCGCCCTGCCAAATGCGCTCGCCCATTTCGGTAAGCACTACAGTGGGGGAAACCAGGTTGGCATTTATATTGAACTGACCCCATTCCAGAGCAAGGGTCTTTATCATACCTATGAGGGCAGCCTTGCTGGCGGTGTATGCAATATGCCTTTCGGTAGCAATAACGCCACCCTGAGATGCAACGGCTACAATCTTGCCGCCGCCATGCTCTATCATGTAGCGGCCTACAGCCTGGCAGAGCAGGAAAGGAGCCTTGGCGTTGATAAGCATGGTCTTATCCCACATTTCCTCAGAAAGGTTGATGGCATAATCCACCAGGCCTACACCGGCTACGCTTGCCAGTATATCAATGCAGCCAAAGCGCTCGTGGGTCTTATCCACTATCATCTGGCCAGTGGTAGACTTGGTCAGATCGCATACGATGGGCAGGGTCTCTACGGAATAATCGCGGGTAAGCTCCTTTGCATAATCCTCAACAGCAGGATTCATGTCGATGAGCACCAGCTTTGCGCCGCTCTTTGCAAAAGCCAGCGCGGTGGCCTTGCCTATGCCGCTTGCTGCGCCGGTTATCAGTGCTACCTTGTCGCGAATGGAGATAGTTCCATCAAAAGGCTTGTAATTCATATCTGCATCTCCTAAAAAATTAATTTAATTGACTTAGTTTATTTGCTTTCCTTGTTGGTAAATCTGTCGATAAGCACGGCTACTATGATTACGATACCGGTCACTATCTGCTGATAGTAGGACTGTACGTTCATAAGGGTCATGCCGTTGGTCAGCACCTGAAGTATCAGTGCGCCAAGCACGGTACCTACCACGCTTCCCTTACCACCGGCAAGGCTGGTTCCGCCGATTGCGGCAGCGGCTATAGCATCCAGCTCGTAGCCTGAGGCAGCGGTGGGCTCGGCAGCGCCAAGACGGCCCAGCATGGTGCAGGCACCCAGAGCGCAGAGCAGACCATCGATTACATAGGCACGCATCTTATACTTCTTTACATCTATACCGGAAAGCTTTGCAGCCTCGGCATTGCCGCCGATAGCATAAACGTAAACGCCGGTCTTGGTATACTTAATGACCCAATAGAACACCAGTGCGGTTACGGCCATGATTATTACAGGCATGGGCAGCCAGCCAAACAGCTTGCCGCCTACCACATTGCAGTAGCTGCTGGGAACATTAGTCACAGGGCGGCCGCTGGTATACAGCAGAGCAAAACCCCTGTATATTACCTGAGTACCAAGGGTAACAAGGAAGGGCTGCAGGTCAAAATAGGCTATCAATACACCATTTACAAGGCCCATCAGTGCGCCAATGATAAGAGCTATGGGCACTGCTATAAAGGGAGAAAGTCCTCCCACCAGCATCTTCGCAAGGAACACGCCGCACACGGCCACTATACAGCCAAGGGACAAATCTATGCCGCCGGTTATGATGACAATCAGCATGCCCATGGCGATGATGATGGTAACGGAGCAGGAACGTACTATAGAAATAATATTGCGGCTATTGAGAAAATCAGGGGATAATATGGTAAAGAACAGGCAAAGGGCAATAAGGCATATCAAAACGCTGCCCTGACGAAGGTACTTGCGATACCACGGTTCCCTGTTGATGAATCTTGTTTCCATGTTGGTTAATTGCCTCCCATTGCATAATGTAATACTTCAACTTCGCTTGCCGTTGCGCCATCCAGCGTGGCCATGGCCTTTCCTTCATGCATAACCAGAATACGGTCGCTCATGCCCAGTATTTCAGGCAGCTCGGAGGAAACCATTATTATCGAGTTTCCATTCCTTACGAATTCATCCATAAGGCGGTAAATCTCGCTCTTTGCACCTACGTCCAGGCCACGGGTAGGCTCATCGAATATGATTATCTGTGAATTAATGCTCAGCCACTTTGCAAGCACTACCTTCTGCTGGTTTCCGCCGCTCATGTTTGTGGTTTCCATATCGGGATTGGGCGGGGTTATCTTCAGCTCCTTTATGTAGTACTCTGTGTTATTCTTAAGGCTCTTATAGTTAAGCATGCGATGCTTCATGGATTTGTCCAGTGAGCTTATATTCACATTCATATCGTTGGACATGAGCTTTATAAAGCCCTGAGATTTACGCTCCTCCGGAAGCAGTGCAATGCCGGCCTTTATGGCCCTGCTGGGCGATTTTATATTTAACGGCTTTCCGTTCATATATATCTTGCCGCTGGTATACTTGTCAGCACCAAATATGGCACGCACAACATCCGTGCGCTTGGAGCCTACAAGCCCGGAAATGCCGAGTATTTCTCCACGTTTAAGGTCAAAGCTGACGTTTTCAAATACTCCATCAGTCGTCAGGTTTTCCACCTTGAGCGCCACTTCATCCGTAGAATAGTTGGCAGTGTGCTGCATGTATTCGGATACCTCACGGCCTACCATGAGCCGCACAAGGGTCTTCTTATCCACATCCTTAACATCCAGCGTATCGATTACCTTACCATCACGAAGCACAGTAACACGATCAGCTATCTCAAATATTTCTTCCAGCCTGTGTGAAACGTAAATGATGGAGGTACCGTTGCTCTTAAGCTTATCTATAATCTTAAAAAGATGCTTTGTTTCCGCATTGGAAAGGCTGGCGGTGGGCTCATCGAAAGCAACCACCTTGGAATTGTACATAAGAGAGCGGGCGATAGCTATCATCTGCATCTGTGCAGCGCTTAGATTCTTCACCTGCTCCTTGTCGGAAAAAGGACATTCCAGCTCTTCTATTACTTCTCTGCAGCGGCTATAAAGCTTGCTGTAATTGATTGCTATGCCCTTGGTCATGGGCTCGTTTCCCAGAAGTATATTCTGGCCAACTGTAAGCTCGGGAACGAGGTTTATCTCCTGATGAACCATGTTTATGCCAATGCTGCTGGCATGGCCGGGCCCTTTTATCTTTACATTGCTGCCATCGTATACTATAGTTCCCTCGTCCGGCTGATAAATGCCTTTAAGAATGTTTAACAGTGTGGATTTGCCAGCACCGTTTTCCCCCACCAGCGCATGGACTTCGCCTTTGCGAATAGAGAAGCTGACATCTTGTAATGCTTTAACACCCGGAAAGGACTTGCTTATATGCTGAAAGGACAGCATATCTCCGCCTTGCTTGTTCAAAATCCTTTTCCTCCTAAATTACATGTTCTTATATGCGATGGAGTCCGGAGCTCATAAGCATGCGCTCCGGACTCCATCTTATTGTTTGCTTATTGCGTTGCTGTCAATATTTTGACGTCCGGTAATTAGTTAGCGTTGTAGCCAACATGCTCGCTGGTGTTGTCCTTGGTGATTACCAGCTGAGGAATCTGGATAACGCGGGGCAGTTCCTGACCGGCAAACATACGCATACCGGCTTCAGCTGCCATGCGGCCGCCAACATAGAGGTTAAGGTCGATAGTGCCGGTGAGCTCGCCAGCGTCGATGGATTCCATAGCAGCCTCAACACCGTCGGAACCGATTACGCAAATCTGACCCAGCTTGCCAGCTTCCTTAACAGCCTCGATAGCGCCCAGAGCCATGGTGTCATTGCAGCAGTAGATGGCCTTCAGGTCGGGATACTGGTTGATGATGGTGGTAGCCTGGTCCATGGCAACCTGACGGTCCCAGTCAGCTACTACGTCGGCAACTACTTCGATGCCGTCAAACTCAGCGCACCTCTCAAGGTAACCAGCGGTACGGTTGATGGAAGCATAAGCGCCAGCCAGACCTTCGATTACAGCTACCTGACCTTCGCCACCGCACCAGGTCTCGCAGATGTACTGGGCAGCAATACGGCCAGTATCCAGGGAGATGTTGCCAGCGTATACGTCAGCTTCCTGCATGGTGGAGTCAAAAGCGTTTACTACCAGGATGCCGGCTTCATGAGCTTCCTTGCACTGTGCGTCCAGAGTGGTGTCAGCCTGGGGGGACATGAAGATAACATCATAATCCTTTACCAGCAGAGCGTCAACCAGGGCCTGCTGCTGCTCAGCATCAGACTCGCTATCGGGAGCTACCAGGTCAACAGTGCCAACGCCATTCTCTTCCAGGAAGGTCTTGATGCCGCCGGAGATGTTAGTCCAGGACTCGTTTGCAAGAGTCTTAACAACGATGGCGCACTTCATATCAGCCCAGTTTACATCCAGTGCGGAGAGCTCGCCGAAACCGGTTACATAGTCATCGCCCAGGATGAAGTCAGTATAGGTATCAGGATCAAAACCGGTGGTGCCTGCATAGCGGCCTACCAGAGAAACTTCTTCAGCGGGAGCGTCTTCGGCGGGAGCGTCTGCTACGGGAGCTTCCTCTACGGGAGCCTCTTCAGCGGGAGCAGCACAAGCGGCCATGCTGAATACCAGGGTCAATGCGAGTACGATAGATAGGATTTTCTTCATTTTGTTTCTCCTTTTTTTATTTTTAAATCAGAATTGCTTTCATTATCTGGGTGTCATCCGGGACACATTTTGATTATACCAGACCAATTTTTCAGAACAATTAGACAATATTACTGCATTAGGGTACATTCTTAAGGCCTTTATTTTTCACCATCTTGTTTTTTTTGTCCGTTTAATACATAATAAATAATACCTGTCACAGGCAGACTTAAAATGGATTTTTTCCTTAAAACAGAGGGCTTTTATGAATAACAACGATGACAGATATATACTTAAGCTAAAAGCACTTTACTACTATTACATAAATAAGCGTACACAGACCGAGACCGCAAGGCTGCTGGGTATTTCCCGTGTCACCCTCAATAAGCTGCTCAAGGAAGCGTGGAATGAAAACATGATAAATATCGATATAGTAGATAACCGTCATGTTGCTGACCTTGTGCGCCTTGAGGATAACATCCGTGCGCTGTATGGGCTGGACAACGTGCAGGTTGTAGACTGCCCCAATGGGGAGCGTAGCCTTGTAATGCACAAAATAGCAAAAAATGCCGCAAAGTATGTGGACAGTCTCCTCGAAGATAACATGAGCATCGGCGTAGCCTGGGGCGATACCCTGGAGATGATGGTAAGCTTCCTCTCAGAGAATCATTCCCTCAAGGATATGAAGCTGTATACCCTGCTGGGCTCTGAGGGCATATATACTCCCCATGCCCAGCCAAACCTTATAATTCAGAGCTTCATAAATAAAATAGGTGGCGAGGGCTACATGATAAATGCGCCCCTGATTTGCAAAACAAAGGCTCTGCGTGATACCCTCAGGCAGGATGACCATATAAAAAAGGTTCTTTCCGAATCCGTAAAGTCAGACGTTATACTGCTCAGTACCGGCGCCTCTCCTGATACCTCAGCCATAGACTCCCACCCCCTCCATTACACCCCCGAAATTATCACAGAGATGCAGTCCCTGAATGCCGTGGGAGATATATGCGGTACCTTTTACGATATAGATGGAAATATAGTATCCTCATCCATAAGCGATCGGCTCCTTGCAATAGATATAAGTAAGCTCAGGGAGCGCCGCCGGGTCATATGCATAGGCGGCGGCAGCCACAAGGTGCGCTCCATTATAGGCGCACTTAATGGTGGATATATATCTGAGCTCTTTACTGATAAATTCACAGCCGAGCAGATACTCTCCCAGGTACATGTAAACCTTTCAGATAATAGATAAAACCACAAAACCGGCTACCCACACCTGAAACGCATGGCGCATTACGCTGCCATGCGTTTTTTTGATGTATGCGTTGACAAAACAAAATCAATGACATATATTAATAGCGTATCGATTTACAAAAGTAAGTAAGGTTAACAATTGTAAACTAACTAGTGTCGAGATAGGAGGTCTTGCCCAATCCATGAGAATATCAGGGTCATTATTGAACGCAAATCAGGCTGATTTGGCCTTCTGTGTGCGTCAGGCCGAAGATGGAGGAGTAGATGAATTCCATTTTGATGTTACAAACGGAGTTTATGTAAGAAACATTTCGTTCGGCCCCCAGACCATACAGGACATACAAAAGGTCACCTCTGTTCCCCTGGATATCCACCTTGAGCTGGATAACACCCTGGATATGATAGATATTTATGGCCCATTGCATCCCTATTCCATAACCGTGCAGGCCGATTCCACCCCCCATCCCCTTATGACCTTCCGAAAGATACGCTCTTTGGGAGCAAAGGCCATATTGTCGCTGAGTGCCTGTGCTTCCCCAATGCAATATGAATACTGCCTGCCCTATATAGATGAGCTTCTGCTGATGAGCGTGGAGCCCGGGTTTGGCGGGCAGCCCTTTGCAGAGCATACATTCAAAAAAATAGCTGCTGCCAGGCAGCTTATGGATGAGCTGGGTGTTCATGTACCAATAAGCGTGGATGGCGGCATAAATACAGCTATCGGAAAGAGGCTGATAGATGCAGGCGTAGATAAGCTCATCATAGGCTCTGCAATATTCGCCGGCGGTAATATTGCAGAGAATGTTCGCACCATCAGAAGTGAACTCGCCGGCAGTAAATAATACTCGTTGCAAATCTTTTAAAATTTATACCTGGAGGTTTATATGAGCACTGTTATTCCAAAAGAAAAGCTATGTGAAATGTACACAAAGATGCTGCACATACGCAAGTTTGATGAAAAGATTGCTTACTTCTTTACCCTTGGTAAGGTGCATGGCACCACCCACCTTTATGTGGGCGAAGAAGCCACTGCAGTAGGCGTCTGCTCTGCCCTTAAGGATACCGACTATATGACCAGCACACACCGTGGCCACGGCCACTGCATTGCAAAAGGCATTGACCTTAACCGCATGATGGCGGAAATGCTGGGCAAATACGATGGCTACTGCCACGGCAAGGGCGGCTCCATGCACATTGCTGACCTGGAGCGGGGCAACCTGGGCGCCAATGGCGTGGTAGGCGGCGGCTTCTGCGTTGCCACCGGCGCTGCACTCATGCAGCATATGAAGCACCTGGACAACGTTACGGTATGCTTCTTTGGCGATGGCGCCTCCAATGAGGGTAATTTCCACGAATCCGTAAACCTGGCTTCAATATGGAAGCTGCCTGTAATATTCCTCTGTGAAAACAATATGTACGGCATGTCCACCCCCCAGAAATATGCCATGAATATACAGCACATCTCAGATCGTGCATCCTCTTATGGCATAAAGGGGCTGGAGCTTGATGGCAATAACGTTATCGAGGTATACAACGCCCTGTGTGAGGCCCGTGAATACGTAATACACAACGGCCCCATGCTCATCACCTGCAATACGTACAGGTATATGGGCCACTCCCGCAGCGATGCCAACGTTTACCGCAGCAAAGAGGAAATCGCTGACTGGCGTACCAACCGCGATCCCATTGACAGAATGAAAAAATACATGCTGGAAAACGGCTTTACTCAGGAAGAGCTGGATAAGCTGGACGAGCAGACCACAGCTGATATCGAAGCTGCCGTGGACTACGCCGAAAAGTGCGAATATCCCAGCCTGGATACCCTGCTTACGGACGTCTACGCCTGATTTCGGGCCATCATACAAGCACAAAAGTTTTTTAAAGTATTTGAGAATACAAGAAAGGATACAAAATGGCTGAAGTTGAACTTACCTACGCAAAAGCGATTTGCGAAGCAATGTCACAAAAGATGCGTGAAGACCCCGATGTATTCCTCATGGGCGAGGATGTCGGCCTTTACGGCGGCGCCTTTGGCGTTTCCGTTGGAATGCTGCAGGAGTTTGGTCCTGAGCGTGTAAGAGATACCCCAATATCCGAGGCCGTCATTGCCGGCGCCGCAGCAGGCGCTGCCGTTACCGGTATGAGGCCCATAGCTGAAATAATGTTCTCCGACTTTCTTACCATTGCAACCGACCAGATAGTCAACCAGGCTGCCAAGATGCGCTACATGTTCGGCGGCAAGGCCAAGGTGCCAATGGTAGTGCGTACTCCCGAGGGCTCCGGCACCGGTGCTGCAGCCCAGCACAGTCAGAGCCTTGAGGCCTGGTTCTGCCATATCCCCGGCCTTAAGGTAGTTGCTCCCTCCACCCCTTACGATGTAAAGGGGCTGCTCATAAGCTCCATAGAGGATGACAACCCCGTCATATTCATGGAGCAGAAGCTGCTTTACCGTACCAAGGGCATGGTTCCTCAGGAAATGTATCGCATACCCATCGGCAAGGCAGATATAAAGCGCGAAGGTAAGGATGCCACCATAATAACCTATGGCCGCATGGTAAAAATGTGCCTTGATTCCGCTGAAAAGCTGGCTACCGAGGGCATTTCCGTGGAAGTTGTAGACCTGCGTACTCTCCGTCCTCTGGATAAGGAGACCATAATTCAATCCGTTTCCAAGACTGGCCGTGCCATCATAGTGCATGAGGCATGCCTCACCGGCGGCCTTGGCGGCGAAATATCCTCCGTCATCACAGAGAGCGACGCTTTCTTCCACCTTGATGCGCCTGTAATGCGTGTTTGTGGCGCTGATATCCCCATTCCCTACAATCCTACACTGGAAAAGAACGCCGTACCTACTCCGGAAAGGATAGAAAACGCCGTGCGTAAAGCAATGGCGCTGTAGGCTCAGGAGGCACACTATGGGAAGCATTGCAGCAACTCCTTTGGCAAAACAGCTTGCCAAGCAGCGTGGAATTAACCTGAGCAAGGTAACCCCGGCAAACGGCAGAGATTACATTACCTCCAGAGATATATACGCCATCAGTACCATACGCTGCACCCCCGCAGCAAAGTACTATGCAGCTAAGCTGGGAATACCCCTGTCAGATATTCCCCATGATGGCGGCAGGATATACAAAAAGCACGTTCTGGCCATGCAGCACGGTGTTTCCGCCACTAAGGGCGAAGTACGCCGTCTGCCCGGCATTAAGCGCATAACTGCTAAGAGGATGCTCCAGAGCCATCTGGAGATCCCCCCTGTAACGCTTAATACCAAGGCGGATGTTACCGGCCTGTTGGCTGAGCGTGCAAGGGTAAACAGCAGCGGCGGCAAAAAGCTCTCCGTGAACGATTACGTGATCTATGCCACCGCCCAGGCGCTTAAGGGAAACCCGGATGCCTATTCGACCTATACCGAAGAAGGCCAGCAGATGAACGCCGATATAAACATAGGCGTCGCCACTGCCGTAAAGAATGGTCTTATCGTTCCTGTGGTACGCAATGCGGATACCTTCTCCCTTCAGGATTTGTCTGCCACCATAAAAGACCTGGTGACCAGGGCACGTGCAGGCAAGCTCCTTAATGAAGAATATTCCGGCGGTACCTTTACGGTCAGCAATCTGGGAATGTACGGTATAACCTCTTTTAATCCTATAATCAACCTGCCCGAAAGCATGATACTTGGCGTATGCGCCATAGAGCAGACTCTGCGCCTTACTCCCAGCGGCATCCAAGCCCGGGATATGATGGGCCTCAGCCTTACATTTGATCACCGGCTGCACGACGGAGCTCAGGCAGCAGAATTCCTGCGTAGCGTGCGTGAGCAGCTGGAAAAGTACAATAAGGAGGAAGAATAATGGTTTATAAAGTTTTTATGCCCAAAGTTGGCATGAGTATGGAAACCGGTGTAATAAACAAATGGCTTAAAAAAGTAGGCGACCATGTGGAAAAGGGCGAGCCCCTCATCGAGATAGAGAGCGATAAGGTGGACATGGAAATCGAGTCCAATGATACAGGCTACCTTGTAAAGATAGTCCATGGCGACGGAGATACCGTGCCCGTTATCGAAACCATAGGCTATATCGCCACCAGCATGGATGAACCTATCCCCGAGGATGGCGATACCGCCGCTGCTCCTGCCGCTGCGGCAAAGAGCGCAGACAGCACCCCTGCAAAGGGCGATGGTGAATATGATGTAATAGTAGTAGGCGGCGGCCCTGCCGGTTACTATGCTGCAATACGTGCCGCCCAGCTTGGCGGAAAGGTATTGCTCTTTGAAAAGGACTCCACCCTTGGCGGCACCTGCCTGAACCGGGGATGCATCCCCACCAAGGCATACCTCCATTCAGCAGAGGTAATGCGTTCCTTCCGCACTGCCGGCGATTTTGGCGTAAAGACCACTGGCATAGCCCTCGTGGATATGGAGCAGGTATTCGCCCATAAGCAGGCCGTTATCAAGAAGCTTACAGATGGCGTGGCTGCCCTCCTTAAGAGCAACAGGGTACAGGTAATCACCGCAGAGGCCACCGTAAAATCCGGCACCCTGGTAGAGGCTGATGGCAAGAGCTACACTGCCAATGCAGTAATATATGCAGGCGGCTCCGAGACCTCCAGCATACCTGTAGAGGGCAGCACAAACAAGCGTGTGCTTGACAGCACCTCCCTCTTGAACCTTAAAGAGCTGCCCGGTAAACTGGTAATCATCGGCGGCGGCGTTATAGGTGTGGAATTCGCCTGTGCATTCAATGCCTTCGGCAGCCAGGTCACCATAATCGAAATGACAGACCAGCTTCTCCCCGGCATGGATACAGAGATTGCCGAAACGCTGAAAAAGCAGCTTACAAAACAGGGTATTACAATACATACCTCTACAAAACTCGAAAAAATACAGGGCAGCGATTCCCTCAGCGTAGTCACCAATAATGGCTCCTTTGATGCGGACTATGTGCTCATGGCTGTCGGCAGGAAGCCCAATGCGGCTGCCCTCGCCTCCACTGGGGCCAAGATGGATCGCAATGCAGTAGTGGTGGATGACCATATGAAGACCTCTGTTCCCGGCCTGTACGCCGCCGGTGACGCAACCGGCCGCACCATGCTTGCACACGCCGCATACCAGATGGCCGAGTGCGCCGCACAGAATGCCATGGGCATCGATTCCACCGTGGACCTTTCCTGTGTGCCCAGCTGCATCTATTCCTTCCCCGAGGTTGCCTCCATAGGCATGACCGAAAGCGCCGCTTCAGCCCATGGGAAGGTGACCGTTGGCAGGTTCAACTTTGCAGGCAATGGCCGCGCCCTTACTGCCGGTGCTGCTGAAGGCTTTGTAAAGGTCGTATCCGATGCCGATACCCATGAAATACTCGGCATCCAGATTATAGGCAACAACGCTGCGGAATTGATTAACGCTGCATCCGTGATGCTGCATCTTGAAATGACCGCCGAGGAAGTACAGCAGGTGGTATTTGCACACCCCTCCTGCTCTGAAGCCCTCCGCGAGGCATGCCTGGATGTTATCGGAGCATCAGTTCACAATATACGCAGATAAAGCGCACCCCCTGCAAATTCAAAATCAAAAAAGGAGCCCAGAATATGCTTAAGACCGACTTCGATATAACCGATGCCGCAAAGAACCGTATTGAAAGGCTAAAGGATGAATCCGTTTCTGCCAAGCAGTATGTATGCGTTGAAAGGGCAAGATATCTTACCGAGGCATACCAGCAGAATCAGGCGGATCCAATGATACTTCGCCGTGCAAAGGCACTGCGTAATGTGCTGGAAAACATTACCCTGTTCATAGAAGATGGGCAACTGCTTGCAGGCAACCATGCCGCCTCCCTCCGTGCCGCATCCATATTCCCCGAGTACACCATAGACTGGGTAAACGAAGAAATAGACCAGCTGGATAAGCGCCCAGGCGACAGGTTTTACGTTACCGACGAGGTACGTACAGAGCTGCTGGATATAGCAAAATGGTGGCACGGCAAAACAGTACACGATCGCTGCCTCAATACCCTTCCTCAGGATGTAAAGGACGCTTACAGCATGGGGCTCCTGTCCGCAAACGGCAATATGACATCAGGCGATGGCCATATCATGCTGGACTTTGAGAAGATGATTCACTCCGGCGCCAATGGCATAATAGCAGATGCAAAGCGTGAGCTTGAGTCACTTGATCTTACGGAGCCCGCTTCCCATCATAAGCGCATATTCTACATCTCAGTGATAACCGCCTATGAGGGCATCATCCACTATGCCGAGCGCTATGCAGACCTGGCCTTCCGTATGGCTCAGAATGCTGAAAGCGAGCAGCGGCGCGATGAGCTGCTCAGGCTATCCGCCGTATGCCGCCGTGTGCCTGCAAATCCTGCGGAAAACTTCTACGAGGCAGTGCAGACCGTATGGTTTGCCCATCTTATCTCTCAGATAGAGAGCAACGGCCATTCCATGTCCTTCGGCAGGCTTGACCAGTACCTGTATCCCTTCTACGAGAAGGAGCTTCAGGAGGGTACCCTTACAGAATCCGGCGCCATAGAGCTGCTTGCCTGCCTATGGATAAAGGCCTTCGGCGTAGTAAAAATCCGTCCATGGTCCCACACCCGTTTTTCCGGCGGCGGCCCCACCTATCAGAACCTTACCCTTGGCGGCATAACCCCCGATGGCAAAGATGCTGTGAATGACCTTACCATGGCCTGCCTTGAAAGCATAATACTCACAAGGCTCCCTCAGCCAAATGTTTCTGCCCGCTTTAGCCCCTGCAATCCTGATGCCTACCTGCAAAAGTGCGTTCAGGTAATAAGACTGGGCTTCGGTATGCCTGCAATGCACAGCGATGAGCTCATGATTCCTTCCCTTGAGAAGCACGGTGTATCCAAGGCAGATGCCAATAATTACGCCATCGTGGGCTGTATTGAGCCCATCGTTCCCGGCAAATTCGGCTACAGAGCCGCAGGCATGAGCTTTACAAACTTTGCCAAAGCCCTTGAGATTACCCTTAACGGCGGGCATGATGACCGCACCGGCCTTGACCTTTATACCGGCGGCAAAAAGCTGGGCGAATATTCCTCCTTTGATGAGGTAATGGAAGAATACCAGAAGACCATGGCCAAAATAGTGAAGCTGCGCGTATCCGGTGAGCACTGCATTGACTACGCAATTGAAGAACTGGTACCCGATGCCTTCTGCTCCGGCCTTATTCAGGATTGCATAGCCAGAGGTAAAAACCCCAAGGAAGGCGGCTCCGTATACGATATGGTCACAGGCCCTGAGACCGGCATCGTCAACACGGCAAACAGCCTTGCAGCCATTAAAAAGCTGGTATTTGAAGATCAGCGCCTTTCACAGGATGCCCTTCGTGAAGCCCTTGCCTCCAACTTTGCCCCTGAGCATGGCGGCGAAAACCTTCGCAGGCTGCTGCTGAACAGGGCCCCCAAATTTGGCAACGATGACGACTATGTGGATGAGCTGGCCAATAAGGTTTACATGGACTTTATAGAGGAGCAGCGCAAATATACCACCACACGCCATGGCCGTGGCCCCATAGGCTGCCTCAGCTATCCCTGCACCGCTACCATATCCGGTAACGTCCCTCAGGGCGTGTGTGTAGGCGCATCGGCCGAGGGCCGCATGGCGGGCGAGCCTCTCACTGAGGGCTGCTCTCCCTACCACGGAACTGATACCCTTGGGCCCACCGCTGTGCTGAAATCGGTATCCAAGATGCCGAATATCGAAATAACCGGCGGCAATCTGCTCAACCTGAAGTTCTCTCCCTCAGTCATACAGACACAGGCCGGCGTAAAGCGCATGATGGACCTGATAAAGACTTTCTTCTCCCTGGGCGGCTGGCATGTGCAGTTCAACATCGTATCCACAGATACCCTGAAGAAGGCCCAGCAGCATCCGGAAGATTTTAAGGACCTTGTGGTTCGCGTAGCAGGCTACAGCGCCCTCTTTAACGACCTTGAGCGCAAGACCCAGGACGACATTATTGAAAGGACGGAGCATGTACTTTAATCCATCCACCTCCCAAGATGCCTCCGGCATAGTGTTTGAAATAGAGCGCTTCTCGGTCAATGACGGGCCCGGCATACGCACCCTTGTGTTTTTGAAGGGCTGTCCCCTCCGCTGTGCCTGGTGTGCCAATCCGGAATCCCACTCCTTCTCGCCCCAGCTTTTTTACTGGAAGGCCAGGTGTATAGGGTGCCTTGAGTGCGTTAAAACATGCCCCCGGCACGCCCTGTCTGCAGGCGCAGATGGTATTGAGATAAACCGCTCCCAGTGCGTTTCCTGCGGAATGTGCACAGAGGCCTGCAACAGCAAGGCGCTGCTGCTTTCCGGCAGGCGCATGAGCGTAAGTGAGGTAATGGCAGAGATAAAGAAAGACAGCCCCTTCTATGAAAAATCCGGCGGCGGAGTAACCTTTTCCGGCGGAGAGGCGCTGGCTCAGCCTGAGTTTCTGCTGGCCCTTTTAATGGCCGCAAAACAGGAGGGCCTGCATACCTGCATAGAGACCAGCGGCTATGCCTCCCGGCAAACAATAGAAGCCGTAGCCCCATATGTGGATACCTTCCTGTATGACCTTAAGGCCATAGATGATGCGGTACACTTCGCCTGCTGCGGAGTATCAAACAAGCAGATACTTGACAACTTCGAATTCCTTGCCCGGGAACACAGCATAATAGCCCGCCTGCCTCTTATACCCGGCTATAATGATTCCCCAAAGGATATGGAGCTAATGATTGAATTCCTTAAGAAAAACCATCAGGGCGGCCATGTGGATCTTCTCCCTTATCACAGGCTGGGAGTAAACAAGTATACGCGTCTGGATATGGCCTACCACCTTAAGGACATACTGCCCCCCTCCCAGAAAAGAATGGAGGAGCTCAGGCAGCTTTTTGAAGCAAACGGCTTCTCCGTGGGCATAGGCGGTTAATCTGCTTCAGATACGTTTTAAAGCTACTCAGTTATAACACTTACAAAATAAAAACAGGCTCCCATGTGGAGCCTGTTTTTATTGCCTGGCGTATATGCTAAGATGGTATGGCCCATGCGATAGTGGGCCTGTGCAGCTATGGTATGAGGGGCTGACGCTCCGGATGCTCTTTTTTCATAGGCAAAAGAGGCGCCGGTATGCGGGGCCTCCTTTGCCTTGATCCAAATATAATTTATAGGAGTTCCTCCATTGGGGAAAATGGAGGAGGGGTCATGAGCAGATCAGGCTGCCTTTACGCCCGGCTTTAGAAAAGCACAAGGGCAAACAGGCAGGCTATGATCACGGAAAGCAGCATACGCTCCAGCCATATCACGCACATATGGGAGAACTTTACCGGCACCTCGGTAGCCATAAGGCAGGGCACAAAGGATGCCAGGAATATGATGCTGCTTACGGGGATTATCGCAAGCACGTAGCGTATACGCATTGACCATACGCCGGTGGATACCAGCAGTGCAGGCAGAGTGACCTCCAGGAAGGAGAGGGCTGCGCCGGTGCAGGCGGTCATCGCCTCGTTGGCGGGGATGGCGATACGCATGAAGGGGTAGAATATCATGCCGATCCAGCTGAATATGGGGGTGTAGGTGTAAAGCATTACGCCTACAGGGCCAAAGAATGCAGTACCCGTTGCAACGGTGCCCAGCACGGAGATGGTCTCATCCTGCAGGAAGGCTATGCGCTTAAGGGGATTTTCAGCATTTTCAGCTATATCCAGCGCCTCACGGATGGCGTTTTTCATAAGGCCGCTGCTGTATACCGTTTCAGGGTTAGGCGTAACGCCCTCATAATAATCATCAGGCATCTGCCTGAGGGGGTAAATACGCACGCCAATCAGGGCTACCAGCAGGGTGATAAGGAAGGATGTCCAGAAGTAAAGGTTCCAGTGATCCATCATGCCGGTATTTGTGGCCAGCACTATAAGGAAGCCAACGGATACGGTGGAGAGGCTGGTGGCTATAACGCCGGATTCACGGGCAGTCATGCGGCCGCTCTTATACTGATCGTTTACCGCTATATGGCCCACTGAGAAGTTGCCCAGGAATGCGCTTACCATTATAACCGCAGCACGGCCGGGAAGGCGGAACACAGGGCGCATTATGGGGCGCACGATAACGCCTATAAAGTCCACAAGGCCGTAATCCAGCAGGAAGGGCAGAAACAGTGAAGCCGCGGGGATGGATATGCAGATGGATATCAGTATATTGTTAAGCACAAATGTACCTATGCTGACGCCACCAAGGGAATCCACAGGATTATGTATGATGCCGGGGCCAAAGTTGAATACGATCATGGAAAGAATGATAAATCCTATTACCTTGAATACGGAGAATATGGATGCTACCGGCGTGGAAAAGTGCTTTTTGCGGCGGATATACAGGTCAATCATGCCGTAAACGCCTATTGCCCATACCACATAGGGCATTGCCTTGAAGGAGCCTGTCCAGAGGGCGGCCTTTACAAGGTTGGTCAGGTGAGTCACCAGTATGGTATGGGACTCTGCCACCTGGAAGGTCCAGGAGCCCAGGGCTACGGAATAGCCCGGAAGGGTAAAGTTGATAAAGAAGGCAAAAACTCCGAATGCGGAGAAAAGTATAAACTTGAGATAAGTGCCTATGCTGTACTTTTTAAGGTCAATATTCTGTGACATACAAACCGCCTTTCTGATAGGTGCGTCGTTGAATAAGGTTTGCTTTAGTCTAAGATGTTATTTCCATTTTTGTAAAACAATAAAAAATTGTAAAACGACCACAGAATAACGTGACGAAATATGTTGTATTTATCCTTACATATAATAGGCACTTCACCATCAGTCCTCTGTGCAAATAAAAAAACCTTTTTATACAGGCTATCCCATGCATTTTTTGTCGCATTCCAGGCTGTTGTTATTTTAACAACGATGATGCATCTGGTCTGAAAATATGGCTAAACTTGGGCGTTTTTGTGTAGTTTGACAATTTTTTATTGTTTTACAACAAATTGCGCCATCTTTATACTCTAGGGTAAACAAATCCGCCATTGGCCAAACCAAATCACACTCGTCCAATGGCGAAAACAAATCACCAGCAACAAGATCCAAATATCGAAAGGAGAAGTATCATGTCTGGCGAATCCAACGAAAAGAAAGGTTTTGCGGCAATGATATCCGATGACAAAGATCGTCTTCTGGATATTAACGGCCTCAGAACCGGCGCACCCCTTACCAAAAAAACCATTACCACCCTCATTATTGCAATCGTACTGTTTTTTGCTCTGAGAGCGCTGCCTCTTTCTGAATGGGGCGAGCTCACCTCCACTGCCCTGGCTCTGCTGGTATCAATCATAGTATTGTTTGTCGGCCTGAATGTCAGCTTCGTGGTTCCTGCTATTCTTGCAGCAGTTCTCGGCGTGTTCCTCAAGCTGTGGGATTTCAACGTGGTAAAGACCACCATCGGCACTTCCACCTTCCCCATGATGCTGGGCATGACCATCGTGGCAATGGGCTGCGAATACACCCCCATGGGCAAGCGTCTTGCTTACCTGATGCTCAGAATATTCGGCCAGAGGCCCGTTGCGCTGATAGTTGCCATAGGCATCGTCACCGCACTGCTTTCCGCCTTTGTATCCAATAACGCCGTTATTATAATGATGAGCTCCATCTGCGCCGGCATGCTGGTAGAAATGAAGCAGGTACCCGGCCAGAGCAAGCTGGGCAAGGCCATCATGATTCTCACCGTTGCAGCCTCCATGATTGGCGGCGGCGTACTCATCACCGGCTCCCCCATCGGCAACGGCACCGGCATCTCCATGCTGAACGAGGCCTCCGGCGGACTGGTAGACGTTTCCTTCGTAGAGTGGGCCAAGATTGGCGTTCCCGCCTTCATCATTCTGGCCGTACCCATGGGACTGGTCTATGCCAAGTGGTTTGGCGTTAAGAACAAGGATTATACCGACCTGCCCTCCACCAGCTACTATCAGGAGAAGCTGGACGAGCTGGGCCACATCACCGGCTCTGAGATCCGCTGGATTCTCACCGTAGTAGGTATGGTATGGAGCATGAGCGCCGGCATGAATATGTCCCTCGCATCCCTGCTGTGGGCAGTTGTTGCCATGGCTCCCGTAGTCGGCACCGTTCCCTCCAAGGCAGTGCTCAAGAAGATGCCCTGGAACATAATCATCACCGCCGCCTTTATCCCCATCCTTGGCCAGTGCATCTCCACCCACGGCATCGGCAACATGGTAGTGCATTATGTAGCTCCCCTGTTCTCCGATATGGGGCCCTTCGCATTCTGCCTCTTCTGCACCACTGTACAGGGCGTACTGTGCAACCTGTTCAATGCTGCTCCTACCGCTGCAATGACTCTGGGCGTAGGCCTTATGACTCCTATCTGCGTGAGCCTGGGCTACAACCCCGCAGTCGTGCTGCTGCCCATTATCATCATCAACTCCTGCCACTTCGTATTCGGCTTCAACATGTCCATGATGATGACCTACGACTATGGCTATTGGGAAGTAAAGGAGACCACTCTCCCCGGTATCATCTGCCTGGCAGTTACCATCATCGCATTCTGCGTATCTGCCTGCGTGATAGCTCCTCTGTTTGGCGCATCCCTGTATCTGTAAACCTTATAAATTAAATATGCTGATTCCCCGGGTACCCCCCGGGGAATAAACTTCATTTTTATATCACACAAATACCAGGAGGTAAAAACGTGAAACAGAAGATAAAAGAAGAACGCCTGTCCACTGATATTCTGGTGGTCGGCGGCGGTATGGCCGGCCTCTTTGCCGCAATCAAGGCAAGGCTTCAGGGATACGACGTTATCCTTGTGGATAAGGGCTTTGTAGGACGCTGCGGCGGCACCCACTACGCCGAGGGCGATATTCAGTTCTTCCGCCCCAGCCGCAAGCACGTCATGAAGGACTGGCTGGATAAGAACAGCCGGGATACCGAGTATATCAACAACCGCGACTGGAATGAGATTATTCTTGCCGAATCCGAAGACCGCTACAATGACCTGGTGGAATGGGGCATTGAGTTTTACAAGGTAGATGGCGAGCTGGTAGTAGAAGGCCCCCACCTTGTAAACAACATTCCCAAGATGTATGAAATCATCTGCATGAAGAACCGTGAATACGCCCCCACCCTGCGCTCCAAGGCGCTGAAGGAAGGCGTTCGCGTATTCGACAGGATGATGACCTGCGAGCTGCTCAAGCAGGATGGCCGCGTTGTTGGCGCAATGGCCTTCAATACCACCAGCGGCAAGCTGTATACCATCAAGGCCAAGGCCACCATACTGGCCACCGGCGCAAGCACCGCCTACAAGGTACGCGTTATGAATACCGACTACTGGACGGGCGACGGCATCTGCATGGCATACCGCGCAGGCGCTCAGATCTCCGGCATGGAGTTCAGGCAGTCCACCGGCGGCACCATGTACAACGCATATCAGGAGCGTCTCCAGATGTATACCGGCGGCGAGCTCCAGGGCAAGAAGGTAGATTTGCAGGCAAAGTATCCTCACCTTACCCTTCAGAGCGGCTGGGTATGGCCTCAGGTTACCGCCACCAATGAACCCATCACCTGGTGGGGCGCAAGCGAGATACATCAGGGCAAGGGCCCTCTGTATCACGATATGGACAACTACAGCGAGAAGGTTCGCAATCACCATATTTCCTACTTCAAGCGTGTTGGCGATGCAGAGCACAGGAAGCTGGGGCTGGATTACTTCAACGGCGGCAAGCTGCAGTACTCCTCCGGCCGTCAGGAGCTGAATACCGCCGTAGGCGGCGCAGGCATCTGGGCCGTGGATAAATACTGCACCTCCACCATTCCCGGCCTCTACGGTGCAGGCGGCTGCTGCGCCACCATGACCTCCGGCGCAAAGTACGGCGGAATGGGCCTTGGCCTCAATGGCGGCATGGTCACCGGCACAAGGGCTGCCACCGGCGCCATGGAGTATATCTCCAAGCTGGAGGACTTTGAGCTGGATGAGGATATGGTAGCAGCAGTCCGCAAGGAAGTTACCGCTCCCGCAGTACGCATCAGCGGCCACTCCCCCGCATGGCTCACCCAGGCACTTCAGGGCCTGATGGTTCCCTACTATGTGCTTATCTATCGCCACGCAAAGCGCATGAACGCTGCCCTCACCATGGTGCAGTTTCTCAAGGATGAGGTGGCTCCCAATATGATGGCGGCAGACCCGCACGACTGGCGTCTGGCCTATGAGACCAAGAACATGATTCAGTGTGCAGAATTGCAGCTCCTGGCGGCCCTGTACAGAACCGAAAGCCGCGGCTCTCACTTCCGTGAGGATTATCCCGAGCGCAATGATAAGGAATGGCTGGTCTGGGTGCTGATGCAGAATGTGGATGGTCAGGTGGTCTACACCAAGGAGCCCATTCCCGAGCGCTTCTGGCCGGATTACACCAAGCCTTATGAACAGATCTATCCGCTGGTTCTGCCCAAGCTGGCAAAGAAGACCACCGAGGACTGATGAGGAGGTAACGATATGCCTATTGCAAAAATTGACAGCAAGTTGTGTTCCGGCTGCGGTAAGTGCGTAGACACCTGCCCCCAGGACGTAATAAGACTTAATCTCCAGCCCACCGATGTGGAGAAGCTTTCTCCCTGTGCCGAGGGCTGCCCCGCCGGCGTAAGCGTAAGAAAGTACGCCTACTATGTGGAAATGGATATGCTGGATGAGGCCATTGCCACGCTGCGCGAGTATCTTCCCTTCCCCGCCGTTACCGGCCGCATATGCCCCCATACCTGCGAGGCCTCCTGCGCCCGCAATGAGGTGGACGCTCCTGTTAACATAAACTACCTTGAGCGCTTCGTGGCGGATTCCTTCCTCCATGAAAAGGCCGAAAAGGTACGCACCATTTACGCAAGCAAGGTAGCCGTGGTAGGCTCCGGCCCTGCTGGCCTGTCCTGTGCATACTTCCTTTGCAGGAAGGGCTATGCGGTCACAGTATTCGAAAAGCATGATGTGGTTGGCGGCATGATGCGCCTTGGCATTCCCGACTTTGACCTGCCCCGTGACGTGCTGGATGCTCAGCTCAATTACATTGCCGACATGGGCGTGGAATACAGAACCGGCGTAAACGTAGGCACCGACATAACCTTCGAGGAGCTTCAGAAGGAATACGGCGCAGTATTCATCGCCGTGGGCAATCAGATAAGCCGCCTGGCCAAGCTGGATGGCGACAGCCAGGTAAATGGCGGCCTTATGGGCGCACTGGACTTCCTGCGTGACGTACACCTTGGCAACCCCGTAGAGGTAAAGGACCGTGTAGCCGTAATAGGCGGCGGAAACGTTGCCATTGACGCAGCCCGCACCGCAAAGAGGCTGGGTGCAAAGGAAGTTACCATGGTATGCCTTGAGTGCAGGGACAAGATGCCCGCCCACGAAAAGGAGATACAGCGTGCTCTGGAGGATGGCGTGGTCATCAAGCCCGGCTTTGGCGGCAAGCGCATACTCAGCAGCGGCGGCAATGTTACCGGCATAGAGTTCATTGCCTGCACCAGTGTATTCGATAAGAACGGTGCCTTTGCTCCCCAGTATGACGAGAGCTGCACCATCACCGTGGATGCAGACCAGATAATCTTCGCCGTGGGCCAGGCCGCAGATCTTTCCATGCTGCCTGAGGCCGTTGCAAAGACCGGCCGCAATACCATCCAGGCCGATAAGGTCACCCTGGAGACCAGCGTACCCGGTATCTTTGCCGGCGGCGACGCTGTAGACCCTGTAAAGGCCTCCGTAGTTAAGGCCATCGCCTCCGGTAAGAGGGCGGCAGAGTCCATCGACAGGTACCTCCGTGGCGTTGATATGCTTGCAGACCGTGATGAGGTCATCCGCACCCAGTTCCCGCCCTGCAAGGGTATCCCCCATGTGGAGCGCATTGAGGCCGCTGATCCCGCCGGCTTCACCCCCAACGAGGCCCGCTGTGAGGCCATGCGCTGCATGACCTGCGGCAGCCGTGCCGAAATCAAGTACGCTGATGACTGCATGGTGTGCCTGTACTGCGAGAGGGATTGCCCCGAGCAGGCCATCTATGTATCAGCCGAGCGTATCTCTCACAAGATAGAGCCCTGGGATTTGGGCTAAAGGCTGAAATAGCTTGTATTAAATCAAAAGGGAGCCTCAAAACCGCTCCCTTTTGAAGTACTATCTGTTTTTCTCTTAAGCGGCGCATACATTTGCACGCAATCTTATCGGAAAGCTGTCAGGGCGAGCTCCCGGCAGCGGAAAGTCAGGTGAAATACATGAAACGTTATGGAATAATCGGGTTTGGCTGTGCGGGATACCATGCCCTGTCATCCCTGAGAGAATGCAGCCCTGATGCGGAGATACACGTTTACTCCGATCTTAACGAGGCCCCGGCCAACCCAATGCTTACCACCTATTATGCGGCAGGCAGGCTGCCCTATGAGGGGCTTTTCCCCTTTGGCAGCCTTGAGGATATACAGCAGCGCTTCTCCCCCATACTTCATCCCGGCACAGCCGTTACGGCCCTGGATACCGAGAAGCGCATAATAACCGGCTCAGACGGCAGCAGCATGGCCTTTGATGCCATACTCCTTGCCACCGGTGCAGACCCCTTCGTTCCCCCCCTTGGAGTTACAGTGGGCAACCGTGTGCTGTGCATGCGTACCGTATCCGATGCAAAGGCGCTGCACGACAGGCTGGCCCGTGGGGATATACACTCCGTTACCGTCATAGGCGGCTCAATGGTGGGCATTAAGATAATAGAGCTGTGCTACGATGCAGGCATGAAGTGCACCCTGGCAGACATGGCTCCCAATATCTTCCCCCTTGCAGCCTTCCCGGAGGTATCCCGTGAGATAATGGCCAGGCTGGAAAAGAAGGGCATAGTAATGCGCTTTGGCACAGCCGTTACCGGCGCAACCGAAAGCGAAAGCTCCGTAGTGACCTCCTTTGCAGAGGGAGACCCTGTGGAATCAGACCTGCTGGTGCTCTGCATAGGCACCCGGGCCAGGACTGCCCTTGCAAGGGAAGCCGGCATTGAAGTAAACCGGGGCATAGTCGTAAACGACCATATGGCCACCTCCGTGCCCGGCATATACGCCGCAGGCGACTGCTGCGAGGGCAGGAACGTAATGTCCGGCGGCAATCAGATAATAGGCCTGTGGGCCAATGCGGCATATCAGGGCCAGGTGGCAGGCTGCGCCATGGCAGGCCACGAAGCCAAGTTTACCGGAAACATACTCCACAATATCACCCACTATATGGGTATGGACTTTATCTCCTTTGGCGATATACGGGCCGAGGGCCAGGTATACACCATAGGCAAGCCCAGCGATAAGAGATACGTAAAGGCCATAGTGTCCGATGGCGAGCTGAGGTGCGTCAATATGCTGGACAGCTACCGCATAAGCGGCGTGATAAAGAACTACATCATGAACCGCTTTACCGGCAACAAGAATCCCCTGCCCATCTCCCTCAGAGGGATGCTGGCAAGGGAGGGCTTTACGGATGAGTTTCTGGCGCTGTTTGAAGGAAACGGCCTTTGCGCTGATACAAAGGCTGAGTCCCTTTGACCTGACTACCTGCTTTTATAATGGGAGAACGATATGACTAGACATGAAGATAAGCTCCTCAACAAAATACCCGGCCAGGATACCGGCATCGTAAAGCGCAACAGCTTCTGCGATATCTGCACCCCCGGCCCCCACTGCGGCGTTACCTGCTACGTAAAGGATGGAAAGATACTGAAGGTGGAGGGCACCGACGAGCACCCGGTAAATCACGGCCTGCTTTGCCCCAAGGGCCAGTCCAACAGGCAGTATGTTTACCGGGAAGACCGTGTGCTCACCCCCTTAAGGCGTGTGGGCAAGCGGGGCGAGGGCAAATTTGAGCCCATCACCTGGGATGAGGCCTATGATGAAATAGTTCAAAGGCTCAATGAAGCAAAGGCCCAGTATGGCCCCAGCTCCGTGGCCTTCTACTCCGGCTACAATAAGTGGTACAGGCCCTTTTTGCAGCGGCTGTGCTATTCCTTCGGCTCTGTAAACTACGGCTCCGAGTCCTCCTCCTGCTTTACCTCCACGGTAATGTCCTGGAAGATAGCCACAGGCGAATCCGCCGTATACCCGGATCTTTCAAATGCGGGCATTTTCCTTGGCTGGTGCTACAATGCCTATCATTCCGCCCACCTTTCCTCCGTTCGCGTAAGCAAGGCAAGGGAGCGGGGCATGAAGGTAATAATAATAGACCCCCGCATCACCCCCGCCGTGGAAAAGCAGTGCGACCTGCACCTTCGGGTTAAGCCCGGCACAGACTGCGCCCTTGCCCTGGGCCTTGCCCGGGAGCTCATAGTAAACGACTGGGTGGATAAGGATTACATCCGGGATAATGTTTACGGCTACGAGCAGTACAAGGCCTATGTAATGGACTTTACTCCGGAAAGGGTGGAGCAGATAACAGACGTGCCTGCGGATAAGCTGCGCCTTGCCGCCCGCATGATACATGAAAATATGCCCATGGCCATAAATCACTCCAGCGCCGCCATAGTGCATCACACCAACGGCCTGCAGACCCACAGAGCGGTAATGGCCCTCAGCGCCATAATGGGCACCTATGACCGGGTGGGCGGTATGTCCCCCGAGCCCCTTACCTATGCCCATTCAAGGGGCGGCTTTGCAACGCTGGATCATGAATTCCCCTTCGAGGTATATCCAAAGGACGGCCCCCGGCCTGTGGGCGCCCTGCGCTTCCCCCTGTGGGAGGAGATAGTAAAGGAAATGCAGGCAAACGACCTTGCCCGCCAGATACTTGAAGGCACTCCCTACCCCATCAAGGCAATATGGGCAAACGGCATGAACCTGAGAATGTTCAATGGGGACAACAATATGATAAAGGCCCTGGAAAAGCTGGACTTCTTTGTGGATGTTGACCTGTTCCTGACGGATACCGCCAAATATGCAGACATAGTGCTGCCCTGCTGCTCCTCCTTTGAGCGCAGCGAATTCAAGGTGCATGGCGGCGGCTATGCCCAGTGGACAGAGCCTGTAATAGCTCCCCTTGGTGAATCCCGCCCGGATGATCAGATAATATGCGAGCTGGCAAGGCGGCTGGAGCTGGATGACGAGCTGCTCAAGGCAGGGCCTGAGGCCTGCGTGCGCTATATGCTGAGGGAAACTCCCATAGATGTGGATTACCTTAAGGCAAACGCCCAGTTCCCCCAGCATCAGGACAGGGTAAAGATAGTGCCCATAGGGCAGCACGGCTTTAATACCCCCACCGGCAAATTCGAGCTGTGGTCCACCATTATCGAAAAATACCCCGGCCTGGATCCTCTGCCCACCTATAAGGACAGCGTGGATGCTGCTGACCCCGAGCTTTATCCCTTCCGCCTGGTAACCGGCGCAAGGGTGCCCACAGCCCTCCATTCGAGGCTGCACGATGTGCCCTGGCTCCGCTCCATGCGCCCTGACCCCATGGCAGACATTAACGACGAAGATGCAGCAAGGCTTGGCATAAAGCGTGGGGATACCATCCGCATCAGCACCACCGCCGGCAGCATCACAGTGCTTGCCAATCCCTCCCTTCGTATCAAGCCCGGCACCGTGCATATGTTCCACGGCTACCGGGAGGCGGATGTGAATTCCATCATCCCCCCCACCCATAACGACCCCTATTCCGGCTTCCCCGGCTACCGCAGCGTGCGCTGCACCGTGATTCCGGTAAACAAGGAGGACTGACCATGAAGCTTTTAATAGAGTTTGATGAAACGAAATGCTCCGCCTGCGGCGCCTGCGCCATCGCCTGCATGGATCAGAACGATGTGGATGTAAAGGCAGGGCAGCAGCCCTACCGAATGGTATTTAATTATGAAAGCAACGGCCAGCTTGTTGCCATGTCCACCGCCTGCTTTCATTGCCCCGATGCCCCCTGTGTAACCGCCTGCCCCGTGGGCTGCCTTTACAAGGATAAGGAAACAGGGCTCACCCTGTACGATACCACCAACTGCATCGGCTGCCATTCCTGCGCCATGGCCTGCCCCTACGGTGCCCCCACCTTCCGCCCCACCGGCGAACCCATGCGGGAGAAGATGGAAAAGTGCCACGGCTGCATTGCCCGGGTAAAGGCAGGGCTTGTGCCCGCCTGCGTCCATAGCTGCCCCACCGGGGCCCTTACCTGGCGCTGGGCAGAGGACGATGAAGTGCCCTCCAGCCTGTATGCCCGCTGGAATGCTGTGGAAAAATGATTTTACACCGCCTGAAGCAGGGATATACCCCCTGCTTCAGGCAGCATTTGATATGCGATAAGTAAATATGCACGCTTTCCCTGCTCTTATAACATTTACGCCTGTATGTTTTCGCACTATCTTGTGATAAAATAATAACATGCACAAGGGGTATGGAAAATGTGCCCATTTAAAAGGAAGTAATACCATGACAACGGAGACCTTACAGTATTGCATAGATATTGCAAGAAGCAAGAGCTTCACAAAAACAGCAGAAAAGTATCACATCAGCCAGCAGGCCCTCAGCCAGCAGATAAAAAACCTTGAGCATGAGCTTGGCATACGCATATTCCGCCGGAATAACAGGCTGGTAGAGCTTACCACCGAGGGCAGTGTTTTCATAGAAAACGCCTCTGCCGGGCTGCGGCTCATAGAGCAGGGCACCACTGCCGCCCGGGCCTTTGCCGATGGCAAAAAGGGCTTCCTCTCCATAGGCTATAATGGCCCCTCCATCCAGCGGCATCTGGGCACGGTGCTGTCCCAGTTCAGCGTATCCTATCCTGAAATACACCTTGAGATGGAGCATGACTTCATCACCACCATAATGTCCCGCTTCAAGGATGGGGAATTCGACCTTATCGCAGTAAGCGATTTTGAAAACTACGACCCCGAGTATTATAACGTTTTCTCCCTGAATAACGGCGTTATCAACGCCGTGGTAGGGAAAAACCACCCCCTTGCGAAAAAGGACTTTGTGTATCCCCATGAGCTGCTGAACGATACCTATATCTGCTTTGATGTGGGCAGCAGCCCCACAGTGCAGTCAAAGCGAATAGAGCGCTGCAAGCAGATACTTGGAGAGCTGCCCCAGAAAATACAGACCGTGAAGGATACCAATACCATAGATATGCTCCTTGCCAGCGGCAAGGGCTATACCTTCATGAGCAGCGATCTTAAGGGCCGCTATCGCATACTCAGCCTGCAATTTCTCCCCATATACGGCATTGACCTGCCCTATTCCTCATATTTCGTCACCCGCAAGGGCGATGATAACCCGGCCCTTGAGCTGTTTATCAAGGAAGCAAGGGATCTTGGCATAATCTGTGGCGAATAGCCAAAATATTTATTCAAAAAAGACGGAGAGTACGATGACCGTACCCTCCGTCTTTTATAATATTGGAAGCGATAATGTGGTGTATTGCTCTACAAGGGCTGTAATAGCCTCATATTCCCGGGGCGTATTGCAGTTTTTCAGCAGCTCCATGGGGCCAAGATAATCCCATAGCCTCCAGCCCGCTGCCTCTCCAAAGGCCCTTACCGGTGCGCCGCCATTTTTTATCAGAGGCTCCATAATATCCGCTGCCGCCCTGCTGTATACGCCCATCAGCGGCTCTATCCCGCCGGGATGCCGCAGCACCGTGGCCATCCCGTCATGTGTCCTTGCAAGCTGATAAAGGGCCTGCGGCGGGACTAGCGGAGCATCCACGCTTATTACCATGCAGTCTCCCTGTGCAGCCCTAAGGCAGGCGTGCAGCCCTCCCAATGGGCCCCGCCCGGCGTATATATCCGGTATGCTGCGGGTGCCGGGTATGTGGGGGAGGTTTTCTCCCGACAGCATTATATCCCTTATTCCAAGGGCCCTGAGCTTATCCACCTGCCATTCCAGCAGGGTTTTCCCAAGGAGGGTAAGCCCTGCCTTATCCCGGCCCATGCGCCTTGAGCTGCCCCCTGCAAGTATTATCCCGCTCAGTGGCATGGCGCAGCTATTTTTTCTCCTGCCATGGGCCAGAGCATAAAGCTCCTGCTTTATGCTTTCACCGGAAATGCCAAGCCTTTCCATAAGGTAGTCTGCCGTCTGCTCCTTCACGGGGGTATGTGCAGGGCCGTAGCTCAGCACATACGCTATGAGCCGGGGCATATATTCCTTCACCGCTCCGTATTGCTGAAAGCACTCAAAATCCAGCCCGGTTATACCGCCCTCAGGCTGCCACAGAAAGTTTCTCAGATTGCCATCCTCAGGCAGCCTGCCGCTGGCCCTGTGGCAGGCCGTGAGCCACTCTGTAAGCCTCTCCCAGGGCTCGGGCTCAAAGCCCTCAGCCTCCTGCCGCTCAAGCTCATCAAGGAGCGTAAGGCCCGGCATATGCTCCGTTACAAGCAGCCCCGGCCGGGATACGACTATCCGGGGCAGGGATACCCTGCCGCTGAGCCTGTGATACATTTCGCTCTCCCGCTCCCAGTCCTCCGTTTGCGAGAAGTGCTTTTCCACCACAGGCCTGCCGTCATATACGGCAGGATATACCTGATTGCGCTTGCTGCAAAAGGGTATCATTCCACCACCAGCCTGATAACGCCTGATACATTGCGCTTGCTGTTCTGGTCGCCGAATACCAGGGCACTGGCGTAGGGCTCATCCCCTATCATAAGGTATACCCTATTCTCCTCGGCTATCTCCTGGGCAGATACCTCCGCCCTGTATTCATCATCCGCCACCATGTACGCCCGCATATGCTCGCCCACCCCGGCCATTATGGTGCCGCAGCCAAAGTAAGGCATCAGCACAGCCGCCACCACCAGAAACATCAATGAAAAGCTGGTGCCTATCCCTCCCGGAATATGCAGCGCATCCGTAATGACGTTGGCAAAGGGGATTATCAGCTTCTTTGCAAACAGCCCCATATCACAGCACAGCGCCAAAAAAATAACTGTACGAAGATTCATTTTTTTCATTATTGAACTCCTTTTCACACATGGAAGGTGCCGCTGTTTCCGGCTGCACCCTGGTGGGCCCATGGCCCACGGCCGCCTGCCATACCCCCATGGGCTACAGGCAAAACGGCTCGAAATTCATTGCCGGATTATTGCCGCCAAAGGGCAGCATCTCACATGCCTCCTTATTTTTAATGTTATAAAAATCCCAAGCCACGGGCAAACACAAAAAAATTGTGGCAGCACAAGTGAAAACCATGGCGCTCAACATTCTGCCGCCATATCCGGCATAATGTTTCCCCGGCAACAGCCCTTGCTTTCCGGGCAAAAATAATGTATCCTATTTATATGGAGTTGTGTTAAATATTTTAAACATAATATTCGTCTAATGTGGGGTATAAATCACACCCATATGATTAGGCGTTTCACATATTACCAATCATGCAAAGGAACTATTCTATGAATATAAATAAAGCCACACTTTCCGAGCAGATAGTAGATGACCTTAAGCAGCGGATTTATCACGGGGAGCTCATCCCGGGGCAAAAGCTGCCTATCTCCAGCCTGAAAAAGTATTACAATGTAAGCTCCACCCCTATTCGTGATGCACTGATGGAGCTTGTACACATGGGGTTTGTCACTACTTCTGACTCATCCACCTATGTTGTGCCTCTGCTCAGCTACAAGGAAAAAACACAGCTATTGGATACATACGATATAATCTCCCCCGTTACAACAGAAATGTTCATGAGAAACGTGACCCGGGAGCAGGCCATCGAGCTGCATACCCCTGCGTATGAGCGGCTCGTTCACTCTGAGCAGCTGCCCGATGTTGAGCGTATGCGGCTATATGCGGATTTTTATAATCTCATCCTCGAAAACTGCCAGAATCCCTTCTTTGAGCACATGGTAGAATGTTGGCAGGGGCATCTCATATTGTCATTTGGAAACTATCTGGAATGTTTTTCCATCGATGAAGCAATAACCAATGCACATGACCTTCTTACAGCTATATATGCCTGGGACAAGGAGACCCTGAATAAGCACCGTGGCTTCCTTTTAAAACGCTGCCGCCTTATGTTAAACAGGCAAGCAGGGCTTTGTTAGCAGGTTAATAAAAAATGCACCATAAAGAAAGGGCTTTCCAATACGGAAAGCCCTTTCCTTTGCTTTATTATGGGGCTGGCAGGACGAGGTTCAGTTCGCTGCCTCCTGCCAGAAAAAGCACGGGTATTTCAGATTATTCGTAGGAAATTATGCCGGCGTCAAGCTCCGCCTGGATCTCCTTGCCCAGTGCAGTGCCGTGCTTGATATCCCTGCGGAGGAGGAATGCACCCAGCAGAGCCAGGCACATAAATGCTGCCATCAGGAACCAGATATATGCATAGCCGCTGTTGCCAAACTTATCCAGCAGATGGCCTGCGATGGTATAGGAATATGCACCGCTGGACCAGCCGAAGGCAACTATTACGCCCCACATGGTGCCGCTGTAAACATTGGGAACCTTTGCATCATCAATGATGGTGTACTGCAGGCCATTTATGGCAAATATGCAGATAGCTGCAAGCACGACCAGTATCAGGTAAATAATCAGGCCGGTGCCGCCGCCCTGAGGAGCAAAGCCCATGATGATGGAGAACACGCAGAAAGCTATGCCCAGAGGAATGATGACCTTGGTAGAGTCGCCCATCTTATCACGGAGCTTGCCGCCAATGGGGGAAATGACGATACGGATACCATTCTTAAATGCCAGCATAAGGGCAGATGCAATGGCCGCATCAAACAGGAAGGAATTAACAAGGTTAGGCTGCATATACACCCAGAGATAAGCGAGTGCGCCGCCGAAGCCGTGGAATATAAGGGCGTTTTCCCAGAGCACGGGAGCCTTCAGGCACTTGCGATAGGCATCAAGGCCCACCTTCTTCTTGCCCTGATTAGCTTCCTCCTTGCTCTTTCCCTTATAGCCTTCCAGCGCAGGAATGTTCCAGAAGAACTGGATGGCAAGGCCGATTATGATGCAGGCAGCGCAAACTACGCGCAGGCTCTGCTGGAAGGTCATGCCGGAAGCAGTTATAAGGCCAAGGAAGCCATAGTTAAATACCAGGGAAACGATGGCAAAGGAAACCTCCTCAAAGCCAAACAGACGGCCCTGCTCCTCAGAAGTACCGATAAGACGGATGCACTTCATGTAGGCAGTATTAAGCAGGCACATGCTGGAAATGGAGAGCATTATGTATACGATAATAAGTACAGCGTAGCTCTGTGCAAAGGACTCTATCAGCGCCATTACGCCGGAGAGCATGCATGCCAGCACGTTAAGTGTCTTGGGGTTGTACCTGTCTGCAAGGTAGCCGCCCACTATGCTTCCCAGATATACGCCAACAGTGCTTACTGAGGACAGCACGCCCTGCTGAGTGTTATTGAGCTGATAAATATCCTGAAACTGGGTATAGAATACCTGGCTCAGCTGAGAAATCAAAAATACAACATTGTTAAATGTAAGGAACAGTACCAGCCAGTATTTTTTCAGCATTCCATTGCCGAGTAAACCACTTTTATTCATTTTTATTTCTCCCTTAAATCTTTAGGATT
>CAYMPG010000010.1:17265-61299 GCA_964392455.1 uncultured Clostridium sp. | reverse complement strand
TATCGACGAAATCGACAAGATTGCCCGAAAAAGCGAAAATCCCTCCATCACCCGGGATGTATCCGGCGAGGGCGTGCAGCAGGCGCTGCTGAAGATACTGGAGGGCACCGTGGCAAGCGTTCCCCCCCAGGGCGGCCGCAAGCATCCCCACCAGGAATTTATACAGATAGATACCACCAATATCCTCTTTATCTGCGGCGGCGCATTTGCCGGCATAGAGGATATAATCACCAAGCGCACCGGAAAGTCCGTAATGGGCTTCGGGGCGGAGGTGCAGAGCAAGGTACAGAAGGACGTGGGCGAGATACTTAAGGGCATACTGCCTGAGGATTTGCTCAAGTACGGCCTTATCCCTGAGTTTGTAGGGCGTATGCCGGTAATAGTTACCCTTCATCAGCTGGATAGAAATGCCCTTATCGACATACTCACAGAGCCCCGCAATGCCCTCACCCGCCAGTACAAGCGGCTGTTTGAAATGGATGGCGTGCAGCTTTCCTTTGAGCGGGACGCGCTGGAGCTGGTTGCAGATATGGCAATCGAGCGCAAGACCGGCGCACGTGGCCTCAGGGCAATACTTGAAGATGTCATGCTGGACATCATGTTTGACATACCCTCAAGGACGGATATCGAAAGCTGCACCATCACAAGGGACGTTATCGAAAAGAAAGCGCCCCCGGTATTCGTATACCGCAAGACGGAGCAGCTTCCCGCACCTGAGCTGGGAGACGCAAGCTGATAATACAACCCCAATATCATAATATCGGGGCCATATGACCACACTTACTATCCGGCAGGGCCTCACGGAGCGGCCTTGCCGGCTTAATTTTTGATTATTTTAGGGAGGAATGCAAATGAAAAAGGACGTAGTCATCATAGGTGCCGGCCCGGCGGGCATATTCACCGCCCTTGAGATGATAAAAAAGGGCAGCCGCCAGAGCATCCTGATAGTGGAAAAGGGACAGCCGGTGGAAAAACGCCATTGCCCCAAGGATAAGACCGGCCACTGTGTAAGCTGCAAGCCCACCTGCCACATAACCACAGGCTTTTCCGGAGCAGGCGCATTTTCAGATGGCAAGCTCTCCCTTAATTGCGAGGTGGGCGGCGATTTACCCAAGCTCATCGGCGAGGATGTGGCCCAGAGCACCATCGAATACGCAGATAAGATATACCTTGAATTTGGCGCAAGCACCCAGATAGAGGGCATTAACAACAGCGAGGAGGTAAAGGACATCCGCAAGCGTGCCATAAAGGCAGGCCTAAGGCTTGTGGATTGCCCAATTCGCCATCTGGGGACAGAAAAGGCTCAGGATCTTTACTATGCCATTGAGCAGTATCTGCTGGAAAACGGCGTGGAAATGATGTTTGGCTGGGAATGTACAAACCTCATGCTGGAGGGAGACGAATGCAGGGGCGTATACCTTGCAAAGGGCAGCGAGACCTGCACCATAGAGGCAAAGCGCACCGTAGTGGCCACCGGCCGCAGGGGAGCGGACTGGCTGGAAAAAATATGCGCCGAGCATAATATTGCCCATCAGCCCGGCACTGTGGATATAGGCGTAAGGGTAGAGGTACGCAATGAGATAATGGAGCGGGTAAACGAGGTGCTGTACGAATCAAAGCTCATTGGCTATCCTCAGCCCTATAAGAACAAGGTTCGCACCTTCTGCCAGAATCCCGGCGGCTTTGTAAGCCAGGAAAACTATGATAATGACCTTGCTGTGGTAAACGGCCACTCCTACAAGGACCTTAAGAGCAACAATACAAACCTTGCCATACTGGTATCTCATAATTTCAGCGAGCCCTTTAATCAGCCCATAGCCTATGCCCAGAAGGTGGGCGAGCTTACCAATATGCTGGGAGCGGGGCACATAATGGTGCAGCGCTTTGGCGATATACTCGATGGCAAGCGCACCTGGCAGAAGGAGCTGGCCCAGTCCAACGTGAAGCCTACCCTGCCTGATGCCGTAGCAGGCGACATCACCGCTGCAATGCCTTACCGGGCCATGATAAACATTATCAACTTTATCAAGGCCATGGATGAGGTGGTGCCGGGCTTTGCCTCCTATGAAACGCTGCTGTATTCCCCTGAGCTGAAGTTCTACAGCAACAGGGTAAAGATGGACACCCAGTTCAATACCAGCGTAAAGGGGCTGCACTGCCTGGGCGATTCCAGCGGCTGGACCCGTGGCCTGATGATGGCCTCGGTCATGGGCGTGCTCATGGGCCGTGAGATAGCCAAGGAGGGCTAAAAACAGAGCATAATAAAAGGAGCGGAATACCGCTCCTTTTTGTGTGGTTAAATTCATCATACGGGCAATGCGGAGAGCATCCAGCCGCCAAGCATAAGGCTTGCAGCATTGGCGGCAAGGGAATACAGCACCGCCCGGGCAGAGCTGTGCTCTGTAAGATACCGCCTGCATATCAGGGCCTCCACTATGAATATTACGGCCTCTACCATCAGGTAAAGTATGAACCAGTAGCCATTTGCACCTATAAAGAGTACGTTCAGCAGGGTCTGGGTGATAAGGTTGAGCAGCAGAAACACTCTTATGCTGTGGCGGCTCCTGTAGCCAAAGGCAAGGAGCACTATGCCCTCTATGATGAGGGTGAGCAGCACCCTGAGGGCGGTAAGCAGCGGAGTACGGAGAGGCTT
Source organism: uncultured Clostridium sp. (assembly GCA_964392455.1). Lineage (GTDB taxonomy): Bacteria > Bacillota > Clostridia > Christensenellales > CAG-138 > SFEL01. The sequence continues at coordinate 58,646 of CAYMPG010000010.1, read as the reverse complement.
TTGCCCCTGAATGAGCTGGGCGCTGTCAAGGTCCAGCGTCACCTGCCTGTTGTAGCCAAAGTATTCTTCGGGAATGGGCAGGCTTATGGAGCTTTCGCCCCATGTGGCTGTAAGCTCCGCATTCAGGGTGGATATTTGGTGACTCGGTGAGAGAGCGTGATAGTAAAATTTGTATTGCCCCTCCCAGAGCCTGCGCTCCGGTACAAGCTCGACAGTTTCGTTGGAGACTATGGAAAGTGCCAGATCCTCCGGCGGGTTGTTGACTATTACGGTAAGCCCCGGCGGCTCAGCGGAGTTTGCAAGGGCAAGGCCATGGAGGGCGAGGGCCAGCAGAAGCAGAAATAGCGCGATGGGCCTTTTATATTTCATAGGTGTCCTCCCTCTGATGTGTATGGGCACAATTGTACCATGAAAAAATGAACAAATCTACCTGCGCTTTCCAGCGGCCGGGCCTGCGGCTCAAGGCCCTGTCTTGCACATACTACCTATGAATCGAACCGGAGGGAATAAAAAATGGAAAACGGAGCAATTTGGGTATGGATAGCGCTGCAGGCAGGCATATTTGCCTATATTCTCTACAAAAACAAAAGGGCGCACAGGATGCCCCAGCCATCTGAGCACAGGCGGGTGCCCCGCACCGAGAGCCGGGAAATGAAGGAGCTGGAGTGTATGCGTAAGCGGTCGCTGAATACTCCCCTTTCAGAAAAGGCGCGGCCCTGTCGCATGAATGAGATAATAGGCCAGGAGGATGGCATAAGGGCGCTCAGGGCGGCCATGTGCGGCCCAAATCCACAGCATGTGATAATCTACGGGCCTCCGGGCTGCGGCAAGACCTGCGCCGCAAGGCTGGTGCTGGAGGAAGCAAGGCGGCACAGGGATTCTCCCTTTGACAGGGAATCGAAATTCGTGGAGGTGGATGCCACCTGTGTGCGCTTTGATGAGCGCTCCATTGCAGACCCGCTGCTGGGTTCTGTGCATGACCCCATATATCAGGGGGCGGGGCCACTGGGCTCTCAGGGGGTGCCCCAGCCAAAGCCGGGTGCAGTGAGCAGGGCCCATTGCGGCATACTGTTTCTGGATGAGATAGGGGAGCTGCATCCGGTGCAGCTCAATAAGCTGCTGAAGGTGCTGGAGGATAGAAAGGTGTTTTTTGACAGCGCCTATTATTCCCCGGAAAATACAGCTATTCCTCAGCACATACACGATATATTCCAAAACGGTCTGCCGGCTGATTTTCGCCTTATAGGGGCCACCACCAGGAGCCCTGAGGAAATGCCCCCGGCCCTTAGGTCAAGGTGCGTGGAGCTGTTTTTCAAGCCGCTGTCAAAGCAGAGCATGATAAGCATAGCCAGGGGAGCTGCAAAGCGCCTGGGCTACGAAATAGAGCCTGAGGCGGCGGAGCTTTGCGCCTGCTGCTGCAGCTCCGGGCGGGATGCAGTGAATATGATACAGCTCGCAGGCGGAGCCATACATAATGACGGCCGAAAGAGCATAACCCTTGGGGATGTGGAATGGGTATCTGAAATCAGCAACTGCGCCAGGCGTCCCGAGCAGCATATGCCGGAGCATATGAGGCCGGGGGTATCTGTGGGCATTGGGGTGACAGGCAGCACGGGCATGATAATGGAGCTGGAGTGTGTGGCAGACAGGGCAAGAGAAGGCCGGGGCAGGCTGGATATGGGTAGCGCCGTAGAGCATGAGGAAATAGAGCTGAGAGGCCGAAAGCTGGGACGCAAGAGCACTGCCAGCGCATCGGCAGAAAACGTATTGAGCACCTTTAAAAACCGCTTTGGCCTTGACTGCGGCGCTTATGATATACGCTTCAATGTGCCGGGAGGTATGCCTGTGGATGGGCCCAGCGCAGGCATAGCCCTTGCAGCCGCATTGATGAGCGCCATATCCGGTAGAGCCATGTGCCCCGGAATAGCCATGACCGGCGAAATAACCGTAAACGGGGAGGTGCGCCCGGTGGGCGGCGTGCGGGAAAAGATAGCCGCAGCAATACAGGCTGGAGCCCATACCGTAATAATTCCCGGGGAAAACTATGAAAGCCGCTTTAAGGAGGCAGAGGCCGCCATAGTGCCTGTAAGCGATATATGCGAGGTCATGCGTATAGCCTTTGATATTCCTGAGGAAACGGAGCTCCCGCTGGGCGTGCTGCCCTTTTTATGCACCACCGCATAGGCTGAATAAGGCACCCTTAAATGGGTGACAAATAATTTTTACCATATACATACTGTTGTCAAAATCGATTGGTATAAGTATAATCATAAATCATCGAGGAAAATCGATAGACCATCGAGGAAGCAGCAGAAATATGGTAAATCACGAAACAGCGTATAAAGATATACCCACGGTGGCCCTGAGGGGCCTTGTGGTGCTGCCGGGAGAAATGATACATTTCGATGCCGGCAGGCCAAAAAGCATAAACGCTCTAAATAGAGCCATGGATGAGGAGGGCCTTATATTCGTCAGCGCCCAGAAGGACGCAAGAAAGACGGAGATAGAGGTCGAGGATATATTCACCATGGGTACTCTATGTGCCCTGCGTCAGGTGCTGCCGCTGCCTGGAGAATCCGCCAGGGTATTTGCCGAGGGCATCTGCCGGGCAAAGGCCGTAGTACTGCGTGAAGGGGAGGATTGCTTCAGCGCAGATATAGAGACCGTGGAGGATGAGGAAAGTAGCCCCGCCGAAGGGGAGGCTCTGCGCCGCCGGGTAATGAAAAAGCTGGGAGAGTACGCCCGGCTGAATTCCAAGCTCAGCTCAGACGCCATAGCCACCATAGAGGCCAAGCTGATGGCGGGAGAGTTTGCCGATGCGGCGGCAAATGCCGTGCTCAGGCGGCCGGAGCAGCGCCAGATGATACTTGAGGAAAGCCGCCCACTCCAGCGCATGAAGATGATACTCAAGTGCATCGAAGGGGAAATAGAGATACTCAAGGCGGATAAGCGTATTGCCACCGAGGTAAAGTATCAGGTGGACAAGAGCCAGAAGGATTATTACCTGAGGGAGCAGATAAGGGCCATACGCAAGGAGCTTGGAGAAACCTCTGAAACAGAGGCAGATGAATTCCGCAAAAAGCTTGCAGAAAAGCAAATGCCAGATAGCGTTCGGGAAAAGCTGGAGCGGGAGATCACCCGCTATGCTGATTTGTCCGCAGGCTCCCATGAGGGCCCCTCTGCCCGCAACTATATAGAATGTATGCTGGATCTTCCCTGGAGCGAGACCAGCGAGGATTGTCTCGATCTTGACCATGCAAGGACGGTGCTGGAGGCAGACCACTATGGCATGGAAAAGGTAAAGCAGCGCATTATAGAGTATCTTGCCGTGGCAAAGCTCACAGGTAAGGTGAATGGGCAGGTGATATGCTTTGCAGGCCCTCCGGGCGTGGGCAAGACCTCCATTGCAAAGTCCATTGCAGATGCCCTTGGCAGAAACTTCGTAAGGATGAGCCTGGGCGGCATAAGGGATGAGGCCGAGATACGTGGACATCGCCGCACCTATATAGGCGCAATGCCGGGGCGGGTGATAGCTGCCATGCGTCAGGCTGGCACAATGAATCCGGTAATTCTTTTTGATGAAATAGATAAGCTTGCAGGGGATTATCATGGAGACCCTGCCGCCGCCATGCTGGAGGTGCTGGACAGCGCTCAGAATTTTGCCTTCAGGGATCATTTTCTGGAAATGCCCTATGACCTTTCCAAGGTAATGTTTCTTACCACTGCCAATGATAAGAGCAATATTCCTGCGCCCCTGCTGGACAGGATGGAGGTAATAGACGTACCCGGCTATCTGGAGACCGAAAAGGCAGAGATAGCCAAGCGCCATCTGCTGCCAAGGCAGCTTGAAAAGCACGGCCTGAAAAAGAGCATGCTCACCATACCCGATGGGCTGTATCCTATGCTTATCAGGGGATACACGGCGGAATCCGGCGTGCGTGGGCTGGAGAGGGTGCTGGCTGGCATTTGCCGCAGGGCCGCCTGCGATATAGGCGACGGCAAGGCCAAGCGCATACGCCTTAACAGGGACAGGATGCGGGAGTATCTGGGCCAGCCCCGGTATGAGGATATGACTGGCGAGCATAAGGACACGGTGGGCGTGGTAAACGGCCTTGCGTGGACAAGCGCCGGCGGAGATACCCTGGAAATAGAGGTGCAGGCGGTGCCGGGCACAGGGCAGGTGCAGCTTACCGGCAAGCTGGGCGAGGTAATGCAGGAAAGCGCAAAGGCCGCATTTACCTTTGTTCACGCCAATGCACAGGCACTGGGCATCGATGAAAAGCAGTTTAAGGAAAAGGATATACATCTTCATGTGCCTGAGGGAGCCGTGCCAAAGGATGGCCCCAGCGCAGGAATAACAATGGCCGTGGCAATAGCCAGCGCCCTCTCCGGCATACCGGTAAGGGGCAGCGTGGCCATGACAGGCGAAATAACCCTCCGTGGCAGGGTGCTGCCTATAGGCGGGCTCAGGGAGAAGCTGCTGGCCGCAGTAAGGGCCGGCATGACCACCGTGCTCATCCCGGAGCAAAATCGCAAGGATCTTGAGGATGTGCCTGAGGAGATAAAGAACGCACTGAAGATAATATGCGTATCGGATGCCATGGAGGTAATGGCTCATGGGCTGACGGCTATGCCCGGGGCAGGCCATGGTAGTATGCATATTTCCCATGCCAAGGCGGGCAGTGTGCCCATGCAGTAATTCTATAGAAAAGCTGAAATACAAAAAGACAGTTTACGGGTAAACTGTCTTTTTGTTTATCTACGAAAACAAATTTTTTGAAAATTGGTGTTGCCTTACGGTCTGGGGGCTGATACAATGCATAATGCGAATGGGATGGAGAGGAGAGTAATATGGAATTTGTCATTAAACAGGCAGAGTTTGAAACCAGCGCAGCCCTGGGCAGCCCATATCCCCCAAAATCCAGCGCAGAGATAGCCATAGTTGGCAAGTCAAATGTGGGAAAGTCCAGCCTGATAAATTCTCTCTGCAATAATAAAAAGCTTGCCCGTACCTCTGCCAGCCCCGGCAAAACGCGCCTTATAAACTTCTTTAAAATAAACCGTGATTTCTACCTTGTTGACCTTCCGGGCTATGGCTTTGCAAAGGCGCCTAAGACCGAAAAGGAAAAATGGGGCGCCCTTATGGAAAGCTACCTTTCCAGCGGCAGGGTAGATCACCTTTTCATGCTTATCGATATACGCCATGAGCCCACTGCGGATGATAAGCTCATGCTCCAGTGGATAATCTACTACAATATCCCCTATACCCTTATTGCCACCAAGGCGGATAAGCTCTCAAGGAGCAAGCGGGTGCAGGCTGCAAATGCGGCGGCAAAGCTGCTGGGTGCGCCGCCTGCTGCAATACCCTATTCCTCTGAAACGGGAGAGGGAAGGGATGCCATGCTCAAGCGCATAGGCCAGGTGGTGGAAGATGTAAAGATGCTCAGCGGCACTGTTGACATAGAGCAGAATGATGAGCATAATAGTTAAGTATAAAAACCGGCCATAACGATGGCTGTTTTTGGAGGAAGATATGGGTTTCAAAAAGTGCCCCAAGTGTGAACTGAACTATATCCGTGATGACGAGCAGTTTTGCAATGTTTGCAAGCGCAGCATGAAGGGCGAGCCTGATGTGGATGACGGCGTAGCTATCTGCACAGAGTGCGGCGAGAATCCTGCCGTTCGGGGCAGCGAGCTGTGCGCGGTATGCCTCAGGGAGGTGCGCCGCCAGGAGAGCCTTGAAAAGAGGGCAGATCAGCTGGATGATTCTGTGGATAGCATGGATGAGCTGGATGAGCTGGAAGTGCCCCTGGATGATGACGATATCCCCGAGATGGAGCTCGAGGAAATCGACAAAGAGCTGGGCGGCAATGACGATATGTCGGATGAACTGGATGACGAGGAGGAAACGGAAGAGGACTGACCTCATTTCCCAAAAAATAATCGCTAATGAAGCTTTTCGCAATAGGAGATCTGCACCTTTCCAATTCTTTGGATAAGCCCATGGATGTATTTGGCTCTGCCTGGGATGACCACGCAGGGCGTATAAGCAGGGCCTGGAAAAGCAGCGTTGGCGATGAGGATGTGGTGCTGGTGCCCGGGGATATAAGCTGGGCCATGCATCTGGACGAGGTCAGGGCGGATATAGACTTTATTGCGGCTCTTCCTGGCAAAAAGGTGCTGATGCGGGGCAATCACGATTACTGGTGGGCGTCCCTGTCCAAGGTACGGGCTATTCTCCCTGAAAATATGTATGCCCTGCAAAACGATGCTGTGGAGCTGGGCGGCGTGGTCATCGCAGGCTCAAGGGGCTGGATGTGCCCCGGAAGCTCCGGCTTTGACCCTGATACGGATAAAAAAATATACGACAGGGAAGCCATACGCCTGGAAATGTCCCTTGGATGTGCTGGCGAGGGCAAGCGCATTATTGCCATGCTGCATTATCCTCCCTTTAACGAAAAGCGCAATTCCAGCGCCTTTACAGACCTTTTTGAAAGGTATGGCGTGGAGCAGGTGATATATGGCCATCTGCATGGCAAATCCTGCCGCAATGCATTTGAGGGGGTAAGGGAAGGCATAACCTATACCCTGTGCTCTGCGGATCATATAGGCTTTGCACCCAAGCTCATAGCTGAAATATAAGCCTTATATAATCTCTGAAAACCAAATGGATATAAAATCCCCCGTATGATTGAGACCATACGGAGGATTTTTTAATTCTGCATTTTATGGGCCCCGCAGTCTTGGCCGGGGGAATTATGCGAGGTTATTTTTCGTTGTACTTTTTGATGCCCAGGGCAAGCAGCTGGCAGGCACGTATCAGGTCTTCCTGCTTCAGGATGTAGGCAATGCGGATTTCGTTTATGCCCTTGCCGGGGGTGCCGTACATGGCCTTTGCGGGGGCGAACATGACTGTATCCCCGTTGTCATCAAATTCCTCCAGGAGCCACTTCTGGAATTTCTCGGCGTCGTCAACGGGCAGGGCAGCCATAAGATAAAATGCACCCTTGGGGCACTCGAACACTATGTCAGGTATCTTGCTGAGCTCGGCAACCACCGTATCACGGCGGCGCTTGTATTCATCGCGAACGGCTGCAAAGTATTCGGGGCCAACATCATAGAGCGCGGCTGCGGCTATCTGATCCAGAGTGGCAACTGAGAGACGGGCCTGTGCATACTTCATGCAGTGGTTCATCAGCTCCTTATTCTTGGAGATAAGGCAGCCGATACGTGCGCCGCAGGCGCTGAACCGCTTGGAAACGGTATCGATAACGATGATATTGTCGGGGGCGGTCTCTGCAAATTCGCCAAAGGACTGGAGTGCTTCGCCGCCGTATACAAATTCACGGTATGCTTCATCGCCAATTACAAACAGGTCGTGCTCCTTGGCGATATCCACTATCATGGCCATCTCCTCATGGGTGAGCAGCACGCCGGTGGGGTTGCCGGGATTGGTGCACATGATGGCGCGGGTGTGGGGGGTGATGAGGGACTGAATCTTTTCACGGCTGGCGTACCTGTAGCCCTCCTGGGGGGAGGTGGGGATAGGAACTATCCTGCCGCCGGTGGTATTGGTCATGGTATTGTAGTTGGGATAGAAGGGCTCGGGAATGAGTATCTCATCGCCGTCGTCCAGTATGGCCTGCAGGGCAAAGCTGAGTGCCTCAGAGCCACCGGCGGTAATGAGAATTTCATTTTCCTCAAAGTGCATATTCAGCTTATCGTAGTAATTCTGAATGGCCTTTATGAGCACAGGCATACCGGGGGAGGGAGCGTAGGCAAGAACGGGCTGCTCAAAGTGCTTTATGGCATTGAAAAACTGCTGAGGGGTCTCAATGTCAGGCTGGCCAATGTTCAGATGGTAGATCTTCTTTCCCCTGGCTTCTGCTGCCACCGCATAGGGGTGGAATTTACGCATTGGGGAGAGACCGCTTTTTTCGACCTTGCTTGAAAATTTCATTTGTATTTTTCTCCTAAAGCTGTTATTTAAATCCTTCTCTGCTATTACTGGCATAAAGCAGAGCATGTATCTTTATTATATATTATTTTACCATCGTTTTGTTACAAAATAAAGCCGTCTTTGGAACTATTCAGCGAACAGGCACGCTTTTTGCAAAATAGAGTGGTATAAAGCCCCATCAGCAAAATGCTATTTAAGCCCGGCTGATGGGGGCTATGGCGTGGGGAAAGGCTTTTTCATGTAAAAACCACTGAAATGGCATCGAAAAAACATAAAAGTGGTTAAAAGTGTTGCAAAGTGGTGAGCACGTTGCTATAATGATGATACCTAAATATCTCTATAAGTATAAGAATGATATTAGGTACGGAGGCATCCACTGTGCTGATGAATTCTTTCGCACATAGCGTGGACGCCAAGGGCAGGGTATTCATACCTGCCAAATGGCGCGACGATTTGGGAGACACCGTCATCATTACCCGTGACATGATGGGTAGGGGAGACAGCAGGTGTCTTTATGGTATGCCCGTAAGCCTGTGGAGCGAAATAACAGACAGATTCAGAAAGACCCCTGTAACAGACGTAAGAGCCCAGAACGCAATGCGAATGATGTTTGCAAATGCGTGCGACTGTGAGCCGGACAAGCAGGGCCGTATACTCATCCCTGCCCAGCTCAGAGAGTATGCAGGCATAGACAGCGATGCGGTGCTGGTGGGCATGGCAAACCGAATAGAAATATGGAGCGCCGAGCAATGGAACAAATGCTGCCTTGAGGCTGAAAGCGCAAGCGATGAATTCAAGGCGGAAACCATGGCGTATCTTGCGGGGCTTGGCATATGACGAACTTTCATCATGTACCCATAATGCTCCCGGAGGTAATGGAGCTGCTGCAGCCTGAGCGGGGTGGAATATTTGTGGATGGCACCCTTGGCGGCGGCGGACACAGCGAGGGCATACTTTCAAGGCTGGGTCAGGGCCGTCTCTACGGCATAGACCGGGATGGCAGCGCCATAGCCGCAGCAAGCGAACGGCTGGCTCCCTTCGGAGATAAGTTCAGGGCCATAAGGGGCAACTTTTTCGATATGAAGGAGCTGCTTCTCATGGAAGGCGTTACCGCAGTGGATGGCATACTTCTTGACCTTGGGGTATCCTCCCATCAGCTGGATACGCCGGAGCGGGGCTTTTCCTATCATGAGGATGCGCCGCTGGATATGAGGATGGATGACAGAGCCGCCCTCTCCGCATACGATGTGGTGAACAGCTACAGCGTGGAGGAGCTGGCAAGGATAATAAGGGATTATGGGGAGGAGCGCTTTGCCTTCCGTGTGGCAAACGCCATAGCGAAGGAGCGGGAAAAGCAGCCATTAAACAGCACCCTGCACCTTGCAGAGGTGATAAAGGCCGCCATCCCTGCTGCAAACAGGCGCGAAGGCCCCCATCCTGCGCGCAGAACATTCCAGGCGATACGCATAGAGGTGAATGGCGAGCTTGCAGAGCTTGGACAAGCTATAGAGAATGCACACGATTTGCTGAGCCCGGGCGGCGTGCTTGCCGTTATCACCTTCCATTCCCTGGAGGACAGAATAGTAAAGCAGGCATTCCGGCGCTTTGAAAACCCCTGTACCTGCGATCCCAGGGCGCCCATGTGTACCTGCGGCAAGGTGCCTACCGCAAAGATACTCACAAAAAAGCCCCTTGTACCCGGCGCTGAGGAGCTGGAGCTGAATCCCCGCTCCCGCAGCAGCAAGCTCAGGGGAATACAAAAGATTTAGAATAACCTGACGGAGCGTTGAATAACAATGGCAGTAGCGGCACGAAAGATAGATACAGAATACGTATACGCAGGCTCGCCGGCGATGCGGGTGTACACCCACCGTGTTCATCAGCGGGAGGAGGAGGCCCAGCCTGTTCGGCAGGAGCAGCCTCAGCCCACAGCCAGGCCCGCCCAGCGCCCTGTCCACAGCTACGGCCTTGTGCAAAAGCTGCTTACTACCTGCGCCATATTGGCGGCAGCGGCAGCCATACTGCTGGTGATGATACGCTATGCTGATATTGCCGCTCAGTATGCAGTGGTAAACGATTATAAAGCCACTATAGAAGCAAACCAGAGGACGCTTGTGGAGCTGGAGGTTCGGCTCAATTCTGCTGTAAGCCTGGATGAGGCCCGTGAGGCGGCGCTTGCCGCAGGGCTGGGGTATCCGGCGGCGTCCCAGATAGTCACCATAGACGGCACCGATGCGGGAAGCGGGAGTTTTCCGCAGTAAGCGGAGGAATTCATGGGCGGACCAGCGGTATCCGGCAAAAAAAGACTGTTTATCACCCTTTGCGGCATTGGGCTGATATTTATTCTGCTCATCGGCAGGCTGTTCTGGATACAGATAATACAGGGCGAGGAGCTGTCGCAAAAGGCTGAGGATCAGCAAACGCAGGATACCTCCCTCAGCGCTACCCGTGGCTCCATACTGGATAGCAACGGCGTGGTGCTTGCCCAGAGCGGCACCGCATACAAGGTGCTGATAAATCCATACAAGCTAAACCTTGACAGCAATAAGGATAACCTTCTCAGGGTAGTTACAGAGCTTGCCTCCATATTGGGCATGAATCAGGATTACGTTATGGCCCAAACGCAAAAGCAGAATTCCTCTGGCGTATATTACAAGGAGGTGGTGCTCAAGCGTCAGGTGGAGCGCGAGGTGGTGGATGAGATAACCGCACGCAAGCTGGGCAGCGGCGTGTATACCGCCATAGATTCCAAGCGGTATTACCCTGAAGGCAGCCTCTTTTCCCAGCTCCTTGGTTTTACCACCGTGGATGGTGTGGGTCAGGCCGGGCTGGAGCAGAAATTTGAAAAATACCTTGCCGGCGAAAACGGGCGCATGATTACCGAGACCGACCGGGCCGGCCATGCCATAGCCTATGGCTCCCAGGAAATACTGGAGCCTGTGGATGGCTGCAATATAATCCTCACTACCGACAGCGTAGTCCAGTCCTTCCTGGAAAAGGCGCTGAAGGAGGCCGTTGAGGTAAACAAGGCAGAGACAGCCCAGGGTATCATTATTAACTGCAATACCGGTGAAATAGTTGCCCTGTCCGTTCAGCCGGATTACGACCCCAATGACCCGCCAAGAAGCGACGTTGCCCTGCTCAATTCCCTCTCCCGCAACAGGATAGTGGCAGATGCCTATGAGCCGGGCTCCACCTTTAAGGTGGTAACACTTGCCGCCGCAATAGACAGCGGCACCGTTACCGAGGAGACCTCCTTTGACTGCGGCGGCAGCTATACCCTTGCCAATGGAGAAAGGATAAAGTGCTGGAAGCACGGCGGCCACGGCCAGCAGACCCTTGCAAAGGCCGTGCAGAATTCCTGCAACCCGGCGTTTATGAGGATGGCCCTTTCCATGGGCAAGTCCACATTTTACGATTACATATATGCCTTTGGCTTTGGCTCATCTACGGGCAGCGGCCTTAATGGGGAGGCCTCAGGCATAGTGACCCATGAAAAATACATAAATGATAATACCCTTGCCCGTGTGGGCTTTGGCCAGAGCATAGCGGTGACCCCCATACAGCTTTGTACGGCGGTATCTGCGGCGGTAAATGGCGGCGAGCTTATGCAGCCCTATATTGTGGATAGCATAGTGTCCCAGGAGGGCAGGGTGATACAGAAAAACGAGCCCACCGTTGTGCGCCGGGTGATAAGCGAAAGCTCCAGCCAGCGGGTGAGAACGATACTGGAATCCGTAGTATCAGAGGGCAGCGGCAAGAATGCCTCCATTCCGGGCTACAGGGTGGGCGGCAAGACGGGAACCGCCCAGAAGTACGAAAATGGCCAGATAGCCGATGGCAAGCTGGTGGCGTCCTTTGTGGGCTTTGCCCCGGCGGATGACCCGGAGTATGTGTGCCTGATACTTGTGGATGAGCCCAAGGTGGGCACCATATTCGGCAGCACGGTGGCTGCGCCCTTTGTAAAGCAGGTGATGGAGGAAACGCTCCGCCATTACGGCTACCTGCCCACGGAAAACGCAGAGACCGTCATAGTGCCTGATGTATCCAGCCTTACCATTGAGGAAGCAAAGGCAAGGCTCAAGGAAAGCGGCCTCAGCGCCGAGTATCAGGATGATGTGACCCTTATGGTAACGGCACAGGTGCCTGCTGCAAATGAGCAGGTGCAGAAAAATACCGATGTGCTGCTGTATACAGAGGCCACCGCCGTGGATACCACGGAGGTCACCGAGGAGCTGGTAACGGTGCCTGATGTGGTGGGCAAGAGCCGCCTTGCAGCAAATGACGCCCTGGCAAACAAGGGCCTGACCATACGCATAGAACCGGAGGACCAGACCGGCACTGCCATACGGCAGGTACCGGCAGCGGGAGAGCAGGTGCCCGCAGGTACAGAGGTACTGGTGGAGTTTTCCAATGTAGAGATAATCAACTGACGCCTGCATAAACAAAGGAGGAATCCCATGCTGCTTAGCTGTCTGGCAAAGGCCACCGACCATACCCTGATAGGCGGGGATGTGGAGGTAAATGAGCTGAAATACAATTCCCGCAAGGTAGAAAAGGGGGATGTATTCTGCTGCGTGGTTGGCACGCTGGCAGATGGTCATCAATATGCAGCGCAGGCTGTTGAGGCGGGAGCCGCCGCATTGGTGGTGGAAAGAAAGCTGGATTTAGACGTACCCCAGGTGCTGGTGAAAAATACCCGCACAGCAATGGCGGAAATGGCCGCAGCCTACTATGGCTACCCGGCAAAGGATATGGTGATGGTTGGCATAACCGGCACAAACGGCAAAACCAGCACCTCGTATATGCTCAAATCCATTGCAGAGCGCATGGGCAAAAAGGTGGGGCTTATAGGCACCATCCGCAACATGATAGGCGACATAATAATCGATACCGAGCGCACCACCCCGGAAAGCGTGGATTTGCAGCGGATGCTTCGGCAGATGAAGGATGAAAACGTGGATGTGGTGATAATGGAGGTATCCTCCCACTCGCTGGATCAGCGGCGGGTGCATGGCATCAGCTATGACGTGGGCTGCTTCACAAACCTCACCCAGGATCACTTGGATTATCACAAGACCTTTGAAAATTACTTCGCCGCAAAAAAACGGCTTTTTGCCCAGAGCAAAAAGGCAGTGCTGAACATAGACGACCCCTATGCTGAAAAAATGCTGGAGGGCGTGGATATTCCGGCGCTCACCATAGGCGTAAGGGAAAAGGCGGATATTACCGCCAGCGAGATCGATATAACCACCCGCGGGGTACAGTTTGACTTTAACTATCGCAATGTGACCTCCAGGTTCAATGTGCCCATACCGGGGCTGTTTTCGGTATTCAATGCCATGTGTGCTGCGGGCATAGCCATTTCGCTGGGGTGGACACTGGATTCCATAAAGTACGGCCTTGAGCATATGGTAAGCGTCAGCGGCCGGCTGGAGCCGCTGCCCACAGGAAAAAATGAATTCACAGTGCTGCTTGATTATGCCCACACTCCCGATGCCCTGGAAAACCTTCTTAAAACCGTAAGAGGCTTTGCCACAGGCAGGGTAGTTACCCTCTTTGGCTGCGGCGGCGACAGGGATCATGCAAAGCGGCCCATAATGGGAGAGATAGCCGGCAGATTTTCGGATTTTGCCATTGTCACCTCGGATAATCCCCGCTCTGAGGACCCCATGAGCATAATAGAAGCTGTGGAGGATGGAGTAAAGAAATCCGGCTGCGAATACATCATCATAGAAAACCGCAGGGATGCCATTGAGTACGCCCTGAAGAACGCAAAAAAGAACGACGTTATAATACTGGCCGGTAAGGGCCATGAAAATTACCAGGAGATAAACGGCGGCAAGCATCACTTTGACGAGAAGGAGATCGTTGCAGAGATACTTGGCCTGTAGGTCTGCAAGGAGGTAACCCATGAAATACGCAATATATGCGCTGCTGCTCAGCACAGCCATCACCATAGCGGCAGGGCCCATATTCATTCCCATGCTGCACAGGCTCAAATTTGGCCAGAGTGAAAGGGAGCTGGGCCCCCAGACTCACCTGAAAAAGGCAGGCACCCCAACCATGGGCGGCATGATGTTCATACTGGGCATAGCCGTGGCAACGCTGGTATTCGGCACCTCTGCCTATGAGCTCTCCCTGCCTGCTCTGCTTGTAACGGTGGCATTTGGCCTTGTAGGCTTCCTTGATGATTTTCTCAAGGTAAAGCGCAAGAATACCGATGGCCTGAGGGCGTATCAGAAAATAATTGCCCAGTTCCTCATAGCTGTCATAATGGCCATATATGCAAAGAACAGTCCCTTTGTGGGCAGCTCCATATATCTCCCGTTCTTTGATGTGGAGTGGGAGCTGGGATACTTTTACATCCCCTTTATAGTGTTTATAGTTATCGGCACTGTAAACAGCGTTAACCTTACCGATGGGCTGGACGGGCTCTCCTCCAGCGTGACACTTGTATACAGCCTTGCCATGGCAGTGATATTCGTTTACATGGCAGCCGCTGCTGCAAACCCCGCTGACGCCGGACAGGCCCAGCAGACACAGTATGCAGCAGAGCTCAGCTCCATGGCGGTATTCGCCGCTGCTGTTGCAGGCGGCGTGCTGGGCTTCCTGAAGTATAATCATTTCCCCGCAAGGGTGTTCATGGGAGATACAGGCTCCCTTGCGTTGGGCGGTGCAGTGGCCTCAATGGCCATTTTCTCCCGCTCGGTACTGCTGCTGCCCATTATGGGCGCATGCTTTGTGGCCAGCGCTGTAAGCGTTATATTGCAGGTGGGCTCCTATAAGCTCCGCCATGGCAAACGCATATTTAAAATGGCGCCGCTGCACCATCATTTTGAGTTGCTGGGCTACTCGGAGACCCGCATAGTTGCAGGGTATGCCATAGTGACCACTGTGCTTTGTCTGGTATGCCTGCTGGCATTCCTATAATAAATCGGCATTTCTGATATTACCCTTCAGTCGGGGGGACAGGCCCTCCGGCGCACCTGATGAGTTTATTTGCCGCCCGTTGGCAAGGGTCCGTATTAAGCCGTGGTTCTTTGGCGCTTGGCACGGCAGGCGGATGCAAGGAGTTTGAGGCAGGACGTGGCTCGTTGCCTCAAGCGCCTTGCTGACCTCGGGCGGCTCTTTTTTAACATTTTCACAGTATACATATGTGCTATAATATAAGAAATAAAGCAGGCCTGTGCCCGCTTTCGGGAGGAAATACCTATGGCAGAACGGAAAAAAACAGCCCTCATCTGCGGCATGGCAAAGAGCGGCATAGCCAGCGCAATATTGCTGTATCGCAATGGCTGGAATGTGATAGTAAACGACATGAAGGAAAGTATCCCGGGCCTTGAGGAGGCTCTTTCCGGGATAGAATACGAAAACCGGCTGGGCGCTGCCCCTGAGACCCTCCTTGATGGGGTGGATATGCTGGTGCTGAGCCCGGTGATTCCAATTTTTCAGCCCTTCGCCCTTAAGGCAAAGGAGATGGGCATAGAGGTGATAGGCGAAATAGAGCTTGGCTATCGCTATTGCAGCCGGGAAAGCAGATTCGTATGCATAAGCGGCACAAACGGAAAAACCACCACCACCGCCCTTACAGGCGAGCTTTTTAAGGCGGCAGGGGAGAATGCGTTTGTTCTTGGCAATATAGGTATACCCATCACTGAAAAGGCCATGGAGGTACACTCCGGGGATACGGTGGTGGCAGAGGTGGCGGCGCTGCAGCTTGAGAGCATAGCCGAGTTCCGTCCAAATGCATTTGGTATGCTGAATATCACAGAGGATCACCTTAATCGCTTCCAGTATAAGATGGAAAACTATATTGCCGCAAAGTGCCGTGGGTTTGAAAACCAGACCCCTGATGACTTTGCCGTGCTCAATTACGATGACCCGGTGGTCAGGGATATGGCAAGGCTTACAAGGGCAAGGGTGATCTATTTCTCCCAGAAGCAGCAGCTTGATGAGGGCATGAGCCTTATTGACGGCCATATGGTATGGCGTTTGGATGGCAGGGAAATACAGCTCATCCATCGCAATGAGCTGAGGATACCAGGCGACCACAATCTTGAAAACGCCATGTGCGCCGCCTCCCTTGCAATGTGCATGGGGCTGGATGCTGAGGCCGTGTGCCGTGGACTGCGCTCCTTTGGCGGAGTGGAGCACAGGATAGAGTTTGTGCGGGAGGTGGATGGAGTGCGCTATGTAAATGACTCCAAGGGCACAAATCCCGATTCCACGATAAAGGCCGTTCAGGCCATGGACAGGCCCACCGTGCTTATGCTGGGCGTGGGCAATTACGATAAAAAGAGCGACTTTGCGCCGCTGTTTCGCATATTCAATGGCAGGGTAAAGACAGTCATAGCTTCAGGGTGCAATATCCCCGCCATAAAGGATGCTGCGGAGCGCACGGGCTATGCCCATGTGGAAGAATGGTATGGGGACTTTGAGGGCATGATACGCCGGGCAGGCGAGCTGGCGGGCCCCGGAGGAACGGTGCTGCTTTCGCCGGCCGCAGCAAGCTGGGGTCAGTTTGATAACTTTGAGCAGCGCGGGGATATATTCAAGGACATAGTGAATAAACTTTAAACACGGCATATATTTCCCGGGAAAGGAGGCACGGCCATGGAAAAGGCAAACACAAGGGGAAAGGGCCAGATGGATTTTGCCCTTTATATAATAGTGCTGATGCTGTGCGCCTTTGGGCTGGTGATGGTTTTTTCCGCAAGCTATTATTACGCCCAGAATAATGCGGATCTTAACTATGACGGCCTCTATTACCTTAAGAATCAGGCAAAGTATCTGGCAGTGGGCCTGGGGGTAATGATAGTGCTTTCCCATATAGATTATCACCGGTGGGAAAAGTACAAGACCCTTGCCTTGGCTGCCACCATAGTGCTGATGATAATGACGGTATTCTGGGGGGAGGAAATAAACGGCGCAAGGCGGTGGCTGAATATATTCGGCCTTTTCACCTTCCAGCCCTCAGAGTTTGCAAAGTTTGCCCTGATACTGTATATGGCCTCCTTTATGGCCAGACACCCTGCCCGGATGAAGGATTTTGTCCATGGGGTGGTGCCGCTGCTTATCATCATGTTTGCCATATGCGTTACGCTGTTGATGCAGCGCAATATGTCCATGATGATGATAGTAATGCTGATAGGCTTCGTAATGCTTTTCCTTGGCGGGGCAGATATACGCCATCTGGTGGGATTGTGCCTGCTGGCGGTGCCGGTGTTTTTTCTGGCGGCCTCAATGGAGCCATATCGCTGGGCAAGGCTCACCATATTCACGAACCCCTGGGCAGACCCTCAGGGAAACGGCTATCAGCTCATACAGTCCCTTTACGCACTGGGTAGCGGAGGGCTGCTGGGCAAGGGACTGAATTTTTCCACCCAGAAGCTGCTGTTTCTCACATATGGCGAGAGTGACTTTATCTTTGCCATAATAGGCGAGGAGCTGGGCTTTGCAGGGTGCGTTGTGGTAATTGCCGCCTATTTTTTCCTTACCTGCCGGGGCATACGCATAGCAGCCCGCTGCAGGGATAGATTCGGCAGCCTTCTTGCGGCGGGGATAACCTGCGTTATGGCGCTGCAGGTGGCGGTAAATATAGGCGTTGCCACAAGCTCCGTGCCCCCTACGGGGCAGACCCTGCCCTTCATAAGCGCCGGCGGCACCTCACTTATAATATTCATGGCAGCGGTAGGCATACTGCTGAATATTTCGAGAAATACGGAAACCATATGACCTGAGCACCCATTTGGCTCCCCTTGCATACAATGGACTGTACCGCCAAGGCGGTCAGGGAGGGGCTGAATGGGCAGATTCATTATCTAGGGCGGATACCCGCTTAATGGTACCATCAGGGTACAGGGGGCGAAAAATGCTGCCCTGCCGATACTTGCAGCGGGAATAATGAGCAGGGGCAGCATAACCCTGACCAACTGTCCACGCATACGGGATGTGGACAATATGCTGGAAATACTCGGAGAGCTTGGCGCAGGGGTGGAACGCAGCAATGACCGGATAATCCTGCATCCTGACAGCGCTGCCTGCTCAGTAATGCCAAACAGACTGTCAAAGGAGCTTCGCTCATCCATATTTATGCTGGGGCCGCTGCTTTCCCGGTTTGGCAGGGCCGTATGCACCTACCCGGGCGGATGCGAAATAGGTCACAGGCCCATCGATTTGCATCTCAGGGGGCTTGGTGCGCTGGGTGCGGATATACGGGAGGAGCGGGGCAGCATAATATGCCAGGGAAGCAGGCTGCGTGGAGCAGAAATACACCTGGATTATCCAAGCGTGGGCGCAACGGAAAATATAATGATGGCGGCAGTATCCGCCCAGGGAGATACCTGCATCACCAATGCCGCCCGTGAGCCTGAGATAGAGGATCTTCAGAGCTTTTTAAATGCCATAGGGTGCAGCATATCCGGCGCAGGCACCTCCACGCTGCATATCCGGGGAGGAATGGAGCATATACCCTCCGCAGTATACAGCATAATGCCCGATAGAATAGCGGCAGGCACTCTGCTGTGTGCCGCCGCCGTAACGGGCGGATGCGTGACCCTTACGGATGTGTGCTGCAATCATATGGGGGCAGTGCTTTCAAAGCTCAGGGAGGCAGGCTGCACCATCACCCATGGAGACAGCTTCGTTACCATGGAAATGAACCGGCGTCCGGGCGAGATAAAGCTCATAGAGACATACCCGTATCCCGGCTTTCCAACGGATATGCAGGCTCAGCTCCTTGCCCTGTGCACAGTGGCAGAGGGCACCAGCGTAATAGTGGAAAACCTGTTTGAAAATCGGTTCAGACACTGTGCCGAGCTTATAAAGATGGGCGCAGTGATAACCCAGAAGGACAGAACTGCTATAGTCCGCGGGGTGGAAAGGCTATCCGGCGCAAATGTGACCGCAAGAGACCTTCGCTGCGGCGCTGCCCTTGTTATAGCGGGGCTGGGTGCCGAGGGCGTAACGATGGTGGATAATACGGAATTTATAGACAGAGGGTATCAGGAGCTGGATAGAATGCTAAGCTCGCTTGGTGCCCGCATCACAAGGGAAGATGGATAGAAGAAAGACCAGAATAGTAAGGGAAAAGCGAAATGGGGGCGGTAGGGATGCCGCCCCGGCTTCCGTATCCCATATAGATCTGGAAAGGATAAAGGAGCGCTACGGCGGCAGGGGTCTTACTGAGGAGGAGCTGCCCGAGGAATATGAAGATGAGGAATACCCTGAGGATGGACGGGCCCGCTCCAGGGTGGCGGATAGCAGCAGAGAGCTGAACATATTCGGCGAGGATGCGCCTGAGCTGGAGGAGCGTGCTCCACGGGGAAGAAAGTGGCTGATGCTGGGCTTCCTTGGGGCGCTGCTTATAACAGCTATAGTGGGGCTGTATCTTCTGCTGATGGTGGACAGCATAAAGGTGAGCGGCAATGAGACCCTGGAAAAGGGTCAGGTGCTGACCATTGCGGGGCTCAACCCGGGTGAGCATCTGTGGCTTGCGGATGTGGGCGGCGCAAGGGCAAGGCTGCTGGCTCATCCCATGATAAAGGATGCTGCCGTAAAGCGGATATATCCGGATACCATATCCATAACGATAACCGAGCGAAAGGCCGCAGCCGCAATACTGTCAGGAGGCACGGCGGCTATAATAGACGCCGATGGCTACGTTATGGAAATAGCCTCCCAGGTGCCGGAGGGCATGGTGGAGGTATACGGCGTAAGCTCCTCAGGCTTTACAGCAGGGCAGAATCTTGCCGGCGATACAGGCTTCACCTCAGGCGCGCTGCTGGAGATACTTGCCACACTGTCAGATAAGGGAATTCTGGATATAATAGACTATATAGATATGTCCCAGCCGCTGAGGATAGAGATGAACACGGTGTACGGCGTGCATGTAAACCTGGGCCAGGCGGATAATGTGGGCGAAAAGCTGGCCAATCTGCCGGCCGTCCTTAGCAAGGTAATGGAAATGGGCTACGAGGGCGGCACTATTGACCTTGCCGTGCTGGGAGACCCGGTGTATGCGCCGCCTGCGGCGGAGGCTGCGCCTGAGGAAACTCCACAGCCTGAGGCTGACCCCGATACGGCTCAGCCCAGCCCTGAGCCCGGCGCATCTCCCCAGCCCTCAGCTTCACCTGCACCAGCGGCTTCGCCTCAGCCTGCGGCAGGAGGAAACGCCGGACAGAGCGGCTTCAGCGGATAAAAAATATGCAACACTATTGCACAAAATATAGTGGTGTGGTATCCTTAAACTACTATTAAGTGTATTTGTAATGTGCCGTATTATGAGTAGAGGCGTTATGGAGGAAAAATGAAGCACAATACCGCCATACTCGATATTGGAAGCTCCAAGGTCATTTGCCTTATATGCAGCGCCGAGGGAAAGGACAGCATAACTGTCCGCGGCGCAGGGGTAAGGGAATACGATGGCTTTGAGGGCAGCAGGTTTATTGATGAGCAGCAGCTATCCAACGCTGTGGTGGATGCCATCGCCATGGCGGAGGGCGAAGCCCATGTGAGAATAAGGGAGCTGTCAGTGGGGGTGCCGGCATCCTTCTCAAAGCTGGTGCTGCACGAGGGCAGCGCAGAGGTCACCTCCCGCTCAGGCAGGATAACCGCCGATACCATAGATGAGCTCATCAACGATTCCCTTTCCTTTGAGCAGCCCGAGGGCTTTGAGCTTATGCACTCCACGCCGGTGGAATTTAATACCGGAGAAATGGTCACCTCAGAGCCGCCCATAGGCAGCACGGCCTCAGCCGTTTCTGCCACGGTATCCCATGTGTATGTGGATTCCGCCTTTAAGCGGGTGGTATCCGATGGGCTGGACAGGGCGGGCCTTGCGGCGGATATGTACATAAACGTGCCCCTGTCATCCTCCCTGTTTGTTATCCCTGAAAGGGAGCGGGCTGACTGCGCCGTGCTTATAGATGTGGGCGCAAGGCAGACGGATATCAGCCTTATACGAGGCTCGGCGCTCATCGCCTGCGAGACACTTGCCATAGGCGGGGCAAATTTTTCGGGAGATATAGCCTACGGATTGCGTATCCCGAAGGGATCTGCCGAAAACGTAAAGCGCAGATATGTTTATTCTCTGGATTATCAGGATAGCATCGATATAGTTCGCATAGAAGGCCGCGGCGCTCTCAGGGTAGAGCATGCGGTGATACAGTATATAATCGAGGAGCGCACAAAGCAGCTCGCTTCCCACATACTGTCCCTCATGAAAGACATGGGGGTGAATATTCAGAGCAAGCCTCCGGTATACCTTACAGGCGGCGGCATAGCGCTGATGAGGGGGAGCTGCGAATACCTTGAAAAGCTCATGGGTATACCCATCAAGGTGCGTATGCCATGGATGCCCAGGCTGTCCTCCCCAAATTATGCAAGCGCATTTTCCGTGATGGATTTTGTAATGCATGCAGATGATGAGGATAATGTGGGCAGGCTGGTAGGAATGGTAGCAGAGAGCAGATTCATAAAAAAACTCAAAGGGCTGTTTGAAAGCGGCAGATAAAAATAGGAGGGAACAATATGCCAATCGGTCTTGAATTGGATTTCGAAAGGGGCAACCTGGCTCAGCTTAAGGTAGTTGGGGTAGGCGGCGCCGGCAATAACGCCGTAAACCGTATGATTCAGTACGGCATAAAGGGCGTGGAGTTCATCTCCGTAAATACGGATAAGCAGGCGCTTTATCAGTCCCACGCAAATCAGAAAATACAGATCGGCGAAAAGCTTACCAAGGGCCTTGGCGCTGGGGCCGATCCCGAAATAGGCCGCAGGGCTGCCGAGGAGAGCAAGGAGGCCATCTCAGAGGCTCTTAAGGGGGCAGACCTTGTATTTATCACCGCCGGTATGGGCGGCGGCACCGGCACCGGCGCTGCCCCTGTGGTAGCGGAGTGTGCAAAGGAAATGGGCATACTTACCGTTGGCGTAGTTACAAAGCCCTTTGGCTTTGAGGGCAAGGTAAGAATGAATAACGCAGTAAACGGCATTACCAACCTTAAGAGCAACGTTGATACTCTTATCTGCATCCCAAATGACCGCCTGCTGGATACCGTAGGCAAGGTGAGCCTGACTGACGCCTTCCGCATTGCGGATGACGTGCTGCGTCAGGGCGTGCAGGGCATAAGCGACCTTATCGCCGTGCCCGCAATGGTAAACCTGGACTTTGCAGATGTGCGTACCATAATGCGTGAGCGCGGCATGGCCCATATGGGCATCGGTATTGCCACAGGCGATAAGCGTGCTGCGGATGCTGCACGCCAGGCCGTAGTAAGCCCGCTGCTTGAAACCTCCATAAATGGCGCAAAGGGCGTGCTGCTCAATATAACCGGCGGCTCGGATCTTGGCATACACGAGGTATCAGAGGCAGCCTCCATAATTCAGGAATATGCCGACCCGGAGGCCAACATCATCTGGGGTGCCGGTATAGACGAGGAAATGGGCGAGGGCGTCCGCATAACCGTAATCGCCACCGGCTTCGAATCTGGCAGCAGGGGTGCTTTTGCTCAGGGCCAGCCTCAGGCTCAGCCCATAAACAGCGTGCCTACCCAGCCTGCCCGCCGCCCCACCGTGGGCGAGGTAAAGGCCCAGGAGGGCTGGAACCGGCCTGCGGAAAAGCCCTTCTGGAGCGAGCCCCGCAAGAAGGCTCCCCAGTACACCCCCATAACCGAGGGCGAGGAGGTATCCGCTCCCTTCACCATGGAGGATCTCCCCAAGGCGGAAAAGTCAAACAACAACAATAATAATAATCTCAACGTGCCTGCATTTTTGAAGTCCCGCAAGGACTAAAATCAAAAAAAGCGGGCGCCGACCCGTCATACACTTTTTTGAAAGAGCGAGCGGGAAGGTGCTAAGGAAAAAACGCATCTTCCCGCTTTTCGTTTTTAAAAGAATCTACTATCAGGAAAGGAACAAACAACCATGAAGACATTCATCCCGGAAGGCTACAGGCCATCCATGTCACTCTATGAAACACAGGATGCCATCAGCTTTATCAAGCGTGAGTTTCAGGACAGCCTTGCCCGTGCCCTGCACCTTAAGCGGGTATCTGCACCGCTGTTCGTGCAGCCTGAAAGCGGCCTCAATGACAACCTGAATGGCTTTGAGCGGCCTGTGGGCTTTGATATTCCATATACCAAAAAGGACGCTCAGGTGGTGCAGTCCCTTGCAAAGTGGAAGCGCATGGCGCTGTACAGGTATGATTTTCATCCCGGCAATGGCCTTTATACCGATATGAACGCTATTCGGCGGGATGAGGAGCTGGATAATCTCCACTCCATATACGTTGACCAGTGGGACTGGGAAAAGGTGATAACCCCTGAGACCCGCAATATGCTTACCCTGGAAAACACAGTCCGGGCAATAGTGGGCTGCGTATGCAATACGCTGGATCTTCTCAAGGCCCGCTATCCCGATATAAATACCAGCCTTTCACGGGATGTGACCTTCATTACCTCCCAGGAGCTGCTGGACAGGTATCCTGATCTTACGCCAAAGCAGCGTGAGCAGGCCATTACAAAGGAATGCCGTACAGTGTTTATCATAGGCATAGGCGGCGTGCTGTCCAATGGGGAAAAGCATGATGGACGCTCTCCCGACTATGACGACTGGACAATGAATGGCGATATACTGTTCTATGACGATGTGCTGGATTGCGCCATGGAAATATCCTCCATGGGCATCCGTGTGGATGCTGATACTCTGGATAAGCAGCTTACCCTTGCAGGCTGTGACGACAGGCGTGGCCTTACCTATCATCGGATGATGCTGAATAACGAGCTGCCCCTTACCATAGGCGGCGGCATTGGCCAATCCCGTCTGTGCATGCTTATGCTTGGCAAGGCCCACATAGGCGAGGTACAGTCCTCCATATGGGATGCAGAAACCATCGCCATCTGCGAAAAGGCCGGCATAACCCTGCTGTAATACAGGGCGAGCCTACTGAAAGATGCAAACATAACATAATAAAAAGGCCGTGTACCATGCGGGTATACGGCCTTTCGGCTTGTCAAGAACTTTGAGCGTGATAAGGGGTTACAGCCCTTTATGCTTATCTGGCTCTGACGGTGCGTTCATCAGGAAAGCAGAAAACGTATGATTCACAGGAGCATAATCATAATAAAATAAAGAAACAAAACTCCTGCTATGCAGTAAATTTGCCTCCTGCTTCATATGTATCTTATAATAAAATATAGCTTTTTCAAGGTTGAAGTAATGGCACAACAGTTCATCTTTTAAGGAGGCACATTTTAGATGGATGAAAACAGGGTCATAATAGCAGCACAATTGGTCGATTACTGCAAATACCTGGAATCTGAGGAAAGGAGCCCCGCAACTATACAGAAGTATCTGCGTGATGTCAGAGCTTTTCTCGTGTTTGCAGGGAAAAGGGCGGTCACAAAGGAGCTGGTAATTACCTATAAAAACTACTTGATAGAGAGCTCCTATATGCCTGCGTCCATCAATTCCATGCTGGCAGCATTGAATAATTTTTTTGCGTTTATGAATTGGACGGATTGTCGGGTAAAGAATCTTCGAACGCAACGAAAAGCGTATTGCCCGGAAGAACGGGAGCTGACAAGAGCAGAGTATATGCGCCTATTGCATGCAGCACGGGATGACCCGAGGCTGCATCTTGTTTTGCAAACGATATGCGGCACAGGTATCCGCATATCCGAACTAAAGCACTTTACAATAGAAGCGGTAAAGGCAGGCCAGGTCACGGTGCAGTGCAAAAACAAGATACGCATCGTATTGATTCCGGAAAAGCTACAGAAGAAGCTCTTGCTGCATGCAAAAAAACGTGGTATTCCAAGCGGCCCCGTATTTATTACCAGATGTGGAAATCCTTTGGATCGCAGCAATATCTGGAAGCAAATGAAAAGATTTTGCAGAATGGCAGGAATAGACCCACGCAAGGTATTCCCACATAATCTGCGAAAACTATTTGCACGTGAATTTTATGCTATTGAACGGGATATCGCAAAGCTGGCGGATATTCTTGGCCATAGCAGCATAGATACTACCAGGATTTATATCATGACGACCGGCATAGAGCATCGCAAGCAAATGGAACAGATGGGGCTCGTAACATAGCCCATTCGAATACCACATAATTCACATTCTGTGGTAATACAAATACATAGGGTTCAATCAATTGAAAATATTGGCATTTCTGATAGATTTTTCGACATTTAAGCCTTAGGAATGCAGTGTTTAGCTCACGCATATTTGAACTGATACAGAAATAGACCGTAATAAGCACGACAAAAATGCGCCCTACGCCTTAATTTACTCGAAGGCATTGCATGGACTTTTGGTAGTGCTCTTTTCTTTTGTATGTTTGCCATAAAGTACATTTGGGATTGCATTTTGCGAATGCTGGTAGTAAAATAAATTCGTGTATGTACGCCCTTAATGTCGCTTTATGCCTGTTTTGAATGAAATTTGCTTAAAGCAGTGGCGATTTCGTATTACCACAGAATGTGAATTATGTGGTATTGCCATCCGGCATATGTTGCCGCCCAGCTAATGTTCAGCGGTGATAGCGGAGCTCCATCAAAGCGGCAGGTGCGATTTTGTTATAAAGATTGATCTCATTGGATCAGGAGAGAACGGCTATGTTGAAACGGATTTTTGTTATCACTCTTTCTGTTTGCCTTGCGGTGCTGGCGGCATTTACAGGCTTTGCTGTTTGGCATTCATCCAGTGTGCAGCCGGAGTTCAAAACCAACGGCTATGTATTGCTGGGCGATGGTGCCGAGACAAAGCAGCTGACCTTTAATGCGGCATCCCGTTACAAGGTATCCAGCGCCGGAGTTGTCAAGTTTGAGACCGCATCCGGCGAGAAGGTGACCGTTCAGCAGGAGAGCTTTGTACATTTTGACGACAGTGGTGTCATGGCGTTGAGCGATGGCATACTGTTGGATTTCAATGACCTTTCAAATAATTTTATCAATAACTACTATATCAGCGCTGGCCTTACAATACAGTCCGCCGGTGGCGAATACACTGCGGAGACCACAGCCGGCACCATAACCTTTGGCGACCACCTGTGGAAGCTGTCTGACCAGAAGTACATGATCAGGTCTCCCCAGCTTTCCGTTTACTACATGGAGGGTGAGCAGCGCGATGTAGAGGACTATGTGCAGATTCAAATTACGGATGATGGCATCGTGCAGATACTGACTCCGGAAAATATATGGATGACTATATCGGAGGAGTGCTATATAGAGACTGCCTCCGGCGTACGCATTTACCCCGTATCCCAGCTCATCAACAACGATACCTACAAGATGTCCATGGCGAAGCTGTCTGTCAGCGCAGATGACAGCATCGTGCTTACAGAGGACGAGACCCGCCGGCAGATTGTGCCTGAGCTGCACATAGATGCTGTTGATGGCCAGAATGGCCTTGATGGCGTGGAGGGACAAGCCGGTGAGGAGGGCGCCGCAGGCCAGGAAGGCGAAGAAGGCGAGGAGGGCGCCGCAGGCGAAAAAGGCAAATCCGGTGAGCAGGGGAAGAATGGCGAAACCGGTGAAGACGGCGCAGCCGGTGGTCAGGGCGCGAGCGGCAGCTCCGGTGCAGGCGGCAGCAATGGTCAGGGCGGCCTTACCGGTAACCCCGGCCAAACCGGTAATAATGCCATAGTAGACAGCTCCACCAATACCGCACTGCCGACTATGACCTTTTCCGAGTGGAACGTAACGGCCACATCCCTGAGCGGTACCATCGCCATCACCGATTCAAATAGCTTTTTGGAGTTAGTATCCGGTGACCACGACCATCCCGCTACGGTTAAGATTTATAATGTTGAGACCGGCGAGGAAATACTCTGCTATGAGATGGGTGACGATGGGACCCCTCTAACAACCACTGAAGCTGGTGCAGGAGAATTTGAGGGCATCTATGGCAGTAGTGAGGAAGTATACTTTTCCACGAAGGATAACCCATTAAAGCCGGATACCCGCTATCGTATCTCGGTCCATGCGTACTATGTGGTGAATGAAACGCTTTATTCCCGTGAGTTTATCAGCCGGTCCTTCTATACTGATTCCACTGGCGTTTTCCTGTCCGAGAAATCGGCAGATGATCACTCTATCACCATTAATGTATCTGCTGCCGATGCTTATGAAAAGGCAGAGGTATATCTCCTGACGCCCAGCCAGAATGATGCGTTTTCCCTCACCAACAAAGAGAGTTACGAGTATAAATTCGTATTGGAGAACGGAAGGGCCGAGCTGTACAAAGCTGGAACCCGTGATCTCAATACGATAGTTACTTTTAACAAGGAATCAGACGATTTTACGTTTGAAGGGATTATCGATACCAATACCAATGCACCCGAGGGTCTGCCCTCCAATACAAAATATATTGCCCGTGTGCGTGTTGTGTCCAACGGCATGGACTCTTTGACCAGGCAGGAATTAGAGGTATCCACACTGAAGAAAACACCTACCTGGACCGATACGCCCAAGGCAACTTACAATCGAGTGACAGGCGGCTTCGAGGTTTGGCGTCCCAGCGTTACAGATCCTGACGGCGGCGCTGTGAGTTACAGCTATACGGCCTACACTGCTGATGGTGAGGGAAAATTTACGCAGGTGCATCAGACCCGCACCCTGACCCCCGGCGAGAGTGAGCCCGCCGTATTTTTCCTGGACTCCGGAGTAGAATATCGCTTTGGTGTGGCGCTGCAGTTTGATGATAATGAAAAGACTGTGCAGTATGACCTGGGCATGAGCGGATCCGTCAAGGCGGAGGGCTCAACGCTGCCAAGCGTGAAGCTGAGCATTGAGGAGCAGGGCAATGAGTACGACAAGATGGCCGGCACTATCAGCATCAATCTGACGGATACTCAGCAGAGCTTAACGGTAGATGCCACCCATCCGCTGGAATTAAATGTTTATTCCGACCAGATATATGATAAGACGATTTCCATCAGCACTACCGATGCTGTGATTGGCAAAGATGGAAACGAAACTATCTATGAAGCCACCTACGCCCCCAGCAGCGTTTCTGCCCAGACCAACACTGCTACGGTGGCCCTTAAGCTGTTCCACCTTTATAAGAATTCCAACTATACCATTACTCTGGTTGGTTATCTGGATGTGGGCGATGGCAATGGCCTTGTGAAGCGCACCATTGGCACCGTCAGCTTCCGTACTTTTGACACTATTCCTCTTAATGCCGTTATGGCGCTCGGTGAGGGCACCGGTGCCATCTCCATGAAGCTGCAGCTGACAGGGGATAATGATACATCACCGGCGAGAAGTGCCTATGCCATGGAGCAGCTGACAAGCGGGCAGGTGGAATTGCAGCTCTATGCCGGTACCGGTTATGGAGCAACTCTGCTGGCTACTACCAACATAAACGAGGAAACCCAGCTGGCTAAGGTATTTGGCGAGGGCCTTGATGTGACTGAAGCCATGTTTGGCAGCCCCACGCTGAACCCTTCTGCCGACTATACGCTGCGTGTAGCCCGGGTAATGGACGGCACCTATGACATGGAAATGGGCTATGTCAATGAGTTTTCTACCATCAATAATGCCAGCGCCATCATCGTGGCCGAGGCTACGCCGCCGGATTTGCTGATGGATCCTGCTAAGGGCGTTACTGCTACGCCTATCTACAAGAAGGATGCCGCAAAGTTCGGCGCAACAGAATACGAGTCCATGGATGATATGCCGGATGATGCCATCGTCGGGTATACCGTGCAGGCAAATTATGATAATGCTCAGCGCTTGGGTCTGAACGTGACTTACTATGCCATGGAGTACAGCGCATTCTATAGCGCCGTTACCAGCAGCAATGCAGCAGACCCATTGAATACGGAGAGCGATGGCGGCATCCCGAAGCTGATGCAGATAACGCTGCCTATCAGCAGCGAATCTGACAGCGTGCCAAAGGTAGCGTTCCTGTTCGGCGGCAATAAGAGCACAGAAAGCGAAGGCCAGTATTCCGGCTATTATGTTTATCGCACCGGAGAGGCAAACCCTGTGACCAGTGGTTCAAGTCAGAGCCTTGAAGGAGGAATGGGTCGCGGCTACCGGTATGTCTTTGCCTATACCGTGGAGTATAGCCGAACCGGCGAAACGGACAGCAAGGGTATCTATCCCTACGGCCATGCTGCCTACAGCCAGTATAAGGAGCAATTTGGCGCTGGACAGGAATATGGAAAGACCCTGGGCAAGGGCAATGTATATATCCTGAATTCCGGTATGTGCGAAGCGCCCAAGGTCACGCCCAAGTTCTACACCTATCTGAATGGAGTAGAGAATGTCAGTATAGCAGGGTCCGGCGGCACCGGCGCTGTCAGCAACGGTACCGCAGTGCTTCACTATACCTGGATGGGCGACATCGATAAAACCATCTCGACCGCCACAGGAACCACAACGCAGATTCAATGGGATACGCCGCAGCCAGGCTATGCGGGTATTACTGATGGAGATACTGTCGCCAGCACAGGTGTATCAGGCAATGGAAATGCGGATAGCTGGTATTCCGTTGAGATACCTTACAGCGTTGATCCAGGCGCGCTGACTAATCTGCTCCGGCCTGTCGTGCGGATTAATCGATATGTGCTGAATTACGAGGATATCCTGTACGCTCTTAGGCTTGGGACTGCCTATGCAGATGAGGACGACAGCGTTTACCTGTGCAGAATGCCCATGGATTGGGCTTGGGGTAAATACTTCGAGTATAAAACCAGTGGCGTCAGTTATAACTGGGAGGTAAATGCACAGAAAAACTATATCCAGTTTAATTTGGATGCTGATCCGGGCTCTCAGCTGGATACCCTGCTTGCAAGCCGAGCTTACGCATTAAAGGTCGTAATCGAAAAGGGTAGCACGGATAGGACTTTTTATCTTCCCCTGGAATCCGCACTGGGCGGCGGTATCTATGCAAGATTGGCAACAGGCCTACTGGGCAGCGGCGACTTTACAATCAATGAGGCTGCAATTCTCTACGATAACGGCAATCAGGGATGGGGCCTTATTGAGAATAATAAAACCTTTGTTGGCCTGCAATATTCCGGATTAATGAGCAATCCGGCCCTGGGTGACTACTTTGTAACAGACGGCAAGGGCAATTCGACCAGCAGCTCCGCCCCCCAAAACGGCCTTTCAACTGTGACGAATGGAAGCGTACTGGGTATACTCCGGCAAAATGCTCTGGTCGATACAGAGAAAAATGCCACCGCAGCAGTAACTCAAGTCAACTTCCAGACCTGGTATGCTGATTCTTACAGCGGAGGTGCAGCTCGTTATCTGCGCCCAACGCATGGCGGTGTGGATCAGAGCATATCGCCCACAGCCATGACAGGAAACTTCATGACGGTAAAGGGTGTAGGCGAATATAAGCTCACTGGATTAGGGACAGGGGGAAGTATCACGGCAATCACTCCCACTGTGAAGTTCCCCTATGAGATGTATACCCCGGGAACCACGCAGATTAAGCTGAACAAGTTCATCATCTCCGGAGCCGAGCAGGCAGACGAGAAAAAAGTAATCGTTCGCCTCTTTGATAGCGCCGCAGATATCGGTTCTACCGGCAAATCCCTTCAGGAACAGACGCTTGAACTGGATGAATACAACGAGTGGACTCGACCGGAAGCTGAGGGAAATACGATTGGTGTGTTTACCGGAGGAACCGGGCTGGAAGCAAACAGAAGCTACGTTCTTGCATTTTATATGGTCATTGATGGCAAGGAAGTGCTTTTGATGCAAATGGATGGTACCAGCGATGCGGTTTATACTGTAAAGACCTCTGCAGAGATAGACATTACCTCTTCCATGAGCATTGTACAGTATCTTAACCAAAGCTATTTTGATAAATCCCTCCAGCTGGACTTCAAGCTGAGCCGCTCGTGGGGCGTCAAGATGCGGTATGACATCTTTACATCCGAAGAAGAAGCCGAAAAAGTATGGGGCTCCGAGAATAACACGCCATACCTCAGCTACGAGGATATGAAGAATAGCGGCATATTGACAGAGCCTTCCGCACTGAACCCGACAGGGAATATGCTGACCATCAATATGACCCCTTCGGCAAACAGAGCCAAGCTGACACCAGGCAGCACCTATTGGCTGAGAGTCACTGCGGTGGAAGAGAGCAGCGGCACGAACGTTGCGGTGGGCAGCGCAAAATTTGGCGCAGTGATACCGCCAATTGGCAATTATGGTGCACTGGTCTATGTCAAAAATGCTACCCATGAAAAGATTAACTATGAAGTGACTGTCAACGATGCACAGTTCTCCTTCATGGGAAACAATGGCTATCTGAATGGCTCGGGCCTCTATACAGTGCGCTTCACCTATAATGAAGGCGGTGTTGAGAAGCGCATAATGACGAAGTACGACAACCAGGTATTCTCTGCCAGCGAGGCAAAAAAGGCCTTCGAGCTGAGCATGGCTACCGTGGAGGATAGCTGGGCGAGTGCTAATGATTTCAATATCGCCTCGGACACGGAGTATAAGCTTCATGTATATGCCGTGGTGGATCCGAACCACACAGGCGTAAGTTATCCCACGGAATCCGATGGAGATGGCTCAAACTGGGAGAAATTCTTTAAGGATGTTAAAAACGGCACTGGCGCATGGTTTACCACGTTTGTGAACTCCTTCTGGGAGAACGGCAATTTCGAGAACGATGATACTAAGGATGACATCGAAAACAACTTCCGTGTGGCAGAGAAGGTGCAGAAAACAACGGTTTCAGATGGTATTCTGCTGAATACAGGAAAGGCGGCCGTTGGCCGAATAAGCGAAACGCAGCTGCGCTTGATTCTGCCTGAGAGCTTTGGCCTCATTGATTTCAGAGATAATTCCACTGGTGACCAGGTGTATAAGAAAATCGTCTGGGACGTGGAAGGCCGAACGCTGAGCGGTGTGGCGGTTCATTATAACGGAACATCGCTGGCGTCCAATGGCGACCTGATGATTCAGCAGCCGCTGGTGAACAGTAACGTGAACTATGAATACTATTACGACATTCCTCAGGATATCGCCAATGGTACATATTACGTTACCATCCACCTCTATAAGGATGCCAACAGCTATGAGCACGATGCGCTGAGCTTCAACTTCTACGGATAGTGGAGGGAGTGTAACATGGATAGTTTAAAAGTCTTTACAAAAGGCACAAAGATTATATTTGCAGCCTTTACTGTGCTGATTCTCCTGATGTTTGTGGGCATTGGCATGATAGCACACCGGTCGGCATCCACCGCAGATACAGGCGTAGAGCTTGCAGCTGGCAGTATCATTTATGACAGCACCTATACGGCAACGGATTTGACAAAATCCTCCGTGGTGGCCTACGCCCGTGATGGGCAGTATCGCCTGTCATACGGTGACGATACGCTGCCCCTCGGTGCCCACACGATGAGCTTCGCTAATGCAGCAGTTCGTGCCTTTGGCGGCGGGTATATGATTGACGGCAGCGGTAATGTGCAGACCGTCACAGACGAAGAAGAATACCCTGTAACGGCCAATGGTGCGCTGATAAAGCTGGCAGACCGTCGCTATGTGCTGGTTTGCACGGAGATACATGACAGTGAAAACACCTTCAATACAGAGGGCTATCTCTATATCGTGATGGATATGGTAGGCAATGCCCGGATGTTTTCAAACACCATGAGTCTTCGTACCACCCAGCCAACCACACTTATTGCCGGCGAGATTGAGTTTGATATTGCAAATGAGCTTGTAAAAATCAACGACCACGAAATCGACCTGAGCAAGCTGATTGGCAGCACCAATACCTATGATTCCGGTATTTACAAGACCATTGATGACCCGCAAACGCCTGATGATATCTACGTATCCGTCAAGGGCGGAGATGGCGGAGACGGCGGCGCCGGTGGTGCCGGTGGTGCCGGTGGCGAAGGCGGTGCAGGCGGTGCAGGTGGTGCAGGCGGCGCAGGCGGAGAAGGCGGAGAAGGCGGCGCTGGAGGTGCCGGCGGAGACGGTGCTGATGGCGGCGCAGGCGGCGCAGGCGGCACTGGCGGTACTGGCGGTACAGGCGGCGCAGGCGGTGCCGGTGGTACCGGTGGTGTCGGCGGACAAGGTGGCGCAGGCGGTATCGGAGAAGACCAGGATGTCGTTCAGATCGTTATGCTGGAAGGTGTGGAATCTTACAGCAGCACCAGCCTTACTGTTGACTATTACTTTGTGGATCCTTTCGGTACGCTTGGTATGGTCTACCTGGAGCTCCATTCTGTTGATGAGTTGAAAGGCGCAGGATTCAGCAATGCGGCTCAACTTTACAGCGATGAATACGATGGTCCTGGCGATAAAGACGCCTATTGGATGAATTTCGGTACGGCGGAATCAGCTGGTGAGCGTGTTTCTGTAAGTACTTACGGGAGCAGCTATACATTTAACGGCTTGAATCCGGATACGCAGTATTATGTAGTGATTGGCCATCAGGCTGAAGACTCTGAAACATACGAGATTGAGCGGTATCTGGATGACTATATGAAAGTGCGTACCATCTCGCAGCAGCACAGCCTGAAAATCAACAGCATCACGTCCGGCGGCATGAGCGTTACCCTGTGGCTGGAGTCCGTACCAGATTTCTCATCTGGCAAGATTGAAGTGCTAGATGGAGATCAGCAGTTAGTACAGTATGTAGAGCTGAACAGCGACGATATAAAACTTGCTGCATCTACGGGATATCGCTGCTCCATTGAGGTAAACATGAGAGAGCTGCCGCAAAATCTTGTAGTCGTGTTTAAAGACGATGAAGACAACGTAGTGATGACAGCGCGCGGTAACAACAGTTTCTATGACGCCAGTGCCTCTGCATCTGAATCGAGATTTGTATGGTAGCCACCGGCCGCCGATTAGAACCACCGCTGCATAAAAGTCTCCGCATTGCCCGGCAAAGCGGAATACGAAATTAAAATAATAGGGAGATAGGAAACATGGAATCTTTAAATGCTGCAGTCATCACCGCAGTCGGAACGATGATTGGTTTGTCTGTCCTTGGCATTGGTATCGGCCTGGGCTTGATGGGAGCCAGAGTTGCCGAAGCTGTTGGCCGTAACCCTGAGACTAAGGGGCCGGTGATTCAGGCTGTGCTTGTTGTTGCCTCAATTGCGGCGGTGATACTGCTGATTGTGTTGGCAGTTGCGCTTGTTCTTATGTACTTTAATCCCATATTAAATCTGTAAGAGGAGTTGACGAAACTTGCTGTACGCATATATTGGCGCCGCAGTAGTAGTTGGTCTTCTCATCGGGTTTGTGCTGCTTTGCGTGATTTGGATATCCCGAAAAGTATCTGACGGTATCCGAATAAAGACGGTAGATTTGATTTCTGCCTATGATTCGCTGCTGGAGGTTCGCAGCGGCGAATTGGCGGAGATTGAAGAAAAAATCAGCCAGTATCAGGCTGCGACTACAACAGACAGCCCTGCTGTCGAGCCATCGCAAGCACCTGCGTATACCGTATCCGGCGGTTCTATTTTGAATGCTGCCGAGAGGATAGGCTCGGCCGTCTATCGGGATACATCGGTCGGCCAGACCTACCAGAAGATTAAGGGTGCGTTCCAGCTGGAGCCGATAGCGATGCTTCAGTCACTGCAAGGGGCATCCGAAACGCAGCCTGCTGGCGCTGCCACGCTCTTGCTGTCTGAGCTCCCATATAATACCGTATATCAGCTGTCTGTGTTGCCAGAGGATGAGCAGATTCGTATCTTGCGTGATACTCTGAGCGGCAGTGCGCTTTCGCTTTTGAACGACTACCAGGCAGCCCATGAGACGTTTAGCGCTATTGCCTTCTATGACCATTTGCGGGCTACGGCAGCTATGGAGCCGCAACCGCTGCGCTTGCGGGTATCGCCTTCAGATAAAGGCACGTATCCTGATGGTATCGAGGTGATTGTGGATCCCGATATCTGCGAGGGCTTTCAGATTGAGTTCAACAATACCCTATATGACTATTGCATCAAGGGAAGGGAGCTGAGTTGATTGAGTAACACAGCCATCCAAACGGTTTTGGATAAAAAAATATCAGACATCAGGGACGGCGCCAACACGTATGCCGTTGGCAGAGTTCACATGGTGCGTGAATATATCGTGGAGGCTACCGGCCTGTACGACGTTTCCTATTTCGAACGCGTGTTAGTAGGCAATGGTGCAGAGGGGTATGTGGATGCCATCCGCCAGGATAGTGTCCTGATTGCCCTGACCCATGTGAGCGGTGCTGTAAAAGTTGGAGATACGGTAACTGCCACCGGCGAAGAGTTCTCTGCCCGGTTTTCACCTGATTGCATTGGCCATGTGGTGGATATGTTTGGCGAAGATCGCCTGGTAGGTAAGCACCTGGAACACGTACAGCCTGTGCCGGTAGAAACTGCACCTATCCCAATCATGGAACGAACTACGGTAAATCGCCCCCTCCTTACTGGTATTACCGGAATTGATTTGCTGTATCCTATCGGGCGCGGCCAGCGGCAATTGATTATCGGAGACAAAAAGACGGGAAAGACGCAGATTGCTCTGGATACCATCTTCAACCAAAGGGGACAGGATGTATTGTGCATCTATGTGGCCATTGGAAAGACAAAGAAGGATGTCAAAGATATTTACAGCCAGCTTCTGTGTCGTGGCGCTATGGATTATACAATAATCGTAGCGGCGTTCAACGATGACTGTGCACCTGTTTTGCGTAATACCCCCTATGCGGCCATGTCCATTGCCCGCCAGTTCCTGGCACAGGGCAGGGATGTTCTGGTAGTCATTGACGATTTGAAGCGTCATGCAGATGTTTGCCGAGAAATCGCCCTGCTGATGGGCAAGACTCCTGGACGTGACGCCTATCCTCCCGATATTTTTTATTCCCACTCCCGGATGCTGGAGCTGGGTTGCCAGCACATGAATGGCGGATCTATCACCATCCTGCCTATATGTGAAACTAAGAGCGGGGATATTACAGATTATATCTCCACAAATATAATATCCATTACGGATGGACAGATTGTGCTCTCTGCTAAAAACTTTGAGAAGGGGCAAAAGCCGGCCATCAACTATGGCTTGTCCGTATCCCGCCTGGGTAGTGCCGTTCAGTCCAAAGAGATGAAAAAGGCTGGGCCTCCTATCCGCCGTGAGCTGTTGAGCTATTTAGAGCAGCGAGAAGTATTTGAGCTGGCCAATACCGATGAAATGAGTGCCTCCCTCCGTGCTAAAATGCGCCGTGGTGCCGCTATTTTGGAGATGCTCAAGCAGCAGAAATTTGCTGTGCGAACATCGGAAGACATGTTGCAGGCACTGACTAAGTTCAAAAAGAAGAGGCCTAATAAAAAGGAGAGCGGGATATGAACATCAAAGCAGTAGTCAAGGTCATGAACTTTCACTCGCTGCTTCGTGTGGATGCATCACGCCGCCGTGCAGACATGTTTGAGGCCATGAAATACGAGTTGGAAGCTATGATGCGAATCATCATGAACAACCGGAATCTCCGATTGGATAAACATATTCGCCTCCCTGACCCTACGCTGCCGGTATTGCGGATATATCTTGGCTCTGATTTTGGCTTCTGCGGAGGCGTCAATGCCTCTGTTTCCTCCGTGCTGGCAAAAGACGACAACAATGAGAAAATAGTAGTAGGCAAAAAGTTACGGAAGCCACAAAGCATTTCCCTGTATCTGACGCAGGAGGAATTCAGCACGAACTTTGGACAAATACGTGCTTATCTGGAGCGTGCAGTAAGAGAGCGTCCTTGGTCTGCCGTAGAGCTGGTGTATAACCACTACTATAACCTTAGTTCCATTAAACAGGTAGTGAAGCGGATATACCCGCTGGACTTGCCTACCGAAGAACGCACCAGCGTGCGGGGCGACTTTCTGTTCGAATGTGACCCCGACCAGATGCTGGAGGATATGACTATATCCTTCATGGTCTATGAATTGCGAATCGCTGCCGCAAGCGCCTATGCCTCAGAAAACATCATGCGGCAGAATGCAACCTCGGAATCTCTCAAGAAGCTGGATGAGGCGGAAGCAGAAGAACTTCGGCTGGCCAGGAAGGAACGAAACCTTCGTGCTGTTCAGAAGACAACTGACAGCTATATTAAGCAAAAATCCTTGGAAAGGATGTAAGGGGAAATGGAAAAGAAGCGTGAAACTATGAATACAGTATCCTCGGATACTGTCGGTCGCATTATTGCGGTTTCCAGCTTAAAGATAGATGTATTTCTGGCGCAGCCCAATATTGGCATCCGTGACCTTCTGTATGTTGACCTTCCCCAGCGCCGTGTGATGATGGAAGTAGCCGAGATCAAAGGCTCTGTGGCCTCCGCAATTTGCTGCGGCCTCACCAACGGTTTGAAGCGTGGACTGGAGGTTTATTTGCAGCCTCAGGGTATCCAGGTGCCTTATGACGAGCAGGTGCTGGGTCATGTTTTCAATTCGTACGGAGAAACTATCGACGGCACAGAAGTCAGGGATATTCAAACGAGAAATATATACGACAGGTCTCTTGCCATGAACGAAATCGTCATCGATGGCGAGATACTTTGGACAGGTATCAAAGTGCTGGACTTCTTTGCTCCTATGCGTAAAGGCTTTAAGATGGGGCTGTTAGGTGGTGCAGGTGTTGGCAAGACCGTGCTCATCAAGGAGCTGATTCATAATGTGTACCAGGGCTTGCAGTCCAATTCTGTCTTTACTGGAGTTGGTGAGCGCAGCCGCGAGGGACGTGACCTGTATGATGAGATGATAGAAGCCAATCTGCTGGATAAGATATCCATGGTCTTTGGGCAGATGGGCGATAATGCTATGAGTCGCAGTCGGGCCATGTATTCCGGCCTTACAATTGCAGAATATCTGCGAGATGAGCGCAAGCAGGATGTGCTGCTGTTCATCGATAACATTTATCGCATGGTACAGGCCAATGCAGAGATATCCACTGAATTGGCACGTATGCCCATTGAAAATGGCTACTCTCCCGCCATGCTTACGGAAATCAGCCAGGTGGAGGAGCGCATCAATTCTACGGAGGATGGCTCCATTACATCTTTCCAGGCTATCTTTATCCCTGCGGACGATTTGAATGACGGTGCCGTGCATGCTATTTCCCAGCATTTGGATGGCCAGGTGGTATTGGATAGAAAGGTTGCGGAGAAGGGCCTGTACCCCGCTATCAATGTTTTTGCTACCAATTCCCGCATCGTAGACCCTGAAGTGATTGGCCCACGTCATTTTGCACTGGTGGAGAGGAGTCTTATGTGCCTGTCACGTTATGAGGAATTGGAGCAGATTGTGGCAGTGCTGGGTATTGACGAGCTGTCGCAGGAGGATTACGACACATTCTATCGTGCCCGCAAACTACGTAATTATTTCTCCCAGCCCATGTATGTTGCAGAACAGTATACGGGCATCCCGGGGCAGTTTGTGGAGATTGGTGATGTACTGGACGATGTGGAGGCTATTCTGAGCGGCAGCTTTGATGAAATCGACGAACAGGACTTCACCTATATTGGGGCCTATTCAAAGTATCATAGATAAGGAGCGTATACGATGGGCAGGCGAGAGGGCAAAGCTACACCGTCACAAAAGAAAGTACGCAGCGGAACTATCAATGCCCGCATAATAGACGAAATAAATGGCTATCAACAGCTGGAAAACGTTCGTGCTATTCGTATCAACAGCAAGGATTACCGGCTGCTGATTCTAGATCGTTTTGCAGATACGCTGGGACGTATTGAAGGCAGCGTCGTATTTATACTGGCAGATGGCGAAGTAAAATTGAAAAACATCTGCGGTTATTACAAACACCGGCACAATGAGTTCACGCTTCTGATACAGGAAGACAGTAATGGATGGGACGAAAAGCTATGACGATACAGGAGTTTTTGCTGCGTTCGCTGGCCGCCATTCAGCCTGTCCTTCCCGCCGTTTTGGGCATACTGCTGGTCACTATGATTGTTGCTGCAGTATTGCTTATGCAGGTAAAGGGCCTGTGGATAAATCAGAAGCGATTCCGCTGGCTGGGTGTTTTTTATGGACTTGACGCCAAGGGAATTATGTGCCTGTCCTGTTCATGGCTGAAGCTTATGCTGCTGCTGGCTTTGCTCCTGCAGTTTCAAAAACTGGATGTGAGTCGT
Source organism: uncultured Clostridium sp. (assembly GCA_964392455.1). GTDB lineage: Bacteria > Bacillota > Clostridia > Christensenellales > CAG-138 > SFEL01. The sequence continues at coordinate 19,573 of CAYMPG010000010.1, read as the reverse complement.
TGTATTATGTTTCTTATTCCGGCGTTGATTCATATTATAACGGCATCTGAAATCAAGAGACTACCCGGTAAACTTCTGTGGCTTGCAGCAGAGGTGGTGGCGCTGGTATCTACCAATTTGGTATGTGGTTTTTACTACGATGTGCAAAAAAGTGTGATGTTTATTGCTGTTTATGTGTTTATGGCGCTGTTCACCGCACTGTTGGGCATCTACCTTTTTTTGATGGAGCTAAGTGACATTTCCGAGGGAAGGAGTGCGAATATTCATGAGTGAAGAAAAGCAAGCACGCCGCATTAGGCAGTCTCATACCATTGCTGCTGAATCGGAAGGAAAGCGTATAGCTAAGACAAAGGGAAAGAGCGTTGGTAAATCGCGATTCAGGTTGTCACGAAAAGAAAAAATGATTCTGATTATCCCTGCTGCAGCAGCTATCGTTGTTGTATTAGCGGTTATTTTGCTGCTCGATCGCTCTGTATCTTATACATTAGACGGCGCAGCTACGCAATATTATGCAAGCGGAACATTCCCAATTGCTGCAGGCTCGGAGCTATACCAGGAATCAGATGACCGCTTTTATATAAAAATCGGCCGGCTGCAAAAGCAGGATATGAGCGACCTTCCCATCTATCTTATGGATCGTACGAGCGTCGTGCTGCCCCGCAGCATGATATACTTTGCGCCCCGCACGAAGACGCAGGGAAAAGTAAACTTCTTTTCGGAGATACTTTGTGCCCAAAGCGGCAGCGTTAGGCTGATTCATGATGGCAGGGAGCAGGTCTTGAATCCCGGATTCCTGTATGACGGCGGGGATATCTACATCTTCCTGGAAACGGTTACATTACGTATGAATGGGTATACTCTGGAGCTGCCGCCGCTGTCCTATGTGGAAGCTGTATATGGCGGCTCCATAATGGTATTTAACTATGAGACAAAGGAACAGTTGGTAGAGCCGCCCCAAGATGACGTGATTGCAGAAGTGGCAGGCGGCGACTATACCATATCCCTTTTGGGCGATTCCCTGACCCTGCACGATGGAACGAAGAACCTGCTGTTTACCAGGCCGGATCTGTTGGAGTCTGTGGGAGGATAATGTAAAAGCACGAAGGAGCAACATGAAAAAGGTATTTATTGTTGGAATATTGATTATGGCTCTGCTCACGGGGGCGCTGCTGTTTTCTACAACGGCTATTGCGTTGCTGGGAGAAGATGGCCTTGCCGTGCCTGGATCCTCCGAAATCACACGGTCTTTGCGTTCCGGCGAGAAAAATGCACAGGGACTCGTATCTGTAAAATACGAGGATACCGTGTATTCCTCCCCAACAGGCTACTATGTGGGCAAAGAGCGTATAGCAATTGATAAAGTGTATCCCATCTTTGTTAACGGCGGTGCTGGTCTGCGCTTCCTTGATGAAGAAACATGGCTGTTTTCTGCAGACGTCGATTTGGTTCAATGCTTTGAGGGGATGTATTTGAATGACGGCATCACCTACAATAGCGATATGTCCCAGGCGGATGCAGAAGAATTCGTTTTGCTGGTACTATCAAACGGGCTGCATATGAATGCACAGCCTGCCGTATTGACAACCAGATTGCAGAGTATAAATATTCCTGCAAACAGTATTCTTCGTTTCTCCGAAGAGTCTTTGCGCTGGTACTATCTGGACGGGAAGACCCTGTTATATAACGAAGAAACGGCATTATTTGGCGCTACTATTACTATTGGAGATTATAAATATGACTATTACGACCTGCTGGAGGCCATGGGCCTGCTTCAGGAGGCTATCGATAAACTTCGGGATGGAAAGGATGCAGAAGAAGAAATCAACGATATCATTGCTGTTTTAGACGGCGAGGATGGACAGAGCTCTCATGATAGGCAGCCTAATGAAACATCTTCCGGCGGCAATGGCACTGTCGGCGATGGCAGCGGTAGTGGTGACGCTGGCAGCTCATCCGGCGGCAGCGGCACAGGCAGTGCAGGCAGTTCCTCCGGCGGCAGCGGCACAGGTGGTGCTGGCGGCTCCTCCGGCGGCAGCGGTACAGGCGGTGCTGGCAGCTCCTCCGGCGGCAGCGGCACAGGCAGTGCAGGCAGTTCCTCTGGCGGCGGTGGCAGCGGCGATGAAGGCGGCTCCGGCGGCGGTGGCAGCGGCGATGAAGGCAGCTCTGGCGGCGGTGGCAGCGGCGATGAAGGCAGCTCTGGCGGCGGTGGCAGCGGCGATGAAGGCAGCTCTGGCGGCGGTGGTAGCGGCGATGAAGGCAGCTCTGGCGGCGGTGGCAGCGGCGATGAAGGCAGCTCTGGCGGCGGTGG
>CAYMPG010000010.1:0-17165 GCA_964392455.1 uncultured Clostridium sp. | reverse complement strand
CGGTGGTAGCGGCGATGAAGGCAGCTCTGGCGGCGGTGGCAGCGGCGATGAAGGCGGCTCTGGCAGTGGTGGCTGCGACGATGAAGACTGCTCCTCTGGCGATTGCGGTGGCGATGAAGGAGATTCTGGCAGCGATGGCAGTGACGATGAAGGCTGCTCCTCTGGCGATTGCGACGGCGATGAGGAGGACGAGGGTGCTTCATCCGGTGAAGGTGACGGCGGCGACAGCAGTGGCAGCAGTGGTGGCACCGGTTCTGGTGATGTAGAAGGTGAAGTCAGCGGTGAACCTGGCCAAAACACCCCCGGTTCCGGTGGTGAGCAGGGAAGCGGCGGAGCGGTAAACCCGGATGTTGGAACTGGTGACAGCGGTACCGGCAGCGGCGCTTCTGGTCCTCCGGCTTACCGTGATCCTATGGTGACCCTGACAGATTTAGAAGCCTGGAGCTATGCTCTTCATGGCAAATTGACTATCATAGATCCTGCCAACACGGTGATAAAAGGGGCCAGGGTTTCTATTTACCGTGCCGTTATCGGCAGCGGTGAAACTACTACAGACGAAGATGGACATACCATCTACCCGGCTGGTAACTACGAGGGCAAGAATGCGTTGCTGCGTAAGACGTATGCGGGGACGCAGGAATTTGCCATGTCCACCTTGCCTCCTAATACGGATATTTATGTCCAGTACACCTATCGGTACAATGCACAGGTGGATACTGGCAATGCGGATGAGAATGGCAATCCCATAAAGGTTGTTACACGCAAAACCGTAGCCTCAGATATTATTAAACTGACGACGCCTACCAACGAAGGTATTGCGCCTGTTGAAGCTACTTGGTCAGAATGCTTTGCAGCGCTGGATAAAGACATTCAGCTTGATGCCCTGACGCTTCGCAATACAACGGATTACGATGCGGAGGCAGAAGCATTTGATTATGAAAACTTCAAGAAAAATACTTTAGCCTATGTGAACCGTTTGGAGTTCACTCTGACCCCTGTGGGCGGCGGCGATGCGGTGGTTTTAAGTACCGGCAGCAATGTGCTGCGGGCTGCCAAGGAAGGTTCCGGCACAGTCTTTGCTTCATCGGGTGGTAAGCTGCAGCCAAGCACCCAGTATACCTATACCGTCCGTGCGGTAGACCGTTATGGAAACTCCATGCCCCTGATTGCCAACGGCTCTTACTCTTTCAGCGGTACCCTGTATACCCGAAAGACAGCGCCCGTGGTCAAAATCGAAGAAGTGTCCAATGTGACAGATAAGTTGACCTTGAAGGTTACGGTCAACGACCCCTACGCCACACTGCTCCCCGGTGAAGCTCTGAAGCTCACCGTTGTAGATGGCAGTGGCATAGAGGCTGATTTGTATGGCAGTTGGGAGAATGGTGATAAATTTGGTGATGCTACAAGCTCCAGCAGCAAAACTGTGCTGGAGTTGGCGGAGCCTACTCATGATAAGTCATATACCTTTACGCTGGACAGTCTTGCCTTTGCAAGAGCCTATACTATTCGTGTCACTGGAAACTATGACCCCCAGCCTACTGGCGTTACTGCGCCTCGTCTTGATGTTGTGACTGATGCGGTATTGGGTACGGCCCGGAGCTACACAGCATCTCTCAGCACTGGCAGTATTCAGTTTTCTGCCTTTACTTCTGAAATTTCGGATACATATGCTACCCTTGGTTTTACCATGAATAAGAGCACCACGCTGGATATCCTTTCCATCGTGGACGCTTTTAAGCTGACTATCAGTGACACACAGAACAATGCAGTGCTAACCAGCACGCTGACATTAGACAAGCTGGACACCATGGACTACGAATACAACAGCGAACGTGGTTCTGTGGTGCTTCAGGAGGCTGATGCAGCGACCCATACGCCGTGCATCGAGCTGGTGGGTGACGAAAGCCAGTTCTCTAACATGACCCTTTGGCAGGCTCTTCTGCTGCAGGCCTATGTGGATGAGAACGGTGAGATGATTTATACTATGCCTGCTCAGCTGCGTGTTTCCATGACAGAGGGAACCCTGAAAACTTCTACCACTTATCAAATGACCATGGAATCCCTGGTTTATAAGAGTGGCATCGAGTATCAGGTAGCTACCTCTCTTACAACCAATCAGTTCCGTACCAAAAAGATTCAACCCAAGCTGCAATATGAAGATTTCTTCATAGGCGGCGATGTGGCGCAGTTCATTGGCCTGCGGATATTCGATAAGGATGAGACCATCCAGCAGGATGGCCTGGTGTATGTTGATCTTTACTACGGCGAAACACTGCTTTCAACGCAGAAGGTATATGCCACCAGCGATTTGGAAAGCGAGACAATTAATCTTGCCTTCCAAAACATCATCCCGGATGCAGAGTATACCATCGTTTTCCGCGCTGCGGCTTACAATGATGGCGGCGGTTTTTCTGCAAATAAGCAGCTTTGGGTTTTTGAAGACTTTTTAGGCGGCAGCGGCTTAAACGGCAAGCTGACGCTCGAAGGGTTGGAATACAGCTCGACGCGCAGCGGTGGTAATATATTAGTAAACTTTACCGGTGAAGAGGTAAAGCAAAAAATCGAGTCCGGTGTTTGGACGAGCAATAGCTCTGAGCGTGTGACCACGGAGGCTATCTCTTTGCCCGAAGAGGCCAACTTTGTTCGGGTGGATGGCCTGAGCGGCAGTTATAACTATATCTATTTCTATAACGAAAGCGGGGGAAGGATACAGTGGTACAACGGTACTGATATCCATCGGCCTACCAGCGGCAGTATATTGACCGGGGTGCCGAAGGGTGCGGCAACTATGCGTATCCTTCTCTCTAATCCCGGATCTATCGGTACACGGGGGATTCAGGCAAGCTATTACACTACTCCTCAGGTAAACCTTGTATCAGAGGCAAATGCACTCATTCAGGTGCAGCCAGGCGACCTTCTGTGCTTCAGCCCTAATGCTGCAAGCGTATCGCTGTACAACGAGGCCAAGAAGCCTATTGGTTCTGTATCCCGTCCAATGAGCTCTGCTTTTGTAGTGCCTGATTACGCCGGCTATGTTTCGGTGGGCGCTGCTGACTGCGGCGTTTATAAGGTGGCCTCGGCTGAGCTGGAGCAGGGTTATGCTGCCGAAGTGAGCGTAGCTGTAAAGGATAGCGACGGATATCTTGCCAAGTTGTCAGATACTCCTCAGGCCACTGTGTCTGTCTATAAGTCAGACAGCGTCGTGAATCCTGTTTACGCTGACGAGCCGATTCTAACGCAGATTATGTATCTTGATGAGCGTGAGGATGGTGCTTGGACAGCAGAAATGGTTCAGCTTCTGGATCGGCTGGAAGCCAGTTGCAGCTATAAAATGGTGCTGACTGCGGAATACCGGGGCAGTATGGTGGAATTGGATACTATCACTTTCCGTACAGATGGTGTCTACTTTACAATTTCTAATCAGGATGAGTTGCAAGCGGTAAACCTTAATCCTTATGCCAACTACATTGTTGTGGATGACTTTGCTGTTACAAAGTCGATGGCTGTTTCGCTGCATGGCACGATAGACTTCCAGGGTCATGTTATCACCAACGAATACATGGATGGCCCGATGTTCCAGTTCGTTTACCAGGGGGCGGAGATTCGTAATCTCGTGGTAGATTATCCTGAAAATGCAAGTATCAAGGCTCCCCTGTTCAGCGATAATAGGGGCCTGATAGAAGACATTATAATCCGCACCAATGGCACGCATACGACCTGTACCGCCGCATCCCTCTTGCTTCAGGTTAATCACGGTACCGTTCGCAATTTCATAATGCGCCTTGGGGGCGACCTTTATCTGTCCAGACCCATGGGTGAAAGCATCGGCTTACTGGTTTTGAACAATGCCTTTGGCTCACTCGTTGAAAATGGCTATATTTATGGTGCCAATGGCGCAGGCATCGTATTTGAGAAAGGTGAGGGCAGCTACAGCGGCGGTATTTTTGTTGGCCAGACGCAATATGGTGCGATTCGAAATGTGTTCACCAGAATGGATATCTGGTTCCCAACGGAGGAAAACAGCTCAGGTGGCTATTCAATGGGCTTGAGCCGCTCTGTCTTTAATGAGATTAATAATATCTATCATGTGGGTGATTATTACCTGCTGGGCAGCGATGGTCAAAAGAGCCTTGGTTACCGTTTGGAAAAGGAGCGGTTCTTCCATCTGGATAATAACAGGACCATGGAGAACCTGTGGCACGTTTCCCAGTATATATATGATGATAACCAGGCAAATAAGGTCTCTCCTGCCGCTCCTGCCATTTTGTATGATGCAGCTTGGCAGCAGCAGGCACTGGGGAATGGTTTCGATGTGGAAAACTGTGTTCCTATGGGCTTCTATCCACGGCTGAATCTTTCTGATTGTATGCAAAAATACCAGGAATATCTGCCATTGCCGGTACTTTATGACAATGTGCCCAGACTGGTTGGCGATAGTATGGCAGATGGATTCGTGCAGGGAAACGAGGCTGGCGCTGTCCTGCTGCGATTCCAAAACGAGCGGGCGTTGCCTATCCGCAGCATTACCATCGACGGCCTGGAGGTCAATCAGATTCACTCCCAGGGGAAGGCGGAAGATGGCCTGTGGGATGTGGTGATAGACGTGACTGCACTGGAATTCCGCAGTGCATACAAGGTCGTTGGGTTTACGTATCTAAATGGCGCAGCCGTCCAAAGTGTGCCCAATGCGGAATATACTACTACTGGTGTGGAGTTCTGGAAAGAGGTGGATTCCCTTACCGATTGGCAGGAAATCAATGACCACATGGATTGGAATTACCGCATAACGGCCGATTTGGATTTCGCTTCTGATACGCTGCTGCAGGGAGCTGTCATGCTCAATGGAAGCAAGACGGATATGACCAAAACGGTAAGCTTTGCCGGAAAGCTCGATGGCGGCTATCATGAAAACGGTCAGCAAAAGCTCCACTCGATAAAGGGGCTGAAGCTGATGGATACGCTGTATCCCTATGTCATATACAAGATGGCTCCAGGAGCCGTACTCTCTAATTTGGTAATAGAGGATATGACATTGACTGCGTCGTATAGGACTGCTGCCCAGTATTCAGGCTTTGTGGCTTCTGCTGATTATGCACGCATTGAAAACGTGCATATCCGGGATTCTGAGTTGCGCGGTGTTGGCAGCATGGGTGCCATTCTGGGCGAGAGCCAGTATTCCCTTGAGATGTGGGAGTGCTCAGTTGCAGATAGTACCATCTCTGACGCTGGAACAAATGCCACAGTTTATGCCGGTGGGTTGGTAGGAAAGCCATCCTTCAGCAACATAAAGAACTGCTATGTACGCAATATCGAGCTGTCCATCCAGAATTCGTCCACAGTAGGCGGTGTAGGTGGTCTAATGGGCTACAATGGATATAATGCTCTGCGTGATAGCTATGCCACAGGCGTCATCCGTGCAACGGCAAGCCAGGTGGGCGGTATTTTCGGCAGCGCTGATTCTAACTCACAGGTCACGACGTGCTGGAGTGATATGGATATTTTTGTCACCGGCGACTATGTGGGTGGCATCGGTGGAAGGTTCGGCAATTCTATGGACTCCTTCCTTTTAAGCGTTGGTAATATCTCTGCAAGCGGTGAGAATGCGGGCCGGCTTTTTGGTACGAGCGGGTTTGTCAGCGCAAACAGAATAGGATATGCCTTCGATGAACAGACAATTACCGGATTGGAAATAGGCGATACCGGTGATGTGACAGGGCTGCTTACTTCTGGACAACTGAGTCAGCGCTCTACATGGACCGATATGATTCGTATGGGCTCTGGATTTGAATATGGAAGTCTTTCCGGAGGCTGCTTCCCCAAGGTGCTGAATGATGCAGGTCAGCTCGTCTGGGGGCAGGAGGATATACCAATCCCCGGCCTTGGCGGCAATCATTTTATCACCATTCAAAATGCCGAATATAGTGATGTCGCGGGTAAGTATTACGTCATCGGCCAATGGAACCACCCGGGCTATACCACTGAACAGTTTGTTGCAGCACTGAAAAAGGGTGTGTCTACAAAGGAACTTTCTGTTGTGCTGGATGGCCTTGGCCTGACTGATGAGTACATTTTTAGCGGGCGGGCTTCTATTGAGCTTACTGAGTCAAGCGAAGGGGTATCCAATCTGTCTATTACCTGCAGTGATTTGACCAAGGCTTTGGAAACCTATACTCTGACAATGAAGTATGGTGGCTTCAGCGTCCAGGCAGATGTCGATTTCGGTGCGCCCTTGTACCATGAGGTGCCAAATCTTACCGTTTGGAACGAGTTGATGAAAAACGGCCATGGGACTACCGGCGAGAACTTCCGCATTACCGGAAAAATTGACTTTGAAAGGGCGGATACATCCTATAAGAGTCTGAAGCTGGGACGTTTGGAGGGTGTACAGAGAACTTCGGTGGAACCGTGCTTCTGCAATATGGAGTATGGCGGCGGCTATAACGGTGAGCCTTGGATAGAAAGTGTTTCCGGTGGAATCAGCAATCTTCGTTTTGAGAATATAAACGCCGATTTCTCGGATGTAATATCCGCTGCAAAGCGCAGTAACACGGGTCTGATCCTTTCGGCCAGCACTGTGGCAAACTGTGACTTCAAAAATATTCACCTTGGCTGCAATGATTACTCCGCTGACTGTATTGGGCTCTTTTCTACGGTCAATGGCAGCATCTCTGATGTGACAATGGAGGAGATGTCGCTGACAAAGACAGCGGGTACGGCCATAAGCAGCTACGGTGGAGCTTTGGCAGGATACATCCATGGCGGTATTTCAAATTTGACCGCAAATGACATTACGGTCTCTCTCCCCACGACCAACTATGTTGGCGGCATCGTGGGCTATAGCAGCAGAACCGTGGGAAACCCTGTCAAAAATATGTCACTGCGTACTATTTATGTAGAGGGTCGTCAATTTGTGGGTGGCTTTGCAAGCCGAAATTATCAGTTAGTACGTGATTGCAGCTTGATTGGATTTACCGTCAAGGGCTTCTCGGCTGTCGGTGGGTTTGAAGAATACCATCAATCCGATGTGGTAGGCCTTACGGTAAGAAACGGCAGCGTTACCACCACATCTGAGAGCAGCTCCACTGTGAATGGTTATACCGGTGGCGCATTCGGCTGCGTGCTGGAATGGTATGATGTTAAGGATGTACTCGTGCAGGATGTGGACGTGATGGGCAGTCAATTTAGCGGTGGCTTTATCGGTAAATGTGATTGTCGCATTGCAAGAAATATTCAGGTGTTGGGCTGCACTGTTACCTCCAATGGCGACTTTATCAACGCAGGCGCCGGCGGCCTATTTGGGCAGCGCACTATCACTTACTCCGATACCTCTGCCTATATGTTTGATTCCGTAACGGTTCGTGCAACGGACGTAAAGGCTGTTTTTGCCGCAGGAGGCGTGGGCGGAAAAGCGGCAACAGCTGCGGTCAGCCGGGGCTATATTGCAGAAGATGTAACGGTAACGGCTACTGGCAGTTCCGTTCTGACTACTGGAAAGCGTATTGATGGCTGTGCCGGTGGCGTGTTCGGAGAGGTACAGTATCCTTTGATTCGCAGTGTTGCCTGCGGCGCTCAGGTTACTGGTGCTCGCAATGTAGGTGGCCTGATTGGCGAACTGGATTGGAGCACTACGCAGAATGCGGAGATTACCAATAGTTATTATGTGGGTACCGTTACGGCGACACAGGATGTTGCCGCAGGCGTTATCGGTTATGTGGATGCCGTCGGTGTGAACCTTACCACCAATCATGTTAATGGCGTCCTTGTGGCTGGTACCATTACCACGCCGGGAGAGGCGTTCCTGCTGACTAAACAACGGACGGGGCTTATCCCGGACGGTAAAATCGGTGTTTGGGATAATACCGTTCTCAATGGCCAGACATTATTGACTATTGCCGGCACGTCCGGACAAACCGGCATCAGTAAGACTACATTGCCAGAGAATGGCAAGCTGCTTACTGCCGCAAAGTTTAACGATTGGGGTACTTATGAGGATATGGGCTTCTCCACAACGGATGTGGAGCTGGAGAAAGATGGACCATATATGCCATTTGTATATAATTCAGGCAAGAAAATCCTCCCCAATACCATGGAATATGATGGCGAAAGTACAGGTATCCTAAAGCCGCTCAATGGTGGAAATCCTGATGCCACTGTGGTTTACGCTTCCGGCGTCGATACGGTAAATATTGAATGTGCCGTAGGGACAACCTCGATCAATATCAATGGCACACAATATGAGCCGGATGCAAATGGCGTAGTAACGTTGACCTATGACTTTAATACAGGGTTCACAGTGGGTGACGCATCTTATTCCGCAGGTGATTTGGCGCGAACTGTCATGACCTATGGAGATTACTGGTACTACATTGAGGAGGGCAACGTCTGCTATGGCAGCGGCAAGCAGGAAACTGAAATGCCAACGGTCTCGGGTATAGGCGAAGCCGTGCACCTGTGGCGGGGGAAGGTCATCTGCACTGATGGTAGTGTCTATTCTCTTGAAGGTGGCACAGCAGCAAAATCTGGCGAATCGGTTACTGGGCTCAGCAAGCTGGATGCTGCAAGACCGTTCTGGTCATATTCAATCAATGGCATTCAGGTGGATGTTTACCACGACTTTACCCTGTATGCAAACGAACGGATAGATTACCGTATGTTTGAGATGGGCGGTAAGCTGTACAGCGTATCTCCCTATCAGAACATGGTATATGACGGTGTGATGCTTTCGACCTACAATGACGGTATAAACGCAGCAGAACGATACTTCGCCCTGCTGGGACAGGATGGGGCTCTCGTCAATTATCTGACTGCATGGAAGGCTCAAAGCTTCTCCACCACCAACATTAAGCATATTTCCAACAACCTTGGCTATAACAAGCAGATTGTGTTGGCCCGTTACCGCGATGGCTCTGTGGCCGGCTATGACTATTCCAAGGGAGAGGTGCTGTTTGGCGGTACGCCAGCAGGTACAAACTTCCTTGCATATGCCAGTTCTCAGCTTAGGGGATTGCTTGGTTCCTTCTTTGGCCCTGGAGATTCCGTTATTACGGATAATAGCTTCCTGTTCAGCGAAGAACTGATAGGCGAGGCAGCTGTAACCATACCGGATGGTGCTGATGTGCCTGGTGCAGCGACTGGGGACGGCATCGGCCAAACCGGTGACTTTATTGGAGATTGCGGCAACGACGTTGGTGATGATGCGGGAATCAGTAATGAAAACGGCATTGCCAGCGATGCAGCAGGAGGCGCTGCTGCAAATAACGGCACAGCAGAGGTTGGCTTAGGCGATAGCGATAGCTCCAGCAACGCCGGAGTCGATTCCAACAAAGGCAATACGGCTAACACTATCAAGAACGGCCTTGGCCAAACCGGCAGCTTTATTGGAAATATTGGCAACGCAATTGATGATGTTGACGGAACCAGTAATACAAATGGCACCGCCAGTGATGGGCTGGGAGATGCTGCTGCCGATAGCGATGTAGCCGAGGATGGTCCCGACGATGAGGATGCTTCCAGCAACGCTGAGGGAGGTTCCGATGATGGCGATGCATCTGATGCCGAAGAAGGCGGCTCCAGCAATGGCCATATGTCCAATGGTGAAGATGGCTCTGCTGGTAATGATGAGAGCGGTTCCGGCAGAAATGACGCATCTGCTGACCAGAGTAACGATTCTGGATCCGACGGTCATGGAGACGAAGGTAGCACTGAAGCCAATGGTCTCGGCAGTCTTGGCACCAGCCGTGGGACATACTATGTACCGGGCAGAGGCGTTGTGAAAAACGGCATTGTGGCTCTGGCAGAGTCTGCTCTTTCCTACATCCCCGGCAAGGGTGTATACGCAGAGGATAAGCTCCTGTATGCGGAGAGCCTGACACCTGATGAGGATTTGTCTCAGGCAGTGGCGTCGCAGCAGGCAGTCGAGCTTGTAACACCGGAGGAGCATCGGGAGCAGGTACTTGCTACTATGGCTAAAATGACCGTAGCCTATGATCCAGTGGCAGAAACCTATACTGCCAAGAGCGGCGAAGAAATGCTGGACAGCGTAGCAGTATCTGCCGGCTCTGATGATTATGTTCCCGAAGAGCAGGTAGAAGATGCCGTAAGCGAACATGGCGGCAGTGATTTGGAAATCAGCAAGGGCTTAGGCAGAGCATTGACAGATGGCGAGCAGAGCGGCTTCAAGCTGTTCGCTGTGCTGATTACGGTTGCCTGCGTGATTTTGATTCTTATCTATCTCCGCATTGTGCGTAAACGGCGGTAACAGGCGTTGCCGAGCGATGAAACAGAGCCCCCATAGGCGCAGGTATACCTGTGTCTATGGGGCATAAGAAAGGCAGTATTATGGAAGATTTAAAATATACTCTATACGTTTGCGGTTGCCGTGGGTCGTTTCCAATCAGCGGCAAAGATTTTCAGGAGTTCGGTGGGCAAACCAGCTGCTTTATCCTAAAGGTGAAGGATCATGCGCTGGTGATTGATTGTGGCACCGGGCTGTATGATGCGAAGGAAATCCTGCAGGACTGCAATACGATCGATGTATTCTTAACTCACGTGCATTATGATCATATTCTTGGCTTGCTGGATTGGACAATCTTCCCTCAAAAAGCACGGTTAATCTTCTATGCCGCATTCAAAAACTGGTTTGGCAGCGATACGCTCAATGAATTCTTCCGCTCCCCATTCTGGCCTGCACGGCCTTGGTTTGGCCCTTTATGTGAAGTTCCTCAGGAAGGGCTCACCTGCCAGCTTGGCGATGGTTTGAGCGTTGAGTGTTACCCGGCACCACATCCTAATGGAGCCAGCTTGCTGCATCTTCATGTGGGTACAAAGCGGATATGTATCATGTTTGACTGTGAGAAATCCGATGCTCTGCCTGAGATAGTTGTGAATAACTGCGACATACTGATTTATGACGGTATGTATGAAAATGAAGTATATCCTTCACATATCGGGTGGGGACACTCCACCTGGCAGGAAGGCTGCCGTCTTGCACTGCGAGCCAAGCCACAGAAACTGCTGATTACCCATCATGATCCGCACAATGCGGATGCTGTTCTGCGGGAGCTGGAGCAAAAGGCAAAAGAGCTTTATCCCCAAACGAGCTTTGCACGTGCGGGCGATATTATCGAACTTTAACAGGAGGAGGCCCTATGAGTTTTGAGGCACTTGAGATGTGGGATGCCATGAAGACCGTAAAGTACCGCCGAACGCTTGATGAATTGCAAACGGTACTTAGCAATGCCCATGGAAATCAAAATGAAGCTATTTCTGCTGCTTTGAATATGGCTTGCTCTGCAATTCATGCGGAAGTCGGTTCATTCTGGTTTTATAGCAGGTTTGGAGATGGGCTGATTCATTGGCGGGCAGGCTACGGCGGCAGCGATATGAGCGGCCAATATCTGACAATTGGCGAAGGAATTGCTGGCAAGGTTATAGAAGATGGTCAGGCAGTCATGATTTCCGATTGCCGAAAAGATGTTCGCTGGTCGGGCAAGGTGGACAAAACCAGTGGTTTTGAAACAAAGAGTATGATGTGCGTACCTTTGTGTGCAGATGGCTTCGTGTTTGGCTGCATCCAAATCATCAACAAGACAGACGGGATGCTTTTTGATGAAAAAGATCTGTCATTTGAGGAAAAAATGGCAGAAGAAATATCCCGTCAGTTCGTTTCACTGGATTTGTTGGCAGATGGACGGGTGATACCAAATGCAGCGGTCATGTTTGTGGATATACGTGGTTTTACAGAAATCACAGAGGATATGGAACCCCAGAGGGTCGCTGAGCTCTTAAACGTATATCTCTCTTATGTGACCACTTATGTAAAAAATAACCATGGTGTTGCGGATAAGTATATCGGCGACTGCATGATGGCTTACTGGATACCGACAGATACCTGTCAGGATCCCACCTTTATGGCCTGCCGGGCGGCAATGGATATGGTATCCGAAATTGATGGGCTGCAGGAAAAGCTATATGCTCGGTTTGGCTGCAGATTGAACTTTGGAATCGGTATCAACTGTGGGCCGGTGTTCCTTGGCAATATAGGTACCTCTGTTCTTACAGACCATACGGTAGTTGGGTCTACGGTCAATACCGCATCACAATTGGAAGCAAAGGCGCCTGTGGGGAATATATATATTAGCCGCGATGTTGCTGATGTGCTGGGCAAGAGAGCGAAGGTAACGCCTCTTAGAAATAGTGTTTCCCTTAAAAGCAAACATGGCGTTAAGGAAGTTCTCGTATTGGACTCTTTGCTGTAAAAAGGATTGCAGACGGGTCTTGGAAAAACCGTCATAGATTTTCTGTGTAAATAGATTATTCTTTGTCAGACAGATAATAAAAGGGCTGTGCGATTATATCGCACAGCCCTTTTATGTATTACCAACTGGCTCAGCGCCCATCAAAACACTGCCTTTATATTTTCCTCGGTCATGGGTTGATAGGGGATGGAAATGGGGGAGGCGCTTTCCAGGGTTTCTGAGAGCCAGCTTTCGTAGGCGCTTTTGCTCATGGGTTGGGTGCTGTCCCCCTGGGTAACAAAGAATACTACGCCGGCGTTTTCGCTATCCACATCTGATGGGTAGGGGTCACTTATATATGCTGTGGCCTCGGAAGCCCTGTCCCACATATCTACGGCTGCAATCAGGGCAAATTCGCCGGATTCAGCACGGTACTGATACAGATTGTAGGGCCAGTAATTTTCTCCGGACAGGGCTGAGCTGTGGGACCAGTTTTCCTTTATCAGGCCATTGGTGTAATACTGCACAGCGGGGAATACATATAATATTTCCTTTACGCAGCCCTGCTCTGCATCGTATGAATATATGGTTTCCACGTTTCCCGCCATGGGTGCAGTGGTAAACTGCACTATCAGCTCATTGCTGCCGTCCTGGTTTACGTCGTACAGGGCAAAGTGGTTTTCTTCAATGAAATAGCTGCTGTCAAAGCCAGTATCCCTTCCATCGGGATAAACGTGCTCAAAGGCTATTTGCTCAAGCACAAACTGAAAGGCCTCAAGGGCAACAGCGTTGGATGCTGTGTCGGCTTTGGCATCAGCATCAAGTCCTGATACCCGGCTGAAGGATGTGCAGCCCTGAGCAGTATGGCCGGTTACAGAGATAATATAGTTCCCGGATTCTGAAATATTAAGAGTAAATACCATATCCTTAAGGCCACTTCCCTCGTATACTGAGGGCTTGCCCTCTATGCCTATGGTAATATCTATAGCGCCGCTGGTATTGGCTGTGCTTACCTCAAGGGCATCCCCTGCTTCAAGGTAAATGACGGCGCTGTCGCTCTTATTAAAAACAGCGTATTCAAGCACAAAGGAGTCTGCATTTGATATTCTTCTGCCATCAAATGTATCGGCTCTGCCGCAGCCAGCAAGGGATATGGCTATAGCAAGTACGAGGGCCATGCTGCGGGTAATGGATTTTATGTTCATATATGTACCTCGCTTTTTTTAAAGGGCTGTCTCGTCGGGAAGGTGTACTTCGTGGCACAGGGAACTTGAAAATACCCCCATCCTGCACTGTACGCTGCGGTATTGGGTGCGGGTGAGGCCGAGGAGCCTGTCGATTTCATCGGCGGCGTTTTTATAGAGGCCCTTTGTGTAATGAACGGATATGTAATCTGCCTCCCGTATTTTTCCGGCAGACTGCCTGCAAAAGCAGCGCACAGGGGCGGCGAGGGAGAAGGCCCATATGGGGAAGCATATGGTCACGTGATCATATGCTGATATATCTATGGCAACGGGCTGTATGGGCATATCCCATTCGTGCATGGCAAACCTTCCGCACCACCAGAAGCCCAGCGTGCCGGAGGTTTTTTCTGTGGAGCGTATTTCATAAACCTCTGCCCCCAGCCTGTCGGCCTCCTGATAGGCCTGCTTTTTCACATAGCCCATCCGGGAAAAGAATACCACAAGCCGCCGTGGATCTGTGCCGATATTGGGATAGTCGGAAATATTTACTGAGAAGCTCTCCTGCTTTTGAAACACATATGCGGCATAGCCGGTTATTGCCTGACAGAGGCCAAATATAAAGTATGCGGTGGACATGAAGTTGAGGGGAAACATGTAAAACTGGATGCATATCCACAGCATCAGCGTTATGCCGAATATGCCGCCAAGAATTACGCCTGCTTTTTTGCGGGCAAGCAGCAGTGCAGCCGCCGTTAAATTGCTGAGCCCATTAACTATGAGCAGCGCATAGCCTGAAAAGGTAAAATCCTCAAACAGCGCCTTTGCAAAGGGCAGCACCTGAAAATATGGCAGCATGGCATCCATGCCCATGGCCTTTCCGCTGGGGTCAAGGAGCATACCGAGAGCTCCGGCCACGGCACCTATGCCAATAAACAGCGTCCAGAAAATAAGCCAGCGGCGGGCGTGCGTGTATCTTGTAGGATGGTTCATTTTTGGTTTTCCCCCGTGTATATATAGAATAGACAGTCTGCACATATGATACCGATGCAGGCTGCTGCTCTGCGCCGGTACAGGATAATTATAACACAGCGCAGTTTTTATAACGTGGGCTATTATACTCTGTTTTTTCCCGGTGTCAACGCTTGCCAAGGCTGCCGTATATGCATTGTACTATCCGGGCCTTGCCATGGGGCGGGGTGTGGCGGATATATTTCCCGCAATATTCGCATATATATTTATCATGGATTCTACATGCTGTGCTCCACGGGTATGGTAATATCATTGCCGTGGGGGATGCAGAATGTATATTGAGCTGTTTTTGCTGGATAATATCCTTATGGATATGCTGATATGCCGTCTTGCCGCTGCCATGTGCGGACGGCGGCTGCATACGCTGAGGGCGGCCTTATTCAGCACGGCAGGGGCGGTATATGCGGCGTTTGCCTATACTGTGCCTGCCCTGAGCTCCCTACCCTGCAAGGCTGCCCTGTGCCTTGTGATGGCTTTTACGCTGCCATGTCATGGGGTGCGGGAATACCTTGCGGGCCTTGCCGGGATGTGCGCTGCGGCGTTCACCATAGGCGGATCGGCGTTCTTTATGTTGTACGCCACGGGCGGCGCAGCAAATGGAAGTCTCGTGGGAGGAATACCCATGAGGATAATGCTGCTTGCTGCGTCAGCCGCCGCCGCGATGCCCTCAGTTGCAAGGCGAATCAGGCAGCGGCGCATATCCGGAAAACACCACACCATCACAGTAATCAGAAAAAACAGCACCTATACCCTCACCGCCATGGTGGATACGGGCAACAGCCTTATTGAGCCTGTAAGCGGCCTGCCTGTCGCCGTGGCATACATACCATGGGAAAGGGGAGATATACCCATCCCGGTATGCACGGCTGCCGGAGGGAAGATAATGGGCGCCTTCAGGCCGGACAGGGCAGAGTATGATGGGGCCGAGCTGGATATGCTGATAGCCCTTGCCGATAGCCCTCTTGACCCGCAGGTGCTGCTTCCGCCGGCTGCGCTGCCGGATACATTTCTTTGACCTTATCACAGGAGGCATTTATCTATGCTGAATATGCTGTATGAAGCTCTGCTGCGGCTGTATATGACACTTGGCGGCAGTATACATTACATAAGCAGCGGGGAGGCGCTGCCGCCGCCCCTTACAAAGGCTGAGGAAAGCAGCCTTATGGAGGAGCTGCTTAAGGGCAATGACTCTGTAAAGCAGACATTGATAGAAAGAAACCTCAGGCTGGTGGTGTATATTGCCCGCAAGTTTGAAAACACCGGGGTATGTGTGGAGGATCTTATATCCATAGGCGCAATAGGCCTTATCAAGGCGGTGAATACATTTGATGCCGCAAAGAAAATAAAGCTGGCCACATACGCCTCGCGCTGCATAGAAAACGAAATACTGATGTACCTCAGGCGAAGCTGCAAGCTGAAGCTGGAGGTATCGCTGGATGAGCCGCTGACTGTGGATTGGGATGGAAATGAGCTGCTGCTGTCGGATATACTGGGCACAGATGCAGATGTGATATACAGGGATATAGAGGATGAGGTGGACAGGGAGCTGCTTTCCCTCGCCATGAAAAAGCTCACGTCCAGAGAAAAGCGCATAATGGAGCTGCGCTTTGGCCTGGGCGGCAGCCGGGAATACACCCAGAAGCAGGTGGCGGATATGCTGGGCATATCCCAGAGCTATATTTCAAGGCTGGAAAAGCACATAATCAAGGTATTAAGAAATGAAATGAGCCAGATGCTGTAGTTAGGGGCGGGCGGCTATCCCTGCTGTTTGGTACGGCCAGAGCTTATTATGCGTCCCTAAAACAGCAGGAGCAATACGCCGAATATTATTCGGCTGACGGTGATGATATTTGCCATGGTACAAACTCTATCGGGCATGAAGTAAATATGAAAAATCCCGGGGCAGCATATGCTCCCGGGATATTTATGCTGAAGGTCAGCCTTGCTTGCTGCACTGGGGGCAGAGCCCCTTAAACATCAGCGCATAGCCTGATATGCTGCAGCCGGTGGCTTCTGAAGCGGCGCTGCAAATATCCGGTATGGCACAGGCCGGAATATCCGTCATTGAGCCGCATTTCTGGCACAGCATATGCAGATGCCCGTCATTTACCGGGTCAAACCTGTCCGCCTCTCCCGGCACGGATATGCGCTGTATCTGTCCGGCATCCACAAGCTGATTCAGGTTGCGGTATACGGTGGCAAGGCTCACAGTGCTATCTCCGGTGGAGCGGATCATGCTGTACAGCTCCTCGGCTGTGGGGTGGGTGCGGAAGCGCATAAGCGCCTCCATTATAAGCTCTCTTTGCTTTGAGCGTATCATATGGTATACCTGCTAACTTTAAGAATGATTCTCATTTTAACAGCTATATATTATCCTGTCAATAAAAAGACCTTACGACGTAAGCCGTAAGGTCTTGCTTTTTGCTTTTTCTAATTCACCGATATATCCGCAGTGCGGCAATAGGGGATAATTAGCCCATGTGGGAAAGCGATATTAGGGTAATTACCTGCGGGCCTGGAAGCAGGCGCTGCAGTAGATGGGCCTGTCGTTCTTGGGAACGAAGGGAATCTTGGTGGGAGCACCACACTGAGCGCATACTGCATCGTACATTTCCTTTTCGCCGTTGCGCTGGGTCTTGCGGGCGTTCCTGCAAGCCTTGCAGCGGATGGGCTCATTCTGGAAACCCTTCTCAGCGTAGAATTCCTGCTCACCGGC
>CAYMPG010000009.1:0-71809 GCA_964392455.1 uncultured Clostridium sp. | reverse complement strand
ATGCCGTATGCAAGGGCTGCTGCGGTAGGCTCATTGATTATACGGAGCACCTCAAGGCCTGCAATGCGGCCTGCGTCCTTGGTTGCCTGACGCTGGCTGTCGCTGAAGTAGGCAGGCACGGTGATAACTGCCTGGGTGACCTTTTCGCCAAGGTAGGACTCTGCATCTGCCTTGAGCTTCTGCAGGATCATTGCAGAAATCTCCTGGGGAGTATAATCCTTGCCGTCTATATTCTTCTTATATGCGCTGCCCATTTCACGCTTGATGGAGCTGATGGTGCGGTCGGGGTTGGTGATGGCCTGACGCTTTGCAGCGCTGCCCACTATGCGCTCATTGTCCTTGAATGCCACTACGGAAGGGGTAGTACGTGCGCCCTCGGTATTGGTGATAACGGTAGGCTCGCCGCCCTCAAGAACGGCTACGCAGGAATTGGTAGTGCCAAGGTCGATACCTATGATTTTTGCCATGATTTATTTCCTCCTGATTGCTTGTATGCTATATTATTTCGCAACTTTTACCATGCTATGGCGTATTATGCGATTTTTTACCTTATATCCTTTTTGGAACACCTCTGTAATCATGCCGGATTCCGCATCCTCTGCTTCATCCTGCATCACCGCATTGTGCAGCTCCGGGTCAAACTTTCCTGAGGCGTCTATCTCCTCCATGCCCAGCTTTGTAAGCGTATCCATAAGCTGCTTATGCACAAGCTGTATGCCCTCGAGCCATGCGGCATCCACAGAACCGGAGTTTTCAAGAGCCCTGTCAAAATTGTCCAGCACCGGCAGCAGCTCCTTGATAACATTCCTTGCGCCCTCATCGCTGCTGTCTATATGGATAGAAGCATTGCGCCTGCGGAAATTATCAAAATCCGCCTGCACCCGCTGGGCAAGCTGTTTCATTTCATCCCGCTCTGCCTCAAGCTTTTCTATGTGCTCCTTCACCTGCTTGAATTCGTCCTCGGTAAGGGATACGCTCTCCGCTGGGGCAGTCTCCTGCACCGGCAGCTCCTGAGCCTCTGTATCCTTTATGGTTTCAGGTTCCTTAGCCAATTTAACGTCGCTCCTCTTCAAACATATTTGTCAGTACATTTCCAAGGCTGCCGCCCAGATGCTTAAGCACCGCAAGCACCCTGGAATAATTCATTCTCGTGGGGCCTATCACCCCAAGTGAGCCCAGCGGATTGCCTCCAACCTTATATGTGGCGGTAACAATGCTGCAATCCTTAAGCTCATCGGATGGGTTTTCGCTGCCGATGGTGATGGAAAACTCCACCTTTGTGGCATCCGTAAGCAGCTTTGTGAGCATATCCCGCGATTCTATCATGCTGAAGAAGCTGCGGGCCCGCTCCACATCGCTGTATTCGGGATAGTTCAGCATATTTGTGGCCCCGGAAAGCTCCAGCTTTGCGCCATTATCTGCACCGGTGCCCATGTGGCTCAGCACCCCGTCGAGAAACTCCCTGTGGGCCTTGAGCTCTGTAAACAGCTCAGGTATCTCATCGCCATTCACCCTGTCCAGCCGGCGGTTTTTCAGGCGGCCTGTAAGTATGCGCGATATTCTCTCAAGCTGCTCATAGGTCATATCCTCGGGCACGCTTATCATGTAATCCCGGGTGATGCCTGCGTCTGTCACTATTATCATAAGCGCCTTGCCCTCGGCCACAGGCACAAGCTGTATGTGCTTTATCCTTGCAGTATTCATCTGGGGGGTAAGCACCAGCGAGGTGTAGCGGGTCATATTGGAAAGCACCCAGGCAGTCTGGCGGACGATGTCATCCACCTGATTTATGGTGTTTGAGTAACATTCCTGTATGAAGCGCTGTTCGCCCGGGGTGAGCATGGCACGCTGCATGATGCTGTTTACATACAGGCGGTATGCCTTTTCTGAGGGGATGCGCCCTGCTGAGGTATGGGGCTGCTCCAGATAGCCCATATCCTCCAGGTCAGACATGACGTTTCGTATTGTGGCAGATGAAAGGGGTATATCCGGGTTTTTGGATATTGTACGGGAACCGACAGGCGTGGCTGTAAGGATATAGTCATCAATTATAGCCTGCAGAATACGCATCTTTCGCATATCCAGCTCCATTCCCGCTGCCTCCTTTCTGTTTTGTTAGCACTCAATTCGCTTGAGTGCTAACCATCGCTAATATAATAACACCACCCCACTTTTCTTTCAAGCGGGACGGCGGCCTACATTGTGACAAAACAGAAAAATCATATTGATAAAACTGTTATTCCTGCTCCATAAACTCCATAAGGGCAGTATTCTGCATATCCAGCCCCCTATCCGTAAGGCGCACATAGCCTGCGTCCTGCTCCAGCCACGCTGCTTTTTCAAGGGCAGCCACGGCATCGGCAAAGGCTTCTGAAAAATCCACGCCGAATCTTTTTTTAAATGCCGCCCTGTCCACCCCTTCTATTTTACGCAGGCCCAGCATGGCCCATTCAAACATTTCCTCCCGCTCTGAAATTGCTTCGGTTTCCCTCCGTGGGAGTCTGCCGTTTTCTATATCTGCAAGGTATTCTCCCATGCTCTCGGCATTATGAAAGCGCACCAGGGTATTTCCCCTTCTCAGCGCCGAGCTTGCATTAAGCCCAAGGCCAAGGTATTCCCCCACATTCCAGTAGTTCAGGTTGTGTATACATTCCCTGCCGGGCTTTGCATAGTTGCTTATTTCATAGCGGCTGTAGCCAAGCTTGCTAAGTACCTCCATGCCTGTGCGGTGCATATCGTATGCAAGGTCTTCATCGGGCAGCGCTGTCTCTCCCCTGTTCACCCTGTCAAACAGCCGTGTGCCTTCTTCAAGTATCAGCGAATAGGCAGAAATATGCTCTACCCCAAGCTCCGCCGCCCATTCTATGGATGCGGTGTATTTTTCCACAGTCTGCCCGGGCAGGCCGTACATAAGGTCTATATTTATATTATCAAAGCCTGCGGCCCTTGCTGCCTCCACAGCCGCCCTTGCCTCAGCCGCCGTATGTATGCGGCCTATTCCTTTGAGCAGTCCATCATCAAAGCTCTGAACGCCTATCGAGAGCCGGTTGAATCCTGCCTGCTTATACTCTGCCAGCTTTTTTCTATCAACAGTGCCCGGGTTACATTCTATGGTAGCCTCCCGGATGGTCACATCAAAGGCAGCCATTATCTGCTCCATGGTGCGGGCAATATAATATGGAGGCAGCAGAGATGGGGTGCCGCCTCCAAAGAATACGGTATTAAACTTTTTGCCGCTGTTTTCCTCTGCACAAAGGTCAATCTCCCGCCTGAGGGCATCAAAATACCCAGGGGCCATGCCGTTTTCCGGGAAGGAGACAAAGTCGCAGTAGTCGCATTTTTTTATGCAGAAGGGCACATGCAGATATATACCTGCCATATCAGTTTATGCGAAGCACGCTCATAAAGGCATCGCTGGGAAGGGATACCGTGCCTATCTGGCGCATGCGCTTCTTGCCCTCCTTCTGCTTTTCCAGCAGCTTCTTTTTGCGGGTTATATCGCCGCCGTAGCACTTTGCAAGCACGTCCTTTCGAACAGCGCGCACAGTTTCCCTTGCGATTATTTTGCCGCCTATTGCTGCCTGGATGGGTATTTCAAACTGCTGGCGGGGTATTACCTCCTGAAGCTTTTCAGCCACTGCCCTGCCCTTGCCATAGGCCTTATCCCTGTGAACGATGGTGGAAAGAGCATCGCACATATCCCCATTCAGCAGGAAATCCAGCTTCACAAGGTCTGCCTTTACGTATTCCTTAAGCTCGTAATCAAAGGAGGCATAGCCACGGCTGCGGGACTTGAGCTGGTCAAAGAAATCATAGATTATCTCATTGAGGGGCAGCTCATATTTAATGTTTACACGGGTCTCCTCGATATAGGTCATATCCCGGAATATGCCCCGCTTTTCCTGACACAGCTCCATTATGGTACCCACATACTCTGATGGGGTCATAATATGGGCCTCCACCATGGGCTCCTCCATGTACTCTATCTCGGTAACGGGAGGCAGATTGCTGGGGTTGTCTATCCATACCTCCTGCCCGTCGGTGCGCTTTACCTTGTAAATAACGCTGGGGCTGGTAGTAACAAGATCCAGGTCAAATTCCCGCTCAAGGCGCTCCTGTATTATCTCCATATGCAGCAGCCCCAGGAAGCCGCAGCGGAAGCCAAAGCCCAGCGCCATGGAGGTCTCAGGCTCATATGACAGCGATGCATCATTGAGCACCAGCTTATCCAGCGCATCCCTCAGGCTCTCGTAGTCTGCACCATCTGCCGGATATATGCCGCAAAATACCATCGGGTTGGCCTGCTTGTAGCCCGGCAGCGCCTCCTTTGCAGGATTGGCTGCATCGGTTATGGTATCGCCCACCTTGGTATCTGCAACGCTCTTTATGGAGGCGGAAATATACCCCACCTCGCCTGCGCTGAGAGAATCCGTGGACACGAGCGCAGGGGTAAATACGCCCACCTCGGTAACGTCAAACTCTCTGCCGGTGGCCATGTAGCGTATACGCATGCCCGGCTTTACGGTGCCGGATTTTACCCGCACGTAGCTCAGGGCGCCCTTGTAGTTATCGTATATGCTGTCAAATATAAGGGCCTGAAGCGAGCCATCCACATCTCCTGATGGCGGGGGCACGGTCTCTACTATTTTTGCCAGCACCTGGTCGATATTTATGCCGTTTTTTGCGGAAATCAGGGGCGCATCCTCGGCGGGCAGGCCGATAACATCCTCAATTTCCTTTATTACAAATTCAGGCTGTGCACTGGGAAGGTCGATTTTATTTACCACGGGCACAATTTCAAGGTCATTATCCAGCGCAAGGTATACGTTTGCCAGTGTCTGCGCCTCAATGCCCTGGGTAGCGTCCACCACCAGCACTGCGCCCTCGCAGGCTGCAAGGCTTCTGGATACCTCATAGGTAAAGTCCACATGACCCGGAGTATCGATAAGGTTAAGCATATACTTTTGCCCGTCTGTATGGGTATAAAACATACGAACGGCGGTGGCCTTTATTGTGATGCCCCTTTCCCGCTCTATGTCCATGGTATCCAGCATCTGCTCTTCCATATCCCGCATGGCCACGGTATCCGTAAGCTCCATCATGCGGTCTGCCAGGGTGGATTTACCATGGTCTATGTGGGCGATTATGCAGAAATTCCTTATCAGCTCTCGGCTGTATGCCATCTTATTTCCTCCGGGGATAGATTTTAATATGTTATCCTTAGAATAATACTTTATACCGAAACAAATTGCAAGCACGGCAATTATCGGGTAGAATGAAATCAAATAATACATTACGTCAGAGGTATGTCTATGTTCTGCGAAAACTACAGCCAATTCGTATCAAATCTTGAAAAGCGCAATTTTATCGTACACTCAGCAAAGGATGCTGCCGAAGCCAAGTCCATTGCCCTTTCACTTATAGGCACAGGCTCAGTGGGCTGCGGCGGCTCCGTTACAGTGCAGTCCCTTGGGCTTCCTGACAGCCTCAGGGAACAGGGCTGCACCGTATACTTTCACTGGGAGCACGCCCCCCAGGAGCGCCGCAGTGTATTTCCCCTGGCAGCCGCTGCCGACTGGTATCTCTGCTCCACCAATGCCATCACCCGCAATGCAAAGCTCGTAAATATCGACGGCAATGGCAACCGTGTGGCAGGGATGTTCATGGGCCCCAAAAAGGTATTGCTCATAATCGGCAAAAACAAATTTGCTGAAAACCTTGAGCAGGCCCTTGAGCGCATAAAGGGCACAGCCTGTCCTGCAAACGGCAAGCGTCTCGGCCTGGCCACCCCATGCACTGCCACAGGCCGCTGCACGGATTGCTATGCGCCCGGCCGTATGTGCAATATCACCACCATAATCGAATCCAAGCCCGGCCTTGTGGATGAGCTGCATCTGCTGCTGGTGGATGAGGAACTGGGATACTGATGTACTATACATATATGCTTTGCTGCGGCGATGGCACCCTGTACACAGGCTACGCCAGCGACCCCGCCCGCCGGGAAGCCGTACACAACAGCGGCAAGGGCGCAAAGTATACCCGCTCCCGCCTGCCGGTGAGGCTTGTTTACACAGAGGCCTTTGATACCAAGGGCGAAGCTCTGCACCGGGAAGCGGAAATAAAGCGGCTCACCCGCTCGGAAAAGCTGGCCCTCATTGCCGCCTCTAAAGAAAACAAAAAGCTCCTGTAAAGGAGCTTTTTATTATGCATTTGTGTTTTGAATTAGAAATCAGTCTTATCCTGAATGTAATTCACAAGCTCTGCTATGGGCAGGCGAATCTGCTCCATGGTATCCCTGTCACGCACGGTAACGGTTTCATCCTCAAGGGTATCAAAGTCCACCGTGATGCACAGAGGAGTGCCTATCTCATCCTCCCTGCGATAGCGCTTGCCGATGGCGCCGGTCTCATCGTAATCCACCATAAAGCGCTTTGCCAGCATCTCGTAGACCTCACGGGCCTTGTCACCCAGCTTGTTCTTCTGCAGGGGCAGCACGGCCGCCTTGAAGGGAGCAAGGGCGGGATGCAGATGCAGCACGTTACGCACATCGCCGTTTTCCAGAGTTTCCTCATCGTAAGCATCGCAAAGGAATGCAAGGGCCACACGGTCAGCGCCCAGTGAGGGCTCTATGCAGTAGGGTATGAATCTCTCATTGGTAAAGGGATCCATATACTCCATGGTCTTGCCGGAATGTTCCTGATGGGCCTTCAGGTCATAGTCGGTACGGCTGGCTACGCCCCAGAGCTCGCCCCAGCCAAAGGGGAAGAGATACTCAAAGTCAGTAGTGCCATTGGAATAGTGGCACAGCTCCTCCTTGGAGTGCTCACGCAGGCGCAGATGGTCATCCTGCATACCGAGGGAAAGCAGGAACTTATGGCAGTAATCCTTCCAGTAGGCATACCACTCAAGCTCGGTGCCGGGCTCGCAGAAGAACTCAAGCTCCATCTGCTCAAATTCACGGGTGCGGAAGGTAAAGTTGCCGGGGGTAATTTCATTGCGGAAGGATTTACCTATCTGAGCAATGCCGAAGGGCAGCTTTTTGCGGGTAGAGCGCTGCACATTTTTGAAGTTTACAAATATACCCTGGGCCGTCTCGGGGCGGAGGTATATTTCATTTGCAGTGCTTTCATTGACCCCCTGGAAGGTCTTAAACATCATATTGAATTTGCGTATGCCGGTAAAATCATTCTTGCCGCACTCGGGGCACTTGATGCCCTTTTCAGCAATATAAGCCGCCATCTCCTCATGGCTCCAGCCATCCGGATGCACGTCGGTAAGGCCGTTTTCAGCGGCATAATCCTCTATCAGCTTATCAGCACGGAAACGGGCCTTGCAGGCCTTGCAGTCCATAAGGGGGTCATTAAAGTTTACCACGTGGCCGGAGGCTACCCAGGTCTCGGGGTTCATAAGTATGGCGCAATCCATACCCACATTGTATGGGCTTTCCTGAACGAACTTACGCCACCAGGCTTTTTTCACGTTGTTTTTGAACTCCACGCCGAGAGGGCCATAATCCCAGGTATTGGCAAGGCCGCCATAAATATCCGAGCCGGGGAAAATAAAGCCTCTGTTGTTGCAAAGGGCTACGATCTTATCCATGCTGAATTCTTTCATGCTGCGTATTCTCCTTTTTATTGCGCCGAATTTTACACATTCGTAAGCTTAATAATACCACGACTGCCCTTTTACTTCAATACTTTCCTTTCCCCTCCCTCCATGCACACAAATCCGCCCTTTTGCGTACTATATCGTAGAAAAGCGCATGGCGCTTATAAATTAAGGAGGCACTGAAAAGTATGTGGAACAACTGGAATGGAAATAACTGGTGGTGGATCATCATCCTGCTGCTCATCATCGGCGGCTGGGGCAACAACGGCTGCGGCTGTGGCTGCGATAATAACTGCGGCGGCGACAATATGTGGTGGGTCATCATACTGCTGCTCATCATCGGCGGCGGCTGGAACAACAACTGCGGCTGCGATAACTTTGGCTGTGGCTGCGGCAACAATAACAACAGCGGCTGTGGCTGCGGCTGCAACTGATACCCCCGCTCAGAGCTATCCTCACATAAACGTGCGGCAGGCCATAAAGGCCTGCCGCCGTGGTTTATTTTAAATATTAAGCTCCTCAGCTTCGTATCCTGCCGCCGAATTTCTGCTCGATGACCTTTACGATGTATATTGCATATTCGCCTATCTCATCGGTATCCCGTCCTTCAAGCATCACCCTTATAAGCGGCTCTGTGCCTGATGCCCGCACCAGCACCCTGCCGCTGTCGCTCAGCTTCTGCTCCACCTCATGTATCCTGTTCCAGAGGTCTTCATCCTCCATGGCGGTCTGCTTTATCGTATTATCCACTATTACATTCACCAGCACCTGGGGGTATATTGGTATTTCTGCCGCCAGTGCGGACATTTTTCTTCCGGTGGCCTTCATAACATCAAGGGCCTGTATGGCGCTGAGCATACCATCGCCGGTGGTGTTCTTATCCAGGAATATGATGTGGCCTGACTGCTCTCCGCCTATGGAATAGCCCTCCTGAAGCATTTTTTCCAAAACGTATCTGTCGCCCACCTTGGTCTCCACCACGTTTATGCCCTGCTCCTTCATGTGCTTCTTAAGGCCGATATTTGACATCACCGTCAGCACCAGAGTATCTCCCCTGAGCCTGCCCTGCTTCTTCATGGCCTTAGCACAGATGCCCATTATCCTGTCGCCATCCACTATATTGCCGCGCTCATCCGTGGCTATCACTCTATCTGCATCCCCATCAAAGGCGAAACCCACATCCGCATCGGATTCTGCAACCAGCTCCTGGAGCCTTTCAGGATGGGTGGAACCGCACTTAAAATTGATATTCACGCCGTCTGGCTCATCCGCCCTTGAGTATACCTTTGCGCCCAGGTCTGTAAACACATCGTAGGCCAGAGCGGCGGCTGCACCATTGGCGCAATCCAGCACCACGGTTATGCCATCAAAGCGGTGCTCCGCCGTAGATTTAAGAAACTCCTTGTATTCCTCCGCCGCCTTTTTCGCAACTATCACATGGCCCACATCGGCGCCCTCCGGTCGCTCAAAGGTGAAGCCCTTCTTTATCAGCTCCTCTATACGATCCTCCAGCTCGTCTGAAAGCTTGAACCCCTTGCCATTGAACCACTTTATGCCATTATACTCCATGGTATTGTGAGATGCGCTGACCATTACAGCCGCATCCGCCTCATACAGCCGTGCAAGGTAGGCCATGGCAGGCGTAGGTATCACCCCCACGTCTATAACATCCCCGCCCACGGAGCATATTCCCGCCGTAAGTGCCGCAGCAAGCATATCGCCTGACATACGGGTATCTCTGCCCATCAGTATTCTGGGCTTATGCACCTCACTCGTCAGCACATATGCGCCGGCAACGCCTATCTTCATTGCCAGCTCAATGCTCAGGTCTCTATTGGCAACGCCTCTTACTCCGTCCGTTCCGAACAATCTTGCCATATGCTGTTTTTCCTTTCGATAGCCTTGTTTTTAAAACATAAAGAGCTGCGTGTTTCCTGTTTTATGGAGCATGGTATATGCTCATCAGGTTTATTTTACACCTTTTTGAACGTTTTTGCTATATGATATTCTGTGAATACGCATTTTATCCCGGCCAAGTCCCCGCATAGCCGGGTTATCTCAGCATATAAAAGAGCATACCATCACAATGGCATGCTCCCCGGCCCATACCTGAGATTTGATCAGGCTGCGTGCATAATTACGCCGCCTGCCCCTTTGACAGTGCGGCGTATGCAGCCATCAATCCGCCTGTAAGCTGGAGGCTGCGAATACAGCCTTCCATTATCAGCATATATTTTCCCGTTTCCATCCCGCCCAGCAGCCTTAGATATATTCCTGCAAGGCCGGTACCCAAAAGAGGGGCAGCAAGAATAATGCAGATGCCCCCAATAATAAGCGCAGTCTTTGTTTTGTTAGCCATACTGTTCTCCTTTTCAAATAAAGCCGTCGAGTTATCTCTCGCTAACTCATTGTCTTTTAGAAAGCCGCCATAGGGCAGCCTTTAATCATACATATCCTTTTCAAAGCAGATTTTAGCATTATATCCTGTTCCTGTCAACGGGCCTGCATCCCCATAGCACCCGCCGCCCCATGTTTGCACATACAAAAATCCCGCAGAGGATTCTCTGCGGGATAATGTTTGTAAGCAGATTAACGCTTGGAGAACTGGGGAGCACGACGTGCGGCCTTGAGACCGTACTTTTTCCTCTCCTTCATTCTGGGGTCACGAGTCAGATAGCCGGCCTTCTTGAGGGTGCCGCGGAGCTCAGGCTCTGCAACCAGAAGGGCGCGGGAGATGCCGTGACGGATAGCACCGGCCTGACCGGTGGTGCCGCCGCCGTGAACATTGACCTTAACGTCGAACTTGCTCAGGGTGTCAGTAAGCACCAGGGGAGCGCGAACGATCATCTTAAGGGTCTCATAGCCGAAGTATTCCTCAACGTCACGTCCGTTGATGGTGATAACGCCGGTGCCGGAGATAAGGCGAACGCGAGCAATGGACTTCTTACGTCTGCCGGTACCAAGATACTGAGTAATGGCTGCCATTTCTGTGTTCCTCCTTAATTATTTGAGCACCAGAGTCTCGGGCTTCTGGGCTGCGTTCTTATGCTCGGGGCCGGCATAAATGCGAACCTTCTTGAGCATCTGACGACCAAGGGGGCCCTTGGGCATCATCAGACGGATGGCTTCGTATACGGCGAACTCGGGCTTCTTGGCCATGAGCTGACGATAAGTGAGCTCCTTGAGTCCTCCGGGATAGCCACTGTGATGATAATACTTTTTCTTGTCAAGCTTTGCGCCGGTCAGTACGACCTTGTCAGCGTTTACGATGATAACGTGATCGCCGGTATCAACGTGGGGAGTATATATGGGCTTATGTTTACCGCGAAGAATAGAGGCAACCTGAGAAGCGAGACGGCCAAGTACCATACCCTCTGCGTCTACAACGTACCACTTGCGTTCTACGGTTTCGCCTTTTGCCATATAGGTATTCATGGCTAAACCTCCTGAGTAGATTTTAAAATAATATTATTTGTTTATTTAATAGGGCTGTGACGTCAGCGTGCCGGGGCTGTGGCCGCAGAATCACCTATCCTACCAAACGCACATTTGCTATTTTAACCAAATAATGTTCCCCTGTCAAGGGCAAAAGTGCCTTTCTGTGGGGATTTTTTAATATATTCTGCCATTTTTTTCAGGGCTTTGTGCAAGATGGGCTCAAGACGGCCCCATCTGCCCGTTTTTTCATGCCAACAAGGCCTTTTTCAGCTATTCAAGACCTTGAAATCCGTTCTGCCGCAGAGCCTCATACAGCACTATTGCCGCCGAATTGGATAGATTGAGCGAGCGCTGCTGTGGCAGCATGGGTATCCTTATGGTGTCCTTCTCCCTGCGGGACAATAGCTCCGGGCCAAGGCCCGCAGTTTCCCTGCCGAACACTATAAAATCCCCATCCCGGTATTCCACCTGGGTATAGCTGCGCCTTGCGTGGGTGGATGTAAGGAAAAACCTGCCCTCTGGATACGTCGCCTCTACCTCCTCAAAGGAATCATAGTAGCGCACATCCAGATCCTTCCAGTAATCCAGCCCCGCCCGCTTAAGAGTCCTGTCGCTTATCTCAAAGCCAAGGGGGCGCACCAGGTGCAGCCTTGTGCCGGTAACGGCACAGGTGCGGGATATATTGCCGGTATTTGGCGGTATTTCCGGATTTACAAGCACTATGTTAAACATTTCCGCTCCTGAATAAAGCATTATAGCTCTAATATTTTACCCACACTACAGCAAAAAAGCAAGCGGAGCATCCGCCTGCCTTTATGATTATTTATCCTTATTTTCAGCTATGTGCCGCAGCTTTTCGCCATATATGTCGGTAAGCTCCCTGGAATACTCCGCATCCATACTGCCCGCTATGACCCGGCAGGCCGTAAAGGCATCATTGGGCTGCACAAGCACCCAGCCCCTGTCGGCCTTCACCTTTACGCCGTCTATAAGCTTCACGTTTTCCTGAGCTTCTGTATCCACCAGGCTCCTTAGCATGCGCCCCATATCCTTCCAGCCACATTTCACCTGGGTCTCTGTCATTTTCACGCCGGGCAGCATATCAAGATATTCCTTCAGCTTGCCTGATAGGGTAAGCTCTGCCAGCCGTATCATCCGTGCCTCCGGCTCAAAAAGCTCCGGCAGATATGCTCCCTTTTCCAGGGCCGTTCTCGCCCATCTGCCCCGCTTTGATGAGCTAAGTATCACCCTTGCTCCTCTGTCGTTCACAAGCCTTGCATATTCATCCGGCATGCTTGAGGGCATCACCACAGGATTTGCTCTTCCGTCCGCTACTGCCGCAAGCGTCAGCGCCATGGTAAGCCTGTCCTCAGGCACAGTGCTTCCGCCTATAACTGTGCTCAATATACAGTCGTCATAGTAAAAGGCCAAATGGGCCCCCTGCTCCAACGCTGCCCCGCAAAGCCTGTCTCTGCCGCCACTGAAGTATTTTACGCCATAGCCGCAGGGCAACAGCACCCTTGCCACGCTGTCGTATACATCCGGCCTGCCGCCAACCAGCACAATAATACCATTGCTGCCGCTCCGAACAGAATGTGTCATGCGGCTAAGGTGGGCTTCATAGGCTCTGGATACGCTGTTTACCCGCTGCACTATGCCAAGCCTTTCAGAGGTAAGTGGCCTTTTCGCGCCCGCTCTGAGCTCCTGCTCAAAGGTGCGGTATGCGCTGGCGGTAAGGTCTGTGCCTGTGCTGTCATACAGCATAAGCTCTGCCCTGTGGGGCGCAGAGCAGCAGCTTATATATACGCCGCCCCTGTAGCCAAATTCCCTTATGCCATGCTCAAAGGCCGAGCGTGAGCAATAACCCAGATCCGCCACATCCACCCCCTGGGCAACAAGGCCGGAAATAATGCCATGCTTCAGCATCACTCCCTGCTGACTGCCATCCGTTGCCACGGCCGCTTCCACAGGCAGCTGGCCAAGACAGGCTGCAAATGCGCCGCCCGCCCTTGCGGCACGCTCCGGCGTAAGTACGGTATCCGTATACCCGACAGTATTTGCTTCCGCAGGGCCATTGCCCTCCTCCCACCTTATATTATCCCGGCAGCACTGCTCAGGCTGCACCCGCTTATCTGGCCATACGGATGCACCATTGCTGACGGTGCTGTTTTTTCCCACGCGGCCGCCGCAGCCTATCACCGTATCGTTAAATAGGGATGCTCCGCTTTCCACCTCTGCACCCTCGCAAAGCACGGCTCCACGAAGCTCCACATTTTCCCGCACTGTGGCGCTGTGCATTATTACGGTGCGCTTGGCGCTGCTGTTATCTCCCATGCGGGCTCCCGAGCCTATCACCGTGCCATCGCTTATCACCGCCGCCCCTATCTCTGCACCGCTGCCTATGTAGCAGCAGCCTGTAAGCACGGCTTGATCTGATATATGGGCACCTGGCTCTACCCATACCCCATCCCGCTTTTCAGCGGCAGTTTCAAAGGCGCAGCGTCCCAGGAGCATATCCCGCTGAGCAGCCTTATACTGGGCTATGTCCCCTATATCGCACCAGTATTTATCCGTTACATAGCCGTTAATGGTTATATTTTCCCTGAGCAGCAATGGGAAAAGGTCTTTGCTGAAGTCAAATTCCCTTCCCCGTGGTATTCTCTCGATCACCTCAGGCTCCAGTATGTATATGCCGGTATTGGCAAGGTCGCTGAATACCTCTGACAGCATGGGCTTTTCGATAAACCTGTATATCCGCCCCGCCCTGTTTTTTAGGGCAACGCCGTATTCCGTAGGCACCTCCACCTGCTTTAGCACAATGGTAACAGGTGCCCCGCTTGCCTCGTGGGCGCTTATGGCATCGGTTATATCAAGGTCTGTCATGGCATCGCCGCTGATGATAAGCGCTCTCTCCAATCTGCTGCCTAAAGCCAATCTTACACTCCCGGCAGTGCCAAGGGGCACCTTTTCCACCGAATAGCCCAGCTTTACCCCGTATCTTTTTCCATCTGCACAGTGGGCTGTTATAACATTTGGCAGGTAGTGGAGGGTCGCCGTTATGTCCTCTATTCCGTGGCGCTTGAGAAGCTCTATGCAGTAATCTATCACAGGCTTATTCAGCAGCGGCACCATTGGCTTTGGCATGGTGCAGGTTATGGGGCGCAGGCGTTTTCCCTGGCCGCCCGCCATTATTACAGCCTTCATAAATAAAAAAATACCGCCTTTCCTTTGGAAATTGCGGTATTATTCTGCCCTGACGGCAGGGATATTATTAATAATAAAAATAGTTTCCGCCTATTTTGCCATAGAGCTCATGCCCGCTCCAGCTTGAGGCTGTGCGGAAATAGTACACATTTGACGGCAGCACCGTATTGCCGTACACAAATACCGACGTTACAGCCTCCTTTGCGGCTGAGCTGGGGGATTTAAGGCTGGAGGTGGAAAACTGATTTTTCTGGTATACCACCCCATTTACGGTATTTGGAAACTTGCTGCTGTTTATACGATTGAGTATAACGTTGGCAACGGCCACATAGCTCTGGCCATCCCCCTCCTTATATACGAGCTGAGACAGCAGATACAGCTCGTCCCCCGTGTATGCCCCGCCTGAGGGCATGTCCGACGAGGGAGCCTGAGTAGGCGCCGGCGTGGGCTCAGGCGTATTTTCCACAGATGGAGTAAGCTCAGGCGCCTGAGTTGGGCTGGGGGTAGCTGTGGGCTTCGCAGTGGGCTTTGGAGTGGCCTTCGGCACCTCGCCAAGCTTTACGTACTTCTTCAGCATAAAGCCCTCTCTGCTGCCCACTGTGACCCTGTACCAGTCCCCGGTCTTGCCGGTAACGGTGAGCTCACGGTACTGGTCGTATTCCTTTATTATGTCATAATCTGTGCCCGGGCCTGAACGCAGGTTTACGCTCTTTGCACAAACGTAGCCCGCCTGATTTTCCACATCCTTCACGGTATACTCAGGCTTCTTTGTGCTTTCGGGCTTTGTGGTGGCCTTAGGCTCGGCGCTCTTTTCGGGAGCAGGAGTTTCAGTGGGTGCAGGTGACGGCTGGGCCTCAGGCTGTGACACGGCGGACATATACACGGCCAATGCCGCCGCCTCCGCCCTCAGCTCCTCTATCTCCCTGGGCACGTAGGTTATCACCGGGGTAGCCGTGGGAGCTGCAGACAGCTCAAATACAGACCCTGCATCCTGCTCATCCAGCACCTCCACGTTTGTATTTGCAGTGGTGGCGGCCTGAACGCAGCCTGAAAGCAGCGCCACAGTCATTGCAGCTGATATGATTGTAGCTATCCTGTGCATCATACTCCCACTAAAGGATGAACCTTTGCAGATCCTCTCCCTCGTATTCCTTGCTTATATGCTCCTTAACGTATTCCTCATCCACCACTACCCTTGTGATGGGATGATCTCCGCCTGCATTGAATGAAATATCATCCAGCAGGTTTTCAACTATCGTGTGCAGCCGCCTTGCGCCGATGTTTTCCTCGCACTCATTTGCATTGAATGCAGCCCGGGCAATGGCCGTTATGGCGTCATCAGTGAAAGAAAGCAGGATATTATCCGTCTTCAGCAGAGCCTCATACTGCTTGGTGATGGCATGCTCAGGCTGAATGAGTATGCTGCGGTAATCCTCCACGCTGAGAGGCTCCAGCTTTACCCTTATGGGGAAGCGTCCCTGAAGCTCAGGGATAAGGTCTGATACCTTGGATACATGGAATGCACCCGCAGCGATAAAGAGGATATAGTCCGTCTTTACCGGGCCGTACTTGGTGGTAACGGTGCAGCCTTCAACTATGGGCAGTATATCCCTCTGCACGCCCTCACGGGATACATCTGCTCCGTGGGTATTTGCGGCGGCGGCGATTTTATCTATCTCGTCGATAAAAACTATGCCGTCCTGCTCCGCCCGCTCTATGGCCTCCTGGGTGACCTCATCCATATCGATGAGCTTTTCGCTCTCATCCTGAATAAGCAGCTTCCTCGCCTCGGATACCTTTACCCGGCGGTTCTTTTTCTTCGGGGGAAGTATGCCGCCCATCATCTCATTGAGGTTAACGTCTATGCCCATGGCAATCATGGCATTGGAGCCGTTATTTGGCTGCTCTATCTGTATTTCAACTATTTCATCCTCCAGCTGACCTGCCCGCAGCGCCCTGGCTATCTCCTCCCGTTTAGACATACGCTGGCTCTTTTCCTCCTCGCTGAGCTCCTCTGGGGGCTTGCTGCTGCCCAGAAGAAATTGCAGCGGGTTTTCAGGGGCCTTCCAGCCGGATTTGTATGCAGGCATCAGCGCCTCTATCAGCCGCTGCTCGGCATTTGCCTCAGCAGTTACCCTTACTGCCTTCATGCGCTGCTCCTTGCACAGACGTATTGCCGCCTCCACAAGATCTCTTATCATGGAATCCACATCCCGGCCAACATAGCCAACCTCTGTAAACTTGGTGGCCTCCACCTTTACAAAGGGCGCATCCACCAGCTTTGCAAGCCGTCTTGCTATCTCGGTCTTGCCAACGCCTGTGGGCCCCATCATAATGATGTTTTTAGGGGTTATCTCCTCCCTGAGCTCCGGCGAAAGACGGCTGCGCCTGTAGCGGTTTCTAAGAGCTATGGCCACTGCACGCTTTGCCTCTGCCTGGCCGATTATGTATCTATCCAGCGCCTCTACTGTTTCTCTTGGGGTCATCATAGGGCTTATACTTCCTCCAGGGTAATATTTCCGTTGGTAAATACGCATATCTCAGAGGCTATGCGTATGGCCTTGTGTGCAATGTCCCTTGCCTCAAGGTCGGTATTCTCCAGCAGCGCCTTTGCAGCCGCCATTGCGTACATTCCGCCTGAGCCGATCGCGGCGATGCCGTCATCAGGGTCTATCACCTCGCCTGTGCCGGATATTACCAGCAGCTCATCCTCATTTGCGGCAATCAGCATGGCCTCAAGCTGCCGCATGGCCTTATCGCTGCGCCACTCCTGGGCGAGGGCCACAGCCGCCTTTTTCAGGCCACCGCTATACTGGGTAAGCTTCGCTTCAAATTTTTCGCACAGGGAGAATGCATCTGCCACAGACCCTGCAAAGCCCACCACCACCTTGCCATTATACAGCCGACGCACCTTGCGGGCGGTGCCCTTCATGATGGTCTTTTCCCCCATGGTCACCTGACCGTCGCCAGCCACGGCACATTTGCCGTTTCGCCTTACTGCCACTATGGTAGTACCTTTAAGAGACATATTTATCAACACCTTTCGTTTCTCTGAAAAAGCTATTATGTATTTACTTACGCAATGCCGGCGGCCGCTATTTCAGCCTATTCAGCATGCCGCTGATAATGGCATTATACCTTGCAACATCCACACTCACCGCCACCCGGTGGCAGCCCTGGCTATCCTGCTGCAAAACTGTCTGGCCCATGCGCTCAGTGTCCTCAGTCTCCACCTGCACCCGGCCCTGCTTCCATTCCATGAGGCCGTCATCCAGCATTGTGGCAATGGCCACGGCGTCATGCATTGCCTCTCCCCTGCGGAAGGCTATGAGCTGCTTCATGATGGACAATATATCCTGCCTTGCATCCTGCTCACGGCCGCCGAATACATTCATATCTATCGGGCACACAAGGGTAACATTCAGGCCCACCATGTCTATAGGTATGCCGCTGTCAAATACCAGCTTTGCAGCAGGCACATCATGGCCCACATTTGCCTCGGCATAGGGGGTGATATTTCCCCTGCCCACAGAGCCGCCCATCATGACTATCTTTTTTATGTATTGGGGAAGGTCTGGATGCTTTTTCAGGGCAAGGGCTATATTTGTCAACGGCCCCACAGTCACCAGCACCAGCTCTCCCTCCGCCCTTACAGCCTCGCTGTAAAGCTTATCCCATGCGGGCAGCTTATCCGCAGCTTTGTCGCTGTGTGGCAGAGCAACATTGCCCATGCCGTTTTCCCCATGAAACTTTACTCCGGGCTCCCCAAAGTCAGCGGTAAGATATCTGTCTGCCCCTCGGGCAACAGGCGCATCAGTGCCAAACAGGCCCAGCACATTCAGCGCATTCTGGGTGGTGACCTCTATATGGTGATTGCCGCCCATTGAGCCGACTGCCCTGAGGTCCAGCCTGTCATAATAGGTGCAGCCCAGCGCCAGGCAGAAGAAATCATCCACGCCGGGGTCAGTATCAATCATGATGGGGATTCTGTTCATATGAGACCATTTTCGCTTTCCGGGAAAGCCGACGGAGTACTTTTCGCCGCCTGTCCCTGTCTTTTTTGTGGGAATAGAAGCACCTGGCAGAAAAAGGATTACGCTTTATTTATACTGCCACTGGGTACAGTTTACCATAAAAACAGGCCCATATGTTATAAGGGCCTGAATATTTACAGCATGTTCGATTTTATGCCATCAATTACTGACAGCGCCCGCTCTGAAATAAGGGTATAGCGTTCCTCCTTTTTTCTCGGGGCATCTGCAATGGTATCCATTATGCCAAAGTTTATATTCATTGGCTGAAAGTCATTTCCACAGTAATCTGATACATAGTGGGCCATTGCACCCAATGCGGTCTGCCGGGTGAAATCCACAGGGGGTTTACCAAGCAGCTCATGGGCAAGGTTTATGCCTGCAACAAGGCCGCTGCCTGCGCTTTCAACGTAGCCCTCCACGCCTGTCATCTGCCCGGCGAAATACAGCCCCGGGGCAGCCTTTACATTATAGCGCCAATCCAGCCTGCCGGGGGAATTTATAAAGGTATTGCGATGCATCACGCCGTATCTTGCGTATTCTGCATTTTCCAGCCCCGGTATAAGGCCAAATACCCTGCGCTGCTCCGGAAACTTGAGGTTTGTCTGGAAGCCCACTATATTGTACAGCTCACCCTCGGCATCATCCTGCCTGAGCTGCACCACTGCAAAGGGCTTTGCCCCTGTGCGCTCATCCCTGAGCCCAACCGGCTTTAGCGGGCCAAAGGCAAGGGTCATATCCCCTCGCTTCGCCATTATCTCAACGGGCATGCAGCCCTCAAATACCCTTGGGGTCTCAAATTCCTTAAGGGGAGCGGTCTCCGCATTCACCAGCTCATGCACAAAGGTAAAGTATTCATCCCTGCTCATCGGGCAATTAAGGTAATCGCTGCCCCGCTCATACCGGGATGCACGAAACACCTTATCCATATTCAGTGAATCTGCCCTTACAACAGGTGCCGCCGCATCATAAAAATGCAGGCTTATGCCAAAGAGCTCCTCAATGGCGCCATACAGCTCCCCGTCCGTAAGGGGGCCTGTGGCCACTATTGCCGGGGCCTCAGGTATTGAGGTGATCTCCTGATGTATTACGGTTATATTGGGGTGGGAGGCTATTTTTTCCGTTACCATGGAGGTAAAGCCCTCCCTGTCCACCGCAAGCGCACCCCCCGCAGGCACACGGCAGGCATCGGCACACTCCATTATTACGGAGCCCAGGCGGCGCATCTCCTCCTTCATAAGGCCGGCCCCATTCTGCAGCCGGTCTGAGCGGAGAGAGTTTGAGCATACCAGCTCCGCAAAGGTATCCCTGTGATGGGCAGGGGAGCGGCGTATGGGCTTCATCTCATAAAGCTCCACCTTTATGCCCCTGTTTGCAAGCTGCCACGCCGCCTCACTTCCTGCAAGGCCGGCACCTATCACCCTGGCAATTTGGCTCATTCTTCCCTGCTCTCCTTCTTTTCCGGGCGGCTGATGTAGCCGCAGCCCTCGCCGGTGCAGGCGGTATAATTGCCGCTGCGCCCTGTTTTATGCACCATCATGGCGCCGCACTTGGGGCACTTTTCCTTTGCCGGCCTATCCCATGATACGAAGCTGCACTCAGGATACTTTTCGCAGCCGTAAAACACCTTGCCCCGCTTGGACTTGCGCTTTATCATATCCCCGCCGCATACCGGGCAGGGCACGTCTATCTTTTCCACTATGGCCTTTGTATTGCGGCACTCCGGGAAATTGGGGCAGGCAAGGAATTTACCGAAGCGTCCCATCTTGTATACCATCATCGCGCCGCACTTTTCGCAGGGCACATCGGATTCCTCATCTGGTATCACTACCTTTTCTATGCTCTCCGAGGCCTTGTCAAGGGTCAGCTTGAAGGGGCCGTAAAAGTCCTTTATCACGCTGCTCCATTCCCGCTCGCCATCCTTGATAAGGTCGAGCTTGCTTTCCATATCCGCAGTAAACTTCACATCCACTATATCGCTGAAGTTTTCCTTCATTATGCGGGTGACCACAAAGCCCAGCTCAGTGGGAATGAGCTGCTTCTTTTCCCTGTGTACATAGCCACGCTCGATTATGGTGGAAATCGTGGGGGCGTAGGTACTCGGGCGGCCTATGCCCTTTTCCTCCAGCAGCTTTACCAGCGAAGCCTCAGTATACCTTGGAGGGGCCTGGGTAAAGTGCTGCTCGCTCTCCACGGTATCCGCCTTAAGGCTATCCCCTGCACTTACTGCCGGCAGCGCAGTTTCCGCCTCACCTTCATCATCCCTTCCTTCGGTATACACGGCAGTATAGCCGGGGAACAGAGTCTTGGTGCCGGAGGCCTTATATGTGCAGCCGTTTGCATCCAGGGAGGCTGAGGTAGTCTCCAGCCTTGCCTCGGACATCTGGCTTGCAACAAAGCGCTCATATATCAGCTTATACAGCTTATACTGGCTGGCATTGAGCGACGGCTTTACAGCCTGGGGAGTAAGGTCTATATATGCAGGGCGAATTGCCTCATGGGCATCCTGAGCACCCTTGCGGCCCTTGTATATATTGGGCTTTGCAGGTGCGTACTCCGGGCCGTACTGCTTGCGGATATATTCCAGCGCCTGCTGCTGGGCCTCCTCGGATATACGCACGGAGTCGGTACGGATGTAGGTTATAAGGCCGGTAGTGCCCTTGCCCTGGATTTCCACGCCCTCATAGAGCTGCTGGGCTATCATCATGGTGAGCTTTGTGGTAAAGCCCAGCTTGCGTGAAGCCTCCTGCTGCATGCTGCTGGTGGTAAAGGGGGCGGGAGCATGGCGGGATTTTTCGCTTACCTTTACATCGGTCACGGTAAAATCCCTGCCGGAGCGGCTTATTATATTCTTTGCGCTGGCCTCGTCACTGACCTCTGCCTTTTTTCCATCAAAGCCGTAAAAGCGGGCCTCCACCGGCTTGCGTGCGCCCTTTACCTTGAGCTTTGCAGTAATGGTCCAGTATTCCTCGGGAATAAAGTCCATTATCTCCTGCTCCCTGTCGCATATTATGCGGGTAGCCACGGACTGCACTCTGCCCGCAGAAAGGCCCCTGCGTACCTTTGCCCAGAGTATGGGGCTGATTTTGTAGCCCACCAGTCTGTCCAGCACACGCCTTGCCTGCTGGGCATCCACAAGGTCCATATCTATGGCACGGGGCGCCTTTACGGATTTTTTTACCGTATTGGCGGTTATTTCATTGAATACTATCCTGCATGGGGATTCTGTATCCAGCTTAAGGATATGAGCAAGATGCCAGGATATGGCTTCGCCTTCCATATCAG
This sequence comes from uncultured Clostridium sp., assembly GCA_964392455.1. Lineage (GTDB taxonomy): Bacteria > Bacillota > Clostridia > Christensenellales > CAG-138 > SFEL01. The sequence goes on along the minus strand of CAYMPG010000009.1, from coordinate 50,243 downwards.
GGTCGGTTGCGAGATAAATTTTTTTTGCGTTCTTTGCTTCCTTGCGTATGGTATCCAGAACATCGCCACGGCCCCTGAGTGTGATATACTTGGGCTCAAAGTTATTGTCCACATCCACCCCCAGCTGGCTCTTGGGCAGATCCCTCACATGGCCATTTGATGCCACTACCTTATATTTACTGCCAAGAAACTTGCCTATCGTCTTGGCCTTTGCAGGGGACTCGACGATCACCAGCATCTCTGACATGTTGCTACCTCCGTGTTTTCACTGGCCTTGAGCAGGCGCTGTGCCTGCCCCCGGCCTTGCACAGGCCGGTGCCATTATTATAATGAATAAAGCCTTCCGGGCGATTGCTTAATTATTCCCGAAATTTCCATCTCTGTCAAGGTGGAATTTAATAAGCCCATATCCATGCCCGTCATTTCCCGCAGCTCATCTACGGTTCTTTTGCCCGCCTTAAGCAGGTTCACCACCAGCAGCCCCTGTATGGGAAGGGCTGATTCGTCTATACTTTCTGCCCTTTTCGCCGCAGCCACATCCACGCCGTACTCCACCAGCACATCCTTTGCCTCGTTTACCAGCTTTGCAACGCCGTCTCTTATCATTTCATTTGTGCCGCAGCAGGTGTCGTCCGTAATGCGCCCCGGCACGGCAAATACATCCCTGCCCTGCTCAAGGGCATGATCCACGGTGATGCGTGTGCCGCTTTTTACTGCCGCCTCCACCACCAGCACTCCCCTTGACATTCCGGATATTATCCTGTTTCGCCTGGGAAAATTAAATCTATCCGGGGCAGTGCCCGGAGGGAATTCCGAAATGACTGCGCCCCGTTCACAGATAGCATCATAAAGGCCCCTGTTTTCATGGGGATACACCACGTCCACGCCGCTGCCAAGCACCGCCACCGTAGGAAAGCTGTTCTTTGGGACGCTGGACAGGGCAGCCCGTGCAGATATGCAGTCTATGCCATAGGCAAGGCCGGATACCACGCATACTCCGCTTGCTGCAAGCTCAGCAGAAAGCATCTCTGCCACCTCTGCCCCGTACTTTGAGCATTGCCGTGAGCCTATAACGGCTATCGGCAGAGGTATACGCTCAGGCAGCCTGCCCTTTACATACAGCAATGCAGGGGGCAGATATATTTCCTTCAGCAGCTCAGGATAGCCTGCATCCTCCATAAGCAGGGGCGTAATGCGGTTTTTATCAAGGTATGCAAGGCACCTGTCAATATAGTCCTGGTTTGCCTTGCTCCCAAGCATGGCAAACAGCGCCTCGTCAGTATGCAGCCTTGGCTTAAGGGCGCCCTCCCGGGCCGCATTGAATACGGCCTCCGCATCCCCATGCTCCTGCAAAAGGTCAGCCTGCCGCTTTATCCTGTCTCCCATGGCAAAGGCGAGCCACAGCCTGTATCTTCTCTGCGAATCCATGGCTTAGCCTCCCCAGTACTTTTTATCCACAGAACGGTATTGTATGGCCTCCGCCATGTGGGTGGAGGTTATATCCCCGCCGCCATCAAGGTCTGCTATCGTGCGGGCCACCTTCATTATCCTATTATAGGCCCTGGCGCTGAGGTTCATCTTGGTGTAGGCCTGCTTCATGAGGTTTTCAGCCTTTTCATCCATTCTGCAGTATTTCTTCACAAGGCGGGAGGTGAGCTGGGAATTGGATATTATACCGTCATTCTTATACCGCTCCCGCTGTATCCTGCGGGCAGCATCCACCCTCTCCCGTATGGCTGCGGAGCTTTCGCCCGGGCTCTTTGAGGTAATATCCGAATACCCGACCTCTGCCATTTCCACATGCATATCTATCCTGTCCAGCATGGGGCCGCTGATGCGCCCCCTGTAGCGGGATACCTCATAGGGCTTGCAGCGGCATTCCTGGGTGCGGCTGCCAAAGTATCCGCAGGGGCAGGGGTTCATTGCAGCTATCAGCATAAAGTCCGCAGGGTATGTGGCCTTAAAGCTGGCCCTCGTCACGCTTACCATGCCATCCTCAAGGGGCTGACGCAGCGCCTCCAGCACATCCTTTTGAAACTCCGGAAATTCATCAAGAAACAGCACCCCGCAGTGTGCAAGGCTTATTTCTCCCGGCTGGGCCTTTTGCCCGCCGCCCACCAGCGCCGCAGTGGATGCGGAATGATGTGGCGAGCGGAATGGCCTTTCGCAGGCTATGCCATCATCGCCGGTCATGCTGCCGGTGATGGATTGTATTTTAGTTATCTCCAGCGCCTCCTCAAAGGTAAGCTCAGGCAGTATTGAGGGCATGCTCTTTGCAAGCATTGTCTTGCCTGACCCGGGCGTTCCTACCAGCAGCATATTATGGCCGCCTGCCGCAGCTATCTCCGCAGCGCGCTTTGCAGCATACTGGCCCTTTATTTCGGAAAAATCGCTGCCATAGCTCAGCCGTGCCGGGCTCCACTTTCGCTTTTGCTGGGGCTCAAGGCGTATGCTGCCGCTGAGAAAATCCCCCGCCTCCCTGAGGCTGCCCACACCATAGGCGGTAACCCCATCTATATAGCTGGTCTCTCCCGCATTCTCCTCCGGCACCACAAAGGTATCCATCCCCTCGGAATATGCGCTTATCACCATGGGCAGCAGGCCGTTTATGCCCCGTATAGACCCATCCAGCGCAAGCTCGCCTATGTAGATATACTCAGGCAGCAGGTGGGGTATCTGCTCCGTAGCAGCCAGTATGCCCAAGGCAATGGCCAAATCGTATACGGAGCCTTCTTTTTTCCTGTCTGCCGGGGCAAGGTTTACAGTCACCCGCCCTATGGGAAAGGTGTAGCCGCTGTTTTTTATGGCAGCACGAACACGCTCCCGTGATTCCCGCACAGCCGCATCGGGCAGCCCCACGATCTCAAATGTGGTAAGGCCGTTGCTCACGTCCACCTCCACAGTTACCATGAAGCCATCCAGGCCATACAGTCCGTAGCTTTTGAGCTTAGCAAGCATGGGCTGTTCCTCCGGATCTGTTTATTTTGTTTTTTTAAAAACCAGAAGCTTTGTGCCTATAAAATTGATGACCATTACTATGGGGGTCACTATGGCCTTGCTTATAAGGTCGCTCTGTATGCCAAGAGCATCGTAGCAAACCTTCAGCAGCGCCACAGATATGCCCAGCGATAGGATATTTACCGCCGCAAATGAGATAAACTCCCTGCGCTCATGCCTTGCAGTTTCTTTAAAGGTCCAGCGGCTGTTAAAAAGATAGCTGTTAAGTATGCCGCAGCTATACGATACACACTGGGCTATGGCATAATTCACCCCAAGAAAGGTAAGGAGCTGGTAGACCAGAAAATCCACTGCCGTATTCATAACGCCCACCAGCCCATACTTTATAAGCTGCCTCAGGCCATGTCCTATGCCCTTCATACCGTTCTCCATAATTTTATCAGTATCCGAGGAAATCCCAGCCCGGCAGCAGCTCCAGCGCCTTAATGTATGAGGTAGGCGCAGGGAGGCCGGATATCACCGGGTAATACACTATAAACAATATTACTGCCGCCGCCAGCCATGCCCACTTTATCCAGCCAAGCTCCGGCCTGCGCCGCTCTGTCTCCTTTATAAGCCACAGCGTAAGCAGCACTATAAAGGGGACGCTTGCAAAGAAATGATAGGCAAACGTGCAGCGGCTCACCAGCACCCAGGGTATATAATTTGCCCCAAGGCCCACCAGCAGCACAAATGTGCTCTTATCTCCCCTCTGCTTTCCATTGAGCAGCCTTGCAATGAGCAGGACTGTGCCTATGGAGCCCGTCCACCATACGGCCGGGTTGCCAAAGGCGGAGATAGTAGAGCTCATGCCCTCAGGCAGGCTGTAATTTATGAAGTACCATACCGGCCTCATATCCAGCGGCCACTGCCACCAGGAGGACTGATAGGGATGGGTAGCGGTAAGGCCGCTGTGATAGCTGAACATAAACTCCTGCACACCCCATATGCCCCTTAAATCATACGGAGATTCGCACAGCATATAGGGTATGTAGCTGGCAATATATATTGCCACCGGCACTGCAATGTAAAACACGCAGCAACACAGCAGCGTCAGCACCGTATTGCGCCTGAAATCCTTTACCGCCTCCCGCTGAGCCCTGTCATCGGATTGGCTGAATGTAATATACTCCCTGTATCGCTTATACAGCGACGTAAACAGTATCACTGCAAGGCCGCCCCCTGCGTATATACATATCCACTTGCTGGCAGCTCCAAGGCCGAAGAACAGCCCTGCAAGGCCAAGGGGCTTCAGCGTGGCCTTAAGGCCATCGGTATGAAAATTCATGCAATAATACTGATACATGAAGTAATACATCAGTATTATAAAGAATACGCCATATACGTCTATAGTGGCAATGCGAGTCTGGGTATAGTGCATAAAATCAAATGCAAACACCCCTGCGCCCACCAGCGCATACTCGCTGCTCTTAAACAGCCTTCTTCCAAAGGCGTACATTATCGGCACCATGGCTATGCCAAACAGCGCCCCCACTATACGCCAGCCCAGAGGATTCATGCCAAGCACCGCTATGCCCAGCATTATGAATACCTTGCCAAGGGGCGGATGGGAGTTTTCGTATGGCTCCAGCCCGTGAAGATGCTCATAGGCAGTGCGCCCATGATACAGCTCATCGAAATACATACCGGTCAGGTAGGATGGCACCTCGGGTATCATATTCGGCTCATCCACAAGCTCCGGAGCATTCTGTGAATATGCGGGGATAAGCTGCCCATTTTCATCAAAGAAGGCTATTTCATTAAGCCATATCCCGCCGTAATCCACGGAAATGCTCACACCTGATGCAGTTACAGGGCCCTGGCTTATGGTTTCCCAGCGATACATATCGCTATTGTATTGCTGATATTCAATGGTATCGCCGCTGTCAAAGGTAAAAACGGCACGGCCTTCATCTATGCCGCCAAACACCCTCACCTCGGCTATGGTGACGCTGCCGTCAAAGGTGATATTTGCAGCCTCGCTCTGCCAGCCTCCCCGCCAGTATGTCTGGGGGGCCTGGGTGCTGCCAAGGTTCACAAGGGCTATTATCCCGTATATTACGGTAAGGCCAAGGCAGTATATCCTGTCCTTTTTGCTGAATCCCGGCATGGGCTCGCCGCCCTTAAGGGTGATTTCAGCATTGGCCCTCCTGTATGTAAAGGCGGGCTGCCGCTTTTTGCCTGTAAGCAGCTCAATGCTCACCTGTGCAAGGTATACAAAGGCCGCCACCGTCATAATGCTGCCCAGGAAGGTGATAAAATCATAGCCGCTGCCCCGCCAGCTCACATTGTCGGTTATTACAAAGGCCGCAATGGTATTCAGCAGCAGCGAGCAGGTGAAGATTATGTAGGCGATTATAAGCCGCCTGTCCCCATAGCAGAGGAATGCAGCCATCACCAGCATAAGCACCGGGAATACATACCTTTCGTGCATATACTGCCCCAGTGTAAAGAGGGCAGCAAGCAGCAGCCCCATGCACAGCGCAAGGCAGCCCTTTTCTTTTTTTGCCCTGAGGTACAGCCATATGGAGCCCACGCAGGACAGCACTATCATTATGCTGCCCCATGCGCCATAGGTAAGGCCCAGCAGATCGCTATTCACAGAGGCCCAGTTTCCACCCAGCAGCGCCATAAGGTTAAAGGCCTCTATGCTGGCATATGGATATGAGGTGGCAGTGCCCACCAGCTTGCCTATAAACCACAGCGGCTCCTGCGTGCCCTTAAAGGGCAGCGATATGGCAAATATGGCTGCCACCGCCCCTGCCACTGAAAGAAGCGTCCGCAGGACGTATTTCCTGCCGCCGGAATATACCTTTGCAAAATATGCAGCAGCCAGCAGCGGCCCTGCCATAAGGGCCTGAGGCTTTGTTATTATGGCTGCGCCATATACTATGCCAGCAAGCTCCAGCCTGTCCTCCTCAAAGAGATACACAGTAAGCAGCAGCAGCATGGTAAGAACCTGATCCACCTGGCCCCAGCCGCCGGATATGAAGGCCATTGCCGGATTAAAGGCCACAAGGCCCATCAGTGCCAGTGCAGTGCTTTCAGAATAGCGCTTCGAGGCCAGCCTGTATACAATATAGGCTGCGCCAAGGTCTGCAATTACGGCGGGCACCTTTACAAGCAGGGCATATGCCGTGCTGCCGTAGGCGATATTCATGGCCTTTGCAATGCTCCCTGCCAGCCACAGCGCATACATATATCCGGGAGGATAATCTGCAAAGAAGCCGGATGTGTAAAATACCCCCGGGCCGCCCTCTGCAAGGTAATATGCCCAGGCCATAAAGCAGTTTATATCAGTGCTGTGCCCATAATATGCTATGGACAGCGCACACCTTACGCACAGTGCCGACACCAGCAGCAATACTGCCGCCCGCTGATCCTTTCCCCGGCCTTCGCCAATGCTGTTTTTAGGCAGGATAAACTTCCTGTAGCACAATATGCCTGCAACCGCAGTACAGGCTACCGCCAGCAGCATCGTCCCCACCGGCAGGCTGTCCCCGCCAGTGCTGCCGCTGCTGCTATTATCCAGGCTTACGATGGCTATATCCTTTACGGTTTCATCTGCCGGGGCCTCATCCAGCTTGGTTATGGTAAGCTCCCTGAACCACGCCTCGCCCATTGACAGGCTGCTGTAGCCCCCAAGACGCAGGCACAGGGTCATGGTATCCATATCCTTTTCGGTTCGCCCCACAAGGCTTATGGGAGTCCATTCGCTATTGGTATAGGCCGGCTCTGATGCGGCAAAGGTATCCAGCACCGAAAGGTTTGCACCGGCGCCATATTCCACCGCCATGGCCTTTACCTCGCAGCTTATCCTGTAGCAGGTATCAGGCTCCACCGCTATCTCCTTGCACAGGCGCACATCGTTATCCTGATAGCTTACGATATGCAGGCAGTTATATCCATCCTGCTCGGCCACATCCACCTGGTAATCCCCCGTATCATCATTCCAGGCTTCCACATACCAGCCCACCGGAGTACCGTCGGAATATATATCTGAAAAGTCCCCGTTTTCTATATTTACCGGCTCATCGGCAAAGGCTGCGCCCATTGGCGCAGCAATAATCATCAAGGCAAACAATGCCGCTGCAATTTTACGCATAATACCTCTGAAATATGTTTTATAGGCTTATTTTACCACAGTACGTGCTGCTTCACACCCTATACATAAAAATTTACACCTGAAATGCATCTCTGATATAGTTTACCGCCCCTGTATTAAGGTCTACCTCGGCCACGTCAAAGCGCCCGCACCTATCGTCCACGCGCTTTTCCGCAATATACTCCAGCGCTCCCCTTATAAGCCGCTGCTGCTTGCGTAGGCTTACGGCCTCCCGCCCCAGCCCGCCTGCTGTGCTGCTTCTGGCCTTTACCTCGGTAAATACCAGCACCTCCCCTTCAAGGGCTATTATATCCACCTCGCAGGCAGTTCGCCGGTAATTCCTCTCAAGAAGCGTAAAGCCGCTTTTTTCCATATACAAAGCGGCTATGTTTTCCCCACGTATTCCCCTTTCACGGCTGTTGCTCATGGGTCAGTCTCCTATAAAGTTTTTTATGAAGGTGCGCCTGTGTATTGGGCAGGGGCCGTATTTTTTCAATGCGGCAATGTGTTCTGCCGTGCCGTAGCCCTTATTTCTTGCAAAGCCATATTGGGGATACAGGGCATCCATCTCCACCATGTATCTATCCCTCTCCACCTTGGCAACTATTGATGCTGCGGCAATAAGATAGCTCAGGGCATCCCCGTGTATAAAGGAATGCTGCTCTGCCCCTATATCCACTCCTGTCATAGCATCCAGCAGCACCACCGGCGGCTTGCTTTCCAATGCGTTAAAGGCCTCCTCAAAGGCTCGCCGGGTGGCATTCAGTATATTCAGGCTGTCTATATCCTCGGGGCTTTTCCAGCCTGTGGCACAGGCCAGCGCCGTCGCCTTTATTTCGGGATACAGCTTTTCCCTGCGCCCCTGAGACAGCTTCTTTGAGTCATTTACATACTTTATCAGCGGCTCCGGCGGCAGCACCACACAGGCCGTTACCACAGGCCCCGCAAGAGGCCCCCTGCCCACCTCGTCCATGCCGGCAGGCAGTATGCCCCTGCTCCAGTATTCTGTTTCTATCCTTGTAAGCTCCAATAGCCTTTCAGCTTCATTCATCCTGGCCATTGGCGGCCTCCTCGGGCTTGCCCTCGTCTGCGGGTATTTCTGCCCTGTCCAACGTGACCCTTGCTATTTTGCCGCTGCGGAATTCATCAAGCACTATCCTTGCAGCCCGCTCGGTATCCAGCTTTCCGCCGCTCAGCACAAAGCCACGGCTTCTGCATACCCCCTCCAGCAGCTCCTCGGGTGCCATGTCCTTTTCCAGCTTTTTGTACCTTGCCATGAGCTCCTCGGGACAAAGCTCCATAAGGTCGCTCAGCAGCAGCGCCGCCAGCTCCTCCGTATCCATAATATCATCCTTTATGGAGCCGATATAGGCCACATGCCTTGCAAGCACCGCATCCTCCAGCTTGGGCCACAGCAGCCCCGGAGTATCCATCAGCTCAAGGTACGGAGTAATTTTTACCCACTGCTGCCCCTTGGTAACGCCGGGCTTATCCCCAACGATGGTACGGTTCATACCGGCTATGCGGTTAATGAAGGTAGACTTGCCCACATTGGGTATACCCACTACCATTACCCTGACGGTTTTCTTTATTCCCTTATCCAGAGACCGCTGTATCTTTTCCTCTGCCGCCTTTTGTATAAGGTCAAGGGCGGCCTTTTTCTTTGCGGAATTTGTGGCCACAAACTCTATTGCGCTTATATTCTGCCCTCTGTAGGCGGCTATCCAGTTTTTGGTTTCCACCGGTGAGGCAAGATCGCTCTTATTCAGCAGCACCACCCGCTTTTTCTCTTTAAAAAGGTCATCAAAGTCAGGGTTGCGGGTAGCCCTTGGCGCCCTTGCGTCCACTATCTCCACCACCACGTCTATCAGCTTAAGGTTTTCAATAAGCTGCCGCCTGGCCTTGGCCATATGGCCCGGATACCATTGAATAAGCATACTTCCTCCATGTTACGTTACTCTATTTTATCAGTATACCAGTATTTTCTCTCCCCGCCAAGAAAAAACAAGCCCCCATTCCATAGGAACAGGGGCAATGCCTTGCCGTTTGGCTTTGATTACTTGGATACGATGCGTTCGACCACCTTGGCAGCCTTACCAACGCGATTGCGGAGGTAGTACAGCTTGGCCCTGCGAACCTTACCGTGACGAACCACTTCGATGCGGCCGATACGAGGGCTATGATAGGGGAAGGTGCGCTCTACGCCTACGCCATAGGATACACGGCGTACGGTGAAGGACTGGCGGATGCCGCCGCCCTGCTGCTTAATCACGATGCCTTCAAAGTTCTGGAGGCGCTCGCGGTTGCCTTCAACGACCTTGACGAATACGCGAACGGTATCGCCAATCTCCAGCTTGGGCAGGTCGCTGCGGAGCTGTTCTTTTTCGAGTTCTCTGATGATGTTGGACATTTTATTCTCCTTCCTACGAATGTTCGTATACGACTGTCCGCCGCCAGAGGACCATCCGTTGTCACAAACGCAGATATTATACCATGCAGCTACCGTGTTTGCAAGGGGTTTATTGCCTGTTTTCCTGATTTTTCAGCCCATTGAGAAAGAGCTTTTCCTTCTTGTCCAGGCGGGCTTCATCTATCAGCTCAGGGCGCACCCGGTAGGTGGTCTCTATTGACCTTTCCCTGCGCCACTTTGCAATGAGTGCATGATTGCCATTCAGCAGCACCTCAGGCACCTCCATCCCCCTGAACACCGCCGGGCGGGTATACTGGGGATATTCAAGCAGCCCATCTGAAAAGGACTCCTCCTCGGCAGATTCTGCGCTGCCCAGCACCCCCGGAATAAAGCGGCTGAGGCAATCCACGCATACCATTGCCGGAAGCTCGCCGCCGGTAAGCACATAGTCCCCTATGGACATTTCCATATCCATCTGCTCCATGGCCCTTTCGTCTATGCCCTCATAATGGCCGCAGAGGAAAAGCAGCCTGTCTTTCAGGGCAAGCTCCCGTGCAGTGGTCACGCTGAGGGTCTTCCCACGGGGTGCCATAACTATCCTCAGTGCCTCGTGGTCAGGATCCACCGCATCCAGGCAGGAGAATATGGGCTGAGCCATCATTACCATGCCGGCTCCGCCGCCAAAGGGATAATCATCAGTATTGCTGTGCTTGCTCTGGGAATAATCCCGTATATTGTGCAGGCGTATATCCAGTATTCCCTTATCTCTGGCCCTTCCCAGCATGCTGGAGCCCATTGGCCCCTCAAACATTTCCGGGAAAAGGGTGAGTATATCAATCCTCAAAGAGGCCCACCTCCTCCAGTACCTCCCCATCCAGCAGCACGGCCTTTGCTTCCACGTCCACCTTCAGCAGCAGCTTTTTCAGCGCAGGCACCATGAGGGTCTTTTCGCCCTTTATGACGTATACGTCATTTGCGCCGGTCTCCAGCACATCAGCAAGGGTGCCGTAGTCATTCCCTCTGGTATCCGTTACCCGGCAGCCAATCAGGTCTGATATGAAATACCTTCCCTCAGGCAGCTTTATGGCGTTTGCCCTGTCCACGCAGATGTAGAGGTTTCTCAGGGCCTCTGCTGCGTTTCTGTCCGGGCTGCAGGAAAGCCTTGCATACACCGCATCAGGCTGTACGCCCACATCCCACAGCGTAATAGGCTCATAGCTGCCGTTTCTCTCAAGGTATGCTTCCTTAAGGCCATGATAGCGGCTCATGTCCTCAGACAGGGGTATCAGCTTAACGGCGCCCTGCACCCCATGGGGGCGGGCAATAAGGCCAATGCGAAGATATTCCATTTGTATTTTCTCCTTTTACGCAAAAAAGTGGTTTTGCCCACTTTTTTGTCAACAGCCGAGGTTATATTATCTCGACCACATACTTTTTATTTTCCTTTACAGACGCAGCCTTGACAACAGTCCTTATCGCCTTGGCAATACGGCCCTGCTTGCCAATCACCTTGCCCATATCTTCCGGAGCTACGGTAAGCTCTATTATGGTGGAATTTTCGCCTTCCTTGATTTGGATTTTAACTTCCTCGGGCTTGTCCACGAGGTTCATGGCGATGTACTTTACCAATTCACCCATAGCGTCCCTCGCTGGATCTGATGCCATTACTGGATGGCGCCGGTCTTCTTCAGCAGGCCGCGAACGGTATCGGTGGGCTGAGCGCCGTTCTTAATCCACTGAGCGGCCTTCTCGTTATCAACGTGCAGCTCGGCGGGCTCGGAAGTGGGATTGTAGTAGCCGATTTCCTCTACGAATGCGCCATCACGGGGAGCACGGGAATCTGCAACAACGATGCGATAGAAAGGAGCCTTCTTGGCGCCCATACGACGAAGCCTGATCTTCAACATGGTAATTTTCCTCCAATAGATATTATATTATTTTTGTATTTATCGAAAGCGGTATCCCGGCTCAGAAGCCGAACGGAAAACGCATCTTTCCTTTTTTGCCGAATTTCCCTGAGCTGAGCTGCTTCATCAGCTTGCGTGAGGAATCGAACTGATTGAGCAGGCGGTTTACCTCCTGCACGGTATTGCCGCTGCCTGCGGCTATTCTCCTGCGGCGGCTGGCATTTATTACCTCAGGCTTTGCCCGCTCCTGGGGGGTCATGGATTTGATGATGGCAAGGGTCTTTTTAAGCTGCTTTTCGTCTATCTGCAGATTCCCCAGCTTGCTTGCATCCACGCCGGGCATCATGGAAAGCATGCTTTCCATGCCCATGCTCTGCATCTGCTCCATCTGAGCCATAAAGTCATCCAGAGTAAATTCGTTGGTCTTTATCTTTTTTGCAAGCTCCTCAGCCTTCTTGGCATCAAAGCTCTCCTGGGCCTTTTCGATGAGGGTCATCACATCCCCCATGCCCAGTATGCGGCTGGCCATACGATCCGGATGGAAGGGCTCTATATCCGTGAGCTTTTCGCCATTTCCGCAGAACTTTATGGGCTTGCCTGTTACCTCCCTTACCGAGAGGGCAGCGCCGCCCCTGGTATCGCCATCCAGCTTGGTGATGATAACGCCGGTAAGCTCCAGTGCGTCATTGAAGGCCTTGGCAGCGTTTACAGCATCCTGGCCTGTCATGGCGTCTATCACCATCAGAATTTCGGAGGGCTCCACCCCATCCCGCACAGCCTCTATTTCAGCCATCATATCCTGATCGATATGCAGCCGGCCCGCGGTATCTACAATCACCAAATCCAGCATATTGCGCCGGGCGTACTCCACTGCTTCCTTTGCCGTATTCGCAGGATTCTGAGTGCCTCGCTCAAATACCGGAATATCCAGCTTTTCGCCTACCACCTGAAGCTGCTTTATGGCAGCGGGCCTGTAAACATCGCAGGCCACCAGCAGCGGGGATTTGCCAAAGTACTTTTTGCAGTAAGCTCCCAGCTTGCCTGCCATGGTGGTCTTTCCGGCACCCTGAAGGCCCGCCAGCAGCACCACGGAAGGATTCCTTGAGCCAAATTCCAGCTTGGCATTTGTGCCGCCCATAAGGCTGGTAAGCTCATCATTTACTATTTTTATAACCTGCTGACCTGGGGTGAGGCTTTCCAGCACCTCGGCACCCACAGCCCGCTCGGTAACGGAATTTATGAATTTCTTTACTACGGTAAAGCTAACGTCTGCTTCCAGCAGCGCAAGCTTGACCTCCCGCATGGCTTCCTTGACTTCCTTTTCGGAAAGCTTGCCGCGGCCGGACAGCTTTTTAAATACATTTTGAAGTTTTGTGGAAAGGCCTTCAAATGCCATCGTCACATATCTCCATTAGCCGTTGAATCATCTCCGGGGAAACGGTCCCCTTTTCTGCTGCCAGCTTCAGCCTGCCAAGCTCCGCCCTGAGCGCCTCCCGCCGTGCCATAAGCCCCAGCTTTGCTTCATATTCTTCGAGCTGCTCAGATGCCTTTGCCACAGCATCCCGCACACCCTGGCGGGATATGCCCTCCCGCTCAGCTATCTCTGAAAGGGAGCAATCTTCATTTACGGACTGATCCAATAATGACCGCTGACGCCCTGTCAGCAGCGGGCCGTAGCAATCCAGCAGCATGCCGAGCCGTATATGCTTTTCCATAAAGCAGTAAACACCGCCTTTTTAAAGGGCTGTAAAGCACTTTTGCTTTACACTCGTACTATTATACGGATTTTGCGCCTGATGTCAAGCCTTTTTTAGCCGCCTATCATCACGGCGATATCCCCATGGAGCAGCAGCCGTATTATTCCGCATATGACAAGATGGGCCGGGTAATAGATATAAAACAGCCACTTCATTCCCTTCCAGCTTCCCCGCTGGCCGTTGTAGCTTTTCAGCAGCGGTATGGACAACGCCGCAAATAGCTGCACCAGAGCGTATGTCTTATCTATAAATACAAAATACACCCCTGCATACACCGCTACCCATATCATCATCCAGGTCATCTGCTTTTTAAAGTTGCCCCTGTTGCTGCCGATATACAGCACCGCCATTGTGGCTATGCAGCTCCAATCTGAGCAGAATGTCACCACGCATGTGATAAGTATAATGGCCAACTTCTGCCAGGTGGCAAGCCTTTCGCTGCCATTTACCCTTAGCAGTATCAGCCCCCAGAACAAAGACCATATTACGCTGGTCTGATTAAACGCAGTTTCCTTAAAGGGCAAAAAGGATATACCAAAGGCAAAGGTATAGGCAAAATGCGATATTACTGCAAAGGCCAGCAGCCTCAGCGCATACTTTTTAAAGCTATGGGTGTAATGATACCCCTCGGCAATAAAGAACCACATTGTAGGCGCAGTTATGCGGCCTATGCAGTGCAGCGCCAGCAGCCACCCCATCGTCTGATAGCCCGGCCATATTATCCAGCACATATGGTCTATAGTCATGGCGACTATGGCTATTAGCTTAAGCTGATTTGAATTAAGTCCCCTTTTCAGCGCAGTTTCCATTGGATACCCCCCTGTATCATCATAAAGCCAATTATAAGCTATTTGTTCCCATTAAAAAAGCCTTTCACCAAACAAAAAAGCAGGCCGCTTTTGCAGCCCGCCATTGCGCTGTAGCTTTATTCGCCCAATAGTGCCCTTGCATAATCCTCAGGGTCAAAGGGATGCATATCGTTTATCCCCTCGCCTACGCCCACAAAGCGCACCGGTATATTCAGCTCCTCCTTTACCGCCACGGCAACGCCGCCCTTTGCGGTACCATCCAGCTTTGTAAGTATTATACCGGTAAGGCCGGCAGATTCGCCAAATGCCCTCGCCTGGGCGATGGCATTCTGTCCGGTGGTTGCATCCAGCACCATCAGCGCCTCCACAGGTATTCCGGGCAGCTCCCGGTCTATTACCCGGCGCATCTTTTCCAGCTCATTCATAAGGTTTTTCTTATTGTGCAGCCGGCCCGCAGTATCGCAGATGAGCATATCCCTGCCCCTTGCCTTAAATGAGGCCGCCGCATCAAATACCACAGCCGCAGGGTCTGCCCCCTCGCCGTGCTTTACTATCGGGGTATTGGCCCGCTCCGCCCATACGGTGAGCTGCTCCGCAGCAGCCGCACGGAAGGTATCCGCCGCTGCCATCATCACATCCCTGCCCTGGGCCTTGTAGTAGGCGGCTATCTTGCCTATGGAGGTGGTCTTGCCCACGCCGTTTACGCCTACTATGAGTATTACCGCCTTATCCGCTCCCTCAAGGAACCCGCTTTCAGGCCGCATAAAGTCTGCAAGTATGCTCACGAGCTTTTCCCTTGCCTCAGCCCGCTCCCTGAGCTTGCCCTCTGCAACGGCATCCCTCAGGCTGTCCAGCAGCCTTTCGGTGGTCTCCATACCCACATCTGCCATTATGAGGGCTTCTTCCAGCTCCTCATAGAATTCATCATTTATGCCGCCGCCCTGAAATATGGCGGCCAGGCCGCTTCCCGTGCGGGAAAGCCCCTGCCTGAGCTTGTCAAAAAAGCCTGCCATAGCCCCTCCTTATGCGTTTTCAGTAAATCTTGCCGATACTACCTTGGATACGCCCTTTTCCTCCATGGCCACCCCGTAAAGGGAATCGCATACCGCCATGCTGCCCCGGCGGTGGGTTATGAGGATAAACTGGGTATCGTCAGAGTAATTGCGTACATACTCTGCAAAGTTCGTTACATTTGCCTCATCCAGTGCGGACTCTATCTCATCCAGTATGCAGAAAGCAGTGGGCTTGAGCTTGAGTATGGCAAACAGCAGCGCAATGGCCGTAAGGGCCCTTTCGCCGCCCGACAGCAGCGAAAGCAGCTGCAGCTTCTTTCCCGGGGGCTGGGCGATGATATCTATATCGCAATTAAGTATATCGTCCTTATCCGACAGCACCAGCTCTGCCCTGCCTCCGCCAAACAGCTCCACGAATACCTCGGAAAAATTCTGCTGTATCAGTGTGAACTGGCGGCGGAATTCCTCCTCCATGGTGGAAACAAGATCGGCTATCAGCACCTGAAGATCGGCCTCTGCCCTGGTCAAATCATCGCACTGGGTATTAAGGTCATCAAAGCGCTCCTTTATGGTGCGATAGTCCTCTATTGAGGATACGTTTACATCACCAAGGGCCTTTATGGCAGTACGCAGCTCATCCACCTTCAGATGGGCGGCGGTAATGGCTATCTGCCGGCGCAGAGGCTGAGCGTTTTCATAGGTGAGCTCATAGTCATTCCAGATGCGGTCCTGCATATTCTGCAGCTCAAGCTGGGCTTTATTAAGGTTTAGCTCCGCCCTGTGGCTGCGCTCCCTTGCATCGCCAAGCTCCGCCGCCGCAGTTTCACGGCGCTCCCGCATATCATCAATGGCAGAAAGGCGCTTTGCCCTTTCCTCCTCCATTGACCTTAGCTGATCCGTCAGCCTGTCCACATCCTTACGGTCGGCGGAAATATTATCATCCAGCGTGCCTGCCTGCTCCTGCAGCTCCACAAAGCGGTGCATGCCCTCGTCTATTGCAGCCTTTGCTGAGCCGATGGTTTCCTGAAGCTGAGCCGCCTCACGCTCAAGGCGCTTTATGTTGCTTTGTGCTGCTGCATGCTCCTTCTCCAGCGCCATCATGGCTACACGGCGCTCGGTAAGGCTCTGATTCACCGCAGCCTGCTCTGCCCTGAGGCCATTCAGCTCCTCCTGGAGCTTCTTTACATCCTCCTGGCTGGCCACATTGCCCTGCTCCCACTGGCTCCTGTCCTGGGTGGCCTCGGCGCACTGCTGATCGATATTGTCTATATTATCCTGTATCTGGGAAAGCTCCATCATGGAGCGCTCCATATCGCCCTTATTATCCTCAACGTATTTCAGCACCACATCCACCTTTTCCCGGTGGGTGGCCATTTCGATATCCTTTTCATGGAGCTCCCGGCTGAGCTGTTCCAGCGCAAGGCCGGCCTGCTGTATATCCGCCTCCATGCGCTGCCTTTCGCCGGCACTGCGCTCAATGGCCTGCTGCTTTTCCTTTATGGACGCAGTCAGCGCCTCTATCTCCCGCTCGCGGCCAATAAGGCTGAATTCCCGCTTCTGGGTACTGCCGCCGGTCATGCTGCCGCCCGGGTTGATTATATCTCCCTTCAATGTGGCTATGCGGAAGGATGACCTTGCCCTTTTATTTATGGCAATGCCCGCATCAAGATCCTTTACTATTACGGTGCGCCCCAGCAGGTTTTCAAATATGCCCCTGTAGCGCTGATCAAAGCCCACAAGATCTGACGCCACGCCGATAAAGCCCTCCACGTTGCACATGGCCCTTTCCTCAGAGGAAAGCAGCCTTGAGCGCATTGAGGACACGGGCAGCATTGTGGCCCTGCCGTATTGCTTGGCCCGCAGGTATTCTATTACCTGCTTTGCTTCGTTTTCTGTGGGAGTAACGATATTTTGCAGCGCAGAGCCCAGGCTCATTTCTATGGCGCTCTCATACTCCTGAGGCACCCGTATGAGCTCCGCTACCACGCCCTCTATGCAGCGGCGGAGGGCCGTATCCCTATCCGCATCTCTCAGCAGATTTCTTACGCTGGAATAGTATCCCTCATACGCCCGCTTCATTTCATGAAGCACCTTAACCCGGGAGGATTCCGCTTCCATCTGCTGCTCCTTGCGGCGCAGCTCCTCATCCGCCCGTTTAATGGCCATATTAAGCTCATTAAGACCTACGGCAGCCTCTGTGCGCCTGCTGCTGATGCTGTCATACTCTGCCTTTATCTTGGCAAAGCCGCCATACACATCATCGTACTCCCGCCTGAGCTTATCCCCCTCGGCCTGAATATCCTGCTGACGTGCCTTTATCTCATCTATGCGGGAAAGCAGGGTGGTCTTTATGGCTTCCAGGCGGGATATGCGGCTCCTTGCATCAGAAAGGCGATTCATGGCCTCTATCATGCTCTGCTTCTGGCTCTCCAGCATATCCTCTCTCTGGGATATGCTCTGCTCCAGGTCAGACAGCTTTTTCTCAGTTTCAGCCAAGGCTGCTGCGCCGTCCTGCCGCTTATCCTCGGCATCCTGGCTGCTTGCGCTTATTTCCGCAAGCTCTGCCCTTATATCCTCCTGCTTTTTTGCGCTGAGCTGCATTTCGGCTTCAAGGCGCTCCCTGTCCTTTGCAAGGTTTGCCATGCGCTCACGGGCCAGCTTGGCCTCGCCCGCCCGGTTTTCCACATCCTGAGTGGCTGCCAGCAGCTTGGACTGCATCTCCCCTATGGCAACGCTGAGCCAGCGCTCCTTTTCTTCCTCGGCTGTACATTCTGCGCCTATGGAAGCCTCTGTAACTGAGACACGCTTTATCTCAGCCTCGTATGCCTTCAGGCTGTCTGTAAGGGTGTTTATGCGCTCATTCAGCCTGTCATACTGGTATAAAAATACGTTTACCTCGATATCCTTAAGCTCGTCTCTCAGCTTAAGGTATTCTCTTGCGGCTGCGCTCTGCTCCTCAAGGGGGCCTATCTGGCGCTCCAGCTCATCCAGTATGTCATTCAGGCGCACAAGGTTCTTTCGGGTATTGTCTAGCTTGCGCTCGGCCTCCTCCTTGCGTACCCTGTACTTCATAACGCCCGCCGCTTCCTCAAAGGCATTGCGCCGGTCATTGGATTTATTGGAAAGTATTTCCTCCACCCGGCCCTGGCCGATTATGGAGTAGCCCTCCTTGCCTATGCCGGTATCCCTGAAAAGCTCGCTTATATCCTTGAGCCTGCACTGGGTGCGGTTTATAAGGTACTCGCTTTCGCCTGAGCGATATACCCGCCGGGTAACGCTCACCTCTGCATAATCCGTAGGGAGCCTTCCATCTGAATTATCCAGCGTAAGGGTGACCTCGCAGAAGGATTGGGGCTTGCGCTGCTCGGTGCCGTTAAAAATAACGTCCTCCATCTTGTTGCCACGCAGCACCCTTGCGCTCTGCTCGCCCAAAACCCAACGAACGGCGTCGGCGATATTGCTCTTGCCGCTGCCGTTTGGGCCGATTATGGCGGTTATTCCCTTTTCGACCTGTATCTCCGTCTTTTTTGCGAAGGATTTAAAGCCGTTTATCTCTATTTTTGTAAGTCTCAATTAGTTTATCCCCTGAACCGTATTCACGGTAATGTTATCATAAATCGTTTTTCTGTGCAAATCACACAAGGCCCAGCTCCTCCAGCGTAGCCTTTGCGGCGCACTGGCCTGCCTCCTGCTTGCTCTGGCCTGAGCCTATACCCATTTTCTCCCCGGCTATAACTGCCTGAAGGGTAAATGTACGCATATGGTCCGGCCCGGAAACCTCCACCAGCTCGTAGGTAACATTTCCCTGATGCTTTTTCTGTACGTATTCCTGGAGCATGGTCTTATAATCCTTGGTATTCACCCGCTGCACCGCCGCATCTATGCTGCCCTCTGTCACCTTCATAACAAGGGCTCTGGCGCAGTCTATCCCTCCATCCAGAAATACCGCACCTATCACGGACTCCACCGCGTCTGCCAGTATAGAGGGCTTTTCCCTGCCGCCCGAGTGATCCTCCCCGTGGCTGAGCTGCAAATACCTGCCGAGGCCCAGCCTGCCTGCCGCCTTGTACAGGGCCCCTTCGCAAACGCACAGCGCCCTTACCCGGGTCATTACCCCCTCGTTAAGGCCGGGATACTCCTTGTACAGCTTTTCGCTCACACAAAGCTCCAGCACCGCATCCCCGAGAAACTCCAGCCTCTCATTATGCTCGCTGCCATTGCCATCGCCCTTTACATATGAGGTATGGGTAAGGGCAGTATCCAGCAGGGACACCTCCTTAAAGGTATAGCCAAGCTCCTTTTGAAGCTCCTGAAGCCTATGCAGCCTTTCGTATTCCATTATTCAAGTGCCTCCATAGCAAAATACCCGCATCCACACGATGCGGGTACATTTTTGATAATGTTATTCTCCAATAAACTTGAGTATGTCGCCTACAGTATGTACGTTGGGCAGCTCCTCCTCGGGAACCTGAACGCCGTATTCCTGCTCAATGTCCATTATCAGCTCCACCACATCCAGAGAGTCAGCCTTAAGGTCTTCCACCAGCCTGGTCTCCATGGTGATCTGCTCTGCGGGGACATCCATCTGCTTGGAAAGCATCGCACAAATCTTTTCGAAGTTCATTATATACCGCCTTTCGATGCATATATACACGCTAATAATTTTTTAATGTTTTACTATAGTTTAGCTTTATATTTCCCCAATGTCAATCCTGTATCTCAGGCAGGCTGCCAATGGCGCTGCGTATTGAGTCATTTATGCCGCCCGATACAAACCGCCTTGCCTGGCCTATGGCTGCTGCAAAGGCCTTTGCATTTGAGCTGCCGTGCGCCTTTACCACGCCGCCGTCTATGCCCAATAGCGGCGCCCCGCCATACTCGGTATAGTCCATTATCTTCTTGAAGCGGCGGAAGGCGGACTTGGCAAACAGTGCACCTATCTTGCTGGAGGTATCCGCCATAAGCTCACGCTTCAGCATGGATACAAGGGTGGAGGACAGCCCCTCTGTATACTTAAGCACCACATTGCCTGCAAAGCCATCGCATACCACAGCATCGTATTTGCCGCTGAGTATGTCCCTTGCCTCACAGTTGCCCGCAAAGTTTACAGGGGCGTTTTCCAGCAGCTTGTATGCTGCCTTTGTCAGCTCGTTGCCCTTTTCTGCTTCGGCTCCGTTATTCAGCAGGCCGATTCTTGGGTTTTCCACGCCCATAACGTCCTTCATATAGGCTGAGGCCATCACTGCAAACTGCATAAGGTAGGATGGCTTGCAGTCCACATTTGCCCCGCAGTCCATCACCAGCACGCAGCCCTCCTCCGCCGGAAATACCACGCCAAGAGCAGGGCGCTTTACACCCTCCATGCGGCGCACTATGAAGGTTGCCCCCGCAAGCACCGCACCGGTGCTGCCGGCAGATACCACGCACTCCGCTTCCTTGTCCCTTACCAGCTCCATGGCCTTTACCAGGGATGAGTTTTTCTTGCGGCGTATGGCCAGGGTGGGCTGTTCATCGCAGCCTATCACCTCAGGCGCATGGTATATCTCTATGCGTGAGCTGTCGTATTTAAGGAGGGACAGCTCATCCCTTATGCTCTGCTCATCGCCGCAGAGGGCAATAGTAATATCGCTATAGGTACTGAGGGCGGAAACACAGCCCTCAATTACTGCCCGGGGTGCATTATCCCCGCCAAATGCGTCTACCGCTATCTTCATGATGCATCTCCGATAAGTATGATATGGTTAAATTGGGCAAAATCTGCAAGTAAATTGTGAAAGCACCGCATCTGATACCCTGTCATCCGCAGGTACTCCATAATTGACCATCTGGTATCACCCAAAGTATATGCTATCGCCGCCATAAGGGAAAAAACAGCGTTCCTTTATCCCCTGACGGTTCGTCTCAAGCAGCATGTGTGCCAAAAAGCAGGAAATCAGCAGACGAAATAGCTATTACAGTATAGCACAGCATTCCCCCGGCAGGCAAGTCGTCCGCCATCAGAAAAGCGATTGTGCGCTTCACGTTTAGCCGCAGCCTGCTTCACAATCATAACCATTTATCACCTCCTTGCGGTAAAATACTTTCCTTGCGGCACAATACGGCTGTGCGCCCAGAAGAATTATTTTATAATTCCCCTTACACACTATCCTTTTCACCTCCTAAGCCGTTATGTTAAGTGAAAGGCCTTTTAAAATCATACGAGGGGAAGGATAACATGGACGCTGACTTTCTGCTTATCCGGCGTATGAAGGCCGGAGAAGACGGAGCGATCGAGGTTTTTGTACGCAAGTATTACCCTGCTGTTTTGCGCTGCTGCTATCTGCACCTAAGCGACAAAAGCTATGCCAAGGATGCCACTCAGGAATCCTTCGCCCGGTTTTTCCGTACCCTCAGCCAGTACCAGCATTATGGGAAAGCCCAGCGAAAAAATTGCCCTGCTTCTCTATCTGTGCGTGCTGATTTACTCCTGCTGGAGCACCGCGTCCTACCAGCTGCGTTATTTTAACGTCTACAACCTGTGCTTCGCAGTTGTCGGCTCCTGGCCCCTACTGTTTGCCATTTACACAATCCTGTCCCTTATCCTGATTCCCGCATTGTACCGGGAGTTTCGGAAAAACCAGATAGCATAAGCTGCGGTACAGGCATCGCCTTTGATTCCACAAATATGAAAAACCATCCGCTTTCCCTTCCGGGAGGCGGGTGGTTTTTTCGTTTGCTGAGGCTCACGCCACAAGCTCCGGGTAACGATTTATACAATATTCTGCAAAAAACAAAAGGGGCTCTAATGAGCCCCCAAGGTTATAATCTCGTGAAATTACTTGCTCTCAACTGCGATGGCCTGCTTGCCGTCGTAATAGCCGCACTTCTTGCATACACGATGAGCCAGCTTGGGCTCATGGCACTGCGGACATTCCACGATACCGGGAACGGTCAACTTCCAGTTCGCTCTGCGCTGATCGCGCCTTGCCTTAGACGTTTTTCTCTTAGGGACTGCCATGGTTACACCTCCTTATCGTGATACAACAGCCGTTCCAGGGCCGCAAAGGGATTCTCTTTTACTTCCTCCCTTGAGCAGGAACACTGTACTGTGTTCAAATCGCACCCGCATACCGGGCAAAGTCCTTTACAATCCTCGCTGCACCTGCTGTATACAGGCAGATTGAGGAAAAGATTATCCAGGACCATTTGGCTGATATTCAGAGTTTCCCCGCTGTAGCCGTAACATTCATCATCCTCGCCCGGGTCTCTGACGAAGCGCTCGTCAAATTCGAAGGACAGAGGCTCTATAAATGCCTTGCCGCAGAGGGCACATTCGGAATTGAGCCTGGTGGTGATAGTGCCCCGAACGTTGAAGCCCTCTCCGTCATATATATGCTCGGCATCAATGACAAGCGGAGAAGCAAAGCTCAGCTCGCGGCCAAGATACTCCTGACGGTCAAGGTCATGTTCTATACGGCTCCTGCCTACCCTTCCGGGCTGCTTGAGCTCCTGGGCCACATTCAGCTTCATAATTCTTCCTTTCGAAAGCACACCTTCACTATTTTATCCGCAAGGTGGAAATTTGTCAACTATATTATTTTGCGGAAAGCCTTGCGGTATCCTGTGCTATCACCATTTCCTCATCGGTGGGGATAACGTATACCTTTACCTTGCTGCCGGGCCTGGTGAGCTCCACCTCCTGGCCGCCGGGACAGCTCTGATTGTACTCAAAGTCCACATCTGCGCCAAGGTAATCAAGGCCGGTAAGTATCATTTCGCGCAGACCGCGATGATTCTCGCCCACGCCCGCAGTGAATACTATGGCGTCCACGCCGCCCATTGCGGCAGAATATGCGCCAATGTACTTCTTTACCTGATAGGCAAAGCACTCCAGTGCTGCCTTTGCCCTGTCATTGCCCTCGGCTGCGGCGGCGGTAATATCCCTGAAGTCAGAGGATACGCCGGATATGCCCATTACGCCGCTCTTTTTATTGAGGTAACTGTCTATTCCCTTTGCATCAAGGCCCAGCTTGTCCATAAGGTAGGTAACGATGGCGGGGTCTATGCTGCCGGAGCGGGTACCCATGGGTACGCCCTCAAGGGGAGTGAGGCCCATGGAGGTATCTATGCTCTTGCCGCCCTTTACGGCGCTGATGGAGGAGCCGTTGCCTAGGTGGCAGGTAACTATCTTTGTATCCTCTGCGGGCTTGCCAAGGAGCTCTATAGCCCTGCGGGAAACGTAAAGATGGGAGGTGCCATGGAAGCCGTAGCGGCGCACCATGTGCTCGGTATATGCTTCATAGGGCAGGCCGTAAAGGAAGGCTTCCCTGGGCATGGTCTGATGGAATGCAGTATCAAATACAGCCACCATGGGAACATCAGGCATTATCTCCCGGCAGGCGCGCACGCCCATAAGGTTTGCAGGGTTATGCAGGGGGGCAAGGCCATTCAGGCTTTCAACGGTCTTTATCACCTCGTCTGTAATGAGAACGGACTTGGCAAATTTTTCGCCGCCATGCACCATGCGGTGGCCCACTGCGTCTATTTCCGCCATGCTCTTTACCACGCCGATTTCAGGATCGGTAAGGGTGTTTATTACCAGCTTGATGGCATCGGTATGATCCTTAAGAGTATCTGTAAACTTGACAGGCTCCCTGCCGGTGGGCTTGTAGGTCATTGCGCCGTCTATGCCGATGCGCTCGCAGAGGCCCTTTGCTATAACGTATCCGCTCTCGGAATCCATAAACTGATACTTGAGAGAAGAGCTGCCTGCATTGATAACAAGAATCTTCATTTTGCTTTGTCCTCCGGTGATTATTACATATTCTGGGCCTGTACTGCGGTGATTGCCACAACGGATACTATATCCTCAACGCTGCATCCACGGGACAGGTCATTGATGGGCTTTGCAAAGCCCTGGCAGATGGGGCCTATGGCCTCTGCCCCTGCCAGACGCTGCACCAGCTTATAGCCGATATTGCCCGCCTGAAGGTCAGGGAATACCAGAACGTTTGCCTTGCCTGCAACGGGGCTGCCAGGGCTCTTGAGCTGGCCAACCTTTTCTACCAGTGCTGCATCCGCCTGAAGCTCGCCATCCACGTTAAGCTCGGGAGCAAGCTCCTTCACAAGGCGGGTGGCCTCGGCTACCTTATCTACGTTTTCATGCTTGGCGCTGCCCTTGGTGGAGAAGGAGAGCATTGCCACCCTGGGGTCTATGCCGCAGAGGGCCTTTGCGGTCTGTGCAGAGCCTATGGCTATGGCTGCAAGCTGCTCTGCACTGGGATCGATATTTACAGCGCAGTCGCCAAACACCATTACGCCGTCATCACCGTATGCCTTATTGGGCAGCTCCATGATGAAGCAGCTGGATACGGTGGATACTCCCTTGGCGGTCTTGATTATCTGAAGGCCGGGGCGCAGGGTATTGCCGGTGGTATTTATGGCGCCGGATACAAAGCCATCTGCCTTGTCATCGTATACCATCATTGCAGCAAAGAAGAGGGGATCCAGCATGGTCTTCTGGGCCTGCTCCAGCGTTACGCCCTTCTTGGCACGCATCTCGGCAAACTTTTCGCTGTATACGGGATACAGCTCGGATTTTGCAGGGTCTATCATTGCTATATCGTCAACCGATACGCCGTACTTTGCGGCGGCAGCCTTTATCTCGTCAGTATTGCCTATGAGGGTCACCTTTGCTATGCCCTGATCGGTGATGATGCGGGCGGCCTGTACGGTACGCTCCTCGCTGCCCTCGGGAAGCACGATATGCTTCAGGTCAGCCTTGGCTTTTGCTTTGATGTTGTCAATGATGGACATTGTGTTTATGTCTCCTTTCAGAATGTATATATAATTTGATTTTGCTGAATACATACCTTAACTGCTACATTATACCATCACTTTGCAAAAGCATACAAGCCCCACGCTGCATCTTTACGGCGGTTCCCGCTTCCATATGGCCCTGCTGCTGGTGTATAATAGCCCCATGAGCATAGTAGGCGTAATAGCAGAATACAACCCATTTCACAATGGGCATCTATATCACCTGAAGGCTGCAAAGGAGCTTTCAGGCGCAAGGTATGCTGTAGCTGTAATGAGCGGAGACTTTGTGCAGCGGGGAGAGCCTGCAATTATTGATAAGCATACCCGGGCAAGGTGGGCCCTTGAGCACGGCGCAGATATGGTGCTGCTGCTGCCCACGGTATTCTCCCTGTCCAGCGCCCAAGCCTTTGCCTCAGCCGGAGTCGGAATACTCCACGGCTCAGGCATGATAGACCATATTGCCTTCGGCAGCGAATGTGGCGATGTATCGGCCCTGTTCCGGGCGGCACAGGCGGCAGACAATGAGCCCCCCGAGCTTGCCTCCCTCATAAAAGCAAATATCGATGCAGGCCTTTCTTACCCGGATGCCCGGGCAAGGGCATGGCGGCAGTATACCGGAGAGGCCGGACCTCTCAGCTCTCCTAATGACATACTGGGCATAGAGTATATTCGTGCGCTGATGCGCCTTTCCTCGCCCATTACTCCCCTTCCCATACTCCGCTCCGGCCCGGAGCATGACAGCCCCACCCCTGCAAACGGCCTTGCCAGCGCCTCTGCCATACGGGCGGCAATAGTTAATAAACAACCCGTCGACGGCCTGCTCCCCACAGATGTACTTGAGGCTATGGAAGTCACCATTTCTTCCGGCCTTGCGCCACGAACTCTCACAGGCCTTTCCCGAGAAACTGTATATGCACTGCGGCGTATGACAAGGGCGCAGCTCGCCTCCTTGCCCGACATGGGAGAGGGGCTGGAAAACCTCTTATATACAGCCTGCAGAGACCATAGCAATATAGACGGCCTCCTCGCCCAGGTGAAAAGCCGCCGCTACACCATGGCCCGGCTGAAGCGCATATGCATGAATGCCCTCCTTGGCATATATGGAGACCCCATGCAAAAGCTGGATGGCCTGTATATCCGGGTATTAGGCGTAAGGAAGGATGCCATGGAGCTGCTTTCCCTGCTGAAGAAAAGCTCTGCCCTGCCTGTAGTAATACGCTACAGCGATGCTGCCGGGCTCAATAACGCCCAGCAAAGCATAATGGCGGCGGATATGCTGGCGGCAGATATAGCACCGGCCGCTTCCCCCTCCCCTGCCGGTGCTGCCTTTGATTTTTCCCGCCCTCTTATAATCGTCTGATAAGCTAAAAACCCTGCCTATGGCATATACATTAGCATAATGCCGGAGGTGGATATGAGAAAAGCCCTGATATACCTGTGCTGTATGCTGTTCTGCTGTATGCTGTTTATTTACAGCGAGCAGGCGGTTTCAGCAGGTATACAGGGCTTTTATGTATGGCGAGACAGGCTGCTGCCTGCGCTGCTGCCTTTTTTTGTATTGGCCCACATAATGCAGAATACCGGCCTCCCCTCCCGAATAGAGCGCGCCGGGCTGATACTGCTTTCCCTTTTTTCCGGGGCACCCTCAGGCGCAAGGCTGCTGTCTGCCGATGGCAAGGCCCACAGCCCCACAGTGGCCATACTGAATACGGTAAGCCCGGTATTTATTTATGCGTCATTCTGCTCCGGAATGTTGGGCACTCCTTACCTTGCCCTGCCCATACTTGCGGCCCAGCTTTCATCCGCAGCAATAATGCTGCTGATATTCCCGCCAGTATACTCCGCCCCCTCGGTGAAAGGGCCGGCAGTCTCACCGCTGCGGCTGCTGGGAGAGGGCATTTCAAAGGGCATGGCCTCCATGCTCGGCATATGCGGCGCACTGGTGTTCTTTATGGCGCTGCTGGCCGCAATAGGAGAGCTGCTTCCTTTGCCCGGCGGCATTGCAGGTGCGCTGCTCACAGGCGCCCTGGAAATGGTAAGCGGCTGTAAGGCCATAGCCACGCTACCACTTTCACCTGCCGCCACGGCGGCGGCGTCTGCCTTTATCCTTTCCTTTGGCGGGATATGTATATTTGCCCAGTCCCTTACCTTCTGCCAGCTCGACGCAAAGGTGTATTTCCTCATAAAGCTCCTTCAGGGAACGCTGGCCGCCCTCATAACCTGGCTCATCACTCCCCTGTTCAGGCCCGCTGCCGCCGTTTACAACAGCATATCCACCCATAAGCTGCTTATAAATACCCTGTCCTTTGGGGGGATACTTGGCGTATCCTCTTTGGCAATGGCCTTCGTTATGCTGATAGGGGCTGCCGCCCGGCATAGAAAGTTCTTTTCCGGCAATATAAAAGCGGCCTGTGGAGAAAAGCCCACAGGCCGCTGATGTCTGCATTAGCGATCAATCTTCATAATCGTCATCGTCATCATCATAGAAATCATCGTCGTCGTAATCGTTGTGCTTCTTAAACAGGCCAAACAGGAAGCCCTTGCCGCCGCCCTCGTCCTCCTCGTCCTCGTCGTCAAAATCGTCGTCGTCCTCATCGAACTCCTCAACTGGCTCAGGCCTGCGCTTTGCACGGCCTGCATCCCTTACGGAATTGCGGGGAGCAGCCTCCGGGGCGGGCCTGGGGGAAACACGCTGACGGGCAGGCTCTGCTGCTACAGCCTGCTGTGCGGCTGCCTGCTGCATCACTGCCTGCTGAGCCATGGTCTGGGCTACGGGGGCCTGCACAGGCTGCACAGGAGTGGCGGTACGTGCCCTTGCGCCAAGGTCCTTGCGGTTTACGCCCACAAGGTTCCTGTATTCGCCAAGGAAGCGGTCAAGGTCGGCAAGGATATCATCTGCATAGGTCTTTGCGCTTTCAAAGACCTCGTTTGCATTGTATTCTGCCTTGGCAGCAAGGAGCTGTGCCCGCTTCTGAGCCTCCTGATATATCTCATCCTCAGCGATGAGCCGCTCGTATTCCTCTCTGGCCTTTTCCAGCACCAGATTGGCCTTGCTCTGAGCCTCGGCGATAATGGCGTCAGCCTTGTTATTGGCCTCCTCGATGGTATCCTTTGCAGTTTCCTGTGCGTCATCGATGGTATTCTGGGCCTCGATCATCATGCTGTTTGCCCGGCGAATATCCTCGGGAATAGTGGTCTTAAGATCGCCCAGAAGGTCAAATACCTCCTCAACGTCCACTATGCGCTTTGTGGCGCTGCCGCCCAGCTTGGGCCTGGCGCTGTTTTCCACCAGATCCTCCAGCTGCTCTATGATGTCATAAATCTTAAGATTCTGCACGTTATTGCTCATCGCTTAATCAACCTTTCTGCGATTTTATTTTTTATTGCGTCGGGCACCAGCCCGTCGATATCTTTTCCGTATGCGGCTATGTCCTTAACAAGGCTTGAGCTTATGTAGGACAGCGCCGGCTCAGCATAAAGGTAGACCGTATCCACCCCCGGGGCAAGCCATCTGTTTGCAAGGCCCATGCCTGTTTCGTATGAAAAATCCGCCTGATTCCGTATGCCACGCACTATGGCACAGGCATTTTTGCTGCTGACATAATCCACAGCAAGGCCATTATAGGCCTCTGCTGTAAGGTTGGTTATTCCCTCGGCCTCAGCAGCCTGGTTTATCATCCGGCACCGCTCCTCCGGAGTGAAGGTCGCTGCCTTTGCAGGATTTACCAGCACCGCCACATACACCTGGTCAAACAGGGCGGCGGCCCTTTTGAATATATCCATATGCCCTACCGTAACAGGGTCAAAGCTACCGGTGCATACAGCGGTCTTCATTGTGCATTCCTCCTTATGAAGGATATTGCAGCCAGCTCGCCATAGCTGCGCCTGTCATATACCTGCAGGCTGTCAGGCAGCTCCGGCGGCCGCTCAGAGTCATGCTCAAGGGCTATTATAAAGCCATCGTTCAGCAGGCCATTGTCATAGAGGGCCTGTGCTGCCTTTGCAGCTATCCCCGCCCCGTATGGGGGATCCAGAAACACTATATCAAACTTTTCCCGGCGGGCGGCCATATCTGCCACTGCCCGCTCCCAATCGCAGGAATACACCCTGCACTTTTTTTCGTAGCCCAGCTTTTTGATGTTTTCCCGTATTACGGCTATGCTTTCACGGGAGCTGTCGCAAAATACGGCATACTCTGCGTATCTGGACAGGGCCTCCAGCCCCAGCCCACCGGAGCCTGCAAAAAGATCCAGCACACGCCTGCCCGCAATGTCAAACTGGAGTATTCCAAAGAGGGATTCCTTTACTCTGTCCAGAGTGGGTCGGGTATCCATGCCCTTTGGTGCAGACAGCCTGCACCCCCTCTTTTCTCCTGCGATTATACGCATTTATCCCTCCAGCATACAACTTCTCTACATTTTATCATTACTGCGGGTATGTCACAAGCGAAAATTTACTTTATTAACAATATATCCCATTTTTCAGCAGCTATCATATCCACCCTGCAATCGTGTGCAGCCATTGGCACCCTGTCCAACAGCTGCTCATTGAAGCACAATCCAAGCTTTACAGCCTGCATATTCTCAAGGAGCCTGTCGTAATAGCCGCCGCCCCTTCCCAGCCTGCCACCCTCCAAATCAAACGCCAGGCCGGGTATCACCGCAAAATCCACACAGTCAGCCTGTATCCTTTTGCAGCTCTCATCGGGCTCATAAATGCCATAAGCACCAGCCTTGAGCTGCCCCTGCTCCGCAAGGTAAAGGCCCAGCGTGCCGTTTTCACATTTGGGGTAGGCCACGGCCTTGCCCATACGCCGTCCCTGCTCGGCAATATACGCAGGGTCACATTCGCCACCCATTGCGCTGTATACAAGTATTGTTTTTGCCGATTGAAAGGCAGGGCTGTTCACCGCCCTGCGGCAGGCCGCCATCGACTGGCGCTCCATTTCACCGGCGGTCATAGCCTTCAGCCGCTCCTTTATAATGGCTCTCATGGCCGCCTTATTGCTGAGTATATCCATTTTATCCATATCAGTATCCAAAGCCCTCAAGGGTTCGCTCCACGGCCTCTGTCACATCCCTGCTCATCAGCATGCGCTCCCTGAGTATATCCATGGCCCTGTCCGCTGAGGCACCCAGTATATATGCCCCTGCACAGGCCCCGTCATAGGGCTTTAGCCCCTGCCCCATGAGCGCCAGTATTATCCCGGAAAGCACATCCCCGCTGCCGCCCTTTGCAAGGCCCGGATTGCCGCTTGTATTGCGGGCAATGGAGCCATCACAGGCGGCGATATAGCTTTCAGCCCCCTTGAGCAGTACCGTGCAGCCCCATTTTTCTGCGTAGCTCAGAGCTGTATCCGCTGGGGCTTCAAGTATTTCCCTAATACTCAGCCCGGTAAGCCGGGCCATTTCTCCGGGATGCGGCGTAAGCACCACCTGATTGTGGAGAAGCCCCTGCATCCCCATTTCGGCTATCCCATTGAGCCCATCCGCATCCACCACGGCAGGCTTTCCCGAGCGAAGCACCTGCTCTATCGCCTTTCCGCTATTCTGACCCATGCCCGGGCCTAAACAAATGCAATCCGCCCACTCCACAAGCCGGCTCAGCCGCTGCTCATCACAGCACTGCCAGCTTGCTCCTGCGGTCGTCACCATGGCCTCAGGCAGGCTGTAAAAGGCCGGTGCCACATCATCCGGGCACAGCACCTTCAATAGCCCTATGCCACCCCTGAGCGCTCCGCAGGCGCACATCACTGCTGCGCCAGTCATGCCCACGCTGCCTGCCAGTATCAGCCCGCGTCCATTGCTGCCCTTATGGCAATCCCTGCTTCTTTGGCCCACAAGGCCCCTTACGTATTCATGGTCAAGGGTCAACATTCGCCCTCCAGTATGGCCTGGGCTGCGGCCACGCTCTTTATATGGGATATGCTTATATGAAGCCTGCTGCCGCCAAGCTCCGCCATGCGCTTTTTTGCCCCGCCTGTAAGCTCAGCATAGGGCTGCCCGCCGTCATGGTGCAGTATTTCTATTTCCTTCCATTCCACACTGCCTATGCCTGTGCCCAGCGCTTTTGCCACGGCCTCCTTTGCAGCAAAGGCCCCGGCTATGCGGGCAGGGTCATCGTTGTATTGTGAAAAGCGCTGCCGCTCGGCCCCTGTGAACACTCTATTCATAAAGCCCTCCTTTTCAGAGGCCCTTGCTATGCGCTCCACCTCGATTATATCTATGCCGCAGCCAAGTATCATCCGGCGTTTTTCACCCCATCCAGCACTGCCATGGATACCGCCCGCACCCCGGCTATCAGCACTGGCAGCAGCGGGCTCTCCACCTCCCCTGTGGACATGGCAAAGAAGGTATCCCCATCCAGCGTGGTATGCACAGGGCGTATTGTCATGGCAAGGCCGTCATGGGCCATTGCGGCCAGCTTGTTTGCTTCCTCCCGGGTGAGCTTTGCATTGGTAGCAACAACGCCTATGGTGGTATTGCCAAAGGATGCCTGCCCCAGCGCAGGGGATTCCATGCAGGGAGTAAGCCTGCCCCCTATATTTGCCGCCGCCACAAGCTCCCCTGTGGCCGGGTCGTATATATCGCCAAGGGCGTTTACCACGGCTATAGCTCCCACCTTTACCCCGCCCTCCAGCTCTACGCAGGCAGTACCCAGGCCGCTTTTTACTGCGTACTCTGCACCAAAGGCCTTTGCAACTGTGGCACCTGTGCCTGCGCCCACTGAGCCAGTAAGGAAGGTATCCGCTGCATTAAGGCAGGCAGCATATCCCTCCGCCTTGCCCGGGCGCACCTTTGAGCTGCCCACAGCCAAATCGAATATCACTGCCCCCGGCACTATGGGCACCACGCCCACTCCCACGTTTTCGCCTATGCCCTGCTCCTCAAGGTACTGCATGGCACCTGAGGCCGCATCCAGCCCGTAGGCACTGCCGCCGGAAAGCATTATAGCCTGTATGCGCTCCACGCAATTGTATCCGCGCATAAGGTCTGTTTCCCGGGTGCCGGGAGCGCTGCCCCGCACGTCCACGCCGCCCACAGCTCCCCCTCTGCACATTACCACCGTGCAGCCGGTCTGTGCGGCCTTATCCGTATAGTGGCCCACCTCTATGCCCCTGATGTCGGTTATGCTTCCCATGCTATTCGTCCTCCTCTCCTTCCCAGCTTTCATCGTAATCCACCTGGCCTATTACCGCCTCCACGCTCTCCCGCACAAGGTAAAAATCATACCCCCTGCCTATGAGCCGCCTGATGGTGCGCTGCCTGCGCTGCTCCTCATCAAGGGCGGCAAACTGCCTGTAAAACTTATCCGCCACCTCTGCGGCGTTTTTGCGCTCCACCTGGTCTGTTACCTGCTGGAGGGCCGCATCTATGGCATCACCATCTATATGGTGGGAATAAAGCTGCTCCCTGAGCTTGCGCCGGCTTACGGGCTTTGTGGCAAGGCGGCTGCTTACAAAATCCGCAGCGTACTTTTCATCATTAAGGTAGCCCAGCTCCTTAAGCCGCTCCACGGCGGCATATATCTCATAATCGCCATAATCCAGAGAATACAGCTTTTCCTCCATCTCACGCACCGTGCGGGGCTTTGCAGTAAGGTAATCAAAGGCACAGTCCAGAGCGGATTTACCGGTTTTCTTCTTTTTCATCCTATTTCCTCACAGCGGGTATTTGTTCCATCTAAGTATACCATATCTCCCGCCCTGCTTCAGCAACAAAAAAGAGCCGGCCCTATCCGGCTGGCTCTTTTATATATTCATTATCTGCTCCTGCGCCCTCTGGCCACAACGGCCGCCGCCGCCATCAGCCCTATCACAAGGCCAAGGCCGCTCATGCCGCCGGACTTGGGAGGCTTATTGACTATTATGGGCACGGGGGTGGTATGCGTGCTGCTACTGCTACTGCTGCTACTGCTTCGGGTGCTGTTATTGAATACCGGCACGCCCTCTATAAGCACAGGCTCCGTAAGCTGATCATCGCTGCCCGTAAGCTCACCCTTGTAGTAGGCAACAGAAGCGGTATAATTATTGCCCTCCCCTTCGTTGAGGGTCACCACCACGGTATACACAGTATTGTCGTAATTATACCTGCCGCCCTTATTTACCTCATGAATGGTGTAGGTATATCGGGTATCCATGGCGCCCTTGTAGTTCACCACAAACTGGCCCTCGCCGCCCACCGGGCTCACCCGCTGAAGCTCATTGCCCTCTTCATCCACAAGGACAAATTCAAACAGGCCATCGGGTGCCGGGTTGCCATCCAGCAGCTTTTCAAAGGGGATGGTAACATCGCCGGGCATTACAGAGTCATTGGTTATCACGGTGCCATTTTCAGGTGAGATGGTGATATGGGTATCGGTATCCTTTTTGCTTATGGTCGCCGTACCGTATTCCACGCTTACCGTATAGGTCTCGCCCAGCGTATGGTGCATACCGGGGGCAGTGGTTTCCGAGAGGACGTAGCTGTGGCCCGAGGGTATGCTGCTAAAGGTCACTGTTCCATCTGCCGCCGAGGTGGCGGTCATATTGGCTATGGTCACGCCCTCATATGCCTTAGGCGCACCGTTGCCCTTGCACTGGGTACAGTCCGCATGGTGACTCAGCTTGAATTCTGCGCCGCTCAGCCCTGCACCTGTATCCGCATCCACCTTCTTAAAGGAGAGCTGGCCCAGATACCCCTTCACCTGGGGGATGGGATAATCTATGGTCTTGGACTCAGTTGTGCCGTTTTCATTTGTCTTGGTGTAATTGAGGGTAGTTTCGCCATTCGTAGCATACTGTGTTGAGGCGATGAAGCCGGCAGCCTCATTTTTCAGCCGCACACGGTACTTAAGGGTATATGTGCGGGTAACTGTCTTGGTAGTCCAGTTCTCCGCCGAGCCGCCATCATTGTATGCTACAGTCTCATCGTAGGCGGATTTTGTAAGATCCCAGCTTATCTTATCATCGGAGGCCGTGCTTCCCTGAGTAAATGAAGCGGTATTCTCTGCCCCGGCCTCGCCCCACTTTGCGCTTTTACCTGCGAGGCTGGTTTGAAGTGCCGTGCCATCCTTCTTTTCGAAGAAGCCTACAAATTCCACAAAGTCGCCGGTGCCGCCGCTGTACACAGGGTCAAGCGTGCTCTGGGCAGTGGTGCCCACGCCTACCGGCGCATCAGTTTCGCCTACCATGTCTTTAAGGGCACTTATCAGTGTATCTGCATTATCTGCGGCAACATAGCTATTTGAACCTATGCCACCATTTGCATCAATACCCTTGAGCCAGTTTGGCAGATTCTTTATATAATAATTTCCAGATTCGGTATTGTTGCAATTGGTATCAATGGTGGAGAAGCCTCCATTGCCCACATTTCCGTATGTCCAGACATCTCCGTTTTCCCTTTTATATGTGCTGTAGTTTTTCGTTTCGTATTTGGTTATTGTCTCCCCAGTCACCGCAACACCTACGGAATATATTTGTATGCCAGCAGCTCTTATGCTTGCCGCCATTGTCGTAGCTCTTTGGGCTGCCTTATCACTGTAGTCTGTGCCATAAAGGCAGTATACGCCAGTGGTACTTCTGCTTCCCCCAGTATTTGTGTTATATGTCATTGCTGTGCTTTTTGCTTTGTTGCTCTCATCACGGAATACGCCATCCGTTCCATATGAACCCGATGCTCGGTCAACCATGTAAGGGTCATAGCCATCGTATAGATTGCTGGTAGCATTATTTAAATATGTGGTGGGATAGCCATCTGTGACGAATATTATCATCTCGTTTTCTATCGTCTTACCATTGCGGCTGCCAACCAACATATCGTATGCAACCTTAAGCCCCGCCTCCATATTGGTGAAGCGACTGTGGCTGCTTTTATAATCCGTTGCTTTTATTATTAAGTTTGTTTTACTTGCTACTTCATTTTTGATAGCCGTTCCTTCACTTGCTAATATGGCTCTGGACATTTCTTTTATCACATGGCCATCAGTGTTAAATGCTGCAACGCCTATCATACGGTCGGCGTTACTATCCTCTGAGGTTATACCAACAAAGCCGTCTATAAACTTGTTTACTGCCTGTATAGCGTTGTAATATCTTGATTTTGTTTCATCATTTGGTATTTTCTCTTCGCCGAAATCATAATTCATCGTATTGGATAGATCCAGCACGATTACTACGTGAGCAGCCGCTGCATCGGTGCCATTGTACAGGGTCTGGGTTTTTGCGGTAAGGGTAATATCGAAGTAGTTTTCTATGCCGGTGGGGGCGATGGTCTTGCTCACCTCCACACCATCCTGAGCCAGTGTTCCTGCGGTGCCTCCCACGTTCTCTATCTGTGCATTGTTATTCAGCGCATATGCCGGGGTCATGCCCAGCATTATCAGCGCCAGCGCCGCTGCACCCGCTCTCCTTATCCTGCTTGCCATAGGCTACCTCCATTATAAAACTAAACTGCTGCTTTGCGGGCTTTTGCCCCGCCGCCGCATTCAAAATTATAGCACGATGGGTTTGTCGTTTTCTCGCACATGACAAATGTTGACATATCAAGCTAAAAATAGTGGGTCGTCAGAATTGTTTTTAGGCAAAAAAATTACCCCCCCCGTAAATGGAGTGAGTATTTTTTACGCTTTTGCAGGAGGTGTACTAAACTTTTGTTGTAATACTACCACAGTTTTTCGTTATTGCACAACCCCATAACGGGATTTTTTTAGTTCAAATATGTAAACAGAATATGGCTTAAAAGCGAGAAACAAGATATGTGCTATGGTTTTTGTATTTTTATGCACTGTAGCTACAGCCTTTTCTGCCAGTCCTTTACCCGCTCCGCCCATTCGGGAGGCTCGGGCGGCTGGGCAGAGAAGCTCTGAAAGCTGGCCCCTGCAAACCTTTCCCTGAGCTGCTCCGGCGTAAGGGGGGCCTCCACGCTGCCCATGCAATCCCGGCAGGCATTGCCGCACTCCGGGCACTTGCAGCCGCTGAGCAGGCCCTTTTCGCTCTGTATCATGTATGTTCCGCAGGCTTTGCAGCTGCACCTCATTATTGTACCTCCTCCACAGCGGCGGCCTCGCCGCCCTCTGCCCCCTGCACCGGGGGCTGGGTGGGCTCAGATGCCGGGGCAGGCGTATCCGTATGCTCTGCGCCGGGCTCCATAGTTTCCTCAGGCACGGGAGTAGGCTCAGGCTGTACTGATGGCGCCGGGGTCTCCTCCGGAGCACTTTCGTTGCTTTGCTCCTCCTGCTGCAGCATGGCATTCAGCACGCTGCTATCGTCAATGCACTCGGCAATTTCCCCTACTGCTATTTCAAATGAAGGCTCGCCCGCAGAGTAGGTGGCTATCTCATACAGGTCGTACATTATCACCACGGCCTCATCCGTAATGTAAAAAGACCTGTCATCCGATATGGGCAGCACATCTCCCAGCAGCACCATCTGGTAATCCTCTGCCTGGGCAGTGATGATATCGGGTATTCTTCCCCGCCACAGCTCGCTTTCGCTGTCAAAAAGGTCGCTTATGCGGTAAAGCTGGCCGGTCTCACTGCTGAAGGTAAGGGGCACACAATCCACCGTAGCGCCGGATTCACCATACATATCGTATAAAAACATACGCATGGAGAATATGCCATTGCGGTTGTACTCCACCCGATAGTCTGCAAATACTGGAATACCAAGCTCCTCCGCCCTGTTCATAACGGCAGAGCATATGGCATCGTTTATTATCTGGCCAATCTCCCCCTCTACCTTGGGGAAGATAACGTAGCTGTCGCCAAGCTGACAGGCGCAGCGCACAAGCGTAAGGGGCGGGCAGGTATCCTCGGCCTCATCCTCCTCCACAGGCAGGGGCTGGCGGGCGGAATTATACTCGCTGAGTATCTGCTCCACAGTGACCTCAGGGGTGGCGGAGACGGCATAGCCGTAGCCGGTAGTCTCTGCCTGCTCCGCAGCGGGCTGCTCCTCTGCTGCTGAGCACCCCGGCGCTGCAAGCAGCACAAGGCAGGCCATGAGCACCGCCCATTTTTTATTCATACCGGATACCTCCTTTCCCTGATTTTCAGCTGTATTATACCACCATACTAAGGTGCATAGTGTAAATAAAGGGTAAAAAAACTATTTTGTCTCTGTGCCGGTCTGGGATACCAGTATGGTTTCGGTATCTGCCATGGCCCTGTTTATCATTTCGGTAAAGTCCACCATGGCCTCGCTCCTGCGAAGATCCTCCACCTTGGGCTTGGTAACGGGGTGCTGGGGCACGAATACCGTGCAGCAGTCCTCATAGGGGAGTATGGAAGTATTGAAGGTATCTATCCGCTTTGCAATGGCGATTATATCATCCTTATCAAAGCCTATCAGCGGGCGGAATACCGGCATGCTCACTGCGTCATCGGTAACGCAAAGGCTCTCGAGGGTCTGGCTGGCCACCTGGCCCAGCGCCTCTCCGGTAATAAGGGCAAGGGCCCCATCCTCTTTGGCCCACAGCTCGGCTATGTGCATCATCAGCCGCCGCATGAGCACGGTGGTCTCCTTGGGAGGGCACTGCTCATATATGGCAAGCTGTATATCCGTAAAGGGCACAAGGTGCAGCCGCACCGGCCCTGAATACCTTGATACAAGCCTGGTAAGCTCTATTACCTTATCCTTGGCCCGCTCGCTGGTATAGGGATAGCTGAAGAAATGCACTGCGGAAAGCTCCAGCCCCCGCCGTGCCATAAGGTAGCCTGCCACCGGGCTGTCTATGCCGCCCGAGATGAGCAGCGCAGCCCTGCCTGAGGTGCCTGTGGGCATACCGCCCGCACCCATTATCTCCTCAGAGTAAAGGTAGGCCTTTTCCCTTATTTCGGTGCATACCTTTATCTCCGGCTCATGCACATCCACCGAAAGCCCGGGGAACGCCATCAGCAGCTCATGGCCCAGCTCACGGTTTATCTGCTCGCTGTTCATGGGGAAGCGCTTGTCCGCCCTGCGGGAGAAGCACTTGAAGGTGGCCTGCTCCCTGCCGGACAGCGTGCGCTCCATCTGGCTCTTTACCGCCTCAACTATTGCGCTCCAGTCCTTTTCCACCGCCACAGCGGGGC
Organism: uncultured Clostridium sp.; assembly: GCA_964392455.1. Lineage (GTDB taxonomy): Bacteria > Bacillota > Clostridia > Christensenellales > CAG-138 > SFEL01. The sequence continues at coordinate 12,400 of CAYMPG010000009.1, read as the reverse complement.
TTATAGAGTGTATGCCGAATACGCGGGTGAGCCTGTCCACAGCCTCATCCTGCTGCTCGCTGCTTATTCCCCATACGAATATGCGGCCCTGCTCTATGCGGACGGTGGCCTGCATATCCACAAGGGCGCTCTTTATGCCCTCTATCAGCTTGCGCTCGAAAAAGGGGCGGTTAAGTCCCTTAAGGTGTATCTCGCCGTAGCGTACCAGTAATACCCGTTCCATTTTTGTATTTTTCCTCCCATTTGTGCCGTCTCCGCCGGATGCTCCGGCGGAAACGGCTGTGTGCATCAGGTTATCTTCTCTTAAAGCGCCTCAGCATGGAGATTATGGAAGCAATTGCCTCGGCGGTCTTGTACATTTCCTCCTCGGTATTGCGCGGGCTGAAGCTGAAGCGTATGGCTCCCTCCTGTCGCTCTCCCTTTATGCCCATGGCGTTGAGTATGCGATTTTTGCCCTTTTTGTGGGCAGAACAGGCTGATCCGGTGGAAACGTATATTTCCTTTTCCTCCAGCGCATGCAGCAGCACCTCTCCCCTTACTCCCATGAAGGATGCATTGAGTATATGGGGTGCGCCCTGCTCAGGGGCAGGCCCGTTTATCACCACATCAGGCAGCTCCGTAAGCAGGCCCGCAAGGCGTACCTTGCAGCGCCGCATACTTTCCCGGTAGGCACCAAGGTTCGCAGTATAGTCCTTTATGGCAGCCTCCATGCCCATTATGCCGGGCGTATTGGTGGTGCCGCTGCGAAGGTTGCGCTCCTGCCCGCCGCCTATCTGGCCGCCGGCAAACCTTATTCCGTTTCTTACGTACAGGGCACCCACTCCCTTGGGAGCGTGAAACTTATGGCCGCTTATGGAGTAAAGGTCGCAATGCTTTGCATCAAACGGCACCTTCAGGAAGCCCTGAACGCCATCCATATGCAGCAGAGCGCCGGGGGCCTTCCTTCTCAGTATGCTCCTTATGGCCTCAGTGTCATTTACTGCGCCCACCTCGTTATTCACCTGCATGATGGATACCAGGCGGGTATCTGCCGTTATCATTTGCTCCAGCACCTCAAGGTCAACTGCGCCGGCTTCATCCACAGGCGCCTCACGCACATCGTACTGCTGGGCAAGGCTCTGGAAGGGCTCATATATGGAGGGATGCTCCGTTGCCCCCATGATTATCCTGCCCTGACCCCTCATGGCCCTAAGGGAGCCGAAGATGGCCATATTGTTGCTCTCTGTGCCGCCCGAGGTAAAAAGTATCTCCTCCCCGGTAACACCTATTACCCCGGCAAGGGTCTTTCTTGCGGCATTTACCGCCCTCTCCTCCCTTACGGCAGGGGAGTAAGCAGCGGCAGGGTTAAAGAATTCCTCCGTCATGTATTGGGCCGCCCTTTCCGCTGCCCCGGGCAGCGTGGGGGTGGTAGCGCTGTTATCAAGGTATATCATGGTTATTTTTCTCCGTATATCGATTTAGTTGGGGAAGTATCCCCAATACAGTATATGTCCAACACTGTCCCCATGGGACTTGCCGCCATAATGCCAAACCATATTTTACCACACAATACGCCATCTTTTAACTGTTGATTTTATATATTTGCTCAAAATGCCTCCTTTTTGCTCCTCTGCCTTTGACGTAACTATGAAAGGAGGCTATAATCCTATATAGTGAATAAAATACCCACTTAGGAAAGGCGAGTACCATGAGCGAATGTACCCATGATTGCAGCAGCTGCGGCCAGAGCGATTGCTCCTCCCGCAATGCAATTCCCAAGGAAAACCTCAATGAATTCAGCCGTGTTGGCAAGGTGATAGGCGTGGTAAGCGGCAAGGGCGGCGTAGGCAAGTCCCTGGTCACCTCCATGCTGGCCTCCGCAGTGGCCGCCCGCGGCAAAAAAGCCGCCGTGCTGGATGCGGACATAACCGGCCCCTCCATCCCCAAGATATTCGGCATAACCGAAAAGGCCTTAGGCGACGGCATGGATCACCTGCTGCCCGTAGTAAGCCGGGGCGGCGTGAATATCATGTCCATCAACCTTCTGCTGGAATCCGATACCGACCCCGTAGTATGGCGCGGCCCGGTTATCGCAGGCGTAGTAAAGCAGTTCTGGACAGATGTGGTATGGCATGATGTGGACTATATGTTTGTAGATATGCCTCCGGGAACCGGCGATGTGCCCCTTACCGTTTTCCAGAGCCTGCCCATAGACGGCATAATCGTAGTCACCTCCCCCCAGAGCCTTGTATCCATGGTGGTGGAAAAGGCAGTGCGTATGGCGGAGATGATGAATATCCCCGTATTGGGCGTAGTGGAAAACATGAGCTACTTTACCTGCCCCGATTGCGGCAAGCAGATAAAGGTATTTGGCGACAGCCATGTTGAAGATATTGCCATGGGCTACGGCATTCCCCTGCTGGCCACCCTGCCCATAGACCCCGCCGTTGCAGCAGCCTGCGATGCCGGCCGCATAGACACGGTGGACCTTACCCCCATATCCGGCGCAGCGGACAAGGTAATGTCCCTGTAAACTCAGCTATCCAAGGAACGGCAGACCGCCGTTCCTTTTTTTGTGCTCCCATGGATGAATATCTCCCGGAAAAACGCAAAAGCTAACCCCAAAAAGGAGGCTCTCACCATGGGATATTTAACTGACAAGACCGCTATCATAACCGGAGGCGGGCGCACCTCCCCGCTCAGCGATGGTTCGCCCGGCTCCATAGGCTACGGCGTGGCCACAGCCTATGCAAAGGAAGGCGCAAATATAGTTTTGACCGGCCGCAATGAGCAAAAGCTGCTGGACGCAAAGGAGGAGCTCGAAAGACTGTATGGCGTAAATGTGCTGCCCATACAGGCGGATATACGGGCCGGTGCAGATAACCTTGCCACAGCCTCCGGCGTGGTAAGCAGCGCCGTAAGCCGTTTTGGCCGCATAGATGTGCTAATAAACGCCGCACAGGCCTCCGCCTCAGGAGTGCCGCTCTCCCAGCACACCGGGGATAATTTTGACCTTGCCATATACTCTGGCCTTTATTCCACCTTTTACTATATGCAGGCCTGCTATCCTTACCTTAAGGAGACCCAAGGCACAGTAATAAACTTTGCATCCGGCGCAGGACTTTTCGGCACCCGTGGGCAATGCTCCTACGCCGCAGCCAAGGAGGGCATACGGGGGCTCTCCCGGGTAGCCGCCACAGAATGGGGGCCGGACGGCATAAATGTAAACGTTATCTGTCCTCTCGCCTGGACGCTGCAGCTTGAGCAATTCGAGGCTGAATACCCTGAGGCCTTTAAGGCAAACCTTCATATGCCGCCCATGGGTCGCTACGGTCACTCCGAAAAGGACATAGGCCGTGCCTGCGTTATGCTTGCCTCTCCAGACCTTAAGTACCTTACCGGCGAGACGCTTACCCTGCAGGGGGGCCTTGGCCTGCGGCCATAGCCACAAAATACACTTACAGGCAGCCATACAGAACGGGCTGCCTGTAAATCGTTGCCGATTTGTGAAGTTTACCGCACTCCGGTGTGAAATATTGCTTTTATCCTGCTTATATGCTTTTCTTTCCGATTTTAGGGATGTATACTCTCATTTGAAGTTATTTTTATAGGAGAATACGTTATACCCATGCAGGATCAAAAGGATTTTCTCGGAACAGCTCCCCTTGGAGAGCTGCTGTTTAAGCTGTCCGTCCCCACGGTGGTGGCTCAGCTTATCAATTTGCTTTACAATCTGGTAGACCGCATATACATTGGCCGCATACCTGAGACCGGCAGCCTTGCCCTTACAGGCGTGGGTGTGTGTATGCCGCTCATCATGATAGTTTCCGCCTTTGCCGCCCTTGTAAGCTCAGGCGGCGCTCCCCGTGCCTCCATATCCATGGGCAGGCAGGATAACGACATGGCGGAAAACATTCTTGGCAACTGCTTCTCCGCTCAGATTATCATATCCGCCGTGCTCACTGCCGTTTTGCTGATGTGGAACAGGGAGCTGCTGCTCTCCTTCGGTGCCAGCGAAAACACCATCGGCTACGCCACTGACTATATGACCGTATACGCCCTTGGCACGGTATTCGTTCAGCTTACGCTGGGCATGAATTCCTTCATCACTGCCCAGGGCTTCACAAAGACCGCCATGGTATCAGTTATCATAGGCGCAGTCTGCAATATCATTCTTGACCCCATATTCATCTTTGCCCTTGGCATGGGCGTAAAGGGTGCCGCCCTTGCCACCATAATCTCCCAGGCCGTATCCTGCCTGTGGGTGCTGTACTTCCTCGTTGGCAAAAAGAGCCTTATCCGGCTCAAAAAGGCAAATATGCGCCTTGAGGCCAAGGTGATATTCCCCTGCCTTGCCCTTGGCACTGCTGCATTTATCATGCAGGCCAGCGAAAGCGTTATTTCGGTTTGCTTCAACTCATCTCTGCTGCACTATGGCGGAGACATAGCCGTTGGCGCCATGACCATACTTACAAGCGTTATGCAGTTTGCCATGCTCCCCATGCAGGGCATAGCTCAGGGCGCCCAGCCCATCATCAGCTACAACTACGGCGCACGAAACAGCGGCCGGGTAAAGGCAGCATTCCGGCTGCTCCTTAAGGCCTGCCTTACCTATTCCGTGGTGCTGTGGGCGCTGGTAATGCTAAAGCCCCAGGTATTCGTGGGCATATTCACTCCGGATAAGGCACTGGCTGCATTTACTGCCCCCGCACTGCGTATCTACCTTGGCGGCATACTGCTCTTTGGCATACAGATAGCCTGCCAGATGACCTTTACCTCCCTCGGAAAGGCGGTAAACTCCATCATCGTAGCAGTAGTAAGAAAGTTCGTACTGCTGCTGCCCCTCATATACATTATGCCCCACATCGCCTCAGATCCCACCATGGGCGTATATATGGCTGAGCCCATAGCGGATATTATTGCCGTCACCTTCACCGCCATACTGTTCTTCTTCCAGTTCCGCAAGGCCATGGCGGATATCGACTGCTGAAGCTGAATAACCCGGGCCGTATACATGCTTTCCTTGGAGCATATATACGGCCTTTTTCTATTTTCACCACGTTCATCAATAGCTTACAGGCTGCATATTCTGCATATTTAACATAAAATACCGTTGACTTTTCTCATAATTATGCTATACTACACTGGTTCATCGGAGGAACTGTAACACGTAATTACAGCACCGGATAAGATGTCGCACAGGGACTTTTATCGGAGGGCGAGCGCAGCGTATGTGGCGACGCCGGATTAAGATAACTGCTTTGTGCGGTGCTTCTTATCCGGTGTTTTTTGTTTTAAGGAGGAAAAATGAATCTTATCACCGAAAAAATCAGACCACTTTATCTGAAGTACCTGACAGCCTCCATGGCCAGCGCCGTGGTAATGTCCATCTACAGCTTTGTGGATACCATAGCCGTAGGCCACTCTGAGGGGCCAGTAGGTGCAGCAGCTATGGCTGTTATCACGCCGCTGTATGGAGTACTGATTTTTCTGGGCATACTGTGCGGCATAGGCGGCTCCGTGCTGTACGGAAATGCCCGCGGCGAAGGAAAGACCGAAAAGGCCAATGCCCTGTTCACCGCATCAGCCCTGCTGATGCTGCTGCTCACACTGTGTGCATGGGCTGTATTCGCCCTTTTCCATGGGCAAATACTTACCCTGTTTGGCGCAGATGCTCAGCTTATGCCCAAGGTGATGGAATATGCACGCTGGCTCATATGGTTTTTGCCGGCATTCATACTGCCTACCTTTATCAGCTCATTCATCCGCAATGACGGCGCACCTGGGCTTGCCATGTGTGCGGTCATGGTGGGCGGCGGCATAAATATATTTGGCGACTGGTTCTTCTGCTTCCCCCTCGGCATGGGCATGACAGGCGCAGCTCTCGCCACCGTGCTTGGCACCTGTATTCAGATAGCAATCATGTGCAGCCATTTCTTTTCAAAGAAATGCACCCTGCGCCTCGTAAAGCCAAATCATATGAAGCCAGCTATCCGCCAAACCCTCAGCATAGGCTTCGGCGCCAGTATTCTTGACCTTGGCACCGTGATTCTTGCCATACTCATGAATAACCAGATCATGCGCTACGGCGATACCAACGCCCTGGCCGTATACGGCGTTATCGCCACCATCACCTCGCTGTTTCAGGCACTGTACTGCGGCGTTGGGCAGGCCATACAGCCCATTGTTTCAGCAAACTGCGGAGCAAAGCAAACCGGGCGCATCCATGCAGTATGGAAAATGTCGCTTTTCACAGTGATAATAATGGGCATCATCTTTACTGCCATAGGCGAGCTGCTTCCCCAGCAAATCATACGGCTGTTTATTGACGTTACTCCTGAGGTCCTGGCAGCGGCCCCCGGCATCATGCGCCCGTTCTTCCCCCTGTTCCTGTTCCTTGGCATCACGGTGCTGTCCACCTACTACCTGCAATCGAATATGCACGGCTCTATGTCAATGGTCATAGCAATGCTGCGAAGCATACTCATAAGCGGGCCTATGATTTTCATCCTTCCGTTGATTTGGGACATTAATGGCGTATGGATCGCTCTCCCTGCTTCAGAGATGATAGTGGCGGCGATTGCCCTTCTCTATATCAGCGGCCATTCCCGTACCACGCTTTAATCAGGCACGGCGGCCTGTTTGTCTCTACAGAGCGTTGATTGCGCTCTGCCCGGTATTATCCGTATAATAGCACCCAGGAGGAAGATTGCTATGGATAATATTAAAATTGGCCAGCTGATTTGCAGCCTTAGAAAGGAGATGGGGCTCACCCAGCTCCAATTGGCCGAGCAGATGCACATCAGCGATAAGACCATCTCAAAATGGGAGCGGGGCTCCGGCTGCCCGGATGTGGCCCTGCTTGGTCAGCTTGCAGGCATATTCAATGTGGAGCTGGAAAAGCTGCTATCAGGAGAGCTGGAGGCAAACGCTCCACTGAGCGGCGATATGAAGAAAATGAGCTTTTACATTTGCCCCGATTGCGGGAATATGCTCACCTCAATGGCAGAAAGCAGCATTTCCTGCTGCGGCAAAAAGCTGAAGCCCCTCACACCCCAAAAAGCTGCCAACGAAGAAAGGCTGTCGGTGGAAATCATCGAAAACGACTTTTTCATCACCAGCAGCCACCCCATGACTCGGGAGCACCACATAACATTTGTGGCGCTTCTGAGCGGAGATAGCATTATGGTGCGAAAGCAATACCCCGAATGGGATCTTCAGGTGCGTATCCCCGTTTTTGCTCACGGCAAGCTCCTGTGGTATTGCACAAACCACGGCCTATTCTATCAGGTGGTGTAGCCGCAGCTCAGCATATGAGCCTTGCCCAAATCACCCCGGAAACAACAACATCCCCCACGGGCCCTGATGCCTATGGGGGATGATTTATATTCAGCGTTACCAATTGGATACAGAATAATAAATGGCGTAATTATCGCAGTAAAATCACTTTTTCAAAATCAGATGCGAATAACTCTATCTGCAATGCCGATTGCCTCATCCGCATTGGCTGTCAGCAGGGCCACTGCGATTTTCTTTTTTCTAAGCTGAAGCAGCAGCTGGCGAATGTGGTCCTGCAGCTCCATATCTGCTCCCTTAAAGGGCCGTATGCAGAACACGACCCGGGGCCTTTGCAGCAGGATACGATTATATACCAAATCGTATTTTTCCAGCTCTGAAAGCGTCTCCACCGCCCGGTCAAATAGCTCTGCTTCGTTTCTTGCGCCATATTCCTTTGCAAGCCTGCGCTGCATCTGGCTGTTTCGCCATATATTTGGCAGATGGTGGTCTGAGGTCATAAACAGATTATCAAAATAGCTCAATCGTGGAAATAACATCGTTTGAGCCGGCATTTCCTGTATTATGGCAATTTCCCGGTTGCCCGGAGTATAGCGGCACTGGCCCTCCAGCCACAGCTTGCCTCTCTCAGGAACACGGTCACCTGTCAAAATTTGCAGCATCGGATTGGTGACCCTGTTGTTTACGTCCTGCAGAACCACACACTCCCCTGCGTATATGTCAAACGAAAGCCCCTCCATTGAGTCCAGCGATAATTCCTTTGCATGGAGCACGGCGGAAGAACCTGCCTTTAAGGCATCTGTTTGCTTTGCTGCCCATTGTATTCCGGCAGTTTTTTCCAGTATCTCAGGCAATGACATTCCCTTTTCCACTGTTTTCAGGATACGCCCATTTCCAAAGATACATACCCGGTCTGCAATTCTGGATAGCTCCTCCGGCTGGGAGCCAATATAAAGAAAGGAGAACCCATCCTGAGCGCATTGCCTTAAAACGCCATGGAGCTTTTCCAGCTCTGTTTCACTTAAAAACGCATTTATATCATGCAGGATTATCAGCCGGTATCCCGCCACCATGGCACGAATGAGCTCTACTATTATCCTTTGAAACGTGGTCAGGGATTCCGGATAATCCTCCGGGGGAACCTTGATTCCAAATTTTTCAAAAAACGGAACAAGCTGCGCCCGCAGGAGCTTGGATTGAATATACCAGGCCCTGAAGCCGCTGCGTAAAACAAATACATTATCCGCCAGGGAAAGCCCCTCCACCAGCTGGCTCTTGCTCTGTATCAGGCCAATCGGGTTATGCTGAGGGTGAGGATAATGCCAGTTGTTAATGAGCTTATCCCGAAGGAAAACAAAGCCAAATTCCAATGGAAGGTTTTTCGTTATCACGTCCAGCAATGAAAGCAGGCCATGGCTGTTCAGCGGAATCAGCCCCAGTATCTCCCCGGAAAAGATATGCATATCGCAGTTTGCCAGCCGTTCGATTCCGTTTTCCTTATAGGTGACCCGCTCCATTCGGAATACTTCCGGCCTCACTGCAATACCTCCTGATTGGAAACATCGTGATCGCTTGTTACAATGGGTATGCTTACTTCCACATCCGTACCAAACCCCAGCACAGAGAAAATATGCAGCCCATATTCATCTCCGAAAAGAAGCCGTATACGGTGATCCACATTCACCAGCGCCAAGCCTCCCTTGCGCTGCTCCTCCTTCTGCACGCCCAGGGCATTTTTTCCCAGCCGGCTATTTAGCTGAGCCAGAGCCGCCTCATCCATACCCACACCGTTGTCGGATACCCGAATGAGCAGCCGTGTATTAGTTCGCTCCAGGTGTATTACCAGCTTGCCGGTACCCAGCTTCAGCTCCGTTCCGTGGATTATGGCATTTTCCAAAATGGGCTGCAGGGTCAGCTTGGGTAAACGGCACCGGCGTATTTCATCCCATTCATCGGGCGCACACTGCACCTCCATTTGCAGGCGGTCTTCAAACCGATACTCCTGAATTTTAAAATATGTAGCACAGTTTTGCAGCTCTTCTTCTACAGATACAAGGTTTTCCACCTTGCTTATCGTATACCTGAAAAAAGACGCCAGAGCCTCCGTCATATCCGCCACATTGTCAAGCTGGGCCAGCATGGCTTCGCTGCGAATACTGTCCAGTGTGTTGTAGAGAAAATGAGGGTTTATCTGGTTTTGCAGGGCCAGATACTGGGCCTTTCTTTTATTCTGGTCAAATATTCTGGAGGGGCTGATCAATTCCACCAGGCGCTGCAGCAGCCGCTCCACCACCGGGGAAAACTGGCACACCGCCGCAACCAGCTCACCTTCCGGCATATAGCCATCCAGAAATTTTTTGCCTTCCTTTTCCAGCTTTTGATATGGGCAGAAAATCAGCTTCCACCATATAAGCTGAAACAGCAGAAAAATAAGACCTGACGCAATTGCCCCTATCAAAACCAGTTTATCATCGGAATGAACCACGAGCAAAAGGAGGACTATCAGCATACACGCTGCCTGGCAAGCACACAGCGCAAATGCCCTTGGCACAAGGTAATGCCACCAGTGTCTTTTTTCCATCAGTTTCCCCTTTCATGGTGTATATATGGCTACCTCTAACCGTACAGCTTCCTATATTGGGCGGGATTTAAGCCTGTTGCCTTTCGGAAGGTCTGTACAAAATGCTTTGCATCAGAATATCCCACTTCTCTGCATACCTCTGCCACAGGATAGTCGGTTTCCTGAAGCAGCTCCTTTGCCCGCTCCATGCGAACGTTTGTCAGATACTTGGAAAAGCCTTCCCCCGTCTCCTTTTTGAATAAAACGCTGAAATAGCTTGGGCTGAAGCCCACCTTCGCACTTACATCCTCCAGGGTAATGGATTCCTGAAAGTGCTCCTGAACGTATTTTTTTGCGGCCCGTATAGGCCTGCTTGCTTCGGTTTCCCGCTCTGCCCGCATACGCAGAAGCTGCTCCGTCTGCATTTTTCGCAGCTGGTCAAACAAGGCTGCGGCGCTGCTGCTTTGGCGGCAGCATAGCTCATAGCGCTCTACCAGCTTCTCCTGCTGAGGAAAGTTACAGCGCAGTATAAACATTCTGCCTGCTGCCTCCACAAGGTCCAGCATGGCCTTGCCGGTGATTCCTGTGGTCATCACGGCCTCCCGCTCCATTTGATCCACACATTGTGCGGCGGCATTTTCATCCAGCTGATCAATAGCATGGCTCACAAGGCTGCAATAGCGCTGAAGCAATGTATCCGTATCCACAGTATTCCTTTCAGATAGAGGCTCATAGAGCCTGCCCGCTCCCTCCCGGAGCCTCTCCAAAACCGAGTGCCTGGCCGCCTTTAATGTCAGGGGAAGCTCCCGGGTATCGGATACCACCGGCCCAAGCCCCGCAGAAAAGGCTATGGTGCCAAACATGGGCTTCTGAGCTGTAAGCTGATTCACAGCTTCCCTCAGCGCCTTGCGTAAGGCGCCCTGATGCCTGTCCGGAACGCAAAGTATGCCGCAGCCCTCGGTCTTTTCAAAGTGCATCAGCAGAAAATCACAGATAGGCGACAGAAATCCATTTAATACCGACCGGGCTTTATCCAGTATCACCTCTATGGATGCATCCGTAAATGTTTCCGGAGCATAGTCTATCTTCAGCACAAAGGCTACAAAATCGCCGCCCGTCCATTTCAGATGGTATCGCTGAGCGATGGCATCCTCAGATAGATCCTCCACCTGCTTATTCATCAAATCGCAAACGAACTGCTCCTGCTGCTTTGTAATTTGCTCCTGAAAATCCTCCCTCAGGGTATGTACCTCCTGAGCGGCACTTCGCCGCTCCTGGCAGCGCTGCCCCAGCTTGCACAGGGATGCCATCAGTTCTTCCTTCTTGATGGGCTTTAGCAGATACTCGCCAACGCCGTGCTTGATGGCGCTTTGAGCATAATCAAAATAAGCATAGCCGCTGACAATTATTATTTCCAGCTCCGGCTGCAATTCCTTTGCCCTGGCAATCAGCTCAAGGCCATTACAGCCCGGCATATGGATATCCGTAATGAGAATATCCGGCTGATGCTGCCTGATAGCCTCCAAAGCCTCCAGTCCATTGGTTGCTGTTTCAACGACCTCCATCCCCAGCGCTTCCCAGTCCGCCAGCATACATATCAGCCGGCATATTCTCTTTTCATCGTCAGCAACAATGACCTTCAGCATATACTTCTCCTCTATCAATCAATTTTGCCGCTTTTCTCCAGCGCCCGAAGCACAGTCTCCTTATCCGGTATACTTGGAATACCCCCCGGGGCTTCCGTGGACAAACTGGCGGCAGTGGACGCAAATGAGCCGATTGCCTGCAGCTGCTCCACTGTAAGCTCATCCGGAGCCATGCCCAGCTCCAGTATACGGCTGACTGCGCTGCCACCAAAGATATCTCCTGCGCCGGTGGTATCCACCGGGCTCACCTTGGGGCATGTTACATAACAGGCGCCATTTTTGTTCTTTAAGTATGCGCCCTTCGGGCCAAGGGTCACCATGGCAAGGGATACGCCAAATTCCTGCAGCAGCTTATCTGCCCCCTCCTCCGGAGTGCAGCCCCACAGGAACTCCACTTCCTCATCGCTGATCTTCACTACGTGGGCCTGGCTTAGCCCCCAGAGTATCTGCTCTCTGGCTTCCTCCATGGTGCGCCACAGCGGCTTTCTAAGATTTGGGTCGTAGGTGATAAGCTTGCCTTTAGCCCTGGCATAATCTACGGCCCGGTATGTTGCGGAGCGGGCAGGCTCATCGGTCAATGACAGGGTTCCAAAATGAAACGCCCTGGCCTGGTCGATAAGGTGCAAATCCAGTTCTTCAAACCTGAGCTGAGTATCCGCCCCCGGCTTTCTTGCGAAGGCAAATTCCCGGTTTCCGCTGCTATCTATCGTAACAAAGGCCAGGGTAGTAAAGGTATCAGCATCCATTACAATGCCCCCTGTCTCTATATCAGCCTTTTTCAGGGTGCCCACAAGCATCCTGCCAAAGGAATCCTGCCCCACCGTGCCGAGCAGAGCGGTTTTCCTGCCATACCTGGTCAGTGCCGCCAGGAAATTGGCAGGCGCGCCGCCGGGATGGGCGGCCATGGTGGGATAGCCGT
>CAYMPG010000008.1:68746-72913 GCA_964392455.1 uncultured Clostridium sp. | reverse complement strand
TAAATCCGAACCCATTTCCAATCGGATAAAGGTTCGGATTATATTGATTTGGTGGGGATGGAGGGGCTCGAACCCACGACCTCATCGATGTGAGCGATGCGCTCTGACCAGCTGGGCTACATCCCCGATAACGATGTCTATTATACTCTATCCCGGGAATAATTTCAAGGGCGTTTTTTCTGGCATCACTGGGCAGCCGGTTTTTGAATATACTGCCATATGACAATTAGAGAATATGACCGTATTGCGGCGGTAAATTACGCAGAGCGCTGGGCATTTTCCCGCAACCCGGCGTACTATGATTTCAGCAGTCTGGGCGGGGACTGCACCAGCTTCGTTTCCCAGTGCCTGTATGCCGGCAGCGGTATAATGAATTATCCAAATTGGTATTATCGCAGCAGCTTTGACAGATCCCCCTCATGGGCCGGCGTGGATGAGCTGTATGCCTTCCTTGTGACTAACGATGGCACAGGGCCGTATGCCGAGGAAGTGTATCCCGGCGGGATAATGGATGGGGATGTGGTGCAGCTTGGCCGCAGTGATGGCACATGGTATCATACGCTGCTGGTGGTGGAAACAGAGCCTGTGATATACGTTGCTGCACATACAGATGATGCTTATATGCGTACCCTTGGCAGCTATGACTTTTTTGCTGCAAGGTATCTGCATATTCAGGGGATAAGGGCATGGTAAGGGTGCGTTGTAAAGGAGAGGGTTTGATGATAAAATATAACCAGATACATAACATCCTGTGGAGGTGCCCATATGAGAATGGTGGATCTTATAGTAAAAAAACGCTGCGGTCAGCCCCATACTGATCAGGAGATAGATTTTATTATATCCGGCTATGTGAATGGCAGCATACCGGATTACCAGATGTCTGCCTGGATGATGGCCGTATGCTGGCAGGGCATGACGGAGGCAGAGGTGAGCCGCCTTACTTATGCCATGATGAACTCAGGCGATGTGGTGGATTTGAGCGACCTTAGCGGCGTTAAGGTGGATAAGCACTCTACAGGCGGCGTTGGGGATACCACCACCCTGGTAATAGCTCCTCTGGTTGCAGCCTGCGGCGGCACCGTGGCAAAGATGAGCGGGCGTGGCCTTGGCCATACCGGCGGCACGCTGGATAAGCTCGAGGCTGTTCCTGGCGTGGTGGTGGAAAAAAGCATAGATGAATTCAAAAGCATAGTGCGGCAAAACGGCCTGTGCGTGGTGGGGCAGAGCGGCAACCTTGTGCCTGCGGATAAGCTGATGTATGCCCTGAGGGACGTTACAGGCACAGTGGAAAGCATACCGCTCATAGCCTCCAGCATAATGAGCAAAAAGCTCGCAGCGGGCACAGATGCCATAGTGCTGGATGTTAAAACCGGCACCGGTGCCTTTATGAAAACCGTGGAGGATGCAAGAAGGCTTGCTGAAACCATGGTAAGGATAGGCAACAGCCTGGGACGCAGGACGATTGCCATAATCACCGATATGGATCAGCCCCTTGGTATGGCCGTTGGCAATGGCCTTGAGGTAAAGGAGGCCATAGAGGTGCTGTCGGGCAAGGTGAGCGATAAGGATCCATTGTATCAGGTATGCATACTGCTGGCTTCAAATATGCTGATAGCCGGAGGGCTTGCAAAGGACGATGCAGAGGCGGAAGAAAAACTTACCTGTGCGCTGAAGGAGGGCAGGGGCCTTAAAAAGCTGGAGGCCATGCTTGCGGCGCTGGGGGCAAGGGATACAGGGCGGGTGATAGCCCATCCTGAAAGCCTGTGCGAGGTGAAGCGCCGTGTGGAGGTGACCCTTGAGGGCCATGGCTACATACGGGCCATGCATGCGGCTGAAATTGGAAATGCCGCCCAGATGCTTGGGGCAGGTCGTGCGGAAAAGACTGACATTATAGACCCTGCCGTGGGGCTTGTGATGTGCAAGCGGGTAGGGGACTATGTGGCGGAAAATGAGCCGGTGGCAATAATGTATGTAAATGACGAGAGCCGCCTGCCTGCTGCGCTGGATACATTCAGAGGGGCCATAGAGCTGGGCAGCGAAAAGCCTGCCGCAGAGCCCATGGTATTCGGCATAGTCAGGTAAGGGTTTACGGTAAGTTCACGGGGCGCCGATTGTAAAAAGGCGCACCCTGTGATATTTTATAGAAAAGATTTTTTTTGTGAGGTACTGAAGGTGTCCAAGCTCATAGCCATAGATGGAAACAGCCTTATGCACAGGGCCTATTACGCACTGCCCTCCATGACTGCAAAGGATGGCACTCCCACAGGAGCCGTATACGGCTTTATAAGCATGCTGCTGAAGCTGCTGGATTATGAGCCGGGGTATATGGTGGTGGCGTTTGATATGCATGGCCCCACCTTCCGCCATGAGCAGTATGATCAGTATAAGGCAGGCAGAAGGCCCACGCCGGATGATTTGCGTACTCAGTTTCCCATGCTCAAAAGGCTTCTTGGTGAAATGGGCATAACGGTATGCGAATGTGAAAGATATGAGGCGGACGATATACTGGGCACCTTTTCCCGCAGGGCAAATGCGGCGGGGATAGATGCGCTGCTGGTTACCGGGGACCGGGATGCGTTGCAGCTTATAAATCAGCACACCCATGTGCTTATGACCAAAAAGGGCATCACCGATACCATAGAATATGACAGCGCTGTGCTTAAAGAGCAGTATGGCCTTGAGCCAGAGCGCATGGTGGATCTTAAGGGGCTTATGGGAGATGGCTCGGATAACCTGCCGGGCATACCCGGCGTAGGTGAAAAGACTGCCCTGAAGCTCCTGGAAAAATACGGCACCCTTGAAAACACCCTTGCAAATGCTGAAAATGAAAAGGGAGCCCTGCGCCAGAAGCTGCTGGATAATGCCCCTTCTGCCCGCATGAGCTACGCCCTGGGCACTATCGATACAAATGCGCCTGTAAGCATAGGGGTGGAGGATTGCCGGTTTGACCCTGCCGGTATGGCGGGGGCTATTCCCACAATGAGCGCATGGGAGCTTCGGAGCCTCATACAGCGCCTGCCAAAGGGCAATGCACCTGCGCCGGTTAAAGCCGAAGAAAAGGTGAATACCATACAGGTATCAGACCGGGCGGGGCTGGCTGACCTTATAAAGGTAATAAGCCAAGCAGAGGCCGTGGCAATAGTTCCGGGCGAAAGGCTGGGGCTTGCTGTAAGCAGCGGAGAGCAGTATGAAATATCCCTGGGAGCCACTCTCTTTGACCAGGGACTCAGTGCAGAGGAAGTGATGGCTGCACTTAAGCCCGTGCTGGAGGGGGAGAGCATATGCAAGCTCCTGTTTGATTCAAAGGCCATGCGCCATTTCCTTGCAGGGTTTGGCATAGAGCTTGGCGGGCAGGTATTTGATGCAATGATAGCGGATTACCTGCTGCACGCAATACACCCGGCTGATTCCCTTAAGACCCTTTGCCTTGAGCATGGGCTTACCGAGGGCGGGGCGGCACTGGTGAAGCTGTATCCTGCCATGCGTAGCGAAATGGAGCAAAAGGGCATGCTTGCCCTTTATGACCAGGTGGAGCTGCCGCTTACAGAGGTATTGTTTGACATGGAGCGTGAGGGCATAGCTGTGGATAAGGAAATGCTGTCTGCATTGTCCGAAAAATTTGCCCTGCGTATAGCCGAGATAGAGCAAAAAATATATGAGCTTGCGGGGGAGGAATTCAATATCCTTTCCACAAAGCAGCTTGGCGGCATACTGTTTGACAAGCTGGGCCTGCCTCCCCAGAAAAAAACAAAATCCGGCTATTCTACAGATTCCGAGGTGCTGGAGGCGCTGGAGGACAGGCATGCCATAGTGCCGCTGGTAATAGAATACAGGTTCCTTTCCAAGCTCAAGAGCACCTTCCTTGATGGCCTGGTGACTCTCACCAGGGCCGGCAGGATACATACTAAATTCAATCAAAACGTTACTGCCACCGGCCGAATATCCTCCACCGAGCCGAATTTGCAGAATATCCCCGTGCGTACAGAGCTGGGCAGGGAGATACGCAGGGCCTTCACTGCAAGCCCTGGAAACCTGCTGGTGGGTGCGGATTATTCCCAGATAGAGCTCAGGCTGCTGGCCCATATGAGCGGCGATGAAAGGCTCATAGCTGCATTTAATTCCGGGGCAGATGTGCATACCTCCACTGCGGCCGAGGTGTTCGGTGTA
>CAYMPG010000008.1:0-68736 GCA_964392455.1 uncultured Clostridium sp. | reverse complement strand
CGCAAAGGCGGTAAACTTTGGCATTGTGTACGGCATAAGCGATTTTGGCCTTGCGAAGAATATAGGAGTTTCCCGCAAGGAGGCGGGAGAGTTTATCCAGCGCTACCTTGAAAGGTATCCGGGGGTAAAGGAATACATGGGCGCCAGCGTGGAAAAGGGCAAGGCTGCGGGCTACGTCAGCACCCTTATGGGGCGCAGGCGGGAGCTGCCTGAAATAACCTCATCAAATTATAATACTCGCAGCTTTGGCGAGCGGGTGGCCATGAATATGCCCATTCAGGGCACGGCGGCGGATATTATCAAGCTGGCCATGGTGCGGGTACACAGGGCGCTTAAGGATAAGGGGCTTAAGGCGAAGCTGGTATTGCAGATACACGATGAGCTTATCATAGACACTCCCAGCGATGAGGTGGAGCAGGTAAAGGCGCTGCTTGCAGACTGTATGCAAAACGTAATGGCCCTTAAGGTGCCCCTTACCGCCGAGGTGAGCAGCGGCTATAGCTGGTTTGATACCAAGTAGGAGCATATAATATGCGTATAGGACTAACGGGCGGCATTGCCGCAGGCAAGTCGCTGGTATCCTCCACATTGATGGAGCTTGGGGCAGAGGTGCTGGATGCTGACGCCATTTCCAGAGAGGTGGTGCAGCCGGGCACGCCGGGGCTAAAAAGCATCATAGATGAATTTGGCAGCGGCATTGTAAATGCTGACGGTACCCTTAACAGGGCCGCACTGGGCAGCATCGTATTTGGCAGCCCCGTCCTTCTGGAGCGGCTGAATGGCATACTGCATCCTGCAATAAAGGAAGAAATGCTGTGCCGTGCCATGTATATTGAGCAGAAGCGGCCGGGTAGCATGGTGGTATTTGATGTGCCGCTGCTGATAGAGTGCGGCTGGCAGAATGTGGCAGATGAGGTGTGGCTGGTAACTGCGCCCCTTGAGGAGCGGCTCAGGCGCATTGCCCTGAGGGACGGTCTTTTGCGGGAGCAGGCTATAAAGCGCATACAGGCTCAGATGCCGGATGAAGAAAAGGCAAAATACGCAGACGTAATAATAAACAACAGCGGCAGCATGGATGAGCTCAGGGAGCTTGTGGCCGGGCTGTACGCTGCAAGGAAGCATGGCAAAAAAGAAGAAAAAACGCATAAACAATAAAAAGCTGATAAGAGCCATAGCCGTAGCGCTGGCGCTACTTATAGTGCTGAGCGCCCTGGCGTATTACTTAAACAGGCTCATGGAAAAGCGTACCTACAGGCTGATGTATCCCGAGCTCATTACAGAAATGGCTGCGGAATATCAGGTGGACCCATACCTTGTGGCGGCGGTGATACACTGCGAAAGCTCAAATAATAAGGATGCCGTGTCCCCTGTGGGGGCGATGGGGCTGATGCAGATAATGCCGGACACAGGGAGCTGGATAGCGGAAAAGCTGGATATGGATGGCTTTACCGTGGAGCAGCTTTTTGAGCCTGAGGTAAATCTGCGCTTTGGGTGCTGGTATCTTGACTACCTCAGCAAAAAATTCTACGGAAACAGAGTGGCTGTGCTTGCTGCGTACAATGGCGGCCCGGGAAACGTGGAAAAGTGGCTCAAGGATGAACGATACTCTGAGAATGGTGAGCTTACGCATATACCATTCCCGGAAACTGAACGATACGTGGAAAAGGTGCAGCGGGCATATGAAAAATACCTTGATTTATACAAAAACGACCTTGCTTAGGCTTATGGCGCTGATAGCCGCAGTGCTTATGGCCCTTTCAGGCTGCGGCAGAGCTGCTACAGGGGAAAGCGAGGAAGAGATAGCAGTGCCGGTGGCCACGCCCTCTCCACAGGCAGCCACAGGCGGCGAGGTGAGGATGTATATCCCCACCAATGCGGATGTTACTGACCCGCTCAAGGTCAATACCGAGGAAATGCTGAGCTTTTTCTCCATGATATACGAAAGCCTTGTAACCATCAGCTCAGATGGCAAGCTGGCCGCTGAGCTTGCGGAAAACTGGACAAGCGAGGATGGAGGAAAGACCTGGAATATAAAGCTTAGGGAATGGGTCACCTGGCACGGGCATGACAGGAGCCTGACTGCAAGGGACGTGGTGCTCACCTTTGAGCGGCTTCAGTCCCTTGGGGAGGATACCTATTATTCATATTGCGTGAAGGCCATAGAAAGCATGGAGGCAACGGACGAAAGAAACCTGAAGGTGGTAATGAAATCCGGCGGGTATGCTTCGCTTTATGCCCTTACCTTCCCTGTGATGCAGGGCGGCGAGGCCACGGCAAAGCCTGTGGGCACAGGCCCATATCAATACGAGGGCTATCGGGATGGAGGCATACTCCTTACTGCAAATATCGGCTGGTGGAAGCAGCGGCCATATATAGACAGCTTTCTTTTTGTAGAGCGCGACAGCAATGACGTAGCCCTTGCTTCATACAGCGCAGGCCAGCTCGATATGGTGCCCACCTCTGCAACCACTGCCGGCAAATACCGTCAGGAGGGCATAACCACCGTGCAGGATGTTATGACCCAGTCTCTGGAGCTGATGCTGGTAAACAGCACCTCCACCGCCCTCAATGACATACGGGTTCGTCAGGCGATAGCCTACGGGCTGGATCGCAGCAAGATAATATCCAATGTGTACATGAACAGGGCCCAGTCCTGCGATGTACCAATAGCGCCGGATTCCTGGATATACGATTCAAGGTCTAAGCTTTACGATTACAATGTTTCAAAGGCACTTGCGCTGCTTGCTGAGGCGGGGTGGACTGACGTGGATGATGACGGCAGGCTGGAAAAGGGCGGCATGGCCCTTACTGAGCTGAATCTTATGCTGCTTGTAAATGACTCTACGGACAGCACCAGAAAAAATGCAGCAGCCTCCATAGCCGAGCAGCTTGAGGAGCTGGGAATAGGCGTGGAGGTGGTCACGGCATCCTATACTGCCGGGCAGACCAAGGGTGAGTACCTGGAGATGCTGAAAAACGGCGAGTATGATATTGCCCTTATAGGCATAAATGTCGGCCGGGATTATAACCTTACAGAGGTAATGGCAAGCGGAGGTGCCGCCAATTACGGCAATTATTACGATTATGAGCTGGATGCCCTTGCCCGCACCATGATGAGCGCAGGAGATGAGGCCAGCTACAGGGATACGGCCTCCGAATTCCAGCTTGCGTTTGCAGAAAAGCTGCCCTTTATCCCGCTGTATTTCAGGCTTAACAGCATAGTGTATTCCTCTGATATAAAGGGAATGACAGATGTGCGTGAGCCGGATATAATGAAAAACGTGGATAAATGGTATATGTTCACAGACAGCGAAAGCAGCGCTGGATAAAAACTATAAAAAGCTGAAAGGTATAGCTTCATTATGATAGCATCCGTTTTAACAGGCATTATACTGCTGGTGCTGGATCAGCTCACAAAGGCAGAGGCAGCCGCATATCTTCCCGTAAATGGCGACATAAGGCTGTGGGAGGGAGTGCTGCACCTTACATATGTGGAAAACAGGGGGGCAGCCTTCGGCATGATGCAGGGAGGCAAGTGGTTCTTTCTGGTAATTACCGGCGTTGCCATTATAGGCATGGTGTGGTTCCTGATAAAGGAAAGAAAAAGCATGCATTTTCTGATGCAGTTTTCCATATGCCTGCTCATGTCCGGCGCAATAGGAAACCTGATAGACAGAGTGGCGCTGGGATATGTAAGGGATATGATATACGTTGCGACCATAAATTTCCCCGTGTTCAATGTGGCAGATATGGCAGTATGCGTGGGCTGCGGCCTGCTGATACTTGACGTACTGTTTTTTAAGGGGAGAAAATACATAGCCGAGGATAAGAATACCGGCGCCGGGGAGGATGGCCAATGACAGGCCGGGAGGATATGACTGAGGAGCTGATACAGGAGCTGCCGGAGCAGCTTGTATTGACCGTTGATAAGGCGGGAGAACGGCTGGATGTATTCTGCGCCGGTTCGGGGAACATGACCCGCTCCGCAGCCCAGCGCATGATAGCCGAGGAAAGCATACTGCTAAACGGCCGCCCGGCAAAGGCAAACCAGAAGCTCAGGGCCGGGGATCAGGTAACGGTGCTGCTGTATCCTGCCGCAGAGGTGGAGCTGACAGCCGAAAATATCCCGCTGGATATAGTTTATCAGGATGAGTACATTGTGGTGATAGATAAGCCCAAGGGGATGGTGGTACACCCTGCGCCGGGCAACCCAAATGGGACCCTTGTAAATGCGCTGATGTATCATCTTAAGGATCTTTCCGGAATCGGTGGAGAGCTTCGCCCCGGAATAGTGCACCGCATAGATAAGCTCACCTCAGGCCTAATAGTTGTGGCCAAGAATGACCAGGCCCATACATCCCTTGCGGCCCAGCTTAAGGAGCACTCCGCCCGCCGCACATATATAGCCATAGTGGATGGAAACATAAAAGAGGACAGCGGCACTGTGGATGCGCCAATAGGCCGCCACCCGGTGGACAGAAAGCGCATGGCCGTGGTAAAGGATGGACGGGAGGCGGTTACCCACTGGAGGGTGCTGGAAAGATACGGCCCGTATACCCTTATTGAGGCGCAGCTTGAGACAGGCCGCACCCATCAGATAAGGGTGCATATGGCCCATATAAAGCATCCGGTGGCGGGGGATACGGTATATGGCTCCGCAAAGCCGCGGCTGGGCCTTGATGGACAGGCCCTCCATGCAGCAAGGCTGGAGCTTACCCACCCGGCAACGGGGGAGCGCATGGTGTTTAAGGCACGGGTGCCGGATTATTTCACTTTAGCCCTTAAAAAGGCAGGCCGCAGCGATGGAACGGATATAGATAGCGTACTTGCAGCAGCATTCGGAGAGCAGTGATGGCAAAGGGAGAAAAGGAAAAGGGCAGGGCGGGCACCATTTTTACCATAGTAATGGTGCTGTGCTGCATAGGGCTATATTTACTGGGCGGCCGGGAGGACAGCAGCGTGGTGGCCACCACGGATTCTTCTGCTACCCCTGTGCCGGCTGCGGAAAGGCAGCGTGCATACCCTGCGCCAGAGGTATTTTTTGAAAGGGCAGGGGAGTATGGCCTGGAAGCCGAGGCCGAGGAAAAGGAGGCTGTAGGTTCCCTTGCAAATGCATATACCCTGATGCGGGAGGAGCTGTCTGATGGTGAGCTGGTGCTTTCCATGCGAAATGGCGGCGTGTGCGCCTTTACTCTCATATTGCCTGCGGCTCCTGAGCCTGAGCCGCTGCCAAATGACCCTACAAATGTGGAAATTTCCCTCTATGAGCAGCGTATAACCGCCTATGAGCTGGAGGGGGAGTGGCTGGAAAAGGGCTTTACGGCTCTTGTGAGCGGCCTTGATGTGATGGGCGAGCTGAATTATGGCAACGTGACCTCCATGCTGTCCCTTGCACGGCAAACCATACAGGATGGCAAGGACAGGGATATTAAGGCCGGGAATTTTGCCTGCACTGTAAACCTTATGGAGGGCCGGGTATATATGACGGTCTCCATTGATGAATAACGGAAAACAAAACTTAATTAACATTTGATTACTTTGTAATACTTTTGTGATGAAAAAGCCTGGCCGGCAGGTTATAATAAATCTGCAAGTGAGAAACGAGTTCCCTTTCAAGGCAACTGAAGTTTCACGGCTCCCATTCAAATGGGAGCCGTTTTTCGTTGCGTATGCCATGGGTTTGCATTAAAATATACATTAGAAATATCTGGAGGTCACAGGATGGACTTCATGGAACGGTTTACCGAGGGCGCACGCCGTGCCCTTGCCCTTGCTCAGGATAGCGCCAAGGCTATGGGGCATAATTACGTGGGCAGCGAGCATCTGCTGCTGGGGCTCATAAGGGAGCAGGAGGGAGCAGCCTCCCGTGCCCTTGCTCAGCTTGGCATATCTGCGGAGGAGGTATCCCGCAGGGCGGAGGAGCTGGTGGGCCACGGGGATTATCACTTTACCGACAGCTTTGGATATACCCCCCGCACAAAGAAAATACTCGAGCTCAGCCTGTACGAAGCAAAGTCCCTGAAAAACAGCTACATAGGCACAGAGCATATCCTCCTTGCCATACTCAGGGAGCGGGATTGTGTGGCGGTCAGCATACTTTCAGACCTGGGGGTGGATTTTACTCTGCTTACCCAGATGCTTGCAGGCACCACCCGCAAGGCGGATAAGAGCGCAAAGGAGCAGCCCTCGGATACCCCTGTGCTGGATAAGTATGGCAAGGATCTTACCCGCCTTGCAAGAAATGGCGAGCTGGATCCGGTAATAGGCCGGGAGCAGGAGATACAGCGGGTGATACAGATACTTTCCCGCCGAACCAAGAATAACCCCGTGCTCATAGGCGACCCGGGCGTGGGCAAGAGCGCCATCGTTGAGGGGCTGGCCCAGCGCATAGCCGGGGGAAATATACCTGAGCTGCTGAAAAACAAGCGGGTGGTAACGCTGGAGCTTGGGGGTATGCTTGCCGGCACAAAGTACAGGGGCGAATTTGAGGAGCGCATAAAGGCCGCAATAGACGAGCTTATAGAAAACAAAAACACCATACTGTTTATAGACGAGCTGCATACCATAGTGGGCGCAGGCGCATCAGAGGGCAGCATAGATGCTTCAAATATCATGAAGCCCGCCCTGGCCCGGGGGCAGATACAGGTGGTGGGTGCTACCACGCCGGATGAATACCGCAAGTACATAGAAAAAGACGGCGCCCTTGAGCGGCGCTTTCAGCCGGTATCTGTGGGGGAGCCCAGCCGGGAGGAGGCCGTGGAGATACTCTATGGCCTGAGGGATCGTTACGAGGCCCATCACAAGGCGGTGATCACAAATGGAGCCATAAAGGCTGCGGTGGAGCTGTCTGATAGATACATTTCGGACAGGTTTCTTCCGGATAAGGCCATAGACCTTATGGATGAGGCTGCCAGCCGGGTAAGGCTTGCGGCATATGTATCCCCGCCGGATATGCGGGCATTGGAGGATAAGCTGACGGCTCTCCTTAAGGAAAAGGAGGAGGCTGTTAATAATCAAAACTTTGAGCGGGCCGCCGCCATAAGGGATGAGGAACGCTGCCTCAGGGATGAAATGGCTGCCCGCAAGGCGGATTGGGAGCGCAGCCGTGACAGCACGGAGAGCATCGTTACAGAGCAGGATATTGCAGAGGTGGTCAACGCCTGGACTGGCATCCCTGTAAAGCGGCTCACAGAGGACGAGAGCCACAAGCTCCTGTCCCTGGAAAAGGCACTGCATGAGCGGGTGATAGGGCAGGATGAAGCCGTATCTGCCGTATCCCGTGCCATACGCCGGGCGAGGGCGGGGCTAAAGGATCCACGCCGGCCAATAGGCTCATATCTTTTCCTTGGCCCCACGGGCGTTGGAAAAACCGAGCTGTCAAAGGCACTGGCCCAGGTGATGTTTGACCGGGAGGATGCCATGGTGCGGCTGGATATGTCAGAGTATATGGAGCCCCATAGCGTAAGCAAGCTGATGGGCTCTCCCCCGGGCTACGTGGGCTATGACGACGGAGGGCAGCTTACCGAAAAAGTACGCAGAAAGCCATATACCGTAATACTGCTGGATGAAATAGAAAAGGCCCATCCTGATGTATTCAATATACTCCTGCAGGTATTGGAGGATGGCCGCCTTGCAGATGCAAAGGGCCGGGTGGTGGATTTTCGTAATACCATCATCATAATGACCTCAAACGTGGGTGCAGCGGATGTGGGTAAGCACAAGGCTGTGGGCTTCGGGGCTGAGAATCCCGCCCTTACCTATGAGCGTATGCGGGAAAGCATGATGGCAGAGCTTAAAAAGACCTTTTCACCTGAATTTATCAACAGGGTGGATGAGATAATCATATTCCATCAGCTTGAGCGGGAGCAGACCAGGCAGATCGTGCGCCTTATGCTAAAGGGCGTGATCGAGCGGCTGGCTGAGCGGGGCATAGCCCTTACCGTGACACCTGCTGCCGAGGAGCGGCTGTCGGCAGACGGCTTTGACCCGGTATACGGCGCAAGGCCTCTCCGCCGGGCAATACAGCATCAGGTGGAGGACAGCCTGAGCGAGGAGCTGCTTTCCGGCAGGATAGCTCTGGGAGACAGCGTTCAGGCGGATGCCGAGGGCGAAAAACTGGTATTTAAAAAGCTGAATTAGCCTGTATAATGGCAGCTTCGCAGGCGCGGGGCTGCCATTTATGCTATAATTAACAATTTGTTCAATGGCAGGGAGGTTACATATTTCGCAGCTCAGTGGTACAATGTACAGGTAAACTTTTGAACCGGGATGGAGTATTATGACGGCTTTTATCAAAAAAATGTTTGCCATAATGATGAGCATGGCCACGCTGCTTCAGTGCAGCGCTGCTTTTGCTGCTCCCGGTGACTTTGCCCCGGAAAACATTTTTTCAAAAAGGGCAGAGAGCCGCTTCGGCAGGGATAAGGCTGACAGCACGGATTTTGACCCATATCAGTATTCCCTTGAGGGAGTGACCATAGGCATTGACCCGGGCCACCAGCTTGAGGCGGATAGTGAGCAGGAGCCCATATCTCCTGAGGATGACGAAAAGACGAAGGACCGCATGAGCCCCGGCGGAACAGGCATACGCAGCGGCATTGCCGAATACAGCATAAACCTTATAGTTGCAGAAAAGCTCTCCGTGCTCCTTCAGAACAGGGGTGCCACGGTGGTAATGACACGCAGTACCCATGACGTGAACCTGTCCAATATAGAGCGGGCGCAGCTCATGAATGAGGCCCAGGTGGATTTCTGGATAAGGATCCACTGCAACAGCTCAAATTATCAGAGCATCAGCGGTGCGCTTATAATTGCCCCCGGCATCGATATGGAAATATACGACAGCAGCGCTGAGCTTGGCAAGCAGGTGCTTACCGGCTTCTGCACAGTGACCGGCGCAAAGTGCTGCGGCATAAGCTATACCGCAACCCAGACCGGCTTTAATTGGTCTGACAGCCCGGTGGTCACCATAGAGATGGGCTACCTTTCAAATCCAAAGGAGGATGGCCTGCTCAGCAGGGAGTCCTATCAGAACAAATGCGCTGAGGGCATATTCACGGGCATAGCCGCATACTGTGCTGCAAAGGAGGAGAAGAAATGAAAAAACTATATATGCTCCTTTTAGCGGCGGCTCTTGCGGCTGTGATGGGCGGCTGCGTATGGTTTGCAGAGGAGGATGAGGAAGAAGCACCTTCCACTTACGAGCCGATGCAGGATGAGGTAGAGGTCACGCCTGAGCCTGAGCGGACAGAAAACCCGGTATCCGCCTTTTATTCTGATTATTACGATGCGTGCAGCGCAATGGAGGAGCTTTTCCAGAGCCGCCTTGAAGGCACTGCCACAAAGGAAGCGGCAGATACACTCATATACCTTGCAGAGCATGAGCTTATCGTATCCCAGGGGAAGATTACCTTCGGATGGCTGCTTTCCACAGACAGCGAGGGCAGCTTTTCCTCTACGGTATCAGGCGCAGCGGAGGGCAGCGGCACCATAACCACCGGCATAGCTGCTGTGACTGATGAGCCCCAGGAGGAGGGAATGGGGCTGGAGCTGGAGCCCCTTATTCCCGAGAACACCCCCCAGCTTACCGCAATACCTGAGGAGGATGATGAGGAAAAGCGGGAATTCACCCTGAATTTCACCTTTGCCTCAGGAGACCAGCTTATAGGAACCCTTACAGAAAGCAGCCTTAACTATAGTGAATCCAGGAAAAACGGCCATACCGTGGAAATAATGACCCAGGATGGCGTGTGGGAGTCAACGGTAGTGCGGGGCGATGGCCTTGTAACGGTACTCAGATGCGATGGCGAGGGGCTGCATTTTACAGTATCAGCTTCAACCGCACAGCATGAGGCGGCAGAAAACCTTTATTGCTGGGCAAGCGACAGCGCAGGAGCAAGGCGGATATAAATAAGATTTAAGAGTATCAAAAAGTGGCATTAAGCCACTTTTTTGTTTTGCAGTTATCGCTTGCGTATTCGCTTCTGGGTAGTAAACCTTAAATGGCAAGAGAGCTTCCTGCCGTTCATATGCCATGTCCGGCATGACGTCAAAGACGGATTAAGTGCTGCGGCTTATAACCATGACAGCGGCGCAATAAAAATTCCCCCCATGGGAGTTGCCATGGAGGGATTAGTTGCTTTATATGGGATTACTTGCTTGCGGTAGCCTTCCTGGCGGTGATGCTCCTGAGTACCAGGAGAGTACCCAGCATCAGCACGATGGCGATGGGCAGGCAAATCCATGCATTGCGGACGAAGCCGGCAATGATGAAGGATACGAAGGATACGACTGCTACAGTCATGGCGTAGGGCAGCTGAGTGGAAACGTGGTTAACGTGGTCACACTGTGC
This sequence comes from uncultured Clostridium sp., assembly GCA_964392455.1. Taxonomy (GTDB): domain Bacteria; phylum Bacillota; class Clostridia; order Christensenellales; family CAG-138; genus SFEL01. The sequence goes on along the minus strand of CAYMPG010000008.1, from coordinate 58,385 downwards.
ACCGGCAGATGCCATGATGGTGGTATCCGAAATGGGGGAGCAGTGATCGCCGCATACTGCGCCGGCCATGCAGGCGGAAACGCAGATGATGCCCAGAGGATCGGTGAGGGGGAATACTTCCAGAGTGATGGGGATAAGTATACCGAAGGTGCCCCAGCTGGTGCCTGTTGCAAAGGACAGGAAGCAGCCGATAAGGAACACGATTGCGGGCAGGAAGGACTGGAAGCCGGAGGCGGAGCTCTTTACCACGCCTGCAACGTAGGCGCCGGCGCCCAGAGAGTCGGTCATGGCCTTGAGGGACCAGGCAAAGGTAAGGATAAGAATGGCGGGAACCATGGCCTTGAAGCCTTCGGGGATGCAGTTCATCATCTCGTCAAAGGTCATGAGCTTACGGCAGAGGTAGAACACCAGGGTGAATACCAGCGCAAAGGCGGAGCCCAGCATAAGGCCTACGGAAGCATCACAGTTAGAGAAGGAGGTGATGAAATCCATATAGCAGCCGCTGTCGGGGGTGAAGAAGCCGCCGGAGTAAATCATGCCGGTAACGCAGCAGAGGATGAGGATGGCGATGGGCAGCACCAGGTCGATAACGCGGCCCCTGGGGTTAAAGCTCTCGTCAGAGGCATTTGCATAGGGATTGCTGCCGGAGAACAGGTCGCCCTTCTCCTCGGCGTTTCTTTCGAATACAGCCATCGGGCCGTAGTCTGCCTTCATGAGCACCAGTGCTACCATCATTACTATGGTAAGGAGCGCATAGTAGTTGAAGGGGATAGCGCTGATAAACAGGGTCAGGCCGGAACCTTCCTCAACGTAGGAGGAAACTGCGGCAGCCCAGGAGGAAATAGGAGCAATAATGCAGACCGGAGCTGCGGTAGCGTCTATAATGTAGGACAGCTTTGCACGGGAGATGTTGTGCTTATCTGTAAGGGGACGCATAACGGAGCCAACGGTAAGGCAATTAAAGTAGTCATCGATGAAGATGAGTATGCCCAGGGCGATGGTGGCAAGCTGAGCGCCTGCACGGGTCTTAATGTTGGCCTGAGCCCAGCGGCCGAAGGCTGCGCTGCCGCCTGCACGGTTCATCAGGCAAACCATAACGCCCAGTATCACCAGGAATACCAGTATGCCCACATTGTATTCGTCAGAGAGAACGGAAACTATGCCGCCGCTGAACACATGGGTAAGGGTGCCTTCAAAGGAAAAATCAGCATAGAGCAGGCCGCCTGCCAGAACGCCTATGAACAGGGAGGAGTATACCTCCTTGGTAACAAGGGCGAGGGTGATGGCAATAATGGGGGGAAGCAACGCCCAGAAGGTATTGTGGAAGCGGGATACCTCGGGATCGGCGCTGGGGCCGGTGGTAGCGGCTGCTACGATGAGGATGATTACAGCCAGAATCGCCATTATGAGGACGAGCCTTGGGTTGCGTCTGGTGGTAGTGGTTTCCATGGTGGTTGTTTTCCTCCTGAAGAATATAAAAAATTAAGCCATGAATGCGGTGAACGCCGCAAATCATGACCTCACATACATACCCACAGCACATATGGGCATATTTAGGGTATAGTTCATGACAGCGCTCCACTCTTAGAGTGACAGTCCGGAAGATATTATCTGCCGGCCCAGCACCGATGCCTCAGACAAAGCACCGACACTTCGGCGAAAAACCCTTTTGGCTCTGCGGTGTCTGCCGCATTGAGGGAGCTTACTCTTGTTTTCCGCACCTCTATCATTTGCTTTAAGCACAATTATATGGATAAAGATTCATTTGTCAACAGCTTTTTCAAAAAAAGTTCAAAATGGTTTTGAATTTCGATATTCCTTAACGGAAACTTAACTTGTCCCTGTCACCAGTGTTTTCCATATAATGGGCAGGGCGGAGGGCATAGTGACCCGCCCAAAGCAGTGCCGCAGGTACAGGCATATTTGCGCCCTGTGCCCGGGCAAAAAAATGCGCCGTCGCTATTGCCAATAAACACAAGTTATTGTATAATTTGCATATAAGGGAAACTATATATATTGGTGGTGCATTTTGATGGATAAAAACCGTATAACAGTGAGCATAGCAGGCCAGGAGCTTCGCCTTGCCTGTGATGACAGCGATGAATATATTCGCCGGGTAGCCGGCTATGTTAATGAAAAGGTAGATGAGGTTCAGAGCCAGTACCCCAACCTGAGCACGGCCAACTGCCTGATTTTGGCGGCCCTTAATCTTTCGGATGAGCTGCATAAGCTCCGTGAGGATTATGATGCGCTGGATTCCCGCATATCTGAGCTGAGGGAAATGCCCCGCCAGTCCATGCCGGTGAAGCGTCCCTTTGAGGCAAAGACTCCTACCGGCGTAAAATAAAATACATTAAGACCACTTGCGGCTTGGGGGCTTACCTTAGGCCGCTTTTTTGAGGAAAAGACAAAAATGATGGAGCTACTTTCTCCCGCAGGCAGCCGTGATGCACTGCGTGCTGCGGTAAACAACGGTGCAGACGCCGTATATATGGGCGGCAGCGCATTCAATGCCCGCCGATTCGCCTCCAATTTTTCAGATGCAGAGCTTCAGCAGGCGCTGGATTATTGCCATGGGCGGGGGGTAAAGGCGTACATTACGCTTAATATACTTACCCTCGATAAGGAGTTTTCAGATGCGGCAAGATATGCTGCATTTTTATGCAGGGCAGGCGCAGATGCCGTCATCATACAGGATGTGGGCCTTGCAGCCTTTTTGAGAAAGGAACTGCCGGAGCTGCCCCTCCATGCAAGCACTCAGATGGGCATACACTCCCCCGAGGGGGCAGCAGCCGTGCTGGCAATGGGCATGGAGCGTGCTGTGCTTTCAAGGGAAGTGCCGCTGAAGGAGATAGCGGAAATACACGAAGCCGTACCCATAGAGCTGGAAGCCTTTGCCCATGGCGCACTGTGCATGAGCTTTTCAGGGGGATGCCTGCTTTCCTCCATGGCGGGAGAGCGCAGCGGCAACCGGGGCACCTGTGCCCAGCCCTGCCGCAAGCCCATGGCTATAGGCAAGGTGCCTGAAAAGGGCGAATGTGGCCTGAGCCTTGGGGATCTGTGCATGATAGAGCATCTTGCAGAGATGGAAAGGGTGGGGGTATCCTGCATAAAGCTGGAAGGACGCATGAAGCGGGCAGAGTACGTGGCGGTGATAACCCGGGCCTACCGGGATGCGTTGGATGGGGCAGATGCCCACACTATAGCCCGCCACAAAAGGGATATGCTGGATATGTTTGACCGTGGCGGCGGCTGTACGGGGTATTTTTACGGTGATAATGCAAGGACAGGCTGCATTGCCAAGAGCGACAGCTCCCCTGAGCTTATAGCAAATGCCGCCCGCACATATGAAAAGGATACCAGAAGGCGGCAGGTGACCCTGCGCCTTACCATGGAGCCGGGCAGGCCTGTGGGGCTTACCATGGCCTGCGGCGATACAGCCGTATATGCACAGGGCGACATTGTACAGCAGGCCCAGAAGCCACAGGATAAAATGCGCTATGCCGCCCAGGCCATGAAGCTTGGGGATACGCCCTTCTATGCCGATGAATGTATCGTGGATGGGGACGAATGGGCGTTTTTGCCCATGGGCAGCGTAAATGCCCTGCGCCGGGATGCTTCACAAAGGCTGGAAAATGCTCTGCTCATACGCCGCAGCATAGATGAGCCGGTGGTAAATACCATAAGGAGTCTGCCGGCAGACCGCACGGCTGTGACTGCCATAGTGAGCAGCGCAGGCCAGGGAAAGGCGGCATTTCTTGCCGGAGCAGATGAGGTGGCGCTGGAGCCGTGGGAATACAACCGGCGGGAGTTTTCAGAGCTTGCTGAGCATAAGGGCAGCGCAAGGCTGCTCATATCCCTGCCTCCCGTAATAATAAGCGGGGCAGAGCGGGAAAAAATAAAAAGCATATGTGCATCCGGCCTTGTTGATGGGGCGATAGCTGCAAATATAGGCCAGCTTGATCTTATCAGGGACCTGCCGCTGAAAATTGCGGGCAGCCAGATGAACGCTGTGAATGGCCATACCGTTGCTGCGTACAGGGCCATGGGCTTTGACAGGGTGACACTTTCTCTGGAGCTTACTCGCCCTCAGCTTAGAGATATATCCGGAACAGGTACAGCCATAAGCGTATACGGCAGGGCGCAGCTCATGCAGCTTCGTCACTGTACCCTCAGAGAGCAGCAGGGCTGCAAAAACTGCCGGGGCAGCGTGGACACCATGATAGATGAAGCCGGCAGGGAATTCCCACTGAAAAACATACGCCAGGCCGATGGCTGCCTTATCAGGCTGCTGAACTGCCTGCCCACAGATATAATAGACCTTTATGGCGAACTGCCTGCACCTGAGGCGGTGCAGCTTGCCTTTTATGATGAAAGCCCGGAGAGCGTTTCAGAGCGGGTAAAGGCCGCTGTGGCCGCCCGCAATGGGGAAAGGGCTTCCTCTGTGCCGGGAGCTACCCGGGGCCACTGGAGCAGGCCTGTGGATTAAACTTTTGCCATTGGAGAAAGGTATGCAGGATAAGGTACTTAAAACACTTGAATACGATAAAATAGCAGATATGCTCAAGCTGAAAACGGCTACCTGCCGCGGCAGCGAGCTTGCTGAGGAGTTGCGCCCTTCGGCGGAGCTGGAGGCCGTAAGGAGCGGCCTTGCGCTTACTGCGGAGGCAGAAAGCATGTATATCCGCACGGGGCACTCCCCGGTAGAATCCTTTCCGGATATGCGGGAATGTTTAAAGCGGCTGCATGCGGCGCTGTTTGTGACTCCATCAGAGCTGATGGGGCTATCCCGCTGCCTGAGGGCTTCTCGCCTTGCAAAGGAGGCCATACAGCGGGAGGCGGAGCATACCATGCTCAATAATCTTGCTGAATACATCAGCGCCCATCGCTCCATTGAGGAGGAGATAGACCGCTGCATACTGGGCGAGGAGGAGATATTTGACGGAGCCTCGCCGGAGCTTGCAAGGATACGCCGCTCCATGCGCCAGGCCAATGAGCGGGTGCGGGAAAGGCTGGGCAGCATGATACGCTCCGCAGCCTACTCAAAGTATCTTCAGGAGCCGCTTATAACCATACGCAATGGCAGGTTTGTAATACCTGTAAAGCAGGAATATCGGCAAAATGTTCCCGGCCTTATACACGATCAATCGGGCAGCGGCGCTACGCTGTTCATAGAGCCTGCGGCGGTGGTGGAGCTTGGTAATGAGTATAAAAAGCTTCTGAGCCAGGAGCAGGAGGAGATAGAGCGGATACTTGCGGAGCTTACGGCCCTTATAGCCCCCTACTCTGAAGAAATACTGGAAAATATAAATATCCTTGGCGAGCTGGATCTGGCCTTTGCCAAGGCAAAGCTCGCAAAGGATATGCGGGCGGTGGAGCCCAAGCTGAATGATACGGGCTATATACGCATAGTTCAGGGCAGGCATCCGCTGATACCCAATGACACGGTGCGCCCAATAGATATATGGCTCGGCAGGGATTTCAGAACGCTTATCATCACCGGCCCCAATACCGGCGGCAAGACCGTTACCCTGAAGACCGTGGGGCTGTTTTCCCTGATGGCCCAGAGCGGCATGTTTATTCCGGCGGATATAGGCAGCGAGATGTCCGTATTCCATGACATATATGCGGATATAGGAGATGAGCAGTCCATAGAGCAGAGCCTTTCCACCTTTTCATCCCATATGACCAATATAGTAGGCATACTTGATGGCGCAGATGATGCGTCCCTTGTGCTGCTGGATGAGCTGGGTGCAGGAACTGACCCAATAGAGGGCGCAGCCCTTGCCATGAGCATACTGGAGGAGCTCCATTCCCGGGGGACAGTTACCGTGGCCACCACCCATTACAGCGAGGTAAAGGCCTTTGCTCTTACCCATGAGGGAATAGAAAATGCCTCCATGGAGTTTGATGTGGACAGGCTATGCCCTACCTACAGGCTGTTTATAGGCATACCGGGCAAATCCAATGCATTTGAAATATCCCGAAGGCTGGGTCTTTCAGAGGGGATAATACAGAGCGCAAGGGAATATCTGAAGGGAGACGACCTGCGTTTCGAGGATGTTATCTCCAGCGCCCAGAGCAGCTATCAGCTTGCAGAGGAGGAGCGGGCCATGGCAAAGGAGGCCCGCCGCGAGCTGGACAGGCTGCGGGCTGAAACCGAGGCCGAGCGGAAAAAGCTGGCCCAGGATAAGGCAAAGCTGCAGGCAAAGGCCCGGGAGGATGCCCGCCGCATAGTGGATGAGACACGCCGTGAAATGGATAAGCTGGTGGCGGATATACGCAAGCTCCGCTCTGTGGATCAGCGGGGAGCGGACAGGGTGATACAAAGCTCCCGTGATGCACTGCGAAAGCGGGAGGGAGACCTTGCGGAGCCCATGATACTGCCCACCGAGGACAATACCAAGCCCCCGAAAACCGTACACCCCGGCGATACCGTAAGGATAGTTTCCCTGGACAAAAAGGCCACAGTCCTTGCCCCGCCCGATTCAAAGGGAGAGGTGCAGGTACAGGCGGGGGTAATGAAGGTGAATGTAAAGCTCAGCGATCTTCGCATGGCTAAGGATGATACCCCAAAGAAGGGCGAGGGAAAGATAAAGCTTGAGAAGGATCGCCAGGTGGGCATGGAGCTGGATATACGGGGAATGCTGGTGGATGACGCCATACTCGTGGTGGATAGATATATAGATAATGCCGCCCTGTCCGGCCTGAGCGAGATAAGCATAATTCACGGAAAGGGCACCGGCGCCCTGAGAGCCGGTATACAGGATTATCTTCGGACGAATAAGCGGGTAAAGTCCTTCCGCCTTGGCAATTATGGGGAAGGGGATGCGGGCGTTACCGTGGCAACGCTAAAGCCGTTAAAGTGACCGTGACGCAAAATTGTCCCGATTTATCGGCGCTTATTCATACCAGGTTCATATTTGGGTGTTATCATTTATGGAAGTAGTTTCTTGGTGCCTTGCCGGCAAAAAATGCCGCTATGACGGGAGCGCAAAGCCTGACAGGCGGGCGGCGGCCCTTGTGGAGGGCGGCGCCCTTTGCGTGTGTCCGGAGGTGCTGGGCGGCTTGCCTGTTCCAAGGGAGCCTGCGGAAATAGTGGGCGGCGATGGGCAGGCTGTGCTGGATGGCCGTGCAAGGGTGATAACTGCCAGCGGCAGGGATGTTACCCGGGAATACATTGCAGGGGCTGAGGAAGCCTTGCGCCTTTGTATTACAAACGGGGTGACCCATGCCTTTCTTAAGGCGTATAGCCCATCCTGCGGCTGTGGCTGCATATACGATGGCAGCTTCACCGGGAAAAAGATACCGGGAGATGGTGTGACGGCTGCGCTGCTCAAGCGAAACGGCATAGCTGTGGACACGGATACCCCCATTTAATCAAGAAAGCGAGAACAAAGCCATGGACAAAAACACCATACTGGTGATCGATGACGATCGCAATATTCTGGCAATAATCGAAATGTACCTGAAAAAGGAAGGCTACAATGTGGTCACCTGCGAGCGGGGAGATACTGCCATCGAGGCCTTCCACAATGCTGCCCCGTCTCTGGTGGTGCTGGATGTTATGCTGCCCGGCATGGATGGCTGGGAGGTGCTGGCAAAGCTCAGAGAGGAAAGCCCGGTGCCGGTCATTATGCTTACCGCCAAGGGAGACACTACCGACAGAATACAGGGCCTTGACCTTGGCGCAGATGACTACATGGCAAAGCCCTTTGAAGCAAAGGAGCTTATCGCCAGGATAAAGGCGGTAATGCGCCGCAGTGTCGCAGGGGATGAGGAAAAGTGTGTTTCCTTCCCAAATCTTTCAGTATCGCTGGATAATTATTCAGTTACGCTGGATGGAAAGCAGGTGGAAATGCCTCCCAAGGAAATAGAGCTATTGTATTTCCTTGCGTCCCGCCCGGGCAAGGTATTCACCCGTGAGCAGCTATTGGAGCAGGTGTGGGGATTTGATTTCTTTGGCGATTCCCGCACGGTTGACGTACACGTAAAGCGCATACGGGAAAAGCTGGGTGATCGAACAGAGTGGCAGATAAAGACCGTATGGGGCGTTGGCTACAAATTTGAAATCGAGAAGTGATCTGCCATTGCAGACAGGAATAAACTATGCATAAAACGCTGTTTTCAAGGATGCTAACCACTTACCTCGCCATAACGCTGGGGCTGCTGCTGCTTTTTGGCGTTACGGTGGGGGCAGTGTTTCATAATCAATATGTATCCGAAAAGCAGCGGGAGCTTAGCAGAGAGGCAAGCGAAATATCCCTGGTAATCACCCGGCGGTATATGGATGAGGAAAAGCGGTCTGTTGCCCAGAATGAGCTGCTTACCATAGCCCGGCGGTATGATGCCATGATGATAGTGCAGTTTCGGGATGAAAAGCTGGGCCGGTGCGTGTTTATGGATGAGGAGTCCATGGACAAGTGGGCGGTGTGTGCGGATATGGATGTATCTGGCATAACCGACGGCATACTCTACCATAACGAAAAAACAAAAATCACCGAAAAGCTGGCAAAGAATTATGCCGATATGCCGGTAATGACCATTACCTGCCCCATAGTCAGCGATGATGGGGAGACTGTGGCAGCGCTGGTAATGCATACTGATACCAGCGATATTGAAGAATCCATACGGCAGATGCGTATGGATATGCTGCTTTATGCCATCATAGCCGTAGTACTTGCGATGATGGCCGTATCCTACATTACGGGCAAAATGACCAAGCCCATTACGGATATGAACCAGATAGTCAGAAGGTATTCCAAGGGAGAATTTGACCTGAGGGTAGAGGATAACGGCAGCGGCGATGAGGTGAGCCAGCTTGGCAGGAGCTTTAATACCATGGCCGACAGCCTGAATACCCTTGAGGAAGCAAGGCGCAGCTTTGTGGCAAATGTATCCCATGAGCTCAGGTCGCCTCTTACATCCATGCGGGGGTTCCTTGAGGCCATGCAGGATGGTACAATACCTCCAGAGGAGCAGGGGAAATACCTTGATATAGTAATAAACGAAAACCGGCGCATGACCGCCATGGTAAACGATTTGTTGGATCTTGCCCGCATAGAATCCGGCCAGGTGCTGCTGAAAACCGAGCCCTTCGATATAAATGAGCTTACCACACGCACGCTTTTGACATTCGAGGCAAGGGTGGATGCGAAGAAACTTAATGTGGAGCTTAACGTTGGGGATAAAAAGCTCATGGTGGATGCAGACCAGTCCCAGATAGCCCAGGTGCTGCGTAATCTTATAGATAACGCCATAAAGTTCACGCCGGAAGGCGGCACCCTTACCCTAAGCACCAGGGCGGAGAAAAAGCAGGCGATAATATCCGTAAAGGATTCCGGCAAGGGAATAGACCCCCAAAGCATACCCCATCTTTTTGAGCGCTTCTATAAAGAAGAAAAGGCCCATACCCCCGGCGAAAGCGCCGGCACAGGCCTTGGCCTTTCCATAGTTAAGCGCATAATAGACCAGCACGATCAGGAAATAACCGTGGAATCCGAGCCCGGCAAGGGCACCTGCTTCACCTTTACGCTGAAGCGCGCGGCAGATACACACAAGGCGGCGGCCAAGCTTATAAAGTGATATTTATATTTTCCGGAGGAAAAAATGGAAGAATACAATACCAACCACGATGCAGAGCAGGATATATACTGTGCAGATAGTCCTGCTGCCGGGGAAAACCAGAACGGCGGGCAGGAATACTATGCGCCGGGTACAGCCAGTGGCGGCAAAAAGCAAAAAGGCGGCCATGTAGGTGGCTATGTGCTTACAGGCGTGCTTTGCCTGCTGCTGGGCATTGCCATAGGCAGCGCAATCACAGCGATAGCCTTTTCCGGCATAAGGTATGCCATAAACGGTATAAGCGGCAAGGTGCCGGGCATCAGTCAGGAAATAGAGGATGCGCTGGAGGATATATTCGGAGACGACTTTGATTTTGACCTGCAATATGAGGAGATAGAGCCTGATGCACAGGAGCAGAGCGATGAGTACGAGGAGCAGGAGCAGCGCGAGTATATCACCAGAGAGCTTCCCGAATTCGACGGCGTTCTGCCAGAGATAGCCGATGCCATAAACCCTGCGCCCAGCATAGTATCTCAGGTATTTGACGGAGTGGTGGGCATAAACAAATATGGGGATTATGATGGCGACCTGATACAGGATGGATACGGCAGCGGCTTTGTGATAGCCAGCAGCGGCTATATTATGACCAACGCCCATGTGGTGCGTGGGGCAGATAGCGTGACAGTTACCTTCTCAAATCAGGAGGAGGTGGATGCCGAGGTCGTGGGCACAGATTCCGTGCTGGATGTGGCCGTGCTCAAGGTGGAAAAAAGCGGATTGACTTCCCTTGCCATGGGGGATTCTGATAATGTGATGGCGGGGGAGTTTACCATTGCCATAGGCAATCCCTCAGGCATGGAGCTTGCGGGCACCACCACCTTCGGCATAATAAGCGGCACCGCCCGCAATGTAAACCTTGAGGGCAGGGTGCATGAATTCATTCAGACCGATGCCGCCATAAATCCCGGCAACAGCGGCGGCCCTCTGCTCAATATGAAGGGCGAGGTAATAGGGATAACCACTGCAAAGAATGTATACGCAGGCTATGACAAATATGGCAATTCGGTAAATGCCGAGGGCATTGGCTTTGCCATTCCCATAAATGAGGCAATGGAGGTGGCCTGCCAGCTTATAGAAAATGGCAGGATGATACGCCCGGGCATAGGTGTGCAGGTAATAGGCATAGATGCCGAATACGCAGAGTATTATGAGATACCCGAGGGAATACTGGTTTACAGCGTTACCAGAAACGGCTCTGCACATAAGGCCGGCGTAAAGGTGGACGACATAATCACCGAGTACGATGGCATTGCCGTTACCACTCAGGATGATTTCGTGGAATACGTTCAAAAGCTTGCCGTGGGAGATGTGCTGCATCTTGTGGTAGATAGAAGCGGAGAGACCGTTGAACTGGATGTTACCATGGCGGATATGAATGAAATGGGCGAGGAGCTGGTGGGCGGCACCTCAAAGCTGGTGGATTAGCCCAATATACCGAAAAAACCCATAAACACGATAAAAAGAGTTTACAAACGCTTAACTCATCTGGTACACTATTAGATGGTGCTTTATGCACCCGAAATTTGTACAGATAAATAATCATATTACACCTTAGGGGGACAAAAATGAAGAATTACACCGCAGCAAACATCCGCAACATCGGAGTATTTGGCCACGGCAGTGAGGGTAAGACCACCCTTACCGAGGCCATGCTCTTCAACGCAGGGCTTCTTGAGCGCCTGGGCAAGGTTGAAAACGGTACTACCACTACCGACTATGATCCCGAGGAAGTTAAGCGCACCATTTCCATCAACTGCGCTCTTGCTCCCTTCGAGTGGAATGACGTTAAGGTAAACCTTATTGACGCTCCCGGCTTCTTCGATTTTTACGGTGAAGTAGCTGCGGCCATGCGCCTGGCTGACGCTGCCCTCATCGTGGTTGGCGCAGTTTCCGGCCCCGTAGTAGGCACCGAGAAGGCCATGGATATGTGCAAGAAGTCCGGCAAGGCCCGCATGATCGTCGTAAACCAGATGGACCGCGAAAATGCCAACTTCAATAAGGTAATGGACGAGCTCAATGCCAAGTTCGGCCCCAGCGTAGTACCCATTCAGCTCCCCATCATGGAGGGCGGCAAGCTGGTAGGCTATGTTGACACCGTTCACATGGTAGCCAAGAAGTACGATGGCAAGGGCGAGAAGGATATGGATATCCCCGCTGACCTGGCAGACAAGGCTCAGAGCGTATACGAGGCCCTCACCGAGGCTGCCGCTGAGACTGACGAGGCACTGATGGATAAGTTCTTCGAGGAGGGCGAGCTCTCCCGCGAGGAAATCATTGCCGGCCTCAATAACGGTATCCTTTCCGGCGACATCACCCCCGTGTGCTGCTGCGCTGCTCAGCCCAATATTGGCGTATACACCCTGATGAACAACCTTATCAACTATATGCCCTCTGCCGATATGGTAAAGGCTCCCAAGGCCATCAACCCCAAGACCGGCGAGGCCGTAGAGGTAAAGCAGGATGGCAAGTTTGCCGCTCAGGTAGTAAAGACTGTTGTAGACCAGTTTGGCAAGTACTCCATCGTTAAGGTATACAGCGGCGTTCTCAGCGCAGACGTTGCTCCCTACAATACCCGTGAAGAAAAGGCTGAGAAGCCCTCTGCTCCTGGCCTTATGCGCGGCAAGAAGGTAACTCCCGTGGATAAGCTCGTTGCAGGCGATATCGGCGCTATCTCCAAGCTCCAGTTCACCGCCACCGGCGATACCCTGTGCGATGCTTCTGCCCCTGTGCAGTTTGAAGCCATCGACTTCCCCAAGCCCTGCATCAGCCTTGCAGTATCTGCCAAGAAGCAGGGTGAGGAAGATAAGGTCTTTGCTGGCCTTAATAAGCTCCTTGAAGAAGATCCCACCATGGCAATGGAAAAGAACGTGGAGACCGGCGATGTGCTGATTTGCGGCCTGGGCGAGGTTCACCTTGACGTTCTCTGTGCCAAGCTGAAGAATAAGTCCGGCGTAGAAGCCCAGATTTCCGACCCCCGTATTCCTTACCGTGAGACCATTCGTGCCACTGCTGAGGCCGAAGGTAAGCATAAGAAGCAGACCGGCGGCAGCGGCCAGTTCGGCGTGGTTAATATGCGCTTTGAGCCCCTTACCAATGGCGAGGAGTTTGAGTTTGTCAATGCTATCGTTGGCGGCGTAGTTCCCAAGGAATATATCCCCGCAGTAGAAAAGGGTACCCGTGAGGCCATGAAGCGTGGCGTTCTTGCCGGCTATCCCATGATTGGCGTAAAGGCCACCCTGTTCTTTGGTAAGTACCATCCCGTGGATTCCAAGGAAGTTGCCTTCAAGAGCGCTGCCCGCCTTGCATATAAGGAAGCCTGCGCTAAGGCACAGCCTGCCCTTATCGAGCCGATCTATCAGTACAACATCACCGTACCCAATGAGTACACCGGCGCCATCATGGGCGATCTGTCCAGCCGTCGTGGCCGCGTTCTGGGTATGAACCCCTGCGAGGAGGGTACTGAGGTAGTAGCCGAAGCTCCTCTGTCCGAGATGTTCAAGTATGCTACCGACCTGCGCTCCATGACTCAGGCCCGTGGCTCCTTCAAGAGCGAGTTTGTACGCTATGAGGATGTTCCTGCTTTCGAGGCAAAGAAGATTATCGAGAGCGCTCAGAAGGACGAGGACGAAGAAGAATAATAATCAGCTTTCCCTTTGGGAAAGGCCAAAAGGCCCGGCATCAGCCGGGCCTTTAAATTAAAGGAGGAAAAATATGTCACAGCCCACATTCAGGTCTGCAGAGCCCAAGGATCTTGCCCTTGTGTATGGCTTTATCAGGTCACTTGCAGAGTATGAAAGGCTTACGGACAGCCTTGTTACCACTGAGCAGGACATTGACAGGCTGCTTTTTCAGCAGCACCGGGCAGAGGTGCTGTTTGTTATGGAGGATGGGGCAGAGGTGGGCTTTGCGCTGTTTTTCCACAGCTTCCCAGCGTATATACATGGGGCGGGGTTATTTGTGGAGGCGCTGTATGTGAAGCCTGAGTATCGGGGACGGGGCTATGGCCGGGCCGTATTTCAGGAGCTTGCCCATATAGCCCGTGAGAGGGGCTGTGACAGGATAGAATGGTGCTGCCTGAAGTGGAACCCAACGCTAGAGTTTTACAAGGCCATGGGGGCGGATATGGCAGATGACCTGATGGTATGCAGGCTAAACAGCGCCCGCATAGCAGAGCTTGCGGAGGAGAGGCAGGCTGGGCAGGAATGGGACGCCTGGGAATGGCAGTAAGCATTGCTATCCCACACAGCGACATTTGAAAAACGAAAAAACCTTGAAACGATTCGTTTCAAGGTTTTTTACTGGCTCCCCCTGTTGGACTCGAACCAACGACACTGCGGTTAACAGCCGCATGCTCTACCGACTGAGCTAAGGAGGAACGGCACGAGTGTTATTGTACAGCATTTGGCAGAGTATTGCAAGCCCTTTTTAAGAAAAAGTTTAAGATATATTTTTTCATGCAATGCTTGTTGAATTGTTATGGATAAATGCAATATAATCAAACGCAGAAAGGAGGACGGCAGCATGAGGGACATGATAGCGCATATTGTGGCAGCGCAGGATGGGCGCAGCGTGGAAAGCCTGCTGAGGCGGGAGCTTGCCATGTCCCGCTCATATATATCGAGGCTCAAGCGCAGGCCGGATGGCATCCTTTTAAATGGACAGAAGGCCTATACCACGGCCATCGTAAGGCAGGGAGATGTGCTGGCAGCGAAGATATGTGACCCGGAGGATTATCCGGGAGCCGTACCCATGCATTATGAGCTGAATGTACCCTGGCAGGATGAATATCTGGCCGTGATTGACAAGGCCGCCGGTATGGCGGTACACCAGTCCACAAGGGACCCAGATGAGCTTACGCTGGAAAACGCCTTTTATGCATACTTTGCCCCGGGGGAAAACTTTCATCCTGTCAGCAGGCTGGACAGGGGCACAACGGGCCTTATGATAGCTGCAAAAAGCGGATATATACATACCCGCCTCAAGGATATAATGCATACAGACAGCTTCACCCGGGAGTATATAGGCATAGCCGAAGGGAGGGTATATCCCGCCCAGGGGCATATACGAATGCCAATAGGCATGGCAGAGGGCTCCACCTATAAGCGGGCCATACGGGAGGATGGCGCATATGCCCACACGGAGTATCATACGCTGGATTACATAAGAGGGTATACGCTGCTCAGGCTGATACCCCATACCGGGAGGACACATCAGCTCAGGCTGCATATGGCGGCGGCAGGCTATCCACTGGCAGGGGATTGGCTGTATGGAACTCCCAGCGGCAGCATTGCCCGCCCGGCCCTCCATTCCGCAGAGCTGCACCTTGTGCATCCAATAAGCGGGGAGGTATTGCAGCTCTGCTCACCCATGCCTGAGGATATGAGGGAGCTTATTGGCGGGTAAGCTGTATAAATGAAAGCATAAGGGCCGGAATACTTCCGGCCCTTTTCATCATTTTGCGGGCTACAGGGTATAGACCTGTATTCTGCCCTTGGCGGTCACAGTGTAGAGGCCTGAGGTCTCGTTGTATTTGTGTTCTACGGTACAGCCCGCAGGAAAGTAATACATGGTTTTCCAGTTTGACCCATTGAGTATGCAGTAATTCTGCAGAAAGAATTTTTGAAAGGTATCTGTTTTTGAATAATTCAGCAGGCATGTGCCCGGATTATTAAGGGTAAATACGGAGCTTGCAGTATCCACCCCAAAGGCAGCGTCTATGCGCCACGTGGTAGAGAGGGTCTCGTTGGCTGCCTGGTGCAGAATGAGGCTGCCCACCACTGCCACGTCATACGGAAGAACTGTGGCGCTGGACAGGACACTTGCCATGAGGGCACGTCTTCTCAAAGTCATTACAGCTCCACCACCTTTACAGCCACGGCTACCCCATCCTTTATGGATATTTCATAGGTAAAGCCGCTTTCCCATACGGGCTCTCCGCCCACATAGGGCACCTCGGGATCCAGTATCAGTATGGGTTCGCAGTCCGTAGCCCATTGGAGCTTTATCCATATTTCGTATTTGCTGGTGGTAGGCAGGTCTATGGCTATCTCGGTTATATCGCTAAGGTAGTATTCGTGTCTGTCTGCGGTCTCGATATAATAGGGCTCGGTAAGTGATTCCACCGTCCATCCGGTGCCTGAGGGGCCTTTGATGTTTACAGAGGCGGGATTATCAAGGCTGCCGTTGTTGCTCCAGGATAGGGTGCCGTCCTGAGCCACAGAGGGGGTAAAGGTAACGCCGTTTGTGCCATTCTGACCGGCTGCACCCTGCTCACCCTGAGGGCCAGTGTCACCCTTTGGGCCCTGGGGGCCGGTGGCGCCGGTGTCCCCCTTGGGGCCTGCGGGGCCCTGTTCGCCTGTGTCGCCTTTTGGGCCCTGGGGGCCAGTTTCGCCCTTTGCGCCCTGAAGGGGGCCGTTGTTTATCCAGCTGCCGGATATGCCATCCCATATATAAATGTCATATGGCTGGGAGCTGCCCACTCCATAGGCATCGCCGGGAGAGGGAGAGGATACGGCAGAGGATAGGGCAGCGGCAGATGCATAGTACCCAAGCACAGCAAAGCCTGAGCCGGTATCCCCTTTTGGGCCGGGAACGCCCTGCTGACCTGCATCTCCCTTAGGGCCCTGAGAGCCGGTGTCCCCCTTAGGGCCTTTTATGTTTACGGATGCAGGATTATCGAGGCTGCCGTTGTTGCTCCAGGACAGGGTGCCGTCCTGAGCTACTGAAGGGGTAAAAGTAACGCCATTTGTGCCATTCTGGCCGGGAGCACCCTGCTCACCCTGAGTACCCTGAGGGCCTGTATCACCCTTAGGGCCCTGTGGGCCGGCGGTGCCGGTATCTCCCTTGGGGCCTGCGGGGATGCCCAGGGACAGCTTCATGCCGCTTTCCTGCTCCAAGACCTCGGCGGTGGGGGATGAGCCGGATGGCAGCATGGTCACCTGGGCGGTAAGGGCTGCAAAGCGGGTGGCTGCCTGCTCCCGCCGGGTCTCTGCGGCGGTGCGGGAGGTCTCAGCGGCTGTGACCTGGGTGATAAGGGTCTCAAGGCTTTCAGTAGAATCCTTCAGCTCATCGGACAGGGTGCGAAGCAGCGGATACTGGGGGGCAGCCTGAAGGGTATCCTCATTTATAATGGCCTTTCGGCAGGAAAAATTGAACCTTGCAGTGGTTACAAGTGTGGAAAGGTCTTCATCGGAGTATATCTGCAGCTCACATTCCACCATTCCGGGCGAAAATGAGGCGGGAAACAGCTCAATATCTATCTGATTGCCCTCCGTGCCGCCAAGGGTGATGCCTCCGTTTGAGATGGCGCTGTCCTGCATGGAGGTGGAGCCATCCGGTCGGGAAAAGGCGGCTATCACTCTGCATCCGGTAAGATCCACAGGCTCATCCCCATCGGTAAGGATGATATGGATACCGTTGCCCGTGTCGCCGTTTATCACTGTAAAATCCATATGGGAGGACGGGCGCTTTATATCCAGCGCCACGTCAAAGACTTTTTTTATGGCCATAGTTTTCCTCCTGAGTAAATAATGTTTTTGCCGCACATGGGGAGCGAACCATGTGCGAACATTCGTTCTGCACGACTGGGATTTTACAGTGAAACCGGGCGCTTTTCAACTGCCCCTGCTGCACCCAATACCGTAAATGGTACTTGTACAGCGATGGCCGCACAGACTGCGCTCTATGTATACGCTTATCATGCCTTATTTGCATTACTATTGCAGAGGGAAAAATTTATGATACAATAAAATAATCTTATTATTGCTGCAAAAAGGGGAAAAGCCAATGAGCAAAGCCGATCTTATTTTTATTGATAACTGCAAAAGGATAATATCCGAGGGCGTGTGGGATACTGATATGGCTGTGCGCCCGCACTGGGAGGATGGAACTCCCGCCCATACCGTAAAGCTCTTTGGCCTTACCAACAGGTACGATCTTTCCGAGGAATTTCCAATAATGACCCTCAGAAAGACCGGCTTTAAAAATGCCGTGGACGAGCTGCTGTGGATATGGCAGAAAAAATCAAATAACGTAAACGACCTGAACAGCCACATCTGGGATTCATGGGCAGATGAAAGAGGCAGCATAGGCAAGGCCTATGGCTATCAGCTTGGCGTGAAGCACAGATATAAGGAGGGTGAGATGGATCAGGTGGACAGGATACTGTACGACCTGAAGCACAATCCTGCCTCCCGGCGCATAATGAGCAACATTTACAACCATGCAGATCTTATGGACATGCATCTTTATCCCTGTGCCTACAGCATGACCTTCAATGTATCCGGCAACAGGCTCAATGCCATACTTAATCAGCGCTCACAGGATATGCTGGTGGCAAACAACTGGAATGTTTGCCAGTATGCGGTGCTGGTGCATATGATGGCGCAGGTAAGCGGCCTTAAGGCAGGCACACTGCTCCATGTAATAGCGGATGCTCATATTTACGACAGGCATATTCCTCTGGTGGAGGAGATGCTAAGCCGCGAGCCGATGGATGCGCCAGGGTTCATAATGGATGAGACTATAGACGACTTTTACAGCTTCACCGTGGATAGCTTTGCTCTGGAAAACTATCAGTCCCATGGTTCCATTGGCAAGATACCGGTGGCAATATAAGGGCGGGATAAATATGAATATCATAGTCGCAGTGGACAAAAACTACGGAATAGGCAGAAATGGCGGGCTGCTTTTCAGCATACCTGAGGATATGGCCTTTTTCCGCAGCATGACAGGCGGAAAGACCGTAATAATGGGCCGAAAGACTCTGGAGTCACTTCCGGGCGGCAGGCCCCTTAAGGGCAGGCGCAATATCGTTCTCAGCCGTGACAGTGCCTTCAGCGTTGAGGGTGTGGAAAGGGCAGCCTCTGTGGAGGAGCTGATGAGCATGGTAAATGGGGATGAGGATGCATTTGTGATAGGCGGGCAGGCCATATACGCAGAGCTTCTGCCATATTGCAGCAGGGCCTATGTGACAATGGTGGATGCTGCGGGGGAGGCAGACAGGTTTTTCCCCAGAATAGAGGATATGCCGGATTGGGCCATGGTATCGGTCTCCCAGTGGAAGGAGCATGAGGGGCTTCGCTTTCAGTTCAGGGAATACCAAAAAACAGCTCCGAATGGAGCAAACATACAGGCATAATTAATATATATCTGGAACCGATGGGGGCGGCTCCATCGAAAGAAGGATAATGATAAAGGCCATAGTATACCTTACAAATACAGGCAGTACCCAGCGCTATTCAGAGCTGCTCTCTGATGCTGTGGGGCTGCCTGCTTTTTCATTTAAGGAGGCGGCGGGCCGGCTGAAGCTGAATGAAAGGGTATTTTACATGGGCTGGGTAATGAATGGCCGCATAAGAGGATATGACAGAGCTGCCCTGCGCTTCAGCATCGCCGGTGCCTGTGGTGTTGGCATGAATAAAAGAACTGATGATACAGAGCGGCAGATAAAGGAAAAAACCGGCATACGGAATCCGCGCATAAAGGTATTCTATGCACGGGGCAGCTTTGATATGGATAAGCTGAGCGTGGTTCACAGGCTTCTTATAGGTATTGCTCTCAGGGCACTGAAGGAGGGCGATGGGGAGGAGGATGTGATAGGGCTGATTGAAAATGGCGGCAGCTTTATAGAGCCAAAAGAAATAAAAGCGGCGGCGGACTGGATAACAGCCTA
This sequence comes from uncultured Clostridium sp., assembly GCA_964392455.1. Classification (GTDB taxonomy): domain Bacteria; phylum Bacillota; class Clostridia; order Christensenellales; family CAG-138; genus SFEL01. Next base: position 39,088 of record CAYMPG010000008.1, on the reverse strand, counting down.
CAACCGGCGCTTTGGAGAAGTGTCAAAATAAAAAATGGTAAGCTGCTCGGCTACCTTGCCAGCAAGATGTAGGCAGCAACATTTACTATCAGCAGCAGCGGCATGCCTATTTTAAAGGAGGCGTGCTTTGTTTTGTGGCGAAAAAGCTCCATACCAAGTATTCCGCCCAGCGCTCCTCCAAGCAGACCCAGGCAGAATAGCGTCTTTTCGGGTATCCTCCTGGCCCCGGCCTTTGCGGCAGCCTTATCTATGCCCATTGCCGCGAAGGTTATTGCGGACATTATGAGCATTATAAGCAGCGGCCTATTCATCCCTGCCCTCTAGGTCACGGGGCGGGAGCCTGAGCCTGTCCCACATGCCGTATTTATGGGTGTCTGCAATGGCGTTCATTATGCGGGTCTCGGGATCCGGCACTATGGAGGTAAGGTATTTGATTATATGCTTCATTTCCTCCCGCTTGGTGTATCCGGCAACGGGGCAATTGGGCTTGCAGATGGGCAGCTCCAGCTTCTTGGCAACGGACAGGGCGTATTTTTCCGGCAGAAATACCAGAGGGCGTATAATGGTGACCTCCTGGCGGTCAAGGTAGGTTACGGGGCCAAAGGTATTAAGGCGGCTTTCATACAGCAGGCTGAGGAAGAAGGTTTCAATGACGTCATCCCGGTTGTGTCCCAGGGCCACAAGGTTGCAGCCATGCTGATGTGCGTAGTCGTTAAGGGCACCCCTGCGGAACTTGGCGCACAGGGCGCAGGGATTTGACTCCTTGCGTATATTGAATACCACATCGCCTATGTCGGTTTTAAGTATTTCAAAGGGTACGCCTATGGATTCTGCATACTGTGCCACAGGGGTATAATCCTGATCTGAAATGCCAAGATCCAGCAGCACCGCCATAAGCTCATAGGGCGTTTTGGAAAACATCTGATATAGCTTCAGCCCGTACATCAGCAGCAGGCTGTCCTTGCCGCCGGATACCCCCACGCATATTTTGTCCCCGGGGCGAATCATATTGTAACGCTCATCAGCACGGCGTATGCAGCCAAGCACTCTTTTCATTAAATACCTCACTCAAAATTTCTATCGAATTATTATAACTTAAGAAGACTATTGACGCAATGATATTTTCATGATAAAATACACAGTCGAAAACCTAATATGCCTTATCAAGAGTGGTTGAGGGACCGGCCCTGTGAAACCCGACAACCTGCCCTGCGGGGTAAGGTGTCAATTCCGGCAGCGCATATGCGCTGAAAGATGAGCGATGTAGCAAGCTGACCTCATCTGTGCATGAGGTTTTACTATATTTTGGAGGAAGCTGTATCCATGAAAAAACTGTTTACATCAGAGTCCGTCACTGAGGGGCATCCTGATAAGCTGTGCGATTGCATATCCGATGCCGTTCTTGATGCCATTCTGGCTCAGGACCCGGCAGGCCGTGTTGCCTGCGAGTGCGCCGCCACCACCGGCACCCTTATGGTAATGGGCGAAATAAGCACCACCGCCCATATAGACGTGGCTGACATTGCAAAAAAGACCATTGCCCGCATTGGCTACGATAAGCCTGAATATGGCTTTGACTGCCACAGCGTTACCGTCATCACTGCCATAGGTATGCAGTCTCCCGATATTGCCATGGGCGTGGATAAGTCCATCGAGGCAAAGGAGGGGGAGGAATCCCGCTTTGCCACAGGCGCAGGCGATCAGGGCATGATGTTTGGCTTTGCCTGCAATGAGACTGAGGAGCTTATGCCCCTGCCGCTGTCCCTGGCCCATAGCCTTACCCGCAAGCTCACCGAGGTACGCAGGAGCGGCCTTATACCTTACCTCCGTCCGGATGGCAAGAGCCAGGTAACCGTGGAATACGATGAGGACAAGCCTGTGCGTGTGGATACCGTGGTAATCTCCGCCCAGCATGACCCTGATGTATCCCTGGAGCAGATTCGCAAGGATATAATCGATAAGGTTATACTGCCCACCATACCTGAAAAGTATCTGGATGAGAATATCCGCATATTCGTAAACCCCACCGGTCGCTTCGTAATAGGCGGCCCCCATGGTGACAGCGGCCTTACCGGGCGCAAGATAATCGTGGATACCTATGGCGGATATGCCCGCCATGGCGGCGGTGCCTTCTCCGGCAAGGATCCCACAAAGGTTGACCGCAGCGCTGCATACGCTGCCCGCTATGCCGCTAAGAATGTTGTAGCGGCCGGCCTTGCAACCTCCTGCGAGATTCAGCTTGCCTATGCAATAGGCGTGGCTCATCCCGTATCCGTAATGGTAGATACAAAGGGTACCGGTATAATACCCGATGGCGAGATAGCAGACAGAATAGTAAGCTGCCTGGATCTCCGTCCCGAAGCAATTATAGAGCGCCTTGGCCTGAGGCGGCCCATTTACTCCAATACTGCCGCCTATGGTCATTTCGGCAGAACGGATGTGGAGCTGCCCTGGGAGCGCACTGATATGGCAGATAAGCTCAGGCAGGCATAAAGAAAAACGCCGCAAAATGAAATGTTTTGCAAAAATGCGCCGGGGTTAGTTGATTCCCCGGCGCTTTTACGGTTATAATGTACATAGCGGATGGGGCGATGCCCTGTCTGCAATAAAGCATAGGGAGGACACTTAAATTGGTTCGTGTTATCTTCGGCGAAAAGGGAGCCGGAAACTCAAAGCGCATAATACAGATGGCCAATGACTCACTTGAGCAGACCAAAGGCAGCGTAGTATTCATAGACGCAGAGGGGCAGTATCTCTTCGAGCTGAAGCACGCCATTCGCTTTATTGATGCGGGGCATTACAGGATAGACAGCCCGGATATGTTTGTAGGGTTTATAGCAGGCATTGCCGCTCAGGATTTTGACCTTGAGCTTGTATTTGTGGATGGCTTCTGCAAGATGGTAAGCTGTTCGGAAGATGAGCTTAAGGGGATGCTGGTAAGGCTGGATGAACTTTCAAACGATGTGGGCGTGAAAATAGTGATAGCCATAAGCGGCAGCGAGATGCCTGGGTATCTCAGCCAGTATGTGGAATAACAGAGCATAAATAATAAGCGGGGGTATGGTTTAAAACTGCCCCCGCTTTTTGTATTTTATCAATAGATAAATGATAAAAAGGACTAACAGGAGGATATATCAGCAAAAAACGGACATAGATTTATTATGCCCGGATAAAGCTCCGATGGGAGGTATCAATACATGCAAGCCGGAAAAAAACAGGTATTATATATAATTGCAGCTCTTATTATAACTGCGCTGCTTTCCTCTGCTGCAACTATGGCGCTAATGGGAGGCGGGGCGGGGGACTCAGTCATAATGTCCGCAAGGGAATACGCCAAATATCGCCAGTTTATGGCGCTGGGCCAGGTGGCGGGCATGATAGAGGATGAGTTTTACGGAGAGGCCCCCTCTACCGATGAGCTCATAGCAGGTGCAGCGTCAGGCATGGTGAGCCTGCTTGATGACCAGTATGCAAGGTATTATACAGCCGAGGAGTATGAGGAATACCTTTCCTCGGTAAATGGCGAATACTATGGAATAGGCCTTCTGGTGGGTCAGCCGGATGACAGGGGTGCAGCGGTGCTGAAGGTATATGAGGGTGGGCCCGCTCAGGCTGCGGGTGTGGCAGAAGGGGATGTGATAGCCTGGGTATCCGGCCAGCCTGTGGCAAATATGCCACTTGAGGAGCTGAGCGCTCTCATAGCCTCACAAAGCGAAAATGGCATGGTGCTAAGGCTCATTCGTGGCAATGATGAGCTTGAGGTGACGGTTTCCGGGGACAGCGTGAGCGTGCAGCATGTGGAGTATGCCATGCTGGAGCAGAATACCGGATACATATCCATCAGCATGTTCAGCGGCCGCGGTGATGAGGAATTCAGCGCAGCGCTGAGTGAGCTTAAGGCAATGGGCTGCCAATCCCTTGTGATAGACCTGAGGGATAATCCGGGCGGCTCGCTGGATATGGTGCTGAGCATTGCAAACGAGCTCCTTGGCAGGGGAATGCGTATAGTAAGCGTGGGCGGGGGTGAGGCAGAGGATGAAGTATACGAGGCTGATGGAGAGCCGATAGGCCTACCTGTTGCAGTGCTGGTAAACGGAAATTCCGCCTCTGCCAGCGAAATACTTGCCGCCGCCATACAGCAAAACGGCATTGGAGTAGTGGTGGGCACCACCACATTTGGCAAGGGCATAGTGCAGACCACCATGCCTGTGGAGGCAACGGGCGGCTGGCTGAAGCTCACTACCCATGGGTACTATACCCCGAATGGCAGCAATATCCACGGCGTGGGAATAGAGCCTGATGTATGGGCAGAGGTTTCTGCCGGATACCAGATAAGCACTGACCCCGACAGCAGCAATGATGCTCAGCTTCGGGCGGCGCTGAAGCAGCTGAATAAATAACCCTGCAAATGGTAAAATAAATGGCCGCAGATGCTTATGCATCTGCGGCCATTTCAGTGAATATCATTCATTATCATGCTTAACGCCATCCCGCCTGAACAGCAGCGTTATGCCCCATACGCCTGCAAGGCCAACCAGCGTGTATACTATGCGGGCAAAGGTGGCGCTCATTCCGCCGAAAAGGCTTGCTACCAGGTCAAACTGGAAAAGGCCAATCAGGCCCCAATTCAGGGCGCCAATTATTACAAGAATTAATGCAAGGGTATCCATTGTACAAGCTCCTTTTGCTTTGATGGGCTTATGATGGCATATACAGAGCAAAAGGATACAAGGAAAATACTTACTTTTTTTTAGGATAGAATATTTCTATCTCAAACTTGTCAAAGTCCACCGGCTCCATAAAATCAGTGGGGAGAAATACCGCCCTGGAGAAATCCTGTATTTCCCTCAGATGCTTTTTTAATATCAGCGGGCGGGAAAGGTCAAGCTCTCTGCAAAGGGGGCTGATGAGCTCCTCCCAGTCGGCTGCGGCGTCCCTTGTAAGACCTTCGTATTCTATGGTGTGCTGGCGCTGTATTTTATCGTTTTTGCGGATAATACCCCAAAGCTTCATGGAAAATCTCCTCGGTTTTAAAGCAAAAAATCAGAGGCGGCGGTAATGCTGGCCGCCGCCCCGTAAGGTACTTAAAGGCGTATTACTTTTGCAGATACTGGGTGGATACAAAGAGTATCTTGTTGTTGTACTCTATCATGCTCCAGCCGTTACCTGCATCCTTGACAAAGCTTACGGCAGTGCCATTGGCAAGCACCTCTACCCGCTCTGCATCGGAGGATGCGGCGGAGCGGATGTTGATATCATCGCCCTTGATGGTTGCAGGGGCGGTGGAGTAGGCGCTGATGTCGCTGACTTTTCTGATGTATGCGCCGGAAACATAGGCTTCGCCGCCATTGTAGGCGATCTTGTACCAGTCATTGCTGTCGGCGCTGATAACGTATACCTTCTCGCACAGGGCAAGGGTGCCAATCTTATTGCCGGCGGTACCTGCAACATCGCGCACGTTTACTCCGTCATCGGTGGCATAGTAGATGGACTTGGCATCTCCGGCGTTTGCGGGAGCGCCTGCGCTGCCTGCGCCGGTGGTTGCGCCGCCTGTGGCGGTGGTGGTGTATTCAATGGTGAAGGTCTTGCGGGCGATGGCATAGCCATTCTTGCGTGCTTCAACATTGAGGGTGATGGTGTCAGGCTCGGTAAGGTTGTAGGTGTAGGTGAAGGCGCCGGTCTCATCCACAGGCACGGCGGCATCTCCCACATATACTGAAGCCGAGGTATCGCCCACTATGCCGTCCACCTGAACAGTGGGGCTGGTAACGGAGAAGTTCTCGGTATTGGGAGAAGTGACCGTCATGTCAATGGTGGGGATGGGGATATAGATGGGCTGCTCGAAGGTGATATCCTCGCTCTCGCCCTTCTTGTTGATGACGCTGATGTCAGGGTATACGGGCAGGGTACCGTCTGCTGCCAGCAGCTCAGGGTCTACAGGCTCGCCGGGTATCCAGAGCTGCTCGGGAATGGCAAATGTGACGGACTTGCCGGTCACAGGCTCCTCACGCTCTATTGAGCCGCCTTCAAAGCGCACGGTGCTGCCCTTCTTGGCGAAGGTGGTGATATTGTATACGGTGCTGCCATCGGCAGAAACTGTCTTTTCGATGGTGGCAGTATCAGTAACGGCAGAGCCGGAGAACAGGCCGCCGCTTACCAGCTTGACTATGCCGAATACCAGCAGGCCAACTACTACCACGCCGCCCAGTATCATGGCTATGAGCTTGGTATTAAGGGGGCTGCCGCCGCGCTTTTTGCGGGGAGCGGGCTTGGAGGAGGTGCGGCCAGAGGTCTTTCCCTTGGAGGAAGAACTCTTGGCGGCAGATGCGCCCTTGCCCTTGCTGCTCTTGCTGGCCTTGCTGCCGTAGGAGCGATTGTCACTCAGCTCATCGGTGCGGTCATAGGAGAACATGGTGTCATCTATGGGCTCTGCGTACTTTATGCCCTGGGATGCAGGGGCGGAGTAGGAGCCTGTCCAGGCGGAGGCAGCAGCAGTGGCTGCGCCGGAGTCCTGACGTGCGCCGCAGCTATTGCAGAAGCGCTGACCGGCAATAAGGGGCGCGCCGCACTTGGAGCATACGTTAATGCTTGCCTGAACGCTGCGGCGGGTGCTCTCCTGAGCGGGAGCGGGCTGAACAACAGGCTGAACGACGGGCTGTGCCGGGGCGGCCTCAACCTTGGAGCTGCTAAAATAATCCGAAGGAATATCGCTTTCGGATATGGTATTGGCGTTAAATTCGGGCTTGGCCCATTTGGGAGCGCTTACAAAACTCCTGCCTGTAGTGGCAGCAGAGGAAGCCTCCGTGTGAAGTGGCGCAGAGCACTTCTCGCAGTATTCGAGAAAGTCGTCATTGTTTGCGCCGCAATTTTTGCAGATCATAACGATACCTCCTGAAAGGTCTAATTACAATGTATTATATCAAATACCAATAGGTAATGAAATACTTTTTGTCCGCAAAATATAAACATTCTTTGAATTATGCACAATTACACTAAATGGGATGACGGTGAACGGCCTGCCATGATATAATTTAAAGCACACTTACGCAAACAAAGGGTATTTCTGGAGGAAAGACCATGAAGCGACTTATATGCGCCATATTTGCTGCCTGCATACTGCTTTCCCTTGGGGCCTGCGCCCCAAAGGAGGACCCCTACAAGGGATACACCACCCAGGGGGATATTTCGGGCGGCGTAGCGCTGGATCATGTAAATGCCAGAGAAATATCTGCCTGGCAGGATGGGGAAAGCACATTCATAAAGCTCACCTTTAACGTGGGCAGCAGAATGAGCGGCGGCGGCGAGGAAGCCCCCGCCTCTACCTCTCCCAGCTACAGGGTGTATCCGCTGAGCAGCCCATCCAGGCTGGTGGTGGAGCTGGAGGCTCTGGAATATGCGGATTATGAATATCAGGGCTTTACGCCTGCCGGCTGCGTGCTGGGCAGCTTCCTTCACAGGCTGGAGGGGGAGCAGAAGGCCTGCATTTACTTTCAGCTTTCGGCGGATGCTGCCTTTAAGGCCTTTTCCTCAGGAAATCAGCTTGAGATAGAGATCAAGCCCATGCCTGAGCCTGAGAAGAAAAAGGGCGAGGAGCAGCAGTATATAGCCACTGCTAATGCATACAGGGATTTTTGCGGCGGCAGGCTCACCGGCATAGATATGACTCCCAGCCTGGATGAATCCCTGAAAAACGTGCTGCTGGTATCCGGGGTGCATGAATCGGATATTGCGGCGGAGCTGTTTATAAATGAGGCCGTGGCCGCAAACCCGAATGCGGTGCGGGAGGAATGGACCGTGCAGGCCATGGAATACGGCGCACGGCCAAAGTACGATGCGGCCCTGGGCTATATGGCTGCATACTCAGAAACCGTGGCCAGAATGGAGGAGGGCACATCGGCGCAGGTATTCATACCTGACGGATGGTATCTTACAGACCTGCCCAAGCGCTCCGGCGGCGGCGCCCTTTATACAAGGCGTACCCTGATAAGCAGCATATCCGATGAATACGAATGTGAAAAACTATGGGTATTGACCGGGGAAGGCACAGCGGAGGAGTATCTCGATTACGAATTTCAAACGGTGGAAAGCGCAGCCTTCTCTCCTGATGGCAGGAGGCTTGCAGTGCTGGAGCGGGCGGCTGAGACCACCAATCTTTACATATTCCAGGTGGAAACAGAGGAGCTTTCCGCAAACCTTGCTGATATGGGCTTTGGCAATATGGTAAGCGCATATACCTGGGATGACCTTGGCACCACTCTGTACGCTGTCAGTGGAACAGATGCCATGCTTGTCCATCAGTATGACTTCAATGTGCCCACCGAAAGCAAGCGCCATGGCGTAGTTGAGAAAAACGGCGCAGATGAAGGCTGCATAGCCTACTGCGGCGGTAATGTATACTTCGTACAGGGCGACATGGATAAGGGCGATATCATTTACCGCGTAAAGTGCGATGGCGGCGTGCGTAAGGCCTTTACTGAGGGCAGCACCTTTGCCCTGTCGCCGGACAATGCATATATGGCCATAAATGCCGAGAGCGGCATATCCGCCTCAAGCACTGCCTCTGCAAAGTTCCGCCTGTACAATATGGATACGGGCGAAAGCACGACCATCACCAATGATTTCGGCCCCCAGTCCTTTGTATGGGCAAAGGATGGCAGCAAGCTGTATTACTTTGAAAACAGGCTTTCAGGCGAGGGCGGCGAAGGTACTGAGGAAAATACCGAGGCCGTGCAGGATGAATACCCATATACCCTGTGGGTGTATGACGTTGTGGCGGGGGAGAGCAGCCGTGTGGGGGATTTTCCCACCACATCCATCTATCCCGGCAGCGCTGCAAATACCATTTACCTTACTTATAACGATGCCGATACCATGGGCGAAAAGGTAAAGGCCACTTACAGGATAGATATTGCTGCCGATGCCGAGAGCTGATGCAGCAAAAAAGTGGACATCACAGGCAACTATGGTGTAAAATGACACAGTAAAAATAAAAAACGCAGAGTAGGATGCCGTGCGTAGCGAGGCCTTTGCCTCCACAGTGCTGTCCGGACGGGGAGTTGCCGGGCAGACGAATAGCGCCATGCGCTTGCGGTACGGCTTCCGCATCCCGCTGCTGCATAACCATGAGGGCTATATCCTCTTCTTATGTGGTATTATGGGACGCTATGTAAAGAGAGGTGGCTTTTATGGAAAACAACGACCGTCTTAACATCAGCGCCGGTACCAGAAAGCTTGTGTACTGTGCATTGCTTACTGCCCTTGGGGTGGTGCTTGGGGGCATGAGCATACCGGCCATGCCGCTGGGCTCATATACCCTGAAAATAGGCTTCGGCGTGCTGCCGGTGATAATAGCGGCGGTGCTCTTTGGGCCGGTGTATGGCGGCGTAGTGGGAGGGCTGACTGACCTGATCCAGGCCCTTATCTTTCCCAAGGGGGCATATATGCCCTGGTTTACGGTGATAGGGGTGCTGTTTGGGGTGATACCGGGGCTGTTCTTTTTAAAGGGACAGCGGCCTACCCTCAGGCGGATATTTGCCGCAGTATTCACTGGGCAGACCCTGTGCAGCGTGGTGCTGAATACGCTGCTGCTGATGTGGCTCTACGGCTCGCCTTACCACATCATATACGCAAGAATAGTAAACCAGGCCGTGATGATTCCTCTGTATACCATGGCGGTATACTGGCTGATAAGGGGGCTCAGGAGGGCGGGAGTAATATAATTCCGCATAAGTGTGCATACTTTTCCGTATATACCAGAATACGGAGGGCATGCATATGCTGTTTGCAAAGGATAAACAAACCAAAACGGATAACAGGGCCGCCCAGGTGCTCAGCGCAATGGAGCAATGGCAGGAGGCGAGCCGGTATTTTGAAAGTGTAAGCGACACTGACCTTGTGGATTATGCTATCTACGAGGCGGAGGCCGCCAGAAGAAAATATATGCTGCTTTTAAAGCGCTATGCTCAGGAGCAGCGGCAAAGGGAGTAAATATGGACATGACTACGCTTATGATGTTTGGAATAGGGCTGCTGGTGCTGTGGATACTGTTTAAGGTATTCAGCTGGCCTGTAAAGGTGCTGTTCAAGCTGGTGCTTAATGCAGTGACAGGAGCAATAGTGCTGCTGGTGGTAAACATTATAGGCGGGTTTTTCAATTTTACCTTGCCCATAACCGCATTCACCTCCCTTATAGTGGGGCTGCTGGGCGTGCCGGGTGTGGCGCTTATTGCGGTATGGGTATTTCTGCTGTAAAATAATCAGTAAGGCTCCCGGAATGAGTACGGGGGTCTTTTTGTGCGGGAAGGTACGAAATATGTCAGATATTGCAAGCCTCAGGGAAATGATAGCATCCAGCGGCCGCATAGTGTTTTTTGGCGGCGCAGGAGTGAGTACAGAGAGCGGTATACCGGATTTTCGCAGCGAAAACGGTATATACGATGCCATACGTCGCTTTGGTGAGCGGCCGGAAACGCTGCTGAGCCACAGCTTTTTCATGAGCAATACAAAGCGCTTTTTTGAATATTACAGAAGTGCGCTCCTTGTAACGGACGTTCAGCCCAATGATGCCCATAAGGCCCTTGCGGAGCTGGAGCGGCAGGGAAAGCTCACCGCCGTGGTGACTCAGAATATAGACGGCCTCCATACGAAGGCCGGCAGCAAAAACGTATATGAGCTGCATGGCAGCATATACAGAAATCACTGCATGGATTGCGGCAGGGCATATTCCGCCGAGGAAATAATAAACATGGATACAGTTCCCCGTTGCACCTGCGGCGGCATAATAAAGCCTGACGTGGTGCTTTATGAGGAAGGGCTGGATGATGATACCATCAGGGGAGCCATTACTCACATAATGCGGGCGGATATGCTTATCATCGGAGGCACATCCCTTGCGGTATATCCTGCGGCGGGGCTTATAGACTATTACAGGGGCGATAAGCTGGTGCTCATAAATAAGAGTGAAACGCCCCGGGATTCCCGTGCAAACCTTGTGATACACGATGCCATCGGCAGGGTGCTCAGGGAAGCAATATTATCATGATGCGGAGTAAGAAAAAATGACTGGCTGGCTGATTCGCAGCTTTATAAAAAACTGGCAGGATACCCGCAGCAGGGCCGTGCGTGAGGCGTATGGCGTGCTGGCAGGAGTGGTGGGCATAGCGGCAAATGCGCTGCTTTGCGGCGTAAAGTTTGTGATAGGGCTTGTAACGGGCAGTGTGGCCGTGCAGGCAGATGCCGTAAACAACCTTGCGGATATAGGCTCAAACCTTATGACGCTGCTCAGCGCCCGCCTTGCAGGCAAGCCTGCCGATAAGGAGCATCCCTATGGCCATGCCCGCATGGAGTATATTGCAGCGCTGATAATCGCCTTCCTCATACTGATGGTGGGCTTTGAGCTGGGCAAGGAGTCCTTTGGAAAGATAGTTGACCCGGAGCCGGTGGAGTTTACAGTGGCCACAATGCTTGCCCTTGCCGCATCCATAGCCGTGAAGCTCTGGATGGGCTTGTTTACTGCAAATATCGGCAGGCGCATAGATTCTGCCACCATGAGCGCAGCCACGGCGGATAGCCTGATGGACTGCATAAGCACAGGGGCAATACTGGTATCCTCCCTGCTTGCATACTTTTTCAATGTTAACCTTGATGGGTATATAGGCCTTGCTGTGGCGGGCTTTGTACTCTATTCCGGGATAAAGCTGGTAAAGGAGACTATAAGCCCCCTTATGGGAGAAGCCCCTGAACCTGAATTTGTAAAAGAACTTGCGGACAGGATAACCTCATACGATGGCATTATCGATACCCACGATATACTTATCCACAGCTATGGCCCCGGCAATATAATTGCCAGCGCCCATGCGGAGGTGAATGCACGGGGAGATGTGCTGGAGCTTCATGAGCTGATTGACAGGATAGAAATGGAAGTGGGCAGAGATATGGGTATGCTGCTTACAATACACATGGATCCTGTGGAGGTGGATAATCCCGATGTACAGCGGGCAAAGGAATGTATACAGACCATAACGGCCGGGCTGCCCGTAAAAACCGTATTTCACGATTTTCGCATGGTGCCCGGGGAAAAGCGGAATAACCTCATATTTGACCTTGTGGTGCCCATGGGGATAAGCGATGAGCAGGTACTGGAGCTGATGCGTACCATAAGGCAGGAGGCCCGAAAGGTAGACAGCACCTATGCCTGCGTGATACAGATTGACCGTGACTTCAGCGGCCTGATCCAGCCGTAGATATATAATTAAACACAATAGTAAAAGGGAGCATGAGAGATGAAAGCCTTAACTGCTATTTTGCTGGCTGCCGGAGACGGCACCCGCATGGTATCACGAAAACAGAAGGTAATGCATCAGCTTTGCGGCAGGCCTGTAATAGGCTGGGTAATGCGGAGCGTGCAGCGCAATATAATCGAAAGACCAATAACTGTACTGGGCTTTGACGGGGAATCGGTGCAGGAATATTTCGGCAAGGACTCTGCCTATGTATATCAGGCTCCAGGTGATTCCACTGCCGAGGCGCTCAGGGCTGGCCTTTCTGCCGTATCTGCACGGGATGGCTATGTGCTGGTAATAGCCGGCAACCTGCCCCTTATTTCAGATGGCACGGTATCTGCGCTGGTATCTGCCGCAAGAAAGGGCGTGGCCTCCAGGCTCATATGCCTGTCTGAGGATGTAACGCTGATAGTGGCGGCCTATTGCTTTGAGCTTAAGGCCATACGAGCCTGCCTGGAGGGCTCATTCAATACCATAGAGCAGTGCGTGGGCAGCCTCCGCGCAGAGGGCAATATGGTGGTGGATGTGTATGCTCCTGAGATAGAGGGCCTTGAGGTGGATACTCGTGAAGGGCTGTGGTGCTGCGCTGAGATCATGCGCCGGGCCATAAATTCCGGCCATATGGACAGGGGCGTCACCTTTATCGACCCCAATACTGCATATATAGATGCCGACGTCAGGATAGGCATGGATACGGTCATTTACCCCAATGTGCAGCTCCTTGGAAACACTGCCATAGGGGAAAACTGCACCATACACAGCGGCTGCCGCATAGAAAACAGCAGGGTCGGAAATGACTGCGTGCTGGATGCCGTGGTGTCGATAGACGCCGAGGTGGCAGATGGGGCCAGGGTTGGCCCATTTGTGCGGCTGAGGCCAAATACCCGCATCGGCGCAGGCTGCAAGATAGGCAACTTTGTAGAGGTGAAAAACTCCACCATAGGGGATAAGACCTCAGTTGCCCACCTTACCTATGTGGGTGATGCAGATGTGGGCTCAAAGGTGAATATGGGCTGCGGCACCGTGTTTGTAAATTACGATGGATTTAAAAAGCACCGTACCACCGTTGGCGATAATGTGTTCCTGGGCTGTCAGACGGCACTGGTGGCGCCTGTAAAGGTGGGGAGCGACGTATATACCGGGGCAGGCTCCGTAATAACAGAGGATGTGCCGGATGGAGCGCTGGCCATTGCCCGCAGCCGTCAGCAGAACAAGGAAGGCTGGGTGGAAAAGTACAGGGAGGAAAAGAAACGGTAAAATATACCGAGGAAATACAGCTAAAATTCGCCTGAGTGTCAAATATTTCCTTGACAGAATGGCGAAACCTGTGCTTTCATACTGGATGGAGTAAAATAAAAAATATACTTAGGAGATTTAACATGAGCCTTTACAGTGAATGGCAGGCTATCGCCGAGCAGGAGCGGGAGCCCCACATTGCAAGAAAATTCTGGCAGGAATACTTTGACCTTGAAACCGAAAACTACAAGCAGATACTTGGCGATTATGAAAACCCCGTTGAGGGCAAGCTGAGCGAGCTTGCAGCCCGCTTCAACATGGATGAGGTCACCTTCGTAGGCTTCCTGGATGGCATAAACTCCAGCCTCAAAAAGGAGCTTAAGCTGGATAGCCTTAAGAGCGGCTCCAAGATAAAGCTGGATATAGATTTTGAAAAGCTCTACTTTAATATGCTGGATTGCAAGGCAGAGTGGCTGTATACTCTCAAGGAGTGGGAGCCCATCCTTACCCCCGAGCGCCGCAAGGAGATAACTCAGGAATTCCGCACCTCCAAGATGTTCGTCAAGGAAGCGGAGCCCGGCCGCAACGATCCCTGCCCCTGCGGCAGCGGCAAGAAGTACAAGAAGTGCTGCGGCGCAGGAAAATAAATACAGATAGAAAAGTGGCGTTTCCTGTGGAGCGCCACTTTTTGAACCTTTGGAAACATTTCATGGCCGGATGTTTGTATTTTAAACAGGTGTGGTATAATATAGCAAAGCAATTACTTCCATATCTTTTCAATTATTCAGTACGGAGGCAGCGATAGTTTTATGAAGCTTAGATTTTGCGGCGCAGCAAAGGCAGTAACCGGCTCCTGCCATATGATAACATTCGACGGCGGCAGCATACTTGTGGATTGCGGTATGCGTCAGGGCGAGGATGCCAAGAGCGAATATGGCGAGGGGGATTTTCCCTTTGTTCCGGGTGACATAAAGGCGGTGCTGCTGACCCACGCCCATATAGACCATACCGGCCTCGTGCCGCTGCTGGTAAAGCGGGGCTTTACCGGCCCGATAATCTCTACCGAGGCCACGTCAAAGCTCTGCGGCATAATGCTTCCTGACAGCGCCCATATTCAGGAGCAGGATGCCGAGTATCAAAATCGCAAAAATGAGCGTGCAGGTAAGCCCCTTGTGGAGGCGCTGTATACCTCTGGGGATGTGGAAAAGACCCTCAAGCTGTTTAAGCCCTGCCGCTATGGCAGCATAGTGGATATATGTCCAGGTGTAAGGGCAAGGTTTACAGACGTTGGCCATCTGCTGGGCTCATCTGCCATAGAGATATGGGTTACCGAGGGAGGCAAGACCACCCGCATTGTATTCTCGGGAGATATAGGCCGCGATGACAGGCCCATAATTAAAGACCCGGAAAGCCCTGAGGCTGCCGATTATCTTATCATGGAAAGCACCTATGGAGACAGGGTGCATGAGGTTTCCACCGATGAGGAAAAGGAAGCCGAGTTTGCCCGTGTATTAAAAAACGGCATAGCACGGGGCGGCAATATCGTTATACCTGCCTTTGCAGTGGGGCGCACTCAGGAGCTGCTTTATTACATAAAGCGTATGCTGGTAAATAAAACCGTGCCCGGCCTTGAAAAGGTGCCGGTGTATATTGACAGCCCCCTTGGCATAAAGGCTACCAGGGTTTATGCAGCCTGCGGGGCAGAGTGCTACGATGATGAAACAAAGGCCCTTGCCCGAAGCGGAGATTTGTTTGAATTTGATACGCTGAAGGTTGCGGAAACTGCCGATGAAAGCAAGCTGATAAACGATGCAAAGGGCTGTAATATCATAATATCCGCCTCTGGTATGTGCGATGCGGGCCGCATACGCCATCACCTGAAGAATAACCTGTTTAAAGCCACTACCACGGTGGTATTTGCAGGCTATCAGGCAGTGGGTACCCTTGGCCGGCTGCTTATAGACGGTGCAGACAAGGTGAAGATACTTGGCACCCAGGTGATTGTCAATGCGGATATACAGCGCATACAGGGCTTCTCAGGCCATGCCGATCAGCAGGAGCTGATCAACTGGGTGGATGGCATAGATAAAAAGCCTGCAAAGGTGTTTCTCGTACACGGCGAAATAGATGCCATACGTGCCCTTGAGGATAAGCTGGAGGAGCGTGGCTATGATGTGGAAGTGCCGGATATGTATCAGGAATTCGACCTGGACAGCGGCGAGGTATACTCCACAGCCACAAAGCTGATAAAGGCCGCCCCCGGAAAGGCTGCTGTAAAGAAGCGCAAGCCCTCCAACATAAAGGCGGAGCTGAAGCGGCTCATGAATGCACTGATGGATGCCCTTATGGACAGCGCAAAGGTGCAGGATTTGGAGGAAAGCGTGGCGGAGCTTGCGAATCAGCTGGAGCAGCGGCTTAAATAAGCATACAAAAAACACCTTGAATAGTTTAAAATGATGTGTTAAAATACGCTGTAATTAAAATTTATGGCAGTGACGGAGAAAAGCGGGATATTGGCCTATCTCAGAGAGAGCCGCGCAGGCTGCAAGCGGCTTATAGGCACAGCTCGCACAAGTTCGCTCCTGAGCCGCCCCGGTGAAGCCTGCTGATGCAAGGTGTGTAGTTGGGGCCGGGTAAGCCCGATACAGCGATAAAGGCTCTGTGCTTGCAGAGTAAATTAGGGTGGTACCACGAATGCGCCTTCGTCCCTTAGGACGAGGCGCAATTTTATTTTGGAGGATTTTTACCATGAAGGAAACTCTGGAAAAAATCAGGCTGCAAACCCTTGAAAGCCTGAAAAACGCAGAGGACGAGGCGGCGATAGACGCCATAAACCTCGCAGTATTCGGCAAGAACGGCGCCCTTACTGAGATACTTAAGGGCATGGGCAAGCTCAGCAAGGAAATGCGGGCAAACCTTGGCCAGTCCGCCAATGCGGTAAAAAAGGAGCTGGAAAAGGAGCTGAACCAGCGCCGTGCTGAGATTGCCGCAAAGATGCAGGAAAAGCGCTTTGCTATGGAGGCCGTGGATGTTACCGAGCCCGGCAAAATATCCATGCCTGAGGGCCATCTGCATCCCATGACGCAGACCTATCGAGAAATCCGCGATGCTCTGGTGGGCATGGGCTTTACCACCTATGAAGGCCCTGAGGTGGAGTACGATGATTATAACTTTACCCGGCTGAACCTGCCTCTTGATCATCCTGCCAGGGATATGCAGGATACCTTCTATGTAAATGACAGAGTAGTGCTGCGTACCCATACCTCCCCCCTTGAGGCCAGAGCCCTGCTCAATCTTAAGCCTCCCTTCCGGCTCATAATGCCGGGACGAGTGTTCCGCGTGGACGAGGTGGATGCAAGCCATAGCCCCGTATTCATGCAGATGGAAGGCTTCGTTGTGGATAAGGACCTTACCCTTGCAGACCTTAAGGGCACGCTGCTCACCTTTATACACGCCGTATTCGGCGAGGGTGTAAAGATGCGCTTCCGTCCCAGCTATTTCCCATTCACTGAGCCCTCGGCTGAGGTGGATGTATCCTGCACGCTGTGCGGCGGCAAGGGCTGCAGGCTGTGCAAGGGCACAGGCTGGCTTGAAATACTGGGCAGCGGCGTTACCAACCCCCATGAGCTGGAAAACTGCGGCCTTGATCCCAAGGTATGGAAGGCCTTTGCCTTTGGCATAGGCGTAGACCGCATTGCCAGCCTTAAGTACGGAATAACGGACATACGTCTCGAGTATGAGAACGATGCCCGCTTCCTCAAACAGTTCTAACAGGGAGGTAAATACACCATGAAACTGCCCCTTAAATGGCTTAAAGAATATGTGGATTTCAATGTTACGCCGGAGAAGTTCGTAGAGCTGATGATGTGGCGTGGCTTTGAAATAGCCGACATTATAGACGAAATGCCCGGCATCAGCAATGTTGTGGTGGGCCGCATAGAGATGATAAAGCAGCATCCCAATGCTGATAAGCTCAAAATATGCACCCTGAATATAGGCCGGGATGAAAATCTCACCCTTGTTACCGGTGCTTCCAATGTATTTGAAGGCGCACTGGTGCCTGTGGCTCTGGATGGAGCTACCCTGGCAGGCGGCGTGGTGATTCACCCCACGGTAATGCGTGGCGTGGAAAGCTGCGGCATGCTGTGCTCAGGCCAGGAGCTGGGTATTACCGAGGCGGATTATCCCGGAGCCGAGGTATATGGCATACTCATTCTTCAGGGCGAGCATCCTCTGGGCCAGCCAATACAGGAAGCCATTGGCCTTAATGACATAGTATTCGATATCGAGCTTACCCCAAACCGTGCAGACTGCATCAGCATAATAGGTATGTGCCGTGAGGCCGCAGCCGCCCTTGGGCAGAAGTTCCACGAGCCTGTCATAAAGCAGGTACAGGGCCAGGGCGATGCAGGCGAATATGCCTCAGTACAGGTCATGGATACTGACCTTTGCCCCAGGTATATGGGCCGGGTGGTGAAGGATATAAAGATAGCGCCCTCTCCTGCATGGATGCAGAAGCGGCTCCGCAGCGTGGGCCTACGCCCGATCAATAACATTGTGGATATCACAAATTACGTCATGATCGAATACGGCCAGCCCATGCACGCATTTGATTTTTCCTGCATTACCGATGGCAGGATAATCGTGCGCCGTGGCAGGGAGGATGAGATTGTAAAGACCCTGGATGGCAAGGAGAGAAGGGTATCTCCCAATGTTCTGCTCATAGCTGATCCTGAGCGTGGCGTGGGCATTGCCGGCGTAATGGGCGGAGAAAATTCCGAAATAACCGAAAACACCAAAACCGTACTCTTTGAATCCGCAGTGTTCAAGGGCAGCAATATCCGCCATACCACCCGTGAGCTCCACCACGTTACCGATGCGGCTGCCCGCTATATAAAGGGCGTGGAGCCTGTAAACGCTCAGCTTGCAATAGACCGTGCAATAGAGCTCGTTGAGGAGCTTGGCGCAGGCACCATAGTAGGAAGCTGCATAGACGTATGCGCTGCTGACCTTGCAGAGCGTGTGATTAGTGTGGACTGGAGCCATGTGAACCGCATACTCAATACCAATATATCCCCTGAGGATATGGTAAAGATGCTGGATACCATCAATATAGGTGCAAGGGTAGAGGGCGATGCCCTCATCGTGACCGTGCCCCATTACAGGGTGGATATCGAGAGCAGCATAGAGTCCGATTGGGATATTGCAGAGGAGATAGCCAGAATATACGGCTACTACAATATCGAGCCCACCCTCATGCAGGGCGATACCTTCCGTGGGTGCCTAAGCCCCGAGACCCGCCACGAGGATCAGGTAAAGGATATGTGCGTGGCAATGGGCTGCTATGAGATATACAATTACAACTTTATCGGCCCCGCTACGCTCAATGCGCTCCGTATTCCCGAGGATGATGAAAAGCGGCTTGCTGTGAAGCTGCTTAATCCCTTCGGTGAGGATCAGAGCCTGATGCGTACCACCCTTATGGCCGGTATGCTGAATACCCTTGCCCTTAACTGCAATCGTAAGACCGGCCACGGCAGGTTCTTCGAGGTGGGCAATGTGCACTTTGACAACAATGCAGATCTTCCCGAGGAGCGCAAAATGCTGGGCCTTATATTCACAGGCGACAGCGAGAGCTTCTTCACCCTTAAGGGAGTGGTGGAGTATCTGCTCCGCAAGCTGGGCATAGAGGATGGCGCAGAGTTCCTGCCGGGCGGCAGCGAATTCTTCCAGCCCGGCCAGAAGGCCGTAATAAAGGTAAACGGCCAGGTGATAGGCGAAATGGGCGCTGTGCATCCGGATACCCGCAAGGCCTTCGGTGTACCCCAGATAGCCTATGCCGCAGAGCTTTCAGTAAAGAAGCTGTTTGAGCTGCGTGAGGATGGCAAGACCTATAAGGCTATTCCCAAGTACCCCACTGTGCCCAGGGATATAGCCGTGGTGGTGGATGAGGCTGTTACCTCTGCTCAGGTCTCTGCCGTTATAAAGGGCGCCCCGGTGAAGGTGCTGCTGGAAAATGTGGAGCTCTTTGACGTGTATCGTGGAAAGGGCATACCCGAGGGCAAGAAGAGCATGGCCTATTCCTACACTATCCGTGCAGAGGATCGTACCCTTACCGATGAAGATATAAATGACGCTATGAATACCATCATAGCTGCTTTAAAGGATGGCCTGAACGCAGAACTGAGAGCATAAAGGAGGAAGAATATGCAGTATAACCGCACATCGTTTTTCGGAGTGATTTTTTCCCTCATGTCCCTTGTAAACCTTGTGATGGAGTTTGGCTTCGATAAGGGACTCAAGGGTATGACGCCCCTGTGCCTTGGCGCAGGCCTGCTGCTGTTTGCACTGAATCTTAAGGATTCCGGCGATGCCAAGCGTGGCCTGGTGCCCTTCCTGTACTTTGCAGCGGCGCTGAATCTTGTGGCCGGCTGCGTACAGCTCATGTCCTGGTAAAAAGACTCTGTAACCGCATAAAAAGGCTATCCCGTTGGGATGGCCTTTTTATATTTGCTCAATGGCTTTTGCTGAGGGAAAAGATGTGGTAAAATGTATATGTAAAAATATGTGGTTAAAACCCCCTTAACGGAGATAAATCAAAATGGATCTTTCAACTCTTAATGCACCCCAGAGGCAGGCAGTAGAAACGCTGGAAGGGCCTCTGCTTATACTTGCAGGAGCAGGCTCCGGCAAGACCCGTGCCCTTACTTACCGCATTGCAAACCTTGTGGAGCACGGCGTTGCGCCCTGGAGCATACTTGCCCTCACCTTTACAAATAAGGCCGCCCGCGAGATGCGTGAGCGCACCGAGGCACTCATAGGCCACGATGCTCAGGATATGTGGGTCACTACGTTCCACTCCTGCTGCGCCCGTATGCTGAGAATGGATATTGGAAGGCTGGGGCGGGAGAGCAATTTCCTCATATACGATGACGATGACCAGATGTCGCTGATAGGCAACATCCTTAAGCGTCTGGGCATAAGCGATAAGGATATGCCCAAGCGGGAGATAAAGGAGCGCATAAGCGACGCAAAAAATAAATCCCTTGAGCCTGAGCAGTATCTTATGGATAATCCTTACCTTGACGAAGCCGTGGTAAGGATATTCAGGGAATATCAGCGCTCACTCAAGGAGTGCAACGCTCTGGATTTTGACGATCTGCTGTGCATGACGGTTCAGCTTCTGGAAAGCTGCCCGGATGTGCTGGATAAATACCGCAGAAAGTTCAGCTATGTGCTGGTGGATGAGTATCAGGATACCAACGCTCTCCAGTACCGCATGGTAGAGCTTATTTGCAGGGAGCACAGGAACATATGCGTGGTGGGCGATGACGATCAGAGCATATACGGCTGGCGTGGTGCGGATATACGAAACATACTGGAATTTGAGAAGGATTTCAAGGGAGCAAAGGTAATACGGCTGGAGCAGAATTACCGCTCCACCTCAAATATTCTCAATGGCGCCAATGCAGTCATAGGCAATAACCTTGGCCGCAAGCAGAAAAAGCTCTGGACGGATAATGGAGACGGAGAGAAGATCGAGCTTTATACCGCAGACAGCGAGCGGGATGAGGCCCACTTTGTATGCCGCAAGGTGATGGAGGGGGTACGGCAGGGCATGAGCTATGGCGATTTTGCCATACTTTACCGTATGAATGCCCAGAGCCGTGTGCCTGAAACCACTCTTATGAATTACGGCATACCCAATAGGGTATACGGCGGCCAGCGCTTCTATGACCGCAAGGAGATAAAGGATATAATGGCGTATCTGCGCCTTATATACAACCCATATGATGACGTATCCCTCAGGCGCATAATAAACGTGCCAAAGCGCAGCATAGGCGATGCATCGGTAAATGAGCTGGCCCGTGCGGCCCAGAAAAACAGCACCTCCATGCTTATGGCAGCCATAAGCTGCCTTGAGGATATGGATCCACGGGCGGCAAAGAAGATACAGCCCTTTGCAGAGAGCATGGCCGAATTTATCGCCATGAGCCGCATGATGCCCCTTTCTGAATTCACCTGGGCGCTGATCGAGGCGCTGGATTATGAAAGGCACCTTAAGGCTGAGGATAAAAAGGGAGACGTTGAATCCCGTATGGACAACCTCAGAGAGCTTATAGGCAACATAAAAGAAATAGAAAAAGACCTGCCGGAGGGAGAGGATGCCCTTAAGGTATTCCTTGAAAACGTGGCCCTTGTGGCGGATATTGACGCTATGAATGAGGAAAACGGCGCAGTTGCCCTCATGACGCTGCACAGCGCCAAGGGACTGGAGTTTCCCGTGGTATTCATGTTGGGCATGGAGGAAAATGTATTCCCCACCTCCAGGGCAAAGAATGATATGTCCACCGGCGCAATGGAGGAGGAGCGCAGGCTCTGCTATGTGGGCATGACCCGTGCAAAAAGCAGGCTGTATATGATAAACGCCAGACAGCGCAGCATATTTGGTAACGAATCCTACAACAGGCGCTCGCGCTTTATCGATGAAATACCCGAGGAGCTTACCCAGTCTGCAAATCCTGAGCGGAGCGGCGGGCAGGGTGCCCAGGCGGCTTCTGCCGACACAAGGGGAGGATATCCCAGGCCCACATTGGGCGGCCATGGCTCGGGTCGCAGCAGATATCAGGTGGATAGCCACTTCCTTGGCAAGACCGCCGCAGCGGAGCCCAAGCCCGCAGCGCCTGTGGTAAAGAGCTTTGAAAAGAATCAGCGGGTAATACACGAAAAATTTGGCGAAGGCACCATAATGGATATATCCGGCGCAGGAAGCTCAATGCTTGTGTCCATAGATTTTGGTGCAGCGGGAGTAAAACGCTTTGCGGCAGCATATGCGCCAATAAAGCCGGCAGAGGAACAATAATTTCGGAGGATAGCTGATGGAGCAGCGCATTAGGGAGCTTGTGGACAGGCTCAATGAATATTCAAGGGCCTACTACGTAATGGATGCCCCCAAGATAAGCGATAAGGAATACGATGAGCTGTTTGACAGCCTGCTTGAGCTGGAAAAGGAGACCGGCATAGTGCTGCCGGATTCACCCACCCAGCGGGTGGGCGGAGAGCCGCTGCCCTGGTTTGAGGAGCATACCCATATACAAAGGCTTTGGAGCCTTGATAAGGTACGCACAAGGGCAGACCTTACAGAATGGGGCCACAAGGTGCAACGCATGGCTGAGAGCCAGCAGCTTCCGCCTGTAAGGTTTGCTGTGGAGTATAAGTTTGATGGCCTTACAGTTAATCTTACCTATGACGGGGGGCGGCTGGTAAAGGGGGCCACCCGCGGAAACGGCGTGGTGGGGGAGGATATTACTCCGCAAATAAAGACAATACGCACGGTGCCCCTTACCATCCCATTCAGCGGCCGCATGGAGGTGCAGGGGGAGTGCTATATGAAGCTCTCTGTGCTGGAGGAAATAAATGCATCCACCGATGAAAAGCTGAAAAACGCCCGTAATGCAGCAGCAGGCGCCCTGAGGAACCTTGACCCCAGGGTGACTGCCAGGCGCAAGCTGGATTGCTATTGCTACAACGTTGGCTATATCGAGGGCAGGGAGCTTAACAATCAGGAGGAAATGATAGCCTTCCTTAAGGAAAACGGCTTTGCTGTGAATGAATACCTGAAGCTCTGCAATGACATCGAAACCGTATGCGATGAAATAGAAAAGGCGGAGGAATCACGGCCGGGGCTGGATTTTCTCATAGACGGAATGGTAGTAAAGGTGCGGGATTTTGCCACCCGCAGAGCCCTTGGGGCAACTGACAGATTCCCCCGCTGGGCCATGGCCTTCAAGTTTGCAGCAGAGGAGACTACCACCATAGTCAGGGATATCACCTGGGAGGTGGGGCGCACCGGAAAGCTGACGCCAAGGGCTCATCTTGACCCTGTGGAGCTTGCAGGGGCCACAATTCGCCATGCTACTCTCAATAACTGGGATGATATTCAGCGAAAGAGGATAGGCATAGGTTCAAGGGTATTTATTCGCCGTAGCAATGACGTTATCCCCGAGATACTTGCGGCGGTGGAGGGCGATGTGCCGGAAAGACCCGCCCCAAAGCCCCATGTGTGCCCGGCCTGCGGCGCCCATGTGGAGCAGCGTGGGGCCCACATATTCTGCACAAACTCCCTATCCTGCGCGCCTCAGATAGCCGGGCGGCTTGCCCATTATGCCTCCCGTGATGCAATGGATATAGATACCTTTTCAGAAAAAACGGCGGCGCTTCTGGTTGAGGAGGTGCAGCTAAAAAGTATTCCAGACCTTTACGATATGACCGGGGAGGACTTTGCCCGGCTGCCAGGCTTTAAGGAAAAAAAGACCGAAAACCTTATGGCCGCCATACAAAAGAGCAAGGATTGTACCCTCGGGGCGTTTATATTTGCCATAGGCATACCCAACGTGGGCTCAAAGACCGCAAGAGACCTTGCAAGGCACTTCGGCACGCTGGATGCCCTGCGTAATGCATCCATACAGCAGCTCATGGAGGTGCAGGATGTGGGGGGAATAGTTGCGGAAAGCATAGCGGAGTTTTTTGCGGATGCTTCCATTTCCTCTCAGGTAGACAGGCTTCTTGCCCATGGAGTATCCCCAAGGGCGGAGCAGGCCAGCCAGCAGAGCCCCATAACCGGCAAAACCATAGTGGTCACAGGCACCCTGCCCACCCTTGACAGGCGGGAGGCAGAGGCGCTGATAGAGCGCCTTGGCGGCAAGGCGGCAGGCAGCGTAAGCAAAAAAACCGGCTATGTGCTGGCTGGAGAAAATGCCGGCAGCAAGCTGACCCGGGCAAGGGAGCTTGGCATACCGGTGCTCACAGAAGAAGAATTTTTCCAATTGATCGGAGAACAAGAATAAACAATGCGCCAGGGAAAACTAACCAATCAGCAGCTTGACAGCCTTATCCTTTCCAAGTTTGCCCATACCCGTGATGAGGTGGTATGCTCGCCCCATGTGGGGGTGGACTGTGCAGCGGTGGAGCTGGGGGGCAGGATAGCCGTGCTTTCCACAGACCCCATTACCTCAGCAGAAAAGAACCTGGGCAGCCTTACTGTACACGTTAGCTGCAATGATGCGGCGGCGGCAGGTGCGGAGCCAATAGGCCTGCTTGTAACGCTGCTTATCCCTCCCAGCGGCACCGAGGAGGAAATAGGCAGGGTGGCGGATGAGCTTGCAGAGGCTGCACGCCTTGCAAATATCGAAATAATCGGCGGGCACACAGAGGTCACAGGTGCGGTTACCCGCATGGTCACCTGCGCCACGGTCATAGCAAGGGCCGGCAAAAACGGCATAATCTCTCCAAACGGCATGAAGGATGGAGATAGCATCATTATGACCAAAATGGGCGGCATTGAGGGCACGGCGGTTATAGCCTCAGATTTTGCCGACAGAATAGGCCTTACTGACGCCGAGCTTGAGGAGGCCAGGGGCTTTATGGGCATGGTGAGCGTGGTAAAGGAGGGGCTTTTCTGTGCGGATAATGGCGCAACTGCCATGCATGATATAACCGAGGGCGGCATATTTGGCGCCGCATGGGAGATGGCCGAGGCATCAGGCTGCGGCATGGAGCTATGGCCGGATAAAGTACCCTTCCATCCGATAACCGTCAAGCTGTGCGATAAATGCGGCCTGGATAGATTCCGCCTGCTTTCCAGCGGCAGCATGCTGGTGGCCTGCCCTGATGGGGAGGCCATGGTAAAGGGCCTTGAAGAAATAGGCATACCTGCCGCAGTAATAGGCCGGGCAGGTGGCAGCGGCGTGCGTACCGGGGATGGCAGAGAAATACTGCCGCCTGAGGCGGATGAGCTTTACCGTATGTTTTAATCGGCTGCGGAGGCCTGTTTATATTGTAAAAAAGAGGCGTATCGTGATATAATATTTTAGTTACGAATGGCCCTATGGAGGTATATTTTGATAAACAGCATGACTGGATTCGGCCGCTATGCCCTGGAGCATGAGGGCCGTGAGATTACCGTTGAACTGAAAAGCGTAAATCACAGGTATCTTGATATAGGCTTCAGGATGCCAAGAGCCATAGGCTTTGTGGAGGATACCATCCGCAGCGTGCTCTCCGGCGAGCTGAGCCGGGGTCATGTGGATGTTTTCATATTCTACCGCAACAATCGTGCGGATGCCCGCAAGGTAAATGTGGATATGAATCTGCTGGGCGAATACCTTACTGCCGCACGCCAGGCGGCGGAAGCCTTTGGCCTCAGGGATGATGTGGGGCTCAGCTCTGCGCTGAGGCTGCCGGATGTTACCGAAATAGTAGAGGCAGATGAAGACAGGGATGAGGTCTGCCGCCTTGCCGCAGAGGCATGCAGGGCAGCCTGCCAGGAGCTTAAGGCCATGCGGGCAAAGGAGGGCGCAAAGCTCTATGAAGACCTCCATGGCAAATGCAGCATAGTAGAATCCATAGCCGCAAGCATAGCGGAGCGTGCGCCGCAGGTGGTGGAGGAATACCGCATAAAGCTCAATGAGCGCATTGAAAAGCTGCTGGGTGCTGCGGATGTGGATAAAGCACGCCTTGCCACAGAGGTTGCGCTGTTTGCGGACAAGGCCGGTATAGATGAGGAAATAGTGCGCCTGGGCAGCCACGTTACCCAGTTCAGGGCAATGCTGGATGGCACGGAGCCGGCAGGCCGCAGGCTGGACTTTATCGTGCAGGAAATGAATCGTGAATTCAATACCATCGGCTCCAAGGCCAATGATGGAGATATAGTAAACCTTGTTATCGCTGGCAAGGGCGAAATAGAAAAGATTCGTGAGCAGGTTCAGAATATAGAATAAGAGGCGTTGGAGATATGTCGGTTAAGCTGGTCAATGTGGGCTTTGGCAATATGGTGTCAGCAGAACGCATAGTGTCTATCGTTTCGCCGGACAGCGCCCCTGCAAAGCGCATGGTACAGGAGGCACGGGAGAGAAGCAGGCTGGTGGATGCTACTCACGGCAGGCGCACACGGGCCGTTATAGTAATGGACAGCATGCATATAGTGCTTTCAGCCCTTCAATCTGAGACGGTTGCGTCAAGGGTGAGGGCGGAGAGCGAGCCAGAATAGATCGGAGGACAGCATGATGACTGAAAAAGGTCTGCTTTTTGTAGTATCCGGCCCTTCAGGAGTGGGAAAGGGCACCATATGCTCAAAGCTCATGTCAGAAAGGGACAATATTAAAATGTCCGTTTCAGTTACCACCCGCCAGCCCCGCCCCGGAGAAACCGAGGGCGTGAGCTACTTTTTCCGCACTGAGGAGGAATTCATGCGGATGGTGGAGGCGGATGAATTTCTTGAGTATATGTGCGTATTCGGAAAGAACCATTACGGTACCCCCAGAAGCTACGTTGATGAGCAGCGCAGCCAGGGCTATGACGTAATACTGGAGATAGATGTAAAGGGTGCGCTCAAGGTAAAGGAAAAGTGCCCAGAGGCTGTAATGGTATTTATTGCGCCGCCGGATATGGATACATTGCGCCGCCGCCTTGTGGGGCGGGGCACGGAAACTCCGGAATCCGTTGCAAGGCGCTTTGGCGAGGCTGTGCGGGAGATTGCACTGGCCGAGCGGTATGATTACATAATCGTAAACGATAACCTTGATAAGGCAGTGGGCCAGGTGCAGAGCGTTATTTCTGCCGAGCACAGCCGCATTGCCAACAATACCGAGCTTATAAATCAACTAAAAGGAGAACTGTAAACTATGATGAATTATCCTCCTCTTACAGAATTACAGGATAAGGTTGGCTGCCGCTATATGCTGGTGACAGCAGTGGCAAAGCGTGCCCGTCAGCTCATGGAGGACCCGGAAAAGCTGGATGACCGCAAGCCGGTATCCTGTGCGGTGGACGAGCTGTTTAACGATAAGCTGGAAGTGATAGTGCCTGAGGAGCAAGGGAAATAATGAAGCATGTGGTGATGGGAGTTACAGGCTCCATCGCAGCATATAAGGCATGCGACATAATCAGCGGCCTTCGTAAAAAGGGCGTTGATGTGCGCGTGATACTTACCAGGGCAGGCGCAGAGATAATTACTCCGCTGGCCCTTGAGACCATGAGTGCAAATCCTGTGGTAACGGATATGTTCAGCAGGGAAAACCCATGGGAAGTGGAGCATATATCCCTTGCGAAGCAGGCGGATCTGTTTCTTGTTGCCCCGGCCACGGCGAACTTTATCGGCAAGATGGCCTCAGGCATAGCGGATGATATGCTCACCACCACCGTAATGGCAACCAGAGCCCCTGTGTTCATAGCTCCCGCTATGAATTCCAATATGTACCTTAATCCCGCCACTCAGGAAAATATGCAGAAGCTTACGGAGCGGGGCTGCGAGTTTATTGCCCCCGGGTCAGGCCGCCTTGCCTGCGGTGATGAGGGAATTGGCAGGCTTGCGGATGTGCAGGACATAATCCAGGCCGTTTTGGCAAAGCTCAATGTGCGCCGGGATATGGAGGGCATGAAGGTGCTGGTAACGGCAGGCCCAACCAGAGAGGCCATAGACCCTGTGCGCTACATTACCAATCATTCCTCCGGCAAGATGGGCTATGCCATAGCCGAGGCTGCGGCAGAGCGTGGCGCTGAGGTGACTCTCATAAGCGGCCCTGTGAGCCTGAAAACGCCCGAGGGTGTAAAGCGGATAGATATAGTATCCTCAGGGGAGCTTTGCGATGCCGTGACAGAGCAGTTTAATTATTGCGATGCCCTTATAATGGCGGCGGCTCCTGCGGATTTTACTCCTATAAACGTGGCGGAGGAAAAGATAAAAAAACAGGGCAGCGGCATGACCCTTGAGCTTACCTCCACCAGAGATATACTTAAGACCGTGGCGCCAAATAAGGGCAAAAGAAAGGTCATGGGCTTTGCCGCCGAGACAGAAAACCTCAGGGAAAACGCCCTGAAAAAGCTCAGCGCAAAGAATCTGGATTTTATTGCCGCAAATGACGTTTCCGCAAAGGACGCAGGGTTTGGCGTGGATACCAACATCATCACCCTTTATGAGGCAGATGGCTCTGAGGAGCACAGCGGAAAGCTGACAAAGCGTGCAGCGGCGGATTGGCTGCTGGACAGGCTTGTGAAATAAAAAAATAGCAGGGAGAGGTGTACGCTTCTCCCAAATTTTTTATATGGGCAGGATAAGGAGAAAGACACAGATTTGTTCGCACAGGTGATAGTTGACATAGCCCACAGCAGCGTAGACAGGCTGTTTACATACCGGGCGGAGGAGGATATTGCCAGGGGCCAGCGGGTACTGGTTCCTTTTGGTGCGGGCAATAAGACTGTAGAGGGCTTTGTGCTGGATGTGAAGGACAGCTACGATGGGAATATTGCCCTCAAGTCCATAATAAGGCCGATGGAGCCGTATACCGTGCTCACCCCGGAGCAGATACGTCTTGCGTACTGGATAAAGCAGAGCTATAATTGCCTCCTTGTGGACGCCCTGCGCCTGATGATACCCGCCCAGCTAAGGGGAGGACGGGTAAAGGAAAAAACCATACGCACCGTAAAAACAAACGGCGATATGGACAGCAAAAAGGTGCTGGATTCTCTGCTGAAAAAGGACGGCACTCCAAGGTCTCCAAAGCAATATGAAATATATACCCTCCTTGCTGAATCCGCCATGGAGATGAGCACAGGTGATATATGCGCTTTTATTCCGGGAGCGGCTGCTGCCATAAGGGCGCTATTGCAAAAGGGATACATAGTGGAGATAGGCCGTGAAACCTATCGTGACCCATATGCAGGCAGGAGCATAACAAAAACCATACCTCTGCCCTTATCCGCCCAGCAGCAGAATGCGCTGGATGCGGTGATTACCGCAATGGAGGGCAGCGGAGGTGAGCTGCTGCTCCATGGAGTTACCGGCTCCGGCAAAACAGAGGTATATATGCAGGCCATAGCCGGGGCTCTGGAAATGGGAGGCACCGCTATAGTGCTGGTGCCTGAAATATCCCTTACTCCTCAGGCGGTGGATAGATTCCGTGGGCGATTTGGCAATAGCGTTGCGGTGCTGCACAGCCGTCTTTCCCCCGGAGAACGGTATGACGAATGGCGCAGGATACGTCTTGGCAGGGCAAAGGTGGTGCTGGGTGCAAGAAGCGCAGTATTTGCTCCGCTGGAAAATATAAAGCTGATAGTGGTAGACGAGGAGCATGAGCAATCCTATTCCTCAGAGATCACCCCAAGGTATAATGCCATAGAGGTGGCAAGGCAGCGGTGTAAATACAGCGGCGGTGCCCTGCTTTTAGGCAGTGCCACACCTTCCATATCCAGCTATCTCAGGGCAAAAAAGGGGAAATACACTCTGCTGGAAATGCCGGAGAGGATAAACGGCCTCCCAATGCCAAAGGTGGAGATAGTGGATATGCGGAATGAATTTGCCGCCGGCAATACCACCATCTTCAGCGGCCCGCTTCATGAGGCGCTGGAGGGCTGCTTTGACAGGGGAGAGCAGGCGATACTGTTTATGAACAGGCGGGGATATTCCACCTTTGTATCCTGCAGGGGCTGCGGGTATGTATTCAAGTGCGATAATTGTGATGTTTCCATGACCTACCACAAGCTGGAAAACACCATGAAGTGCCATTACTGCGGTAGCGTAAAGCCTATCCCAAGGGTATGCCCCGAGTGCGGCAAGCCTTATTTGAAGTATTTTGGAATTGGTACCCAGCAGGTGGAGGAGCAGCTCAATGAATACTTCCCCGGAGTTACCTGCCTGAGGATGGATGCGGATACCACCCGCACCAAGGATTCCCATTACGGCATACTTTCCGCCTTTGCAAAGGGAGAAGCGCAGGTGCTCATAGGTACGCAGATGGTGGCAAAGGGACTGGATATGCCGGGAGTATCCGTGGTGGGGGTAATTGCGGCGGATGCTTCGCTGCATATACCGGATTACAGAAGCTGCGAGCGCTCTTTTCAGCTGCTTACCCAGGTGGCAGGCCGGGCGGGCAGGGCTGCGGGCAATGGCAGGGTGATAGTGCAGACATATGACCCTGAGCATCCTGCCGTAGTGCTTGCTTCCAGGCATGATTACAAGGGCTTTTTTGATTATGAAATCGCCATGCGTAGGGCTGCGCTGTTTCCGCCCTATTCGCTTTTCGTAAGGATACTTTTTGCATCTGGAGACAGAGCCCCCCTTGAGCAGGCGGCGGATAGCTTTGCACAGGGGCTGTATCAGGCGGTGCTTAATGCACTAAAGGAGCAGGAAGCGGATGACCGGGAGCTTTTGTATATGACCTGCGGCGATGCGCCAATAAAGCGCAAGCTGGGCCAATATCGCATGCAGATAGTGCTGAAGCTGGCCCGCACCAGCCATACATCCAGGGTGATAGAAACCCTTTACTCCTATGCAAATGATCACCGGTCTGAATACTTCTACTCGCTGGAGCTGAATCCCGGCGATATGTTGTAATATCGTACAGGTGTACGAGTCAACTTTATATATTGCTTGCCTTATCAGGCGGCAAAGGTCTATAATAAACTGATAAACCCTTGAAGGAGCTACACAAGATAACCATGGCAAAAAGACAGATATTTCGTGATGACGCCACTTGCCTTTATAAAAAGTGCCGTCCGGTAGATAAGTTTGACCGCAAGCTCAAGGAGCTGCTTGACGATATGGCGGATACGATGTATGCGGCTGACGGCGTTGGTCTTGCTGCGCCCCAGATTGGCATACTGCGCCGTGCCTTTGTTATAGACTGCGGCGATGGCCTCGTT
This sequence comes from uncultured Clostridium sp., assembly GCA_964392455.1. Classification (GTDB taxonomy): domain Bacteria; phylum Bacillota; class Clostridia; order Christensenellales; family CAG-138; genus SFEL01. The sequence continues at coordinate 7,875 of CAYMPG010000008.1, read as the reverse complement.
GAAATGGTAAACCCCGAGCTCATTGAGACCTCGGGCGAGCAGGGCTGCTTTGAGGGCTGCCTTTCCTTCCCGGGAAAGAGCGGCTATGTGGTGCGGCCGAATTATGTAAAGATGCAGGCCTATGACAGGCATGGCGACCTTTACGAATACGAAGGAGAGGGGCTTTTTGCCCGCGCCATGCTCCATGAATACGATCATCTTGAAGGTCTTGTTTATACCCGCCTTATAACTGAGCCCCCCGAGGGCTATACAGAGGAGACGGAGGAGGAAGAAGCATGAGGATAGCCTTTCTCGGCACGCCTGATTTTGCAGTACCATCCTTTCAGATGCTTATAGACAGGGGGCATACCCTTGCCCTTTTCACAAATCCCGACAGGCCAAAGGGTCGAAAGGGAGAGCTTACTCCGCCTCCAACCAAGGTACTGGCGCAAAAATACAATATTCCCGTGTATCAGTTTGAAAAGATACGTACCCCTGAGGGCGTTGCAGCGCTAAAGGAATTCGCTCCGGAGCTTATGGTAACGGCTGCCTTTGGCCAGATTCTTTCCGCAGAAAACCTTGCCATACCCAAATACGGCTGCATAAATGTGCACGGCAGCCTCCTGCCAAAGCTCAGAGGAGCTGCCCCCATACAGTGGAGCGTAATCAATGGCGACAGTATAACCGGCGTTACCACCATGCTTACGGATGTGGGGCTGGATACAGGCGATATACTCCTTAAGCGGGAGACCCCAATAGGCGAAAACGAAACCGCAGGACAGCTTTTTGACAGGCTTGCTGTAATGGGCGCAGAGCTTCTGGAGGAAACGATTCAGGGGCTGATGGATGGCACACTGCATCCTGTGCCCCAGGACCATGAGGCAGCCACAACCTGCGGCATGATAAAAAAAGAAATGGGCAGGCTGGATTTCTCCATGACCGCTCAGCAGATACATGATAAGGTCAGGGGCATGAACCCGTGGCCTGCTGCGTTTACATCGCTTGACGGCGCAGATGTAAAAATATGGGAGACCCGTAAAACCGGCGAAAAATGCCAGGGAACCCCCGGCCTGTGCGTGGTGGCAGACCCTAAGAAGGGTGTTTTCGTACAAACGGCCGATGAACTCATAGAGATAACCGAGCTTCAGTTTTCCGGCGCAAAGCGCATGAGCGCAAAGGCGGCTGTGCTTGGCCATCCACTTGAAGGAAAGGCATTCGGCGTATGACCGTAAGAAGGATAGCCCTTGAGGCTCTTATGGATATAACCGACAGGGGCGCCTATGCAAACCTTGCTCTTAAATCCGCACTGGGCGGATTGGAGGAGCGGGATGCAAAATGGGTGAGTGCAGCCGTATACACCACCCTCGATCACCTTTTGTATATTGACCATATTATCGCCGCCTATGCAAAGGGCAGGCTGAAGCCTGAAATACGCGGTATACTCCGCATGGGCGTGTGTCAGGCGCTGTATATGGATGTGCCAGACAGCGCTGCCTGCAATGAAAGCGTAAACCTCGCAAAGGAAGTGGGCAAGGGCGCCCTTGCAGGCTATGTGAATGGCGTTATGAGAAATATATGCCGAAATAAGCAAAGCCTGCCGCCGCTGCCCGAGGAGCCGTTGAAGCGGCTGTCTCTCCAGTACAGCTACCCGGAGTATATTGTAAGGGAATACATGGCAAGCTACGGCGTCAGCTTTACAGAGGCCATGCTTTCCGCAGCGGATGCTCACCATATGACCATAAGGGCCCAGCATCCATACTCATCAGAGCTTCTTGAAAGGGAGCTTGGCAGCCGGGAGTTGGCCTTTACAAGGGGCGAGCTGTGCAGCGATGCATTTCACCTTGAGGCTGGCATGGATGTGACCCGGGAGCCTCTCTTTAAAGAGGGGCGCATTACCGTGCAGAGCGAAAGTGCAATGCTTGTATGCAGGGCGCTGGAGGCGAAAGCCGGCATGAAGGTGCTGGATAGCTGTGCGGCGCCGGGAGGAAAGAGCGCATATATTGCCAGCATGGCCCAAAATGACATTTCAATAGATTCCTGGGAGCTGCATGAGCATCGTGCTGAGCTTATGAAGCGCACCTTTGAGCGGCTGGGCGTAAAGGCAAATATATCCATAAAGGATGCATCAGTTCATTATCCTGAGTATGATGCAGCCTATGACAGAGTGCTGATAGATGCGCCCTGCTCCGGCCTTGGCGTGCCGGGTAAGCCGGATGCACGCTATGCAAAGAGCGATGAAATAATCACCGAGCTTGCAGCACTTCAGAGCCGCATACTTGATGCCTGTGCAGGCTATGTGAAGCCGGGAGGCGTACTGGTGTACGCCACCTGCACCATATCGTCACGGGAAAACCAGCAGCAGATAAACAGCTTTCTGGAAAGACACCCGGAATATCAGCCGGGAGGGCTGGATGGGCTGCTGCCCATGGTAATGTGGCGCAGGATACAGGGAGGCTGTATGCTGCAGCTTTTCCCACATATGGATGATACCGAAGGATTCTTTATTGCAAAGCTGGTAAGGAGAGCCTGATATAAATGAGCGGACTTACTTCCATGTCCATAGCTGAGCTTACTGAGCTCATGGCAGAGCTGGGGGAGCCCAAATTCAGGGCTCGCCAGGTATTTGAGTGGCTGAGCAGGGGCGCAAGGCCGGATGAGATGACAAATCTCTCCAAGGCGCTCAGGGAAAAGCTGTCTCAGCTCAAATATGGCGGCGCAAAGATATACGATAAGCGCATTTCCGCAAAGGATGGCACCATAAAGTACCTCTTTCAGCTTGAGGATGGCAATATAGTCGAAGGGGTGCTCATGAGCTACCACTACGGCAATACCATGTGCATATCCACTCAGGTGGGCTGCCGCATGGGCTGTGCTTTCTGCGCTTCCACCCTTGAGGGCTGTGTTCGCAATCTTGAGGCGGGGGAAATGCTGAGCTTTCTTGCCTGCGCCGAAAAGGATGTGCCTCATGGTCAGGACAGGAAACGCACCGTTACAAATATCGTACTCATGGGCAGCGGCGAGCCGCTGGATAACTACGAAGAGGTGGTAAAGTTTCTAAGGCTGGTATCCGCCCCGGAGGGAATGAATATAAGCCCCAGAAATATATCCATTTCCACCTGCGGGCTGGTGCCTGAGCTGCTGCGCTTCACTAAGGAAGCGCCTCACGTTACCCTGTCCGTATCCCTCCATGCGCCAAATGACGATACGCGCAATAGAATCATGCCTGTAAACCGCCGCTATCCAATGGGCGAGCTGCTCAATGCTGCAAAGCTGTATGCAGATGAGACCGGGCGGCGGGTCATATTTGAATATGCTCTCATTAAGGACGTTAACTCCTCCCGTCAGGATGCAAGGGAGCTTGCATCGAGGCTGAGGGGCATAAACTGCCATGTAAACCTTATTCCGCTCAATCACGTGGAGGAGCGGAATCTTATGGGCGTGACCCGCAGGGATGCGGAGCAGTTTGTGGAATGGCTGGAGGAATACGGCATATCTGCCACGGTGCGCCGGGAGATGGGCTCTGATATAGAGGGAGCCTGCGGCCAGCTTAGGCGGAAAACTCTGCAGGGAACCATGGAGGAAAGCAGATGAGATACTGCGCCCTGACTGAAAAGGGAAAGCGGGAACACAATGAAGATTGTGTATTTATTCCTGCCCACAGCGAGGTACCCCTTGCTATCGTGGCCGATGGCATGGGCGGACACAGGGCGGGAGAAACTGCCAGCGCACTGGCTGTAAAGGTTATGGCAGAGGAAATAAAAAAAGGCGGCGCAGCTCCAGAAAAGCTAATGGAGAGGGCCATAGAGGCTGCCAATGGGGCGGTGTATGCCGCATCCAGACAGAATAGCGAATTACGGGGCATGGGCACCACGGCTGTGCTGGTAATGCCCTTTGTGAGCCATTATGTTGCGGCCAATATTGGCGACAGCCGCATATATCATTTTCATAATGGTGAAATAGCCCAGGTCAGCCGGGATCATTCATATGTGCAGGAGCTTGTGGAGGCGGGGTATATTACCCCTGCCCAGGCGGCGGTGCATCCAAGGCGCAATGTGATAACCCGTGCCATAGGTACATCGGAAAAAGAAGCCGCAGATATATTCCGCAATGACTGGCAGGCAGGCGATATTCTGCTGCTATGCTCAGATGGGCTGCATTCGGCTCTGGGAGAAAGGGATATAGCCCGCATCCTCTCAGAGGAGGCTGAGCTTGACGAGGCCTGTAACAGGCTGGTGACGGAGGCCCTTTACGGAGGCTCCACGGATAACATCAGCGCAGCGCTGATACTTAACGAGGTATGACCATGAATCAGGAACTTTTTGCCGGGCGATACCGTCTGGAGGGGCTGATAGGCTCGGGCGGCATGGCAAACGTATACAAGGCCCATGATGAAAAAACAGGGGCCACAGTTGCCATAAAAATGCTCAAGGATGAGCACAGGGACGATGGGGAGTTCCTGCGCCGGTTTGAGAGGGAAGCCAGCGCTGTCATATCCCTTTCCCATCCAAATATCGTGCAATCCTATGATGCGGGTACCGATGAAAACGGCGTAAGCTACATTACCTTGGAATACGTTGAGGGCATGACCCTCAAGGAGTATATAAAAATACGTGGAAGCATATCCTCACGGGATGCTGTAAACATAGCCAATCAGGTGCTGGATGCGCTGGGCCACGCCCATGAAAACGGAATAATACACCGGGATGTAAAGCCGCAGAATGTAATGATATCCGGCAGCAGCGTAAAGCTTACGGATTTCGGCATAGCCCGGGATGCCTCTGCCACTACCCGCACCTTTGCCGGCACAAACGTCATAGGCTCGGTTCATTATATTTCGCCTGAACAGGCCCGTGGAGACGACGTTACGGCGGAAAGCGATATATATTCCTGCGCCGTAATGGTATACGAGATGCTTACAGGCACCGTGCCCTTTGCCGGGGAGAATACTGTTGCCGTAGCCTTAAAGCATCTGCAGGAGGATATGATACCCCCCGCCGAGGTAAATCCCAGGATATCCCAGGCATTGTCCGATGTTGTCATGAAGGGAGCGGCAAAGGATCCTGCGGACAGGTATCACAGCGCCGCCGATATGAAAAAAGACCTTCTCAGGGCCCTGAAGGAGCCCAGAGGGCGTTTTGCAAGGCTTGCACCAAAGCGTAAGCCCATAGAAAAAAAGCCAAGCAGCAAGGGGATAATACTTTCTGCCGTAGTAATAGTGAGCATTGCACTGATAATCACAGGCGCAGCGCTTATCAGCCATATGCTGGATGGCAAAAGCAGAGGAGAGGAATTCCTCGTGCCTTCCCTTGAAGGAAAAACTCTTGAGGAGGCCAGAAGCCTTGCGGAGCTCAGGGGCTTTAAGCTGGAGGTATCGGATTATGTGATAAGCACCGAGTTTCCGGCAGGCCAGGTAACTAAGCAGTCCCCCCTTAATGGAGCCAGGGGCAAGGAGGGGGATACCATAGCTGTGGAGGTGAGCTCAGGCAGCGGCTATGCCATAGTGCCGGATATAACGGGCAGCACCATAACAGAGGCATCTTTGCTGCTGGCAGAGGAAAACCTTAATATGGGTGCCGTAGGATACGATCCTTCATCCGATTTACCTGCCGGGCAGATAGTACGTCAGGTGCCTGATGCAAGTACCCGTGTATCCGAATTTGAGTCGGTGGATATATGGATAAGCGGCAGTGAGCTGCCCCAGATAGAAATGCCCTCAGTGGTGGGCAAGGATACCTCCACCGCCCTCAGGATGCTTCAGGAGAGCAGGGTAACGCGCATATGGATGCACGTGGTGGAGCCCGGTGAGGGTGTGACAGATGAAACCGTGCAGCAGCAGTCCCCCGCAGCAAATATGAGCGTGGGCGAGGGCACAAGGGCTGAGGTATGGGTAAGCAGATCAAATCCGGGAAACTGCTGTGCAGATATAGCGGTCAATCTGGATATTGAGGCAGATGAATCGGCAGTAACAGTTACGGCGATGATGGACAGCGGCGTGGAGCTTGTGCTGTACGAAGGAAAAATAAAAAACGGCAAGCAGCAGCCTGTGGCCTTTACGGCAAATATAAGAGAAGCCGGGCTGAGAGAGTGCCTTGTATATGTGGATGGCATTGAAGTAAAGCGCATGGAGATAAACTTTACCCTGAGGTAATAATGGAGCGCATTGGCAGGATAATAAAAGGCATAGGCAGCTTTTATACCGTCATGACGGATGACGGCCAGTTTGTCTGCAAGGCCAGAGGAAAATTCAGAAAGATAGGCGCTTCTCCGGTTCCGGGGGATATGGTGTCATTTGAAGTGGTGGAGGAAGATAAGGGTTATCTTCTTGAAATCATGCCGCGAAAAAACATATTGATACGCCCTGCCGTGGCCAATGTGGATAAGCTGATGATAGTAATGGCGGCATCCCTGCCAAAGCCGGATCTGTTTCTTACGGATAAGCTGCTGGTGCAGTGCGAGATAGCTGGCATAATCCCGGTCATAATACTCAATAAATGGGACGAGCGTGATGAAGAAATAAGCAGCTCTGTGCTGGCTCAGTATGGCCCATGCGGGTACACCGTGCTTACTCTTTCCGCACATACCGGTGAGGGAATGGAGCAGCTCAGGGCAGAGATAAAGAGCAATATCTGCTGCTTTGCCGGGCAGTCTGCCGTGGGTAAGTCCTCCTTGATGAACGCCCTTGCGCCGGAGCTGGGCCTTGCAGTGGGCGGCCTTTCAGAAAAAACAGACAGGGGCAGGCATACCACCCGCCATGCAGAGCTGTGGCAGGTATGTGGTGGGGCCATGCTGGATACTCCGGGCTTCAGCCTGCTGGATGCTGCGGAGCTTGAGCCTGCGGAGCTATGCAGATATTATCCCGAAATGCGCCTGCATACGGGCGAATGCAGATTTCCGGAGTGTGTACATATTACCGAGCCTGATTGCGGCATAAAGCCCCTGGTGGGCAGCGGCATACACCCGGAACGCTATTCAAGATACTGTAAATTTGTGGAGGAGCTAAAGGAAAAAAGGAGGCACAGGTATGATTAAGGTCGCACCGTCTATACTTTCTGCGGATTTTGCCAACATGGGGAAGGCCGTTGAGGATTGCGAAAAATGGGGAGCTGATTACATTCATTTTGATGTGATGGATGGCAGCTTTGTGCCCCAGATAACCTTTGGCCATGAAATGTGCAGGGCGCTGAGGAAGCATACTTCCCTGCCAATAGATGTTCACCTAATGGTGGAGCATCCTGAAACGAACATCGCCCAGTTTAGAGATGCAGGAGCGGATATAGTTACATTTCATATAGAGGCAGACAGGCACGCCCATCGCACCCTCCAGCGCATACATGCAGCAGGCATGAAGGGCGGCATTGTGCTGAATCCGTCCACACCGGCGGAAGCTGTGCGCTATGTGCTGCCGGAATGTGATATGGTGCTGCTCATGAGTGTAAACCCGGGAGCGGGCGGCCAGGCCTTTATAAGCTCTGTGCTGCACAAAATACGCGTGCTTAAGGAAATGTGCCTTGAAATGGGAGTTCAGCCTGATATTGAGATTGATGGCGGCATAAACCCTGAAACCGGGCGAATGTGTGTTGAAGCCGGTGCCAATGTACTGGTGGCAGGCAGCAGCGTATTTAAGGCAGCATCCCCAATGGAAATCATCCAGACACTGAAAAAAATACAGTAAAATACACATTAAAAGAGACAGGCAAGCCTGTCTCTTTTGCATAAACCTAATTTTTTCATTCTCCCGCAAACACAAACGCCAGAACGCCATTCAGCCCAAGTGATTTGCCGGAGTAGCTCTTGGCGTATTTCATGGCAAGGGGCTTGCTATTAAGGTATACGTCCAGATTGCCGCAGCCTGAGAAGGAGCTTTCCCTAAGGTCGAGGGAGAACTTTCGGCAGGGA
>CAYMPG010000007.1:51963-77235 GCA_964392455.1 uncultured Clostridium sp. | reverse complement strand
TGGGCCATCACCGCTCCAATACGGCAATGGATATACTTGCACGCAAGCTCCGCATGGAGGGATACAATGTGCTTTATCCTATCGGCTGGGATGCCTTTGGCCTGCCCACGGAAAACTATGCCATCAAGACCGGCATACACCCTGCAAAGGTCACCCATGACAACGTGAACCGCTTCCGCCAGCAGCTCAAGCGCCTGGGCTTCAGCTTTGACTGGAGCCGTGAGGTAAATACCACCGACCCCGAGTATTATAAATGGACCCAGTGGATATTCCTCAAGCTGTATGAAAAGGGCCTTGCCTACAAGGCGGAGATCCCCATAAACTTCTGCACCTCCTGCAAGGTGGGCCTTGCAAATGAGGAGGTAGTGGATGGCGTATGCGAGCGCTGCGGCGGCACGGTAGTGCAGAAGGTACGCAGCCAGTGGATGCTGAAGATAACCGAATACGCCCAGCGCCTCATAGACGATCTGGACGAGCTGGACTTTATAGACCGGGTAAAAATCCAGCAGAAAAACTGGATAGGCCGCAGCGAGGGCGCAGAGATAACCTTCCCCATAGAGGGCTATCCCGAGGGGCTCAGGGTGTACACAACCCGCTGTGATACCCTCTTTGGTGCCACCTACATGGTAGTATCTCCCGAGCATCCCATAGTGGAGGCCATGAAGGACGTTATCGAGAATATGGACGAGGTGCGTGCATATCAGCAGGCCGCCGCCCGCAAGAGCGACCTTGAGCGCTCCGAGCTCAATAAGGAAAAGACCGGCGTTATGCTCAAGGGCCTGAAGGCCACCAACCCGGTAAACGGCCAGCCCATCCCCGTATGGATATCCGACTATGTACTCATGGGCTACGGCACCGGCGCCATCATGGCAGTACCTGCCCACGATGAGAGGGACTGGGAATTCGCAAAGAAGTTCAATATGCCCATCATAGAGGTGGTAGCAGGCGGGAAGAACGTTCAGGAGGAGGTATATACCGACGTTGAGAGCGGTACGCTGGTAAATTCCGGCTTCCTCAATGGCATGAATGTTAAGGACGCCATCGCCGCCATGATAAAGTGGCTGGAGGAAAAGGGCCTTGGCACCCGTAAGGTAAATTACAAGCTGAGGGACTGGGTATTCACCCGCCAGCGCTACTGGGGCGAGCCCATACCTCTGGTAAACTGCAAAAAGTGCGGCTGGGTGCCCCTGCCCTATGAGGAGCTGCCCCTGAAGCTGCCCGAAATAGAGGACTACGAGCCCACCGATGACGGCTCCTCTGCCCTTGCCCGCGCAACCGATTGGATAAAGACCACCTGCCCCTGCTGTGGCGGCCCTGCCGACCGTGAAACGGATACCATGCCCAACTGGGCAGGCTCAAGCTGGTACTTCCTGCGCTACTGTGACCCCCACAATGATAAGGAGCTGGCCAGCAAGGAGGCCCTGGAATACTGGATGCCTGTGGATTGGTACAATGGCGGCATGGAGCATACTACGCTGCATCTGCTGTACTCCCGCTTCTGGCATAAGTTCCTTTACGATATAGGCGCAGTGCCCACCAAGGAGCCCTATCAGAAGCGCACCAGCCACGGCATGATACTGGGCGAAAACGGCGAGAAGATGTCCAAATCCAGAGGCAACGTGGTCAATCCCGATGACATCGTAAACGAAATGGGCGCAGATACCTTCCGCCTGTACGAGATGTTTATGGGCGCATTTGATCAGCCCATTCCCTGGAGCACCACCGGCGCCCGCGGCTGCCGCAGGTTTATCGACAGGGTATGGCGTATGCAGGATATGCTCAGCGATGCACAGGGTATTCGCCCTGAGATGATGGCCGTGGTGCATGGCACCATCAAGAAGGTAACTGAGGACTATGAGTCCATGAAGTACAATACCGCCATCGCCGCCATGATGACCATGGTAAACGAGGTATACAACCTTGGCTCCATCACAAAGGAAGAATTCCATACCCTGCTGATGCTGCTGAACCCCGTTGCCCCCCATGTTACCGAGGAGCTGAACGAGCTGCTGGGCTACACCACGCCCATCTATGCAAGCAAGTGGCCCACCTGGGATGAAAGCGCCCTGGTAAAGCACACTATAGAGTACGGCGTGCAGGTAAATGGGAAGATACGTGCCCGCATAGAGCTGCCTGCCGATATGCCCAAGGAGCAGGTGGAGGCCGCCGCCAAGGCCCATGAGGATGTGGTTCCCTTCCTGGAGGGCAAGGCTGTACGCAAGGTGATAGTGGTAAAGAACATTGTAAACATCGTAGTGGGCTAAGCAAACAGGCCCCTGGCAAATGCCGCCTCCATACCGGGGCGGCATTTGGTATAAAAAACATGGCATCAGGAGGAGCGTATGCATTCCCTTTATATGAAACAGGCTATAGCCCAGGCAAGGGCCGCCCTGGAGGCGGGAGAGGTGCCGGTGGGGGCGGTTGTGGTAAAGGATGGACAGATAATCGCCGCCGCCCATAATATGACGGAGCGGCAAAAAAACGCCTCTGCCCATGCGGAAATGCTTGCCCTGGCAATGGCCTCAGAGGCAGTGGGGGATTGGCGGCTGGATGGGTGCAGCCTGTATGTTACCCTGGAGCCCTGCCCCATGTGTACCGGCGCAATATTAAACAGCCGGGTGAGCCAGGTGGTATTTGGCGCATACGATGGGGAAATGGGCTGCTGCGGCTCCCGTACAGACCTGACCGATGGCCTGCTGAGCCGCAGGGTAAGGTGCATAGGCGGGGTGCTGGAGGAGGAATGTGCAGAGCTGCTGTCAATGGCCTTCAGACAGCACAGAGACGGCAAACTGTGACAAAAAATAAAACAAAATATTAACAATGACCCGGAAGCTGAAAAGTTTAATCCGGGTTTAATTTTTATGGCATATGCTTATAATACCAACTGAAAGGAGAGTGCTTTATCATGCTTGAGCTGAATGGAAAAATTATGAAGCGCATGGAAACGGGAGATGTAACGGAAGCATTAAATGAGCTTATGGGTGGAGCCGGCCACGGCAAGAGCATGAGGGAGTGCTTAAAGCTGCTGCTGAGCCATGCCGGCGTTTCCCACAGGCCCGCCAGCGTATACAAGGCCCGGGAAAGCCGGGCGGCAAAGCGGATGTGCTATGTATTCGGCTTTGTGTGCGATGGCCGCAGATACGAGGGCTATGTGGACAGGATTACCGGAGAGATACTCAGGTACAGGTTCTGCATGGCATAGAAAGAGCAAGGCATATATGCCCCTTTGGGCTTGTATGGGCTTTGCGGCTGATGGTATAATGCCCGGAGAGACACCGGGCATTTTTTTATTGGAAAGGAGCAGGCTATGCGTATACTTGTGGCTGAGGATGAAAGGGACCTTAATAACGTAATATGCAATAAGCTGAGGGCTTCGGGCTATAGCGTGGATCAGTGCTTTAATGGCGCAGATGCGCTGGATCATATACTGCTGAACCGCTACGACGGGGTGCTTATGGATATAATGATGCCGGAGATGGACGGCTATGAGGTGGTGCGGCGGCTGAGAGAAAAAAAGGACGCCACCCCAATACTTTACCTTACCGCAAGGGACAGCACTGAGGATATCGTAAAGGGCCTTGATATAGGGGCGAATGATTACCTTATAAAGCCCTTCTCCTTTGAGGAGCTGCTTGCCCGCATAAGGGTAATGACCCGCAGCGTGCCTGCCCATGCAAGCGTGTACACCGTGGCAGACCTTACGGTGGATTGTGCCTCCCGCACTGTAAAGCGGGGGCAGGATGTGATAGACCTTTCCCCAAAGGAATTTGCCCTCCTTGAGTATCTTATTGTAAACAAGGGCGTGGTGCTGAGCCGTGAGGCCATAGAGGATCATATTTATAATGTGGACTATGAGGGCGGCTCAAACGTGGTAAATGTGTATATCCGCTTCCTTCGCCGCAAGATAGATGAGCCCTACGACCTGAAGCTGATTCATACCGTATGGGGCGCAGGGTATGTGCTGAGGGAAGAAAAATGAAGAAAATATCCGTAAAGTTCATAATCACCTTCTGGTTTACAATGCTGATGGTGGCCATAGTGGCGCTGGCAATGGTATTCATGCTTACCGCCAGCCGCCTTACCATGGAGCAGGATATGCAGCGGCGCATAGTGGATGGCGTGCGGGATAACCGAAATGACGTCAAGTACAATGACGATACCATACAGCCGGGCGGCGGCTTCCGCTACTATGTAAACGGCGTATACTGCGTGATATACGATGGAAACTACGGAAAAATAGCCGGAGAATTCCCTGAGGGCTTTGAGACCAGCGCCGAGTTTCAGGATGGCACCCTCCGCACCGTGGAGTGTGACGGCAAGAGCTACTATATATACGATAGCTATATCACCTTTAAAAACGGCAAGCACGCCTGGATAAGGGGCGTATCCCTTACCACTACTACCGTTACAGTGGCAAGCACGGTGGCTACGGTGGCTTCCTATGTTTTGCCGGGGGTGGTGGTAGTGTCTGCCATAGGCGGCTACTTTATAACGAGCAAGGCCCTTAAGCCCATTGAAAAGGTGGCCCGGGTATCCGATGAAATTTCCGAGGGCAGAGACCTTTCCCGCAGGCTGAATATGCAAAATGAGACCATGGAGGCCTATATGCTGGCCCAGAGCTACGACAAGATGCTGGAAAGGCTGGAGCGCTCCTTCGATATGGAAAAGCAATTCACCTCAAATGCCTCCCATGAGCTCCGCACCCCCACGGCGGTGATAATCTCCCAGTGCGAATATGCGCTGGAGCATGATAAGACTCCCGAGGATTACCGGGAGACCATAGGGGTGATAAAGCGGCAGGCCCGCCGGATGAATTCGGTGGTATCCCAGCTAATGAACTTTGCCCGCCTTGAGCATGGCACCCAGAAGGTGCGTATGGAGCACGTAAACCTGAGCGATATTGCAGAGGCTGTGTGCGAGGAGCAGCAGGAGCTGAATGAATCCGTTACCTTTGAAAAGGACATAGAGCCGGATATAGACGCCACTGTGGACGTTACCATGATAACCAGAATGTTGGAAAACCTTATCACAAACGCCTGCAAGTTTGGCGGCAGGCATATAAAGGTGGGCCTGTACAGGGAAAACGGCATGATATGGCTGTTTGTCAGGGATGATGGCATAGGCATACAAAAGGAAGATCAGGATAAGGTATGGGAGCGGTTCTGGCAGGCAGATCCATCCCGTGCGGATAATAAAAACGGCAGCAATGGCCTTGGCCTTGCCATGGTAAAGCAGATAGCCGAGCTCCATGGCGGAGATATTACCCTGGAGAGCGCCCCCAGGCAGGGCAGCACCTTCACCTTCAGCATGAGAGAGGTATAGAAAAGGGAATGTTAGAGGTAGTGTTTGGCGAAAGCGCCTGTGGCAGCCTTAAGGTAGCCCAAAGCTACGGAAAGGGTAAATATATCGGAGGGGCGGTATCCGTAATGGTGCTGCATACGGATGGGGCCGAGCCCACGGCAGAGGAGCAGCAGGCCGCCGAAAAAAGGGCAAGGGAGCGGCTGCAAAGGGAATATGAAAACGCCATCCCGCTGGAGAGCTGTGCAGAGGATGTATACTGCTTTGCCCTGGGCCTTGCCATAGGGGATATATCCGATGATGGAATCGGGGAAAAGCGGCAGCAGGCATTGAGCAAAATCATGTGTATACCGTGTGAAGATAAGCACGCTGTGGCCCTGCAAAGGGTGCAGCAGGCTGCCGATGGGCTGGATAGGCTTATCGGCCGGTACAGGGTCGGTGAGGATATAAGGATATGGTACAGCTCTAAGCCTGATGAGCTCTGCGGAATGTACTGGCTGATGGATAGACTGAGGCTGGCGGAAAGCCCTGCAAGGGTATATGCTGTAAGGCTGCCCGGTTGGGAATACGGCGAAGAAAATACGGTAATTTCAAGAAACGGCTGGGGAGAAGTGGGCCCCGGGGAATGGGGCAGATACGCCTCATTGCAGCAGGAGGTGCGCCCGGTGCTGCGTTCGGCCTGGGCCGCAGAGTGGAGCAGGCTCAGGGAGGAAAACGCTCCCCTCAGGGCAGTGGTAAACGGGCGGCTGCAAAGTGTGCCCGAGGAGTTTTACGACTGCTTTATACTGGGGAGCATAGCCGCCCAGCCGGAGGAATTCAGCATGGCCCGGGCCATAGGGGATGTTTTGGGAAAATACCGGCCCGGCATAGGAGATGAATGGATAGCCTGCCGCATTGACCATATGATACACATGGGGCTTCTTGAGGTGATAAAGGAAGCGCCGGAGGGGGAGATGAGCTACAGTCGGATGCTGAGAAAGGCTGCATCCCAAATAAAAACCCCTTCATTGCAGCATATCTGATGGGGGCTATGCTTTATCAGGGAGGTGAGCCGTATGGCAAATGAAAACAGAAAAGACTTTAACGCCATGCTGCACGATTGCAAGGATATGCCAAAGGTGCAGGTGATAACCGATGCCCTGACCATACAGCGGTACGGCGGCAGCAGAATGTACTTTGCGCCCCCTGAGTATTATGACAGGGTAATGAAGCGCATACCGGAGGGCCGGGTGATAACCGTTGGCAGGATAAGGGAATACCTGGCAGTCCAGGGCGGCGGAGACTTTACCGACCCAATTACCGCAGGCATATTCGTATCCATTGCCGCATGGGCCAGCTTCCAGCGCACCGGGGATGAAACTCCATACTGGCGGACGCTGAAATCGGGCGGGGAGCTGAATCCCAAATACCCCGGCGGTGTATTGGAGCAGAAGCGGCGGCTGGAGGCCGAGGGCCATCAGGTGATATGCCGGGGCAGAACAAATATAAAATACTTTGTAAAGGACTATGAGGCAGCCATGTACCAGCTAAGCTGAAAAGCTGTTGCAGGGAGCTGATGCATTTGCCGGGCGATGCCCGGCTTTTTTTGTATGAAAAGTGCATAGAGGAACGGTGGGATAATTGCCGAAAGCACAGCGGATTTCCCGGGAAATGGATTTTTACGAGTATTTGACAAATTGGGTGTTTACAAATACAAATATTATGAATATAATGACTTTGCGGTTTTGAGATAGGAAAAGGTTATAATTGACTTGCCGTAAAATTCATGAAAAAATGCAGACATCGTCTTGATTTTATCCCTTATGTTCATTCCTGCAAAATCATGAAAAACCCCGGCATAATATAACCACTGATTATAACTAAACCGCCGCTTATATTGTATAATAATACGGAGGAAAAAACCTTGCAAATGTTCCTTGAGCTGTTTGGCAACGTACTGAACTTTACCTGGCAGCAGGCTCTGATGATACTCATCGGCGGAGCGCTCATCTGGTGCGCCATCAAGAAGGAGATGGAGCCCACGCTGCTGCTGCCCATGGGCTTTGGTGCAATACTTGTAAACCTTCCCTTTGTAAATACCGAGGCCATAGAGACCCTCTTTGAGGCGGGCATAGCCACAGAGCTGTTCCCCCTGCTGCTGTTCATTGGCATAGGCGCCATGATAGACTTTGGCCCCCTGCTTTCCAATCCCAAGATGATGCTCTTTGGCGCCGCTGCCCAGTTTGGCATATTCTTTACCCTGGGCATGGCCGTGCTGATGGGCTTCCAGCTTCAGGATGCCGCAAGCATCGCCATAATCGGCGCAGCAGACGGCCCCACCAGCATATACGTTGCAAACTACTTCAAGTCAAATTATCAGGGTGCCATAATGGTGGCGGCATATAGCTACATGGCCCTTGTGCCCATAGTGCAGCCCCCTGTGATAAAGGCCTGCACCACCAAAAAGGAGCGCATGATACGTATGCCCTATAACCCCGCTGCCGTATCAAAGAGCACCCGTATACTGTTCCCCATTTTCGTTACCGTCATCGCCGGCACCATTGCCCCCAAGAGCGCAGAGCTTATCGGCTTCCTCATGTTTGGCAATCTTATCCGCGAGTGCGGCGTGCTGGGCAGCCTTTCAGAAACCGCCCAGAAAGACCTTGCAAACCTTATCACCCTGGTGCTTGGCATATCCGTATCCTTCCGCATGAAGGCCGAAATGTTTGTCACCGTGGAGACCCTTGCAATACTGCTGCTGGGCCTTGTGGCATTCATATTCGATACGGTGGGCGGCGTAATGTTTGCAAAGCTGCTGAACCTTTTCAGCAAAAACAAAATCAACCCCATGGTGGGCGCAGCGGGCATATCCGCCTTCCCCATGAGCAGCCGTGTGGTGCATAAGATGGGCAGGGAGGAGGATCCCAATAACTTCCTGCTGATGCACGCCGCAGGCGCAAATGTAAGCGGCCAGATAGCCTCCGTAATAGCAGGCGGCCTGGTGATAACCCTCATAGAGAATGCGTTAGCCGCAATGTAAAGGAGGCAAGACTATGGATTCTTTCGTTCTCAAGTTCAGTCCCCAGGCGTTTGTGGAGGTGCTGCCCCTGCTTGGCAAGGGCCTGCTGGGCGTATTCGTAGTGATATGCGTAATATGGGCGCTGGTAGCCCTGCTCAATAAGGGCACAAAA
Organism: uncultured Clostridium sp.; assembly: GCA_964392455.1. Classification (GTDB taxonomy): domain Bacteria; phylum Bacillota; class Clostridia; order Christensenellales; family CAG-138; genus SFEL01. Next base: position 68,767 of record CAYMPG010000007.1, on the reverse strand, counting down.
TAAGCTGTAAGCCATATAAATATCCGCAAAAAGCACCCTCGATGCTTCGGGGTGCTTTTTTAATTTGCCCATGGCAGCGGCTTTTTGCAAAGCCTGCCAAAATGAACCATGGTTCTTACTGAATACCCCTGCCAATCCTGCGGATACTATGAAGACAAAGCAATGTTTACCACAGGAGGAATCATGAAAGCCACGGGAATAGTAAGACGCATCGACGAGCTGGGCAGGGTAGTGATACCCAAGGAAATACGCCGCACCCTGAGAATACGGGAGGGCGACCCGCTGGAGATATTTACCGACAGGGAGGGAGAGGTGATACTGAAAAAGTACTCTCCCATAGGCGAGCTGGGGGATTTTGCAAAGGAATATGCGGAATCCATATTCCATGCCCTGAACCGCACTGCCCTCATATGCGATAAGGATACGGTGATAGCCGTATCAGGCGGCAGCAGGAAGGAGTATATGGAGCGGCCTGTGCATGAGGACGTGGAGCGGTGCATGCAGGAAAGGGAAAAGCTGGTAATATCTGCAGGGCAGGGAGAGTTGCAGGGCATAATAGACGGAGACGACCCATCAAGGTATACGGCCCAGGTGATAGTGCCCATACTTGCCGCAGGGGACGCCATAGGCGCAGTGGTGATGGTGAGCAGGGAGCCCGGGGATATGGTGGGGGATACGGAGCTTAAGGTATGCGAAACGGCCGCCCACTTTATGGGCAAGCAGATGGAAAACTGAGGGCAAGGTAAAAGGGCGGAAGCAATGCTTCCGCCCTTTGTGTAGGTGGCTCTATGTCGGGTTTTTGAATTATGCGAAGGTAAGTATGTACTGGGCGATGAACAGGGCAGAGATCACATACAGGAATACGGGAACCTCCTTTGCCTTGCCACGGGCCAGCTTGATGAGGGTGTAGGAAATGAAGCCAAAGCCGATACCATCAGAGATGGAGTAGGCAAAGGGCATTACGGCGATGGTAAGGAAGCAGGGAACGGCAGTTTCAATATCCTTCCAGTCGATATCGGCAGCGTTGCCCAGCATCAGCACGCCCACGATGATAAGGGCGGGAGCGGTGGCGGCGCTGGGGATGATGCCGGCGATGGGGGCAAAGAAGAAGGCTGCCAGGAAGAACAGTATGCCTACTACCACGCTGGTAAGGCCGGTGCGGCCACCCTCGCTGATGCCGGTGGAGCTTTCAACGAAGGTGGTAACGGTGGAGGTGCCCAGCACTGCGCCTGCCATGGTGGCCACGGCATCAGCTATGAGGGCCTTGTCACCGGTGGGCAGGTTGCCGTTTTCATCCAGCATATTGGCGGCTTTGGCGGTGCCGATAAGGGTGCCTACGGTATCAAAGCAATCGCAGATGGCGAAGGTGATTATGGCGGTCAGCAGGGCCAGCAGGCCATGATTGAGCAGGCCGTTGAAGCCCTCGGTGAATACCTTGCCGAATATGGGGGAAATGGTGGATATTCCGCTGAAGGAAATGCTTTCGGGGAAGGTGGTCACGCCAAAGGGGATGCCTATTATGGTGGTGATGATGATGCCCAGGAACAGAGCGCCCTTTACCTTATAGGCCATGAGTATGGCGGTGATAATGAGGCCGATGATGGCAACCAGGGCGGGGCCGCTGGTAATTGCGCCCATATCCACAAGGTTATTGTTGGCAGTGATAATGCCAACATTCAGCATACCCACAAGGGCGATAAACAGGCCGATGCCTGCGCTGATGGCGCTCTTGAGGGAGGCGGGGATGGATTCGATTATCTTGGAGCGCAGGGGGGATACGGATACCAGGAAGAATATCAGGCCGGACAGCAGCACGATGGCCAGCGCGTTCTGCCAGGTATAGCCCATGCCGAAGCATACGGAGTAGGTAAAGAAGGCATTAAGGCCCATGCCGGGAGCCTGGGCAAAGGGAACGTTTGCCAGAATGGCGGTGAGCAGGGTGCCCAGCGCTGCCGCAAGGCAGGTGGCCATCATAACGGCATTAAAGTCCATGCCGGTTTCGCTGAGGAAGCCGGGGTTGACAAAGATGATGTAAGCCATGGCAAAGAATGTGGTAATGCCGGCTACGACCTCTGTCTTTACGGTGGTGTTGTGTTCCTTGAGTTTGAACAGCTTGTCCAACATTTTTATGAGTCCCTCCTAAGGAATAAAAATATATTTCGTCCCATAAGGGGCGATAAGGAGCCGGGTAAAATGCAGGACGCCTCCTACTGCTGGGAGGAGGTGTCCAGATAGGAATAAAGGGTGTATTTGCTGATGCCAAAGTATTTGGCGATCTTGTCGCCGGATTTTGTAATGAGCATTGCACCGGCGTCATTGAGGAAGCGTATGGCCTTGACCTTATCGTCCTTGTTCATCATGGCCACAGGCTTGCCTATGAGCTTTACGGATTGCTCCAGCAGGTCATCCAGCAGCTCGTTTACGTTGGTGGGTATACGCTCAGGCTCATCTGATGAGGAGGGCTGAGCCATGGAGTTTATGATGGACTGGGCCATCATAAGGTCTGTCATGTCGTAATTGATGGCAAATATGCCTATGGGCTTGCCCTGCTCGTTTTTTATGTATATGGTGCTGGAGCGGAGTATGCGGCCGTCATGGGTCTTGGTAAGGTAATTGTAATGGTCGGGAAGGTCTTTCTTTCCTTCCTTCATTGCCTCCAGCACCACATGGCTGGGGCCTGCCTTTATGCTGCGCTTGGAAACATGGCCGTTTTCCAGGGCAACTATCATGTCCTCGGGGTCCTCCCGGGAAAGGTCGTACACCACTACCTCACAGTTGTTGCCGAATTGGGAGGATATGGCCGTAGCTATGCGCCGGAGGATGTCTGTAATGTTGCTTTGCATCGCTATACCTGCCTTATCTCTTTTATTCATAAATTAATGCTGAGCACATCTCAGCAAAATAAATAAAGCATATAGAAAACAAAATCCAACATAAATATAGCATACAATCCCGGCAAACGCACCTAAAAAATGTTTTTTTCAAAAAAACTTTTTGGCCCCGTGCCTATTGCTTGAAGCAGAATGGTGTGATAAAATAATGCCATAGATAAATCATATCATATTATCGGCTGTAAGGGAGTGCTCAGCGCACGGGCTTAAACAATGTGTTTGGCTGCGTGCGTTTTTGTTTTCCGAAAAAAAGCTCAGTTCTGCTCCCCACAGGCCGAATGATGCCTGTAGTAATCTTTAAAAAAACACATCATCACAAGGAGGCTGCAAATGTATCTTATTGCCAACGGAAAAGTGATCACAAGAGACCCTGCCATGCCCTATATCGAAAATGGCGGCGTAGCTGTAAAGGGCACCGAAATAGTGGAGCTGGGCGAAACGGCCGCCCTGAAGGCCAAGTATCCCGATGCGGAATTTGTGGACGCAAAGGGCATGGTAATAATGCCTGCATTTATCAATGTTCACTCCCATATATACTCTGCCCTTGCAAGGGGCCTGTCTATAAAGGGCCACAACCCCACCAATTTCTACGAGATACTGGATGGTATGTGGTGGGCCATTGACCGCCGCCTCACCCTTGAGGGCACAAAGTACAGCGCCTATACCACCTTTATCGACAGCATTAAAACCGGCTGTACCACTCTCTTTGACCACCATGCAAGCTATGCCGAGATACCCGGCAGCCTCTTTGAAATAGAAAAGGTAGCCAAGGAGCTGGGCGTGCGCGCCTGCCTGTGCTACGAGGTCAGCGATCGTGACGGCCAGGAAAAGTGCGACCAGGCCATCAAGGAAAACGGCGACTTTATCCGCCACTGCGCCAGGGAAAATGACCCCATGATAAAGGCCATGTTCGGCGGCCATGCCCTCTTTACCATATCCGACAAGACCTTCGAGAAGATGGTAAAGGAAAATAACGGCATGACCGGCTTCCATATCCACGTATCCGAGGGCCTCAATGACGTATACGATTCCGCACTCAATTACGGCACTCGCAGCGTAAACCGCCTGCTCAATAATGGCATACTCGGCCCCAAGACCATGCTGGGCCACTGCATACATATCAACGCCGCTGAAATGGATATCATTAAGGAGACCGGCACCATGGTATGCAATAACCCCGAATCCAACATGGGCAATGCGGTGGGCTGCGCTCCCGTGCTCCAGATGATAAAGAAGGGCATTACCGTGGGCCTGGGTACCGACAGCTATACCTTTGATATGCTGGAGAGCCTTAAGGTGGCCCTCATCATACAGCGCCACAATGCCTGCATGCCCAATGTGGCCTGGTGCGAGGTAACGGATATGCTGTTTAAGAACAATGCAAAGATCTGCGCCCAGTATTTCGATCAGCCCCTTGGCGTGCTCAAGCCCGGCGCAGCGGCAGACGTTATCGTAATGGATTACAAGGCATTCACCCCCTTCAGCGCAGATAATATTGACGGCCACATGATATTCGGCATGACCGGCCGCCAGTGCGAGACCACCATGTGCAACGGCAAGCTGCTCATGAAGGACAGAAAGCTCCTCTGCTGCGATGAGGAGGCCATCAATGCAAAGACCATGGAGGCCGCAAAGGATCTTTGGGGCCGCATAAACGCATAACCAAACCTGGAGGAGAAGTAATATGAGCGAAAGAATGACCCCCATCCCCTTTAAGCAGCTTATGACCTGGATACGGGACGAGCACGACAAGTGCGGCACCGTATTCGGAGTAAACGCTCCCTACGTTAAGAAAAATGACAAGGTGCTGCCCATATTCACCGAAAAGCTGGAAACTCCCTTCGGCCCTGCGGCAGGCCCCAACACGCAGCTTGCCCAGAACATAATTGCGGCCTATTATGCCGGTGCTCGCTTCTTTGAGCTTAAGACCGTGCAGAAAATGGATGGCGATGACCTTGCCGCCTGCATAAACCGCCCCTGCATCTGGACAAAGGACGAGGGGTACAATTGCGAATGGTCCACAGAGCTGTATGTTCCCCAGGCATTTGATGAGTACGTTAAGGCATGGTTTGCCCTGCGTATAATAAGCAGGGTATATGGCCTTGGCGCACCGGATGGCTTTGTATTCAATATGAGCGTGGGCTACGACCTTGAGGGCATAAAGACCCCCAAGATGAATGCCTTTATAGACGGCATGCGGGATGCCTCCAATACTCCCATATTCAAGGAGTGCATGGAGGTGGGCAAGGAGCTTTATCCTGACCTTGCAGATTATATTGCAGCCACCCCCGCCCGCGTATGCGATGGCGTGACAGTATCCACCCTCCATGGCTGCCCTCCGGGAGAGATAGAGGCCATAGCCAGCTATCTTATCACCGAAAAGCACCTGAATACCTTTGTAAAGTGCAATCCCACCATACTGGGCTATGACTTTGCAAGGGCCCGCCTTGACTCAATGGGCTATGATTATATTGCCTTTGATGACAGGCATTTCCGTGAGGACCTTCAGTATGCCGACGCCGTGCCCATGTTCCATCGCCTTAAGGCCCTTGCAGAAAGCAATGGGCTGGAGTTTGGCCTTAAGCTGTCCAACACCTTCCCGGTGGATGTGAAGGCAAATGAGCTGCCCAGCGAGGAAATGTACATGAGCGGCCGCTCACTGTATCCCCTCACCATAGAGATGGCAAACCGCTTTGCCAATGAGTTCAAGGGAGAGCTGCGCCTGTCCTACAGCGGCGGTGCGGATTTCTTCAATATCAAGGCGCTGTTTGAGGCGGGCATATGGCCCATCACCATGGCCACCACCATACTTAAGCCCGGCGGCTATGGCCGCATGGTACAGCTTGGCGAGCTGCTGGATGAGTGCGAATTCAAGCCCTTTGCCGGGGTGGATTACAAGGCCGTGACAAAGCTGTCTGAGGCGGCTGTGACCAATCATCACCATATCAAGCCCGTGAAGGAAGCTCCCGAGCGCACCATGGGCAAGGACAAGGTACTGCCCCTTACGGATTGCTTCAAGGCTCCCTGCAAGAGCGGCTGCCCCTTTGGCCAGGATATTCCCGAGTATATAGAGCTTTGCGGCAAGGGCCTGTTCCTTGAGGCACTTAAGCTCATTACAGATAAAAACCCCCTGCCCTTCATTACCGGCACCATCTGCGCCCATCACTGCATGGATAAGTGCATGCGTAATCATTACGAGGAGCCGGTGGATGTGCGTGGCACCAAGCTTGCTGCCGCAGAGGCTGCCTATGATGAGCTTATGGCAGTTACTCAGCCCGTTGAGCCCACATTGGGCAGGCTCGCTGTGATAGGCGGCGGCCCCGCCGGCCTTGCAGCGGCCTACTTTGCCGCAAAGGCAGGCTACGCCGTAACGGTATTTGAAAAGCAGAATACCCTGGGCGGCATAGTACGCAATGTTATCCCCGGCTTCCGCATCGGCGCAGAGGCCATAGATAAGGACGTGGAGTTCATCAAAAAGAACGGCGTGGAGTTTGTAATGGGCAAGGAAGCCCCCTCCGGCGCAGACCTTAAGGCAGCGGGCTTTGAGCATATAGTGCTGGCCTGCGGCGCAGAAAAGAAGGGCGTGCTGGCAATAGAGGGCAATGTGCTCAACGTTATCGATTTCCTCTATGCCTTCAAGAATGGCGGTGCCCTTGACCTTGGCAAAAACGTGGCAGTGGTAGGCGGAGGCAATACCGCAATGGATGCCGCAAGGGCTGCAAAGCGCGTACCCGGGGTGGATAAGGTGACCCTTGTATACCGCCGCAATCGCAAGTATATGCCGGCAGACCTGGAGGAGCTGGAGCTTGCCATTGAGGATGGAGTGGAGTTCCTGGAGCTGGCCGCCCCTGTAAAGCAGGCAAACGGCAAGCTGCTGTGCAATAAGATGAAGCTGGGCGATATGGATGCTTCCGGCCGCCGCAGCCCCGTTGAAACAGGGGAGACTGTGGAGGTGGATGCGGACACCGTTATCGCCGCCGTGGGCGAAAAGGTGGATACCGACCTCCTTGCACAGTATGGAGTGGCCGAGTATAAGAAGGGCCAGCGCAGGTATGAGGATGTATACGTTATAGGCGATGCAAGCCGTGGCCCGGCCACAGTTGCCGAGGCCATAGCAGATGCAAAGTCTGCCGTGGAGGAGCTTACGGGCAAGGCCATAGTGGGCAATATCCCCGCCGAGGCTCAGGCCGATAAGGCTGCCGCCCTCCGCCGCAAGATGAAGCTGATGGAGAAGGATAAGTGCGAGGCAGATCGCTGCATAAGCTGCAATATGGTATGCGAGTGCTGCGTATCCGTCTGCCCCAACAGGGCAAATGTGGCCATCGCCATACCCGGCAGCGATATGCGCCAGATACTCCACATTGACTATATGTGCAATGAGTGCGGCAACTGCGCCCACTTCTGCCCCTATACCAATGGCAGGCCCTACAAGGATAAGTTCACCCTCTTTGCAAACGAGAAGGACTTTGAGGATAGCGAAAACAGCGGCTTCATGGTAGTATGCCCTGCCTGCCCCAAGGTAAAGGTAAGGCTGAATGGCCAGGTGAAGGAATACACCCTGGATGGCACAAGCGAGCTTGACCGCAAGCTGGAGGAGCTTATGCTGACCGTTATCAGGGAATATCCCTACCTGCTGGGCTAAAGAGCTATAATTACTGCACTTTGGGGGCTGCCCTGACAGGGCGGTCCCCAAAGGTACATCTGAAAGGAAAGAGAGATAATGGCAACCTTTACAGTAAACGGCAAACAGGTTACCGTGGAAAAGAATAAAAAGCTCATGCGCTACCTGCGGGATGACCTTGGCCTTACTTCAGTCAAGGATGGATGCAGCGAGGGCGCCTGCGGCACCTGCACCATAATCATAGACGGCAAGGCGGTAAAGTGCTGCGTTCAGCAGACAGACCGCATGGAGGGAAAGTCCATCATTACCGTAGAGGGCCTGTCGGATTTTGAAAAGAAGGTGTATACCTATGCCTTTGGCGAGGCGGGTGCTGTCCAGTGCGGCTTCTGCATACCCGGCATGGTCATGTGCGCCAAGGCCCTTATAGATGTGAACCAGAGCCCCACAGAGGAGGAGATACGCTTTGCCATCCGCAATAATATCTGCCGCTGTACAGGCTACGTTAAAATCGTAAAGGCAATAGAGCTGGCGGCAGAGTGCATACGCAATGGCAGCGTCCCTGAGCACAGCAATGATTTCTCCCTGGGCGAGCGGGCCCACAGGGTGGATGTGGAGGAAAAGGTGCTGGGCTATGGCGAATACTGCGACGATATATACATGGAGGGCATGATATACGCAAGCGCAGTTCGCTCAGCCTACCCGAGAGCCAGAGTGCTGTCCATAGATGCGTCTGCTGCAAAGGCACTGCCCGGCGTGGTGGGAGTATTTACCGCAGAGGATATTCCTGGCAGCGTTAAGGTGGGCCATCTTAAAAAAGATTGGGATGCTCTTATACCCGTAGGCAGCATCACCCACTATCTGGGCGACGCCATATGCATAGTGGCGGCGGAGACCCAGGAGATACTGGAGGAGGCCAAGAAGCTGGTAAAGGTGGAGTATGAGGAGCTTACCCCTGTGCGCTCCCCTTATGAGGCGATGGCAGAGGATGCCCCCCTCGTTCATGAGGATGGCAACCTTATGGCCCATAAGCACGTATCCAGGGGCAACGCAAAGGAGGCCATTGCCCGCTCAAAGTATGTGCTTACGGAAAAATATTCCACCCCCTATACAGAGCACGCCTTCCTTGAGCCGGAGTGCGCCGTGGCCTTCCCGGTGGGGGATGGGGTAAAGATATACTCCTCAGATCAGAGCGTATACGATACTCAGCACGAAACCGCCCCCATGCTGGGCCTGACCCATGAGCAGGTGTGCGTGGAAAACAAGCTGGTGGGCGGCGGCTTCGGCGGCAAGGAGGATGTTACCGTGCAGCACCATGCTGCGCTGGTGGCGTACCTTACAAAGCGCCCCGTAAAGGTGAAGCTCTCAAGGGCAGAAAGCCTGCTGATACACCCCAAGCGTCACCCCATGGATATGGAGTTTACTCTGGGCTGCGATGAAAATGGCATAATACAGGGCGTGTGTGCAAAGGTCATAGCGGATACCGGCGCATATGCCTCACTGGGCGGGCCGGTGCTGGAAAGGGCCTGCACCCATGCTGCCGGGCCGTATAATTATCAAAACTTTGAAATAGACGGCAAGGCATACTATACAAATAACCCCCCTGCCGGCGCATTTCGCGGCTTTGGCGTTACCCAGACCTGCTTTGGCATGGAGAGCCTGCTTACCAAAATGGCTGATACCATAGGTATAAGCCCCTGGGAGATACGCTACCGCAACGCCATACGCCCCGGGCAGGTGCTGCCCAATGGGCAGATAGCAGATGGCTCCACCGGCCTTGTGGAAACGCTGGAGGCGGTAAAGGGCGCATACGAGGGGGCAAAGTACGCCGGAATAGCCTGCGCCATGAAGAACGCAGGCGTGGGCGTGGGCCTGCCGGATGTGGGCCGGGTAAAGCTCCTGGTGGAGGATGGCAAGCTCCATGTGCTGGCGGGAGCAAGCTGCATAGGCCAGGGCCTTGCTACGGTGCTTGTGCAGATAGTCCACGAAACCACCGGCCTTCCCCGGGAAAAGATAGTGATAGAGGCGCCAAACAGCCACCGCACCCCGGATTCCGGCACTACCTCAGGCTCAAGGCAGACCCTGCTTACAGGGGAGGCCGCAAGGCGTGCCTGCGAGCTGTACAATAAGGCGGCTGGCGGCAGGGCAGTGGAGGAGCTGGAGGGCGAGGAATTCTTTGCGGATTATTATCCCCCAACAGACCCGCTGGGCTCTGATAAGCCAAACCCCGTAAGCCACGTTGCCTACGGCTTTGCCACCCAGGTGGCATTGCTGAAGGAGGACGGAACGCTGGATAGGATAGTGGCGGCCCATGCTGTGGGCAAGGCGGTAAACCCCCTGTCCGTAGAGGGGCAGATAGAGGGCGGCGTGGTAATGTCCACAGGCTTTGCCCTTACGGAGGAGTACCCGATAGTAAATTGCGCTCCCACGGCAAAGTATGGTACGCTGGGCCTGTTTAAGGCGGACAAGGCGCCAAAGGTACAATCCATAATAGTGGAAAAGGCCGGCGTGGATGGCGCATACGGCGCAATAGGCATAGGTGAGATAACCTCCATACCCACCGCCCCTGCAATATCCGAGGCGTACCTGCGCTATGACGGTATACGTCGCACGTCACTGCCCCTTGAGGGCACTCCCTACAGCAGGAAGAAGAAATAAACCAAAAAGCAGCATATCTTAGCAGAATATTTGCAGCATAAGCCGGGAGAAATTCTCCCGGCTTATTGATGGGCATAAATGCTCAATGATATAATGTACGCATCTTTCATCGAAAGGAATATGTGTATGAATATAGTAATAGTGGGCGACGGCAAGGTGGGCTATACCGTTACTGAACGCCTTTCCCGTGAGGATCACGATATTACAGTTATAGATAACAGGCCGGCTGCGCTGAATAACACAATGGACCTTCAGGATGTGAGCTGCGTGGAGGGCAATGGCGTAAGCTATCAGGTGCAGACCGAGGCAGGCGTTGCCAAGGCGGATCTTTTAATCGCTGCCACCAGTGCCGATGAAATGAATATGCTCTGCTGCATGGTGGCAAAAAAGCTGGGCGCAAAGCACACCATAGCCCGCGTGCGAGATCCCCAGTATCAGCAGCAGATGTTTTTTCTTAAGGATGAGCTGGGCCTGTCCATGACGGTAAATCCGGAGCAGGCGGCGGCCTCTGAAATATCAAGGCTGCTGCGCTTTGCATCTGCCATAAAGGTGGAGCCCTTTGCCAAGGGCCGCATAGAGCTGGTGGAATTCAAGGTAAGGGAGGGGAGTCCCCTTCACGGCATGAGGCTGGCGGATTTTTATGGCCACTTTGGCCTGAGGGTACTGGTATGCGCTGCCTGCCGGGAGGATGAGGTATTTATCCCCAAGGGCAGCTTTGAAATGCGTACAGGGGATAAGCTGTCCATACTGGCTGCACCGGGAGATGTGAGCGCATTCTTTAAGGCCGTGGGTACCTTCAAGCGCAAGGTGAAGGACGTTATGATAGTGGGCGGCGGCAGGATAGCCTATTACCTTACCCGCCAGCTCATAGAGAGCGGCCTCCATGTAAAGATAATAGAAAAGGACGAGGCCACCTGCAACAGGCTCTGCGAGCTGCTGCCCAAGGCCCAGATACTCCATGGAGACGGCACCAATCACGAGCTGCTCCACGAGGAGGGCATTGATAATACCGATGCATTCATCGCCCTTACAGGCATAGATGAGGAAAACATCATACTTTCCATGTACGCAAATTCCATAAATGTGGATAAGGTGATAGCCAAGGTAAACAGCTCTCACCTTGCGGATATGGTGACAAACGTGGGGGTGGAGAGCCTTATCTCTCCTAAGGACATTGCTGCAAATAGCATAATAAGCTACGTTCGTGCCATGACCAACGCCACAGGCAGCAACGTGGAGACACTTCACCGCATTGCCGACGGCAATGCCGAGGCACTGGAATTCAGGGTGCGCGAGGGCAATCGCTGCGTGGGCATCCCTCTGAAGGACCTGCCCATTAGGGATAATGTGCTCATCGGTGCAATAATCCGGGGCGGATCCTGCATCATTCCCGGCGGTAATGACAGCATAAGGGTGGGAGATTCCGTAATAGTAGTCACCACCATAAGCGGCCTTGAGGAGCTGAACAAGATATTAAAGGAAGCCTAAGCATATGAATTACCGCATGATAGCAAGAATAACGGGCTATGCCATGCTTACGGAGGCGGTGCTGATGATACCCTCCATGCTGATAGCCCTGTTTAACGGGGAGGCCATAAGAGGGTTCCTTGTGGCTATGGTGAGCCTCATAGTGGCGGGCGTGCCGCTGGTATGCCTTAAAACGCAAAACAGGGCCATCTATGCCCGTGAGGGCTTTGTTACAGTATCCCTGTGCTGGATAGTGCTTTCCCTCTTTGGTGCGCTGCCCTTTTACGTGGATGGCATAGTGCCCACGTATGTGGATGCGGTATTTGAAACCGTATCCGGCTTTACCACCACCGGCTCCTCCGTGCTTACAAACGTGGAGGCCACTCCATACGGCCTGCTGTTCTGGCGCAGCTTTACCCACTGGGTAGGGGGCATGGGCGTGCTGGTGTTTATGATGGCAGTGCTGCCCATGGCAGATAACCGCAATATGCATATTATGCGGGCGGAGGTGCCTGGCCCTGTGGTGGGCAAGCTGGTGCCTCGGGCGAAGGACAGCGCCATGATACTTTATGGCATATATGTGGTGCTGACCCTGATAGAGGTGGTATTCCTGATGGCGGGCGGCATGACGCTGTTTGATGCATTCGTTCACGCAATGGGCACGGCAGGCACAGGCGGCTTTGGCATAAAGAATAACAGCGTGGCCTATTATGACAGCGCTTATATAGATATTGTAATAAGCGTATTCCTCATACTGTTTTCCATCAATTTCAATCTATATTTCTTCATACTCATAGGCAATGTGCGTGCTGTGCTGAAAAACGAGGAGCTACGCTGGTTTTTGTGCATAGTGGGCGGGGCGGTGCTGGCAATAGCGCTGAATATCCGGGAGATATACGGCACCTTTGGTCAGTCCCTGCGGTACGCCCTGTTTCAGGTGAGCTCCATAATCTCCACGGCGGGCTTCTCCACGGCGGACTTTAATCAGTGGCCGGAGCTTTCCAGGGCGCTGCTGGTGGGCATAATGTTCATAGGCGCCTGCGCCGGCAGCACCGGCGGCGGTATGAAGGTATCCAGAATAATGATACTTGCTAAATCCTCCACCTGCGAGCTGAGGCACATGATGCATCCTCGCTCCGTGAATCTGGTAAAGCTGGAGGGCAAGCCGGTTGGGGCGGATGTGGTACACAATGCTCAGGTGTATGCGATGCTGTATATATTCACCATAATGGTATCCACGCTGCTGGTGGCCTGCTTTGATGAGTGCGATTTTACTACCAACCTTACCAGCGTTATCACCTGCATAAGCAATGTGGGGCCCGGCCTTGAGGTGGTGGGCCCAATGGGTAATTTCAGCGGATTCTCTCCCTGGTCAAAGATAGTGCTCACGCTGGATATGCTGATAGGCAGGCTTGAGATATTCCCCATGATAATGCTCTTCAACCCCGCCACCTGGAAGCGGGTATAGCCCAATCAAACGGCGCTCCCCATAGTAAAAAAAGCAGCTTTATTCCATACAAAAAAGGCCCATTTTTAAATGGGCCTTTTAATTTTTGCCCCGGCGGGGCTGGGGCTTAAAATATTGTGCTGCTTAGCCTGCGTAGGAGATGACCCTCATCCAGGAGTCGTTGTATACGTTGATAAAGTCGCCCAGGTCGTGGAATATTTCGCACTTTTCAAACAGCTCCTGGGAGGGGTTGTAGGTCTCGTTGTCGATGTAATCGGGGCCCATCAGCTCAAGGGCTGCTGCATTGGGGGTGGAGTAGCCGATGTATTCGGCATTCTGTGCAGCCACCTCAGGGTCGCAGAGGAAGTTTATGAAGGCCTCTGCCTCGGCAGTCTTGGTGCTGGACTTGGGGATGATAATGTTGTCAAACCAGAGGTTGGTGCCGGTGGAGGGTACGGCATAGGCCAGATCGGGATTGCCCTCCTCCTCGTCCATACACCACATTGCATCGCCGCTGTATACCACTGCCAGAGCGCCGCCGCCGCCAATCATGCGATCCTTAATGTCATCGCCAAGGTAGGCCTGCACGATGGGCTTCTGCTGGATGAGGGCTTCCTCAGCCTCAAGTATATGGGCCTCGTCACGGGTATTGAGGGAATGGCCCAGCTTCATAAGGGCAACGCCCATGGAGTCGCGGATGCTGTTGTACATGAGTATCTGGCCGGAGTACTTTTCATTCCAGAGTATATCCCAGCTATCCACAGTATCATCCACCATGGTGGTGTTGTAAAGTATGCCCACAGTGCCCCACATATAGGGGATGCTGTATTTGTTGTCGGGGTCAAAGCTCAGGTCCATAAACCGGTCGTCTATGTACTCAAGGTTTGGAATATTGTCCTTATTTATCTCGTAAAGCAGATCCATTTCGATGAGCTTTTCGATTATGTAGTCAGAGGGGAAGCACAGGTCATATATGCAATCCTCCTGCTGGAGCTTTACCAGCATTTCCTCATTGTTGGCAAGGGTGGTGTAGTTGATGCGGATGCCGGTCTCCTCGGTAAAGCGGGCCAGCAGCTCCTCATCGATATAATCGCCCCAGTTGAGCACATTGAGGGTAACGGCATCAGAATTGCCGCCGCAGCCTGCAAAGCAGCAGACAAGCATGGCAAGAGCCAGAATAAGAGCTATTTTTTTCATGATATAAAGGTCTCCTTTGCAAGTTCTCTTTAATACTATGAGCGACGGCTCAGGCGCTTCATGGCCTGCTCCTGCTCCCGCTCCTGCTTGATGCTGCGGATGTTTACAAAGGCCAGCAGCGTTACCACCGCTATGAACATCAGCGTGCAGAGGGCGTTTATCTTCGGGCTTATGCCGCGGCGGGCAATGCCGTAGATGTAGATGGAAAGGTTCTGTATGCCGTCTGTGGCAAACCAGCTCACCACAAAGTCGTCAAGGCTCAGCGTGAAGGCCAGCACAAAGCCTGAGATTATGCCGGGCATAATGTCGGGTATGACCACCTTACGCAGGGCCATCATGGGGGTGCAGCCCAGGTCCATTGCAGCCTCGTAAAGGAGGTTTGAGCTCTGCCTGAGCTTTGGCATCACGGAGAATATCACATAGGGGATATTGAAGGTGATGTGGGCAATGAGCATACGGGTGTAGCCGCCCCTTATGCCAAGCAGGGCAAACAGCATCATGAAGCTTATACCCGTTACAAGGTCGGGGTTTACCATGGGCAGGCGGGAGATATTCTCCACCACCCCACGGGGCCGCTTTTTCATGGAATGTATGCCTATGGCGGCAAAGGTGCCTATCACGGTGGCCACAAGGGCGGATATTACCGCCACGGACAGTGTGACCACAAGGGCATCCATTATGGTGGTATCATGGAACAGTGCTTCGTACCAGCGGAAGGAGAAGCCGGTCCAGCGGCCCATTGACTTGCTGCCGTTAAAGGAGAATACCATCAGCACAAGTATGGGCGCATAGAGAAATATGAGCATTATGCCAAGGTAAGTGCCTCGGAAAAAAGAGCGGAGCTTCTTCACCAGAGCATACCTCCTTCCTCCCCTGCGTCATGCTCTGCACGGCGCATTATTGCCATGGATATAAGCACCAGCACCAGCAGTATAAAGCTGAGTGCGCTGCCCACCGGCCAGGCGCTCTGGCCAAGGGTGATGAACTGATTTTCGATAAGGTCGCCATACAGCAGGAATTTGCCGCCGCCCAGGAGCCTGGATATGGCAAAGGTGGTTATGGCGGGGATGAACACCATGGTTATGCCGGAGATGATGCCGGGCACCGACTGGGGCAGCACCACCTTTATAAAGCACAGCACGGGATTTGCTCCCAGGTCTGCCGCAGCCTCCACAAGGGAGCGATCCAGCTTTACAAGCACAGAGTAGATGGGCAGCACCATAAAGGGGAGAAAATTGTACACCGTGCCCAGCATTACGGCGCCCTCCGTGTAAAGGAACTGCTGGGTGGGCAGCCCCAGGAAGGAAAGGATGCTGTTGAATATGCCATTGGAATCCAGCAGCACCTGCCATGCATAGGTGCGAAGCAGGAAGTTCATCCACATGGGCACTATGAAAAGCACATAGAGTATTGCCGCAGTGCGCTTTTTCATGGTGGAAAGCATATAGGCTATGGGGTAGCCCAGCAGCAGGCAGATGGCGGTGGCCTTAAGGGCTATCCATACCGAGCGCACCAGCACCTGCATATATATTTCGTTGGAAATGGCGGTGATAATGTTATCAAGGGTCAGGCCGCCCTCAGATGAGCTGAAGGCAAAGTACACTATCAGCACCATTGGAGCCAGTATGAATATCAGCATCCATACTATATAGGGGTAGGAAAACGCCTGACGCTTCAGCTTCATTCCTCTTCCTCCGCAGCAACGGCGGCGTCAGCAAGCTCATCCTCGGTGAGCAGCTCCTGCTGATCCGGCTTGGTGCTCTTGTGCATTATATGTATTGCGTCGGGCAGTATCTCAAGGCTGATCTCGGTATCCTGCGCCACAAAGTCAGTGGAGTGAACGGTCCATACATAGTCTCCCGTGTCCACACGGAATTCGTAATGTACGCCCATGAACAGCACGCTCTGTATCCTGCCCTTGAGGGGAGTTTTGCCCAGGGGGACGATATCTATATCCTCAGGGCGCACCACCACGTCAACGGGGGTATTCTGGCCAAAGCCTGCGTCCACGCACTCAAAGTCTATATCGTGGAAGCGTACCTTGTAATCATCCAGCATGGTGGCGGGAATGATATTGCTCTCGCCAATAAACTTGGCCACGAAGATATTCTTGGGCTCATTGTATATGTCGGTGGGGGTGCCTATCTGCTGGATAACGCCCTCGTTCATTACCACGATGGTGTCGCTCATGGTGAGCGCCTCCTCCTGATCGTGGGTAACGTAGATGAAGGTGATGCCAAGGTGCTGCTGCATACGCTTGAGCTCTATCTGCATCTCCTTGCGGAGCTTAAGGTCAAGGGCACCAAGGGGCTCATCCAGCAGCAGCACATGGGGCCTGTTTACCAGTGCTCTTGCTATGGCTACACGCTGCTGCTGGCCGCCGGAAAGCTGCTCAATGTAGCGCTTGCCGTAGCCTGAAAGGTTTACCAGCGCCATCATTTCGTTTACCCGGGGCTCTATCTCCTCCTTGGGGAGCTTCTGTATTTTGAGGCCGAAGGCGATGTTATCGAATACGTTAAGGTGAGG
>CAYMPG010000007.1:38271-51953 GCA_964392455.1 uncultured Clostridium sp. | reverse complement strand
AGGGAAAAGGGCGTATTTCTGGAATACGGTATTTACCTGGCGGCGGTAGGGAGGTACGTTGCTCATATCCTGCCCGTCAATAAGCACCTTGCCCTGGTCAGGCATGGTAAAGCCTGCAATAAGGCGCAGCATGGTGGTTTTGCCGCAGCCGGAGGGGCCCAGCAGGGTGAGAAACTCGCCATCCCGTATGTAAAGGTTGATATCCTTGAGGACGGCAGTATCATCGTAGGTCTTGGTGATGTTTACAAGGTCGATAAGATGCTTGCTCATAAGTTTTCTCCCATTGAAAGTGCTTTAGAAGGATGGGGGCGTTACGACCCATATGAGCCGTGCCTCAGTCCTGCCGGTGTTTTTAATGTAGTGAACGCTGTTGGGCTTGAAGCAGAAGCTGTCGCCCCGGCGTACCTTGTGCTTTTTGTCGCCTATGTAGAGGCTTATGCTGCCCTGCAGCACGTAGCCGAATTCTTCGCCCTCGTGTGGGTTTTCCTCGTAGGTGCAGCCGCCTGGGGCAAGGGTGACCAGTATGGGCTCGAGACTGTTTTTCTGTGCGTTGGGAACCAGCCAGCGCACTGTGTGGCCTGCCTCGGTCTCCTCCTTTTCAAACATATCGTCGGGGGTGAATACTGCCTTTTCGGGCTGAGTTTCGGTGAAAAACTCGGAAAGGTCTGTACCAAGGGCTTCCAGTATGTCTGTAAGGGTGGCGATGGAGGGGGAAGTAAGGTTTCGCTCAAGCTGGGAGATGAATCCCTTTGAAAGCTCGGTGCGGGCTGCCAGCTCCTCCTGGGTGAGCCCCAGACGCAGCCGGTAGCGCTTGATTTTTTCGCCAATATTTATCATGTGATGCGCCTCCTTGCGCGTGTAGCCGCAGAAATAAACCCAAAGTTTAGAATTCCTAAACAGCCGAATATAATTAAAGCACCTTTCGACAGAAAAGTCAACTGCTTTTGTTCAGTATTACAAAACTTTTGGTTTAAAATTTGTTTGCTGGAGAAAAAAGCCTCATGCCGGGGCGGAAAAACTAAAAAAGCCCGCTTATTTGCGGGCCAAAATGGAGCAGAGGACAGGTCAGGCGTCGCCAAGCCTTTGCAGCAGCAGCGTACAGCCGAAGCCTGCCAGGCACAGCGCGATATGCAGCAGGAGCTGCGTTCCGGAGGAAAAGCCGGGGAATATCATTATCACGGTGCCAATAAGAAAGCCAAGGATGCAGTAGCTTGCCTGTGCGGGATACTTGCGGAACATACGCTTTACTATGGATACCAGCAGCGCTGCAACCACCAGCGCCCCTGCGCCGGCGCAGGCAAGGTAGCTGAGCTGCAGCCTGTTAAAGGCGGCGAGCAGCGGCTCATACCAGCCGAGATACATGAGTATAAATGAGGTGCTTACTCCGGGTATCACCACGCCTATGGTTATTATCGCCCCTGATATGAGGGCGGCAAGGTGGGTAAATTCACGGTAGCTTGCCGAGGTGCTGCCTCTGTCCAGCAGGGCAAGGGCGGTGGTAATTGCGCCGCCTATCAGGATAAACAGGGCATACTTTGGGGAAAACCTTACCCCTGCCGAGCGTATGAGCGAGGGCACGCCGCCCAGCACAAGGCCGATAAGCAGATACATCAGCGGAATACGCCAGTTTCCCAGCAGCCACTCAAGGAGCCGGGCAGTCAGCAGCATACCGGCGGCAGCCCCTATGCCATAGGGCAGCAGAAAGAGCAGGCTGCCCTTAAAGTTCTTTGTGAGGCCGGCGAGGGCATCTATGACGCTGCGGTATATGCCGAAGGCCACCGCCAGCACCCCGCCGCTTGCGCCGGGTATCATCCCCACCGCCCCTATTATGGCTCCCTCAAGGAGCTTATTGGCTATGGTTTTATTTGCCTTCATTATTTAAGAAGACCTTTCGTAGAATCCTGCCACGTGCGTCCAGGGCACCTGTATGGTAGCACAGTTTTCTGAGGCTAACAATATTGTGGGCAATAACTTAATAGCATATTAAAAAATGAATGGCTTACTCCCTGCTGTTGGCAAGGGTGGTGTATACGGTGACGGCTATGACCACAATGCCGCCGATAAGCTCCCGTGTGGTGGGGGGCTCACCCAATAGCAGGAAGGCGAGTATAATGCCGTATACGGATTCCATGCCGCCAGAGATGATGCCTGCCGTCTGCACCCGCACCCTTTTCAGGGAGGATACGAAAAGGCTGTGGGCAAGGGCTGTGCAGAATACCCCCAGCAGCACCAGCAGCGCCAGGTCCTTGCCTGTGAGCTGAGGTGGGGCGGCAAGTATAAAGGGGAAAAGCACTATCGTGGCGATAAACTGCTCATAAAAGCACACCACGCTCCCGGAGTAGCGGGAGGAAAAGCGCCTGTTCAGCAGGGAGAGCACAGCATAGGTAAGGGCGGATACCATGCCCACCAGTATGCCGCTTACGGTATTGCCTGAGCCATCGGCGGGCACCAGTATGAATACGCCAAGCAGCATCAGCAGGGCGCATATCACGCTCTTGGCCCTGAGCTTTTCCTTGAATATAACAGGCTCTATAAAGGTAACAAACAGGGGAAAGGTGGAGAAGGTGATGGTGCCTACCGCCACGCTGGCCATCTGAACCGACTGCATAAAGGCAGTCCAGTGAATGGCCATTATCACGCCTGCCCCAAGGTATGCCCACATATCGCCCCGGCTTTGCAGCTTCATGGGGGTCTTAGTGAGCTTTATTACTATAAATAAGGTAATGGATGAGAAAAACACCCTGCCAAAGGTGACCGCAAAGGAGGGTATGGTAAGCCCGCGGCCTATCACCCCCGCCATGCCGAAAAACAGCACGGCAAAGTGCAGCATCAGCAGTGACTTTATTTCGGAACTCTGTTTTTTCATATTACCAGGCATATCCCCCTATTTTACTAAGATGGATTATATTACAATCAGGGCGCATTAGCTACATTTTTTGTACTGGTGAGGGCGAAAAAACGACGGCGGAAAAAATTTTTGCAGAATTTATAAAAAAACACTTTACTTTAGCGTGATAAAGTGATATAGTGATGAAGCAAGGAGGGGGGGACCTCCATAATACAGAAAAACAAATTAAATATTTATAATTTTAAAGGAGACTATTACAATGAAGAAAATCGCAATGCTGCTGATGGCAGCCCTCATGCTGACTATGGCCCTCGCAGGCTGCGCCGCCAAGGATGACACCGCTGCCGATGACGACTGGGCATATATTGCCGATAAGGGCACCATGGTAATAGGCATTACCGAGTATGCTCCCATGAACTACTACGACGATCAGGGCGTGCTCATAGGCTTTGATACCGAGTTTGCCCAGATAGTATGCGAAAAGCTGGGCGTGACCCCCGAGTTTGTGGTCATCAACTGGGATACCAAGGAGGTTGAGCTGGCTGCCAAGAATATAGACTGCATCTGGAATGGCTTCACCATCACCGAGGAGCGCAAAGAGACCGTGGCCTTCAGCGATCCCTATGCAAAGAATATGCAGGTAGTGGTAATCCGTGCTGAGGATGCCGCAGCCTATACCGATACTGCAAGCCTGTCCGCTGCAAACCTTGTTGCCGAGGTGGCCTCCACCGGCGAAGCTGCCATAGCAGATGATGAAAACCTGTCCAAGGCAAGCTATGTGAGCGTATCCAAGCAGGCAGATGCCCTGCTGGAGGTTAAGGCCGGCACTGCTGACGCCGCCGTAATAGACTACGTAATGGCAAACGCCATGGTGGGCGAGGGTACAGACTACGCAGACCTTATGATGATAGAGGGTCTTGAGCTTTCCTACGAGGAGTATGGCATTGGCTTCCGCCTTGGCTCCAATACTGCCGCAAAGGTAAATGAAGCCATAGATACCCTTGCAGCTGAGGGCGCATTCGATGAGATAGCCGCAAAGTACGGCCTTGCCCTTATGAACGACTAAGGGTATCATAAAGCAAGTAAATAATGACCTTCCGGGCAGGAGGAGCAAGCATCCCCCTGCCCCTGTATGCGAAAAGAAATACCTTAAGATAAAGGAACCTGATATATGTTTTGGACTGTAACCTCAAAGCTGCTGGAAGGATTCGGCGTATCCTGCACCATATTTTTCGTTACCCTTCTTGCGGCGCTGCCCCTGGGGCTGGTGATAGCCTTTGGCTCCATGAGCAGGTTTAAGCCCCTTGCCTGGCTTACCCGCGGCTTCGTATGGATAATAAGGGGCACCCCCCTTATGCTGCAGGTAATGGTGGTATTCTATGTGCCGGGCCTGCTGTTTGATATAAGGCCGCTGGGCAGGCTTTCTGCGGTGCTTGTGGCGTTTATAATAAACTATGCGGCATACTTTTCCGAGATATACCGTGGCGGTATAGAGAGCGTATCCAAGGGGCAGTATGAGGCAGGGCAGGTGCTGGGCATGACCCGGCGGCAGATATTCTTTAATGTAATACTGCTGCAGGTGATAAAGCGCATAGTGCCGCCCATGGGCAATGAGTTTATGACGCTGGTAAAGGATACCTCCCTTGCCCGTATAATCTCCTGCAAGGAGATCATAATGGTGGCCCAGGAGTTTATCACGGTGCGTGGGCTTATATGGCCGCTGTTTTACTCGGGAGCGTTTTATCTTATATTCTGCGGGCTGCTGACCATATTGCAGAGCCGTGTGGAAAAGAAACTGGACTATTTCAGGGTGTAAGCATATGTCAATGTTGCAGGTAAAGAACATAAAAAAGAACTTTGGCTCAGTGGAGGTGCTGCGTGGGCTGGATTTTTCCCTTGAAAAGGGAGAGGTGCTGGCCATAATCGGCTCCTCAGGCTCCGGCAAGACCACGCTCCTTCGCTGCCTGAATTTCCTTGAAACGCCGGATGAGGGGCAGATAACGGTAAACGGCCAGGTGCTGTTTGATTCCAGCTCCCACAGCCTCCTTACAGAGGACGAGGTGCGGCGCAACAGGCTGCATTTCGGGCTGGTGTTTCAGTCCTTCAATCTGTTTCCCCAGTATACTGCCCTTGGCAACGTAAAGCTTGCAAGGGAGCTGCTGGCAGCAGAGGATCCCAAGAACAAGGGACGCATGAAGGAAGTAAAGAAGGCCATAGAGGAGCAGGCCGTTGGCCTGCTGGAGCGGGTGGGCCTGGGAGACAGGCTGGATTCCTATCCCCATCAGCTTTCCGGCGGCCAGCAGCAGCGGGTTGCCATCGCCCGGGCTCTTGCAATGAACCCGGACATTCTCTGCTTTGATGAGCCTACCAGCGCCCTTGACCCGGAGCTTACAGGCGAGGTACTCAAGGTGATACGTGGGCTGAAATCCGCAGACAGCACCATGATAGTGGTCACTCACGAGATGGAGTTTGCAAGGAGCGTTGCAGATAAGGTGCTGTTTATGGCAGATGGCGTGATAGAGGAGATGGGCAGCGCAGAGCAGGTATTTACCGCACCCCAGAGTGAGCGCACAAGGGCCTTTTTCTCAAGCTTTACCCGCTGATATGATAGCACAGGGCATAGTAACGCTGGATATTCACGGCATGACCTGCTATCAGGCGGGGGTGGCGGTGGATGCTGCCCTGCGCCGGGCAAAGGGCGTGTATTGTATAAGGATAATACACGGCGGCAATCATGGCTCCGCCCTGAAGGACATGGTATCGGATAGATATGGTAAGCACCCTCAGGTGCTGCGTATCCGGCAGGGGGCAAACCCGGGGCAGACGGAGCTTGTGCTAAGAGAGCTGTAGAAAAGAGTATAATGCATAAGGCAGCGTGCCATATCAGGCAGGCTGCTTTTTTATTGCCGGCAGGAGAGGGAGAGAGGAACGCCGAGGGCATATTACAATTTTCACCATATTTGTAAATAAACTGTGCTAATGTACACAAAGTCAACAATATGTGGTATATTTACCATAGGTGTACTATCAGCCAGTGGTGGCTGTTTTTTGGCCCCCATGCTGATGGTATTATAACTATTGCGAGGTATTACCCATGAAAAAACTCAAGGCATTGCTGATGGCGGCCATAATGCTGCTGGGCATGATGTCGGCTGCATCCCAGGCAGCCGCTGCTACGGATTACAGCTGGATAAAGGTCAAGCTGTCCACCAACAACGCCACCTCCCTTACCATGTATGCCTCAGGCTCCTATTTTATAAAGGAAAACGGGGCGGAGTTTACCGGGGGGACTGTGACTGTACGCAGCAATGGCGATGGCACCATGACCCTTTCCCATTCCAGCGGAGGGGATCTGTATACAGGGGCCGCCATGTCCATAATGAGATACAATGTATCCCGTGAGGCGGGCTACATAAAGCTGGGCGGCAGGTGCTACCTTGGGCATTTTAACCTTAAGGCCATGTCCTCAGGCTATATAAGGGTGGTAAACGAGGTGCCCCTTGCCCATTATCTCTATGGCGTGGTGGGGTACGAAATGAGCAACACCTTCCCTATAGAGGCCCTAAAGGCCCAGGCCATTGCGGCAAAGTGCTATGTGCTTTCCCGCATATCACTGACGGGGGATTATTATATCGGCGATACCTCATCAGATCAGGTATACAAGGGATACGATTCCTCCTATACAAACGTCATAAACGCCGTTGACAGCACCCTTACCCAGGTGCTTGCCGTAAATGGCAGCATGATATGCACCTATTACGCAGCCAGCAATGGCGGTGAAACGCTGCTGCCAAGCCAGGCCTGGCCCTCAAAGAAGGTGAGCAACGGCGGCTATGGCATCACCCTTGACCCCTATGACCTTGCAAATGCCTACAGCAAGAAGGAAACCATAAGCATACCCATAAATAAGGCGGGAAGCATTACCCCTGCGTTTATGAATATGCTGCTGTATAAGGCATCCTCCGCACTGGGGTACTCTGTAAACCAGATAAACGCCATATCAGACGTGTATCTTCACAGCCCAAAGTACAGCAATACCACCCGCTGCATGGGCAAGTGTACCATCACCCTTACAGTGAGCCAGAGCGGCTCCAGCCCCGCTGAGGTGACTCTTACCTTCAATACCAGCGAATTTGAAAGCTACGGCGTGGTGCGGGATGGTACCCTCCGCTCCTACTGGGGGGAGATGGGCTCAGACGGCTACTATAATATCTACCATGTGCGCTACGGCCACGGTGTGGGCATGAGCCAGCGTGGCGCCCAGACCATGGCAAATAACGGTATGTCATACAAGGATATACTGGGCTTTTACTATCCCGGCGCATCCTTTGCCTCCATCAGCGTATCCGAGCCGCAGAATCCGGTAAACAGCGCTGTGAATAAGGCTCCTGAGGGGAATTACGTATCCGCTCTTACCACGGGCAATGTAAAGATGCGTACCGGTCCCGGCACAGGCTACGGCAGCCTTGGCACAGTACCGAGGGGCTCTGAGATATATGTATTTTCAAGCACAGACGGCTGGGCAAACGCCTCATATAACGGTATCACCGGCTATATATCAGAAAAATACGTGGAATACCCAAATGGCAGGCCGGAGGTCCAGCCCACCCCCACCCCTGACAGCACCCAACAGGTGCCTGAAAAGGAGGGCGTGATAGCCTACGGCGTGGTAAACGGCCAGGGCGTGAATTTCCGCACCGGCCCCGGCACAGGCTATGGCAGCATAGCAAGGCTGGACAGGAACACCCCCCTGTATATTACCGCCTCCGAAAATGGCTGGTATGCCTGCGAAACGCAGTCTGGCCAGCGGGGCTATATGATTGCCACCTATGTGAGCATTACCGGCTACCCCTCCAATGACTCTGACAATGAGCAGGAGGTGGAGACCCCTGAGGACAGCGGGCAGGATACCCCGGAGGAGGATCAGCTTGCCCAGCCTGTGATAATTGCCTACGGCAAGGTAACAGGGCAGGGGGTAAACTTCCGCACCGGCCCTGCCACCACCTATGACAGCCTTGGCAAGCTGGATAAAAACACCCTGCTGGATATATACGGCAAGGCGGGGAGCTGGTATTACTGCAAGGCGGGCAGCGCAATTGGCTATATAAGCGGCGGCTATGTGGAGATAACCGGAGCGCCCACCCAGTCGCCCACGCCTGAGCCCGATGCAACACCCCAGCCCGAGGCATCCCCCACACCCGATGGCGGCAGCGCTACCCCTGAGCCCACTGCCTCCCCAAAGGAGACCGTCACCGTGGGCCGGATAACCTCATCCGGAGTAAATATGCGTATAGGCCCCGGCACCTCCTATACCTCCCTTAAAAAGCTCAGCAAGGATACCGGCATTTATATCACCACCAAAACCGGAAGCTGGTACAGCGTGATAGTGGGCAGCATAGGGGGCTACGTCCATGAGGACTATGTGGAGGTAACGGGCAGCGTGGTAAAGGACGAGGTGGAGACCTCCGGCGCAACCGGCAGAGGCGTGACCACCGGCAAGGTACGGCTGCGTAAGGGCCCGGGCACAGGCAGTGAATCCATCACCACCCTCAGCAAGGGCACCGAGCTTACCCTTTACGGCATTTCCAATGGCTGGTATTCCGCAAAGCTGTCAGACGGCACGGCGGGCTATGTAAGCTCAAAGTACGTTAAGGTGACAGAGGCCTATTCATCAAAGGAAACGGGCGGCGAGGAGGAAGCGGAGCAGCCCAGCGGCAAGGGCGTGCTTACCGCAAATGTAAACTTCCGCAGGAGCCCCTCCACCTCCGGCAAAAAGATTACCACCCTCAAAAAGGGCACTGAGGTAGCCCTCTATTCCCTCAGCGATGGCTGGTATCAGGCGGAGTACAATGGCACCAGAGGCTATCTCTATGCAAAATATGTAAGCGGCAGCCTGAGCAGCACCCCCAATGTGGGCGGCAGCACCGGCAGTACCATGGTTGGCAGCACGGATAGCGGCGATACCACCGTTACTGTTACCGGCGGCAAGGTGACCCTCACCCAGGGCACTACCACCGGCAAGATAAACTTCCGCTCAGGCCCCTCCACCAGCGGCACCACCGTTTACGGCAAGATACCCAAGGGCAGCACCGTGGAGATAATCGGCCAGACCGGCACCTGGTATTATGTGGTATACGACGGGCGGGCAGGCTTTGTCAGCGGCGAGTATATCACCATCACCGGCACCGGCACCGCCGGGATACAGCCTGTAAACAGCACCATCACCCCACAGGCCTGCGTTACCAATGCGGAGGTGAACCTGAGGAGCGGCCCCTCCACCAGCCACGATAAGCTTACTACCCTCAGCAAGGGGGCATCCGTTACGGTGTACTATGTGGCGGATGGCTGGTGCTTTGCAAAGTGCTCAGGGGGCTACGGCTTCCTGTATGATGAATATATAAGCCTTGCGTAGGCAATGTAATAATAAGAATACCTGTAAAAAAAGCGGCCCCGGGAAACCTTCTTTTTGGGGCCGAATGTATATCATAAGGAGAAGCGAAGCATATGAAAAGAAACTGGATGCAGATAGCCATACTGTGCCTTTGCCTGATACTGCTGGCAGCGGTAATAGCGCAGGGTATGCGGCTTAATGAATATAAGCGCAGCCTGGAGGGCAGCATTTCCCAGCTTGAAGAGGAGCTGGAAAGAAAGCTGAACAGCTTTTCTTACGAAATGCTGTCAGAGCTTGAGCGGGCAAACAGCACCGTGGCCGGCTACAGGCTGGAGCCTGAGGGTATAGATGCTGAGAGCCATAGGCTGCTTGTGAATGTGATTGCGGAGCTTAAGGAATGGCAGGAGGATACCGCAGTAATGCTGCTGGCAGATGTGGATGGGGAAAATGTCTCAGCCGCCATGGAAGCAGGGGAAAACGGCAGCTTTGCAGCCCGGATACCCCTGCCCATAGAGAATGATACAGAGGTGCTGCTGAATGTGCTTATTTCAGGAGGCGGCCTTACCAGACAGGAGCAGCTTGCAGCCGTGGGAGAAATATCCATGCTGCTGCCGCTGAAATCCAACGGCGCAGGCTGGACTGGCCCAAGCTACAGGAATGGGGCCATAGAGAGCAGCTTTTCTGCCAGCATAGAAAGCCTTCATGGCGAGCAGGGCATATTTGAGCCTGAGTTCACAGTGTACAGAAACGATGAAAAGGTGCAGACCATTCCCGCTGAAATGGACCCATATGATTCATACATGGATGGCACCGTTATCAGCTATACCAGCGGCAGCCCGGAGGAAACCTGGAGCCTTCAGTGCGACCCGGGGGATGAGATTGAAATACGCTTCTGCTGCATGGATGAATACGGCCTGTATTACGATTTTCCGGTATTTAAGTGCATAGCAGGTGAGGACGCTGTGTATCAGGAATGGGAGGAGCTCAGGCTGAGCTGGCCCGGCCGGAAATGATATTGGGAGAAAGATAATTTTTATTGAAAATGTGCGGATTTTTCGTTATAATATTGTCGCAAAATGTAAAACTCTGTACCAATGAGGAGATATTATGATGAATAAGACCGTGATAAGGGCCCTTGCCCTTTTGCTGGGCGCAATAATGCTGCTTGGCATGATGCCCGCCCTTGCAGCGGGGGATGTACGCATAATAGTGGTATCCCCCAAGAAGCTGTCCCTCAGCGAGGGAGAAAGCTACAGGCTGACGGTTTCCGCAAAGGACGGGGGCTCACTCTCCGGCCTTGTGTGGGAGAGCAGCGATACGGATGTGGTAAGGGTGGATAATAATGGCAACCTTACTGCCATTAAGGAGGGCAGTGCCAAGGTGAAGGTGTATGCCAGGGATGGCAGCACAGATTCCTCCACCTGCCGGGTCACCGTAAGGTCACAGGACGCAGAGCGGGATGAGGTACGCATAATCGTAGCCGACCCAAAGAAGCTGACCCTCAGGGAAGGGGAGCAGTACAGGCTGACCGCTTCCGCAAAGGATGGGGGCTCACTCTCTGGCCTTGTGTGGGAGAGCAGCGATGCAGCTGTGGTAAGGGTGGATAATAATGGCAACCTTACTGCCCTTAAGGAGGGCAGCGCCAAAGTGAAGGTGTATGCCAGGGATGGCAGCACGGATTCCTCCACCTGCCGGGTCACAGTAAAGGCCGGTGAAGCGGCGGGCGGCAAGGGGCAGCGGGTGATAGCACTGTCCAAAAAGAAGCTGACCCTCACCGAGGAGGATACATATTCCCTCACCGTCACCGCGAAGGATGGCGGCACATTGCCTCTGCTCACATGGGAAAGCAGCGACCCGGATGTGGCCCGGGTGGACAGCTCCGGCAATGTAACTGCCCTTAAGGCGGGCAGTGCCAATATAAGGGTGTATTCCCATGACGGCAGTACGGATTCCTCTACCTGCCGGGTAAAGGTGAAGGCCATAAAGAAAACCCCCATTAAGGCCAGCATAGAGGGCAATGTGTACAATGCAAATTACAGCCGGGTAAGCCCCTCCACAGAGGCCGCTGTGCGGGAATACTGCGAGCGGCTGGGCGATTCACGCATAGAGAAGATGCTGCGCCGTGCAGTGGAGCAGGTGGGCACCCCCTACAGCTCGATGGATTGCAGCCAGCTTACCAAGTATGCCTATAAGTCCATGGGTATCAGCCTGCCCCGTGTAAGCGATGACCAGGCCAAGGCCATGGCGGGCTATAAGCGGGAGAGCGGCAAGCCCCAGAGGGGGGATCTGTGCTTCATGCGGTTCCCGGGCGTGGTGAAGTGCCCATGCGATGGAAGCTGCCGCCGGTATTTGCAGGTGCATCACGCTGCGCTGTATCTGGGGCAGATAGAGGGGCGCAGCTATGTGGTGGACTCCAGCAGCACCATAGGCAACGTTATCATAAGGGAATTTTACAGCAACACCATAGCGGGCATGCCCGTAGTGTTCTACGCAGGCAAGTAAGCCATACTACGATATGCCGACATAATATACTGAAAATATCAATAAAACCGCAGGGTTTTCCTGCGGTTTTTGTATACATATATAAGCCTATTCGCCATACCTGAGCAGCTCTACTCCCGCCTCCTTAAATATGGCCAGAGAGAAGTCATCCGGGTAGCCCTCCCGGTATATTACCCGGCGTATGCCGCTGTTTACTATCATCTTGGCGCATATGACGCAGGGCTGATGGGTGCAGTACATGGTGGCCCCGTCAATGGACAGGCCCAGCTTTGCCGCCTGGATGATGGCATTCTGCTCTGCGTGTATTGCGTAGCACAGCTCATGCCTTGTGCCAGAGGGGATATCCAGCTTGCGGCGCATACATTCGCCCTTTTCCATGCAGCTCTGAATACCGGCAGGGGCTCCATTGTAGCCGGTGGTGAGTATGCGCTTGTTTTTTACTATCACAGCGCCCACGTGCCTGTTTTCCTGATAGCAGCTTGACCAGCTGCCAATAGTATCGGCCAGGTCTATAAAGCGCTTATCCCATTTGGTCCATTCTGACATATTGCATATACCCCCCAATAATCGGAATTATGGATAAGTATATCATTTATGGAAAGAATAGTACAGCACTCCCTTTTTTACTGGGCCTGAACCCATTGTGCCGGGAGCGGGGGCAGAATGGGGAATAAATGTGAAAAAGTGCCATAGGCTATTGAAAAGGGAAGGGGGCTGTATTAAACTAACATCATCGGGTTAGCACTCAACTCAATCGAGTGCTAACAAAACTAAAAAGCATTTTTTTATAATCCATACAGGAGGCATGTATAAAATGAAACTCAAACCCTTACTGGACAGAGTAGTCCTCAAGAGAACCGAGGCTGAGGAAACTACCAAGAGCGGCATCATCCTCACCGGCAGCGCCAAGGAAAAGCCCGTAGTATCCCAGGTAGTGGCAGTTGGCCCGGGCGGCATGATAGACGGCAAGGAAGTTACCATGTATGTTGAGGTGGGCGATAAGGTAGTCATCTCAAACTATGCCGGCACCGAAGTAAAGCTGGACGGCGAAGAATACAAGATAGTTCGTCAGAATGACATTCTGGCAGTAGTAGAATAAGGGCATAGCCCCCATCAAATCTAATAAAAGGAGAAAACAACAATGGCAAAGCAGCTTAAATACGGCGAAGAGGCACGCCGCTCTCTGGAAGCGGGCATGAACGCCCTGGCCGATACCGTTAAAATCACCCTTGGCCCCAAGGGCCGCAACGTTGTGCTGGATAAAAAGTACGGCGCTCCCCTTATCACCAACGACGGCGTGACCATCGCCAAGGAAATCGAACTGGAAGACCCCTTTGAAAACATGGGCGCTCAGCTTGTAAAGGAAGTATCCATCAAGACCAATGACGTGGCCGGTGATGGTACCACCACCGCTACCCTGCTGGCCCAGGCCATCATCCGTGAGGGCATGAAGAACGTGGCCGCAGGCGCAAACCCCATGGAGGTAAAGCGTGGCATAGAGGCCGCTGTTGATGCAGCAGTAGAGGGCCTCCGTGAGATATCCAAGCCCGTGGGCAGCAAGCAGGCCATCGCCCAGGTAGCCTCCATTTCCGCAGGCGATGAAAACGTAGGCGCTCTCATCAGCGATGCTATGGAAAAGGTTGGCAATGACGGCGTTATCACCGTTGAGGAATCCAAGACCATGAAGACCGAGCTGAATATCGTAGAAGGTATGCAGTTTGACAGGGGCTATGCCTCCGCCTACATGGTGACCGATACCGATAAGATGGAAGCAGTGCTGGATAATCCCTATATCCTCATTACTGATAAGAAGATCACCAACATTCAGGAGATTCTGCCCATCCTTGAGGGCGTAGTACAGCAGGGCGCAAAGCTGCTCATCATCGCAGAGGATGTTGAGGGCGAGGCTCTGGCCACTCTGGTAGTCAATAAGCTCCGTGG
>CAYMPG010000007.1:17913-38261 GCA_964392455.1 uncultured Clostridium sp. | reverse complement strand
CGGCTTTGGCGACAGGCGCAAGGCAATGCTGCAGGATATCGCCATACTGACCGGCGGTCAGGTAATCAGCGAAGAAGTCGGCATGACCCTTAAGGAAGCCACCCTGGATATGCTGGGCCGTGCCCGTCAGGTCAAGGTGGATAAGGAGAACACCACCATCGTTGAAGGCTCCGGCGATCCTTCCGAGATTCGTGCTCGCATCAGCTCCATCAAGGCTCAGATCGAGGAGACCACCTCTGATTACGATAAGGAAAAGCTCCAGGAGCGCCTTGCAAAGCTGGCTGGCGGCGTAGCTGTTATCGCAGTAGGCGCAGCCACCGAGGTGGAGATGAAGGAAATCAAGCTCCGTATAGAGGATGCTCTCAACGCCACCCGTGCGGCTGTTGAGGAGGGCATCGTTCCTGGCGGCGGCGTAGCCCTGGTAAACGTTATTCACAAGGTAAAGGCCGTGGCAGAAGCCTCCGAGGGCGACAAGCGCACCGGCGTTAAGATCGTAATGCGCGCTCTTGAGGAGCCCATCCGTCAGATTGCAGTAAATGCAGGTCTGGAAGGCTCTGTAATAGTTGAAAACATCAAGAATTCCAACAAGCCCGGCTATGGCTACGATGCACGCAATGACGAATACTGCATCATGGAGGAAAAGGGCATTATCGATCCTACCAAGGTGACCCGCAGCGCCCTGCAGAATGCAGCCTCTATCGCCGCTATGGTACTGACTACCGAGAGCCTGGTGTGCGACATCCCCACTCCTCCCGCTCCTCCCGCAGCAGGCGGTGACATGGGCGGCATGGGCGGTATGTATTAATCTGCTGCACCATCGCTTGGCTTTCCGATGATTCACTGTGAATATTCGTCGATTCTGCATACTCTTTGAGCGCTTAGGCTGACGAATAGCGAAGATTTACCTGACTGAAGCCTGCACACCCTGATGATCGGAAGAAAACTAATATGAAATAAGCCCCCGGTGCTCACATTTGTGGGTACCGGGGGCTTTTATATGGGACTGGGCCCAAGCTGAATCCCTGCTGGTGCCGGGCATACGGTCTATTGGCGCGTATTCTGACAGCAGGCAGCTTTAAATGACTTTATCGTTCAATTATCGTTTTGCTATACATGATAAAATCGGCGGAACAATTCACGATTCCACTCGTCTGCCCCGTCCACATTGGAGCTCATGAATACAGGCGGCTCCACTCCATGGGAGAAGAATGTGGCGGCTACGGCCATACCGATTTGCTGCACAAGATAGGCTCCTGCAATGGTGGAGGTGGAGCCCATCCGCATACCTTTTTCATTGACGGTGCAGCAGGCATCGCCTTCTACGCCGCAGTTATCCAGCACTATGTCAGCCACGTCGCACAGCTTTTTCCCGCTGGAGTGGCGGGAGGGCTGGAGCTTCATACCATTGGCAGAGGTGATTGCGATAACCGTGACACCCAGTGCCTTAGCCTCAAGGGCCAGCTCTACGATCAGGCCGTTGCGGCCGGAATTGGAAGCAATCAGCAAAACATCACCGGCTTGTACTCCATAGACCTCCAGTATAGCAGGGGCATATGCGGCTACCCGTTCTACAGCGGTGCTTTTCAGCGGGTGTTCATGCAGCATAAACTCGGTGGGCAGAATGGGGGTGACGGATGCGAGGCCGCCTGCCCGGGCATAAAACTCCTCAGATAGCATATGGGAGTGGCCTGTTCCGGTGACAAAGAAGCGGTGTCCGCTATTCAGAGCGCTGTAGATGGCGTTGCCTGATTGAATAACGGCCTCCTGCTGGGTACGGTGAAGCGTATCCAGCAGTTCACTGACGTGCTGATGAAATTCCTCGTAAAGCTCAGCCTGTTTTTTACCAGCCATATTTTTCTTCCCCCCATGGTTTTGTGATTTGGCGCTGTTCCTGCAATACGCAGGTTCTATGGGGCAGGGTGCCCTGAGTGAGAACGCCGGCGCCAACTACGCTGTATGCCCCGATACGGCTGCCGGGCATCAGCAGTGCGCCTACGCCGGTGCGGCAGTAATCTCCAAGGTAGATGGCATTGCCAAAGCCGCCGCAGGAGAGCTCAAGCCTGCCTTTGGTGCGCTGCACTGTTTCGTTGTCATCAAAGCGGAGCGTCCCGCATAGGGTTCCGGCTCCGATATCGGTGCAGCTGCCAATCATACCGAAAAATTCGCAGAAATGATATAAGTAGACTCTATCCTGAAGCATTCCGCCGATAAGCTCGGAAGAATGTTCCATAATACAGCCATCGCCGATGGAGCAGCCATCATAGATCTGGCAGTAATTAGCGATTCGGGTGTCGTTTCCTACCACTGCATCGCCGGTGAAAATGGCCCCATTGTCAATAATGGTATTGTCGCCAACAATAAGGTTACCGTCGATCCGTACCCGTTCACCCAGGTAGCTGTTGCGGCCCAGGCGGACAAAGCCGTTGACGCTGGCCATGGGCGAGATAGAGCTGCCTTCCCCAAGCACATTTTCTGTGAGCTGACCGCAGCGACGGTGAACAAGATATTCGTTTAACTGCAACAGGTGCCAGGGCTTGTCCACATCAAAATAAGCTCCTTTGCCCTCTATACAGGCTAGCGGCATATCGGATAGCCAGCAGGAAAGCGCCGCTTCCACATATGGCTCCTGTGGCGCGCCTTCTCCCACCTTCATATTGGGAAAGTACTCCGGAGTCATGGGGAGCTTATGTGCAAAGCTGGTGGGAAGTACATAGGCGGCCAGGCGGTGAGTCATGCGATTACCACGGTGATGGGCACCAATGGCCGAAATATGCCCATCAGACAGAGTGGCACAAATCCAGTCGGCAGCGCGCTCACGTCCCAGGGGATAGACCAACGCCGAGGGATTTTCCTGCTCCCAAAGCAGGCGCAGGTCCATGGGGTCAATCCAGGTATCTCCATACAGCACCAGCGCATACTCTCCTTCCACATGGGAGAGCCCCTCAAGAAGGCTCTCTGCGTTTCCGGTGGATTTGTCCATGCTGTGTACGGTGATTCCAGGGTAGGCAGCACAGCAGCGGGCTACTGAGCCATAGTACTGACGGAGGGTCACTACATGGATGGATGCCGTGGTGAATTCCCGCAGGGATTCCAGCATATGGCCCAGTATGGAATTTCCTGCTGCTTTACGCAGCACCTTTGAGCCCACCTCGTCATATGGAAACATTTTGGTGCCTTTTCCGGCAGATAGGATGATGATTTCTCTCATATTTTCCCCTGTTCTACTGGGTAAGCCCAGTTAAATATGGTATTCAGTAAGCCTGAAGCGGCGGGAGCAATCCCGGAGGAAAGGCACCAGGATCTGTGCATCGGGTGGAATCCAGCCTACCACGTTTGCCTCTGAGCAGGGTGGAAGGTCATCCAGCATGATTTGCATTTCACCCATGTACTGAGCACTGCGGCAGTTGTCCACGGTCACGCAGAACCGGGGACGGGGGCCGGTTCGGAAGGGCTCCACAGCCGTACCACGGGTATCGGTGCCCCGAATCACAAATTCCGGTGAATCGCAGCGGTTGGCAAAATCGGTGTGGGTCAATACCTGGCGCAGCGCCTTTGGGCAATCCCGGTGAAACACCACGGGAAGGAAAAATGATTCTCCGGCGCAGGCCTCGGACAGTGCCGTTAATTCTGCTTCGGTGGCATAGCAATCGCCAAAGAGAACGGCATCTATTCCGCAGCAGCGCAGGACGCTGCCAGCTATCTCGGGGGGGGTGTCCCTTAGGACTTCCGCAGTGCATACGCCCCTGCCAGGCCCGTGAAGAACAGGCTTGGCAGATAAGGAGGATACAAAAGCCGCTGCCTGAATACCATGCCTGTGCAGGAAGGCCGTTGTGCGGGCTACATAGTCCAGGGATAGCCCTGTTCCTGTTCGAGGATAGAAATTAAAGCAGCCCTGAATATTCTGGGGCGCCAAATGGGAAAAGAGTTTTTCCATCAGCGCCTCTGCCTCTGCAAGGCGGGCTGGAGTGGAGACATCCAGGTTTGCTGCATTCAGCTCTATTTGCAGGCATTGCCGGGCGGCGGCATTCAGCAGCTGCTCCGATATTCCGCTGTCGATTCGCAGGCAGTCCACGCCACGGCGCCGCAGGCAGGCTATGGCATCGTCTGTTTCGCCCAGGCCCTTTAGCATTTCGTCATCCACATCCACGGTAATCTTCATTCCATGGTCCTTGCAGACAGCAAATGCGTTGTCAAAAACCTTTGAGTTCGGGGGCAGGGCTCCCGAGAAGTTCAGCTGGTTTAAAATGAGCGATAAGAATATTCGGCTGTACCCCAGTGAGGCGGCCCGCTCCACATAGGCGTGCAGCAGCTTTTCCTCCATAAATTCGGGATAAAGGCTGATTCCCAATTCCATGACAGTCGCTCCTTTTTTTACTTTTTCAGATAGTCCAGATATGGTGTATGCTGTTCAATCAGCTCATCCAGAATGGCCTTGCCGACCTCATAGTCATCAATGAAGGGATTGGCAATCATGGCGGAGAGGGCAATGCTGTAGTCTTTTTCCACGGCGGCGCGGACAGCCAGCTGCTCATAGGCCTTTACATAGTTTACCAGGCCGGCTACGCATACGGGCATCTCGCCTATGTGCAGAGGGATGGCTCCCCGGGCGCCAATCAATGCGTTTGTCTCGATGACGGCGTTGTAGGGCAGGTTGGTAATAGTGCCGCAGTTCTGGATGTTAACGGTATGTATCTCCTGCTTGTCGTTGTAGATTGCGTCTACCAGGGAGATGGCAGCTTCAGAGTAGTAGGCACCGCCACGCTTCTCCAGTTCCCTGGGCTTTTCCCGCACGGAGGGATCGGCATACTTGGCAAACAGAGCCTTTTCTATCTCCTTTACCTGCATGGCACGGGAGCCTTCCTTAGCCATGCTCGCCTTCTCCTCCTCCAGCATCATGCGGTTACGGTAGTAGTAGCGATGGTAGGGGCTGGTGATCATGCCAAGAGAGCGCAGGAAGGGCGCAGACCAGACGATATCTGAAATGGCCCCCAGCTTTTCAGCCATTTCTGCATCAGGATGTTCATACATATCAATGAGCTTTGGCAGGATTTCCTCTCCGTCCAGAGTGACGGAGTAAGCGTAGGACATATGATTCAGCCCCATGAAGCTTACGCCGATTCGGGATGCATCCACATTCAGCAGCCGGGCAATGTCTTTTTTGATGCTGATGGGGACGTTGCATAGCCCCATGGCTTTCACATTGGTGTAATTCAGGATAGCCTCGGTGATGATACCGGCAGGATTGGTGAAGTTGATGAGCCAGGCATCAGGTGCGACTTCTTCAATATCGCGACAGATGTCCAAAATCACGGGAATGGTACGCAGGGCCTTGGCGTAGCCGCCCGGGCCTGTGGTTTCCTGACCAATCACGTTATATTTAAGAGGGATGGATTCATCTTTAGCGCGGGCATCCAGACCGCCTACCCGGAATTGAGTGATGACAAAGTCGGCATCGGTGATAGCTTCTCTGCGGTTCAGGGTAGCGTGGATATCAATAGATGCGCCTACCTTATCCACCATACGGCGGGCCATGTCAGCAATAATGGCCAGCTTTTCTTCTCCCATGGGAACGTCCACCAGCCATAGCTCTCTAACCGGCAAACAGTCCTTACGGTTTAAAATTCCCTCAATGAGTTCGGGAGTATAGCTGCTGCCGCCGCCAATGACGGCTATTTTTAAAGCTTCTTTTTTCATAATGCTATTTCTTTCTCCAGTTCTTGAGCCGCCATGCGGAGCGCTCCATAGGAAGCGTCATATTGCGGCTGGACGATTTTGATATCGGGTATTCGGCGAGCAAGGCATTCGTCAAATGCTGCCCGATATTCTACGGATTTCAATAACAGGCTCCCACCCAGTGCCAGGTTAACGTGTGGGAGGCCGATGTGTATTCGAATTGCTTTCACCAGGTCGCATAGAAGCTGGGTCTGCTGCGTGACAATAGTGCGGCAAACGTCATCCCGGTTACAGTTGGAAGTTACAAGAGGGGCCAGCGAGGCTACAGTTGAAACAGGCAGGCCGTTAGGGGACAGGTATATTACGTCAATGATATCCGGTAGGGACTTAAGGTGCAGTGCGTTACAGATTTCATCGCAGAGAATTGTTTTGGGGCCGTTGCCGTCATAGGCACGCAAGGCGGCGGAGATTGCTTCGATACCCAGCCGATAGCCGCTGCCCTCATCGCTGACCAGAGCACCCCAGCCGCCGGCCCGCACTATGCTGCCGTTCTCAGTGCGCCCCATAGCGATGGAGCCTGTGCCGCACAGCAGAAGGGCACCCGGGCTGCCGTCATGGGCTCCGGCTAAAGCAATCTCAGCATCGTTGCAGACGATCTGACGGCCGGGATAACCGGCTGCGGCCAGGCATTTTTCGTGCTTTGGAATATCCTCCTGACGGTCAATGCCCGCCATGCCCAGAACAGATATGGAACAATCCAGCGACGAACCAAAGGCGGCCCGCAGTGCCTGCACGATTTCCTTAAGTATGGCCAGCAGACCGGCCTCACCGATTGATTGATAATTAGAAGAACCAAATCGCTGATTGAATACGATCTGGTCACTGTCAGAGAACCGGGCCAGCACATGGGTCTTTGTGCCTCCGCCATCGATTCCTATCAGTAAATAAGGATTCATTGCATTTCACTCCTAAAAGTAACACTCAGATGCTCTTGCAGGAAATCACCCGGGTCCCACTCATGCGATCGTACCCGGTGCGGTTTTCAGGGCCAGCGAACATATATGCGAGTGCGATTGCAAAGGGCAGTCCACGAAATAAATACACCAGAAGAACCTTAAAACAGGACCGCACCGTCATCAGCAATGCAGTTTTTACAGGGCCATTGGCAGCGTTATTGCTGATTATCCGAAGCTTACAGATTTTTTTGCCCACCGTTTGGCCTCTTAATATCAGCTGGGAGATAACCTCGGTGCCTATCCATATCCATAGCGACAGGCCGTAGGCTTCGTTGAATGCGGCAATTGCCCGCTCTGCCTGTGCATTGGCCTCATCTACCGAGACTGTCTGCTGCAGCTTTTCCATTTCATGCTGAGCCAGTATGAAATCGGGCTTGCCAAACAGGTTCATGGATATGGTCAAAATCAGCAGAAACACGCAGCAGTCAATGGCAAACGCAGCCAGCCGCATGAGCCGTGGTTTTGTAAACATAGCTTTCAAAGATTCCATGGTAGTGTATCCTTTCTAAAAGTTCGGCATGGCGCCCAGGGAGCAACCATGCCGAACTTCTTACGGAATTAGTACGGATCAAACGGAAGTTTGTTCAGCCGATTCGATTGCAACATTCTTCTTATCCCAGCTGCGGATGAAGGGCAGCCAGATAAAGAATGCTACCACAAAGTTTACGATCTGCAGCACAACTCCACCCAAACGGCCTCCTGTGGCAAGATAGCCGCTGACAAGGTACGGCGTGGTCCAGGGGATGGAAACGCCTACCGGTCGGGGGAAGATGCCCAGGTACATACCAAAGTACGAAATGGTGAAGATGACCAGGGGACCCAGGATATAGGGAATCATCAGGAAGGGGTTCATCACGATGGGCAGGCCGAATACCACGGGCTCGTTAATGTTGAAGATGCCGGGGGCAATGCTGAGGCGGCCAAGGTCTTTAAGCATCTTGGAGCGGGCAAAGCACAGCATATAGATGACCAGGGGCAGGGTAGCGCCGGAGCCGCCTATCCACATGAAGTTCTCGATGAAGGTCTGGGTGATGATGTGGGGCAGCTGAGTGGCGCCGGCCTGGAAGGCTGCCAGGTTTTCAAGGTTGGCATTGAGCCAGATGGGCTCCATAACGGCGGTGACTACGGAGGAGCCGTGAATACCAAAGGACCAGAGCAGCTGCTCGATGAAGGTGGCAAACAGAGAGCCGAGGTAGGAAGTACCGGCGATAGTGAGAGGTGCGGAAACGACGGCGTTAATGAAGGTGCCCAAATCGCCGAAGGAGGTGGCGCGGAGAATCATCTTTACAATCAGAGAAAGAACGATAGCCGCGGCCGCGGGTACCAGTGCCACGAAGGAACTGGAGATGGAGGGAGGAACGCTGTCAGGCAGCTTGATGACCAGGTTTTTCTTAACGATAACACGGTACAGCTCGCCAATCAGCAGGGCCACGATCATGCCCATGAACAGAGTGGAGGTGCCAAACAGGTCGGCATTCCAGCCCCAGGTATCCACATCCAGAGGCAGGAGTACAAAGAAGGAGGATAGAGCGATGATACCTGCCGGTGTACCATCCAGGTCATAGCTTTCCACCAGGGACTTTGCAATGCCAAAGGTAGCTACGATGGAAATCAGGGACGTGGTGGCCACGGCCACATCGTTCCAGACGAAGTCACCCCAGCCCTCGCCGAAGATCCCGGCCATGAAGGTCTGGTAGGCCTCTACGGGGAAGTCGCTGATGATGATGAACAGGGAACCGACAATCAACAGGGGCATAGCCAGCACAATGCCGTCACGCAGGGCCAGTATATGCCGTTGGTTAGCGATTCGTGTTGCAACGGGTACGAATTTTTCTTCGAAGAACTTTTTCATGCTTTTGTCCTTTCTTCATTTAATTTAAGAGCTTGGCTCAATACTTTTTCTCCATTCATGCGCCCAAAGTCCATGGGTGCTATGTCAGCTACTGCAATTCCTTTGGGCTCGTATTCTTCCTTCATCTTTGCCAGACGGTAGCGAACCTGGGGGCCCAGAAGCAGCACGTCGGTCACCTGAAGCCGTTCTTTCATCGCCTTGACAGAAACGGCCAATATGTCTGCCTCGATTCCTTGCTCGGCAGCGCATTTTTGCATACGCTGCACCATCATGCTGGTGGACATGCCGTTATCGCATAACAGGGTAATGTGTATCATCTTAGTCACTCCTTCTTTTTCAGCGCATGGATTTGCTTACATTGTGCTATCAGAATATCCGCCATGTCCCGCATCATACTGGCGCACATCAGGTGATCCTGAGCATGAGCCATCAGGATACCCACTGGCGTAACGCCCCCATCACTCATTTCCCTGGCAAGCAGGTCTGTTTGGATCTCATGTGCTTTTTGCAGCGCATCGGAGCTGGTGATAAGCAGCCTTTCAGCCGCTTCAAAGTCACCCTGCTGTGCGCTGGAAATAGCCTCCATGGCAGAACTTCTGGCGTCACCTGCTTCGGCAATGATGGAAAATGCAAGCTCGGTATTGTCCATATTGCTTTTCACCTCTCCTTCAATTTATATTAGTTTTCGTTGAACTTTTTTTCGAACAGATTAACGACGGTGGCCAGGGTCTCAATTTCGTTATCCCCTTCTACACAGAGAGAAAGCGTGTCGCCACAGCGGGCGTTCAAGGCAATTATCTGGTAGATGTTTTTTGCATCGGCGGTCTTATCCCCCTTTTTCAGTACCACATGGTCAGGATTGGCCGACAGGACCTTTACAAGCTTTGCAATAGGCCTGGCATGCAGCCCGAGGGAATTGAGCACCGTCACTTCAGCTGAAACCATAACTTCACTCCTTTGGATGTTTTTCATTTGATATGAGTGTATATTCTACACATTGGCTATGTTAAATTGACCTGGTTGCGCTTGAGGCGATGAGGCTGTATTTCACGGAAAATCTTAAGATATAGCCTGTAGCTGGAATTTATCAAGGTGTGCTAAAACCTCTTCCGCTGTGGTGGCGGATAAAACCTGTTCCAGCAGTGCGGAACACAGGCCGGAGTCCAATTCTGACAGACAGCGGCGAAGCCCAAGTACACTTCCGGGGCTGACACTTAGCTCCGAAATCCCCATGGCCAGCCAGAGGGGGAGCAGCGTCACATCCTGCCCGGCGTGTCCGCAGATAGCTACAGGAATACCTGCCTGTCTGCCCTTTTTTGCTACTTCGTACACGATTCGTAACAGCGCAGGGTCACAGGCGCGGTTTAAATCGGTTACCCGG
The DNA here is from genome assembly GCA_964392455.1 of uncultured Clostridium sp. Classification (GTDB taxonomy): domain Bacteria; phylum Bacillota; class Clostridia; order Christensenellales; family CAG-138; genus SFEL01. The sequence continues at coordinate 28,339 of CAYMPG010000007.1, read as the reverse complement.
GGATTTCCCCGGTCGGCAGAAAACAGGTACTGAGTTAAATCGTTGGTACCGATGCTGAAGAAATCCACATTTTCTGCAAACTGATCTGCCATAACGGCGGCAGCGGGAATCTCTATCATCATTCCCACAGGTATATCCTTGCGGAAGGGAACGCCCTCCTGCCGGAGCTCTTCCTTGGCCTGGGCCAGCAGCTCCTTAGCCTTTGTCAGCTCAGGCAGGGTGGCAATCATTGGAAACATTATGCGTATATCCTGATCTGCGGCTGCGCGGAGTATGGCGCGAAGCTGAGGCAGGAAAATTTCGGTGTGCTGTAAGCAGTAGCGTATGGCGCGGCAGCCGAGAAACGGGTTGTCCTCCTGACCAAAATCTATATAAGGAACCTGCTTATCCCCGCCGATATCCAGGGTTCGTATGACCAGAGGTCTGCCGTTCAGGGCCAGGGCTGCCTGATGGTAGGCGTTATACTGTTCCTCCTCATCGGGAGCATTCTGGCGGCTCAGAAACAGAAATTCTGAGCGCATCAGGCCCACGCCGTGACCATCGTTGGATATAACGGCATTTGCATCCTGCACTGCGGCAATGTTGCACCAGATGTCCATTTCTTTCCCATCTTTGGAGCGGTTAGAACGGCCGTAGTAGGTTTGATTTATGGCGTCCTCCCGGGCCAGCCGGGCACGGCGTGCTTCGTAATTCTTTTTTGTCTGTTCATCAGGAGAAAGATAGATCTCGCCCGTATCTCCGTCCAACAGTATGTATTTGCCGTCCTCAGCCTGTTCCAGCAGCCCTGCTGCACCAACTATGCATGGGATACCCATCATATTGGCAAGCAATACTGTGTGGGAGGTACTGCCGCCTTCCTCCATGGCCAGCCCCCGGATTTTGCCATTTTCACCATCAGCCAATTGGGAAGGCAGAATCTCATGGGCGATCAAAATGGTATCATCCTCCTGAATGTCGGTTTCTCCGGCTGAACACTGCAAGCAGCGAAGTACATTTTGCCGAATGTCCTTCAGGTCAACTATCCTATCCCGCAGGTATTCGTTATCCAGCTGGGAGAATATCTGGATTTGTTCACCTATGGCTTCATAGAAGGCCCAGGAAGCGCAGTAGCGTTTTTCTGTTACCAATTTGGCAGCGCCAGCCCAGAGGTCGTCATTGTCCAGCAGCAGCTCCTGAGCTTCAAACACCTCTTCTTCGTCTGCTCCAAATTGCTGCTTCATTTTCTCTATGGTTTGGTGATGTCTGGAGACAGATAATCGACGTGCCTGCTGCAGGCGTTCCAGTTCCGAATTTGGATCCTCGGTAAACTCCTTTTCGGCAGTAAGCTCCAGGTTTAATATGCGTTGTTTTGCCAGAGCTACGCCTTTCGATACTCCATGTCCTCTAATCATAAATCGTCATCATTTTCCTTCTTTTGTATTGTGCTGGACCATTGATTCTGTTCCACGTGGAGGAGAATTCCGTGGATAAACGTCGGATAGGAATCGCTTTTATCGTCTTGGCTGTTCTCATAAGGCTCATTTAAGAGCAGATAGATAATCCTGGATGCTGTGCTGGTGCCAACAGAAATGGGGGAGGGCAGGGTAAATCCATAGGCGCAAAACTGGGTGATGTCCGGGAGGTAAATTGGAATCAACGCTGTGCTGTTCAGAACCAGGATGCGCCCATCCCGCTCCATTTCCAGGCTTTCCCTGGACAGGGCCGCACTGCTGAAGCCGTGCCGTGTTAACAGGTCAAAGAGAACCTCGAACACGTTTTCCATATTTTTGTGGGCCAGAGGGAAGTAGACAATATTGGCGTTTTCAGCCCTGAGAGGAGTTTCGGTTCGAAAAATCCGGGTGCAGATTCCCTTGGCTTGACTACGAATCATGTCCAGCTGGCTGTCAGATATCGGAGTGCTGATGGTAATAACAGGAATATTTACGGGAACCTGCTTGCTGTTGGAGATCACTATGTCATACTGGCTGAGGTCGTAGGAACTTAGCTGATTCCAGTTGCACATATCCACGATTTCCATGTCATCGGATAGGGCTTTCAGCTTGCCAAACACCTCTTCTGCACAGATCACATCGCTTTGATAAAGGTAGATGGCCTTGCAGCGGCGCATCCTGCGCCGGATGGATTGTACAAAGTGCAGGTAGATGGATAACAGCTCGTCGGCATTTGGCTCGACGGAAAAGAATTGCTTGTAATAATAGCTGGAGGCCCATACCGCATGATATAGCCTGGCGTACTCCGGGGTGAAGTGGGAGGAATGATGTCCTCGTCGCCGCAGCCCGCTACGCAGCCGATAGGCAGAGGCCTTAATGTGAGTGGCCAGGGCATTAAGCAGGATACTGTCCTGAAGGAAGCTGATGCCTGTCATATCCTGAACGAAAGAAATCAGGTGCAGGGTAAAGTCCCTGATTCGGATGGAATGAAGCTGACTCTGCTCCGCCGTAGGATCTGGCAGCTCAGCGCCCATAACATGGATGCAAATATAGGTACATTCGCTTTCTGGCATTTTGATATGGAAGGCCTTTTCCATTTCGGTGGCAATATAGCGTGCGATCTCCCCTTCCCGGGAGTTTAAAAGCCCTTCCATGGGATTTTCACTTTCAGCAACGCTGCGTCCGCCAATAAGTCGTTCCACGGCAATTGAAAGATGCACCAGAAGCCCGGTATAGTAGCTATCCATCAGGTAAAAGCCGAATTTATGCTCTGCATTCTGAATGATTTCCGCAATCTTCCCAACATCTGCTTTGGGGTTGTTGTTCATTCCGGCATAAAAGCGCTCCAGGTCCAAACGGATGATATCCACGGTATCGCTTACTGGAACCTGATGCTGACCATCGGTTTCCCCGGCTACAGGACGGAGCAGCTCAATGAGCCCGGCCATGGCTGCGCGGCGCTTTTGCTCGCTGCCTATGATCGTAATGCCCCGGTTCTGCCGCTTGGTTACGCATAAGCCGTATTGCAGCAGCCATTTATCTACCCAGGTAATGTCCTTTTGAATTACGCTTTTGCTGATGTAAAAGTGATCTGCTAAAAACTGAATGGTCAGGTCATCGTGGGAAAATAGCAGCAGCTTTGCAACTTCGAGCCGCCGCTGGTAATTGTCATTGAGCCCGTTGCCACAATATTGATCCTCCATCCGCTGTGAAAGCTCCTCGGAGGAAATACCGTGAAGGCTAATACGCAATCCGTTGCCGGTTTTTTTGCATACCGTTACACGGCCCGCAAATCCGTTTTGCTCCAGCCAGTTTTCCAGGCGTTCAATGTCATATTGTACTGTTCGTTTGGAAACCCCCATTTTTGTAGCCAGGGCTTGGAGTGTTATAAAGTCTGACTCCTCCAACAGGAGAGACATGATTTCGAACAGACGTGCCATCATTCGGTCAGACATCGTTGGTTTCCTCATGTATCAAGAAAGAATAAATATGCAATATATGCAAGAAAATCCGTTGGTTTCCCACACTATATACCAGTTTACCTAAAAAATCCACTCTCTAATAATTCATTTTTATACCACAACAATGTGGAAATATATCCTTTATTGGGAAAATTGCAGCAACGGCGATTAGCCTGAAAAGTATTTTGCTACAAGCGGATAAAAAGCGCATGATTGCATTAGATATATGGCAAAAGGATTGCGAACAGGCCGGGTTTAGTGGACGTGTACTCCATGCATATTTTTACTGCACGAATATAAGGGCAGGCTGCAATTGAGGGTATGCCGGGCGGAGAGCGGAAGCCTTTGCGGGCCATGCCATTCTTAAAAAACGTGTTTTTCTATTGTGCTGTGGCAAAACAAGGTCTTATTCAAATGTCGACACTGATATACGGATATGCTACACTGAAAATAACGAGAAATGACATATGTGCGGCGATTTTGCCCGTCATGCCATTCGTTATAATTGACAGGGAGGATTCACATGTTAATCGTAAAGGCTCCGCTTTTAACTGATAAGGTCTGCGATGCGCTGGATGGATATGACCAGGATGGCGTTACGATAAAGCTGGTCAGCCGCAAGGGTATGGAATTGGATTTTGAAATGACCGGAAAAAGCGGCTTTGATGCCGCTGCGCTGGCAAAGTCGATCGTGCGTAGTCACGACTTTGGAAATGCCCTGTACTTTAGCGCCATGTGGAAGGATTAAAACCGGCTCTGGATACATGGCTGATAATGGTACTCCCGTTATGTAGAGGGGGGTACTTTTTTTATGCCGCTGCCAAATGAGTTCCTTCATTATATAGGGTGTGTGATATAAGAAGTGTGGAAAGCGCTTATCCTTCTTCATATATGCCCTCATATTGACAATAGCCCGGGGGCATATATAATAGGAAAGGCTGCACCAAAACAGGGGCTGGGAATGCTGTTTTTGCAATGAAACACCCGGCTCAGTGGACATTTTTGTATATTATTGCTTTTTCTCAAAAAAACCCTTGCATTATGGGCAAAGATGCGCTATTATATGTACGTTGCGCGTCTGGGCCCTGTGTACCTGTACGTGCAGCGAATAACCAGCGTCATGCCTTTGCGGGAGGTTGCCGGTTATGCCATCCGGGTAATTTCCGCAGGGTGCCCACGATACGGGCAACGGGCCAAGGTGCCCGGCCGAAGTATTTTAGAAAAGAAACGCTCGGCCGCGTGTACAGCCCGCATACTAAAAGGAGGAAAACAATATGGCAAATCAGAAGATTCGTATCAAGCTGAAGGCCTACGAGCACAATCTTATCGACCAGAGCGCCGAAAAGATAGTGGAAACGGCCAAGAGGACCGGCGCACGCGTTTCCGGCCCCATCCCCCTGCCCACCGAGAAGGAGATAGTAACCATTCTCCGTTCTCCCCACAAGTATAAGGACAGCCGTGAGCAGTTCGAGATGAGAACCCACAAGCGCCTGATCGACATTCTCCAGCCCTCTGCAAAGACCGTGGATGCGCTGATGAAGCTCGACCTTCCCGCCGGTGTGGACATCGAGATCAAGCTCTAATCATCGGAGGTGTATGAAGATGAAGAAAGCTATTTTGGGCACCAAGGTCGGTATGACCCAGATGTTCAGGGAAGACGGCACCATGATCCCCGTTACCGTGGTTCTGGCCGGTCCCTGCCCCGTTGTTCAGAAGAAGAGCGTAGAGCATGATGGCTATGAGGCCGTTCAGGTGGCCTTCAAGCCCATCCGTGAAAAGCTCTGCACCAAGCCCATGCTTGGCCATTTCAAGAAGGCTGGCGTTGAGGCTCACCGCTATACCAGAGAGTTCAAGCTGGATGATACCGCTGCTTACGAAGTGGGCCAGGTCATCAAGGCTGACGTCTTTGAAAAGGGTGACCACGTTGACGTAACCGGCACCAGCAAGGGCAAGGGCTTTGAGGGCAACATCAAGCGCTGGAATCAGTCCCGCGGCCGCAAGACCCACGGTTCTCATTCCTACCGCGTTGCCGGCTCCATGGGCGCTTGCACCTATCCCGGCGAGGTCTTCAAGACCAAGCACCTGCCCGGTCATATGGGCCATGAGCGCATCACCGTTCAGAACCTTGAAGTGGTTCGCGTTGACGCCGATCGCAACCTGATCCTGGTCAAGGGCGCCATCCCCGGCGCTAAGGGCGGCCTGGTAATGGTTCGTGAGACCGTTAAGTAAAGGAGGAAGCACTAATGCCTAATGTTGCATTGTTCAATATTGCCGGCGAAGAGATCGGCAAGGTGAAGCTCAGCGACGAGATCTTCGGCCACGAAGTAAACGAGTCCGTCCTTCACACCGTAGTCACCGCTTACCTGGCAAATCAGCGCCAGGGCACCCAGTCCGCATTGACCCGCTCCGAGGTCAGCGGCGGCGGCATCAAGCCCTGGAGGCAGAAGGGCACCGGCCGTGCCCGTCAGGGTTCCACCCGTTCTCCCCAGTGGACTCACGGCGGCGTGGTATTCGCACCCAAGCCCAGGGATTACCGCATGAGCGTAAACAAGAAGGTAAAGCGCCTGGCAATGAAGAGCGCCCTGTCCAGCAAGGTAAATGACAACGCTATCGTAGTGTTCGATGCTCTGGATATAGCTGCTCCCAAGACCAAGGAAATGGTCAAGGTTCTGGAGAACATCAAGGTCGATAACGCCCTGGTAGTGCTCCCTGAGAAGGACGAGATCGTAGAGCGTGCTGCCGGCAACATCCCCGGCGTAAAGACCACCCTGGTGGGCACCCTCAACGTTTACGAGATCCTTAAGTACAAGACCCTCATCCTCACCCAGGATGCAGTCGCCAAGATCGAGGAGGTGTACGTATAATGAAGAGCGCACATGACATCATCATTCGCCCCGTACTCACCGAGAAGAGCTACGACAATATGGCTTCCAAGACCTACACCTTCATCGTGGACAAGAAGGCCAGCAAGACTGAGGTACGTCAGGCTGTGGAAGAGATATTCGGCGTTAAGGTTGACAGCGTAAACACCGTTAACAACCTTGGCAAGATGAAGAGGCAGGGTCTGCATCAGGGCCGTCGCCCCTCCACCAAGAAGGCTTACGTGAAGCTGAAGAAGGATTCCAAGGGAATCGAGTTCTTCGACAGCATCGCTCAGTAAGGAGGAACACCAATGGCTATCAGGAAGATTAAACCCATCACCCCCGGTCAGCGTGGCATGACGGTCTCCGCATTTGACGAGATCACCTGCACTACTCCGGAAAGGTCCCTGCTGGAAGACCTTAAGTCCTCCGGCGGTCGCAACAATCACGGCCGTATCACCGTTCGCCATCGCGGCGGCGGCGCAAAGCGCAAGTATCGTGTAATCGACTTCAAGCGCAATAAGGACGGCATCCCCGCAAAGGTTGCCACCATCGAATACGACCCCAACCGTTCCGCCAACATCGCCCTGCTGCACTATGCAGACGGCGAGAAGCGCTACATCATCGCTCCTTACGGCCTGTCCGTAGGCGATACCGTGGTTTCCGGCGACAATGCTGACATCAAGGTCGGCAACGCAATGGAAATTCGCTGCATCCCCGTGGGCACCATGATTCACTGCATCGAAATCAAGCCTGGCAAGGGCGCTCAGCTGGTTCGCTCCGCTGGTAACGCCGCTCAGCTCATGGCTAAGGAAGGCAAGTACGCTCAGGTACGTCTTCCCAGCGGCGAGGTTCGTCTGGTTCCCATGAATGCCAAGGCTACCATCGGCCAGGTCGGCAATATCGACCACGCCAACATCATGATCGGCAAGGCCGGCCGTACCCGTCACATGGGCTTCCGTCCCACCGTACGCGGCTCCGTCATGAACCCCTGCGACCATCCCCACGGCGGTGGTGAGGGCAAGTCCCCCATCGGTCGTCCCGGTCCTGTTACCCCCTGGGGTAAGCCTGCTCTTGGCTACAAGACCCGTAAGACCAAGAACGTTAACGATAAGTTCATCGTACGCCGCAGAAACGGCAAATAGTTGGAAAGGAGATAAGAATGAGCAGGTCAGTTAAGAAAGGCCCTTACGTTGAAGAGCGTCTGTTCAACCGTGTACAGGCAATGAACGAAAGCGGCAAGAAATCCGTTGTAAAGACATGGTCCCGCGCATCTACCATCTTCCCGGACTTCGTAGGTCACACTATCGCCGTCCATGATGGCAGGAAGCACGTTCCCGTATATGTAACCGAAGAAATGGTCGGTCACAAGCTGGGTGAGTTCGCGCCCACCCGTACTTTCCGCGGCCACAGGGGCTCCGAGAAGTCCAGCGGCGGCAGATAATAAGGAGGAAGCGTAGAATGGCAACCAGGCAAAGAGAAAAGACTGCGGCACGCAAGGCTAACGCCGACAAGCGTCCCCATGCGATTGCTCGCTATATAAGGATCTCCTCCCGCAAGGTCAAGGTCGTTATCGACCTGATCAGGGGTAAGAGCGTAAACGAAGCAAAGGGCATCCTGATGTACACCCCCAAGGCTGCATCCGAGCCCGTTCTCAAGCTTCTCAACTCCGCAATAGCCAATGCGGAAAACAACCTTGGCCTCTCCGCCGACAATCTGTATGTGGCAGAGGTATTCGCAAATCAGGGACCCACCCTGAAGCGCTTCAGGCCCAGGGCACAGGGCAGGGCGACTCGCATCCGCAAGCGCACCAGCCACATCACCATCATCCTGGACGAAAAGTAGGAGGTAAAAAATGGGACAGAAAGTTAATCCTAATGGCTTCCGCGTAGGCGTAATCAAGGATTGGAATACCCGCTGGTATGCATCCAAGAAGGATTTCTCCGATTACCTCGTCGAGGATAAGAAGATCAGGGATCACCTGAAGAAGACCCACTATGCTGCCGGCGTAGCCAAGATCGACATCGAGCGCGCCGCCAACAAGGTGACTGTAAGCATCCACACTGCTCGCCCCGGTATGCTCATCGGTAAGGGCGGCGTAGGCGTGGACGCCATCAAGGCTGATGTATCCGCCCTGATTGGCAAGCCCGTAAACGTGAACATCATGGAAGTACGCAACCCCGATGCAAACGCTCAGCTGGTTGCAGAAAACATCGCTCAGCAGCTGGAGAAGCGTATCAGCTTCCGCCGTGCAATGAAGCAGGCCATGCAGCGCGCCATGAAGGCCAATGCAAAGGGCATCAAGCTCCTCTGCGCCGGTCGTCTGGGCGGAGCGGAAATCGCTCGCAGCGAAGGCTACCATGACGGTTCCATCCCCCTGCAGACCATGCGTGCCGACATCGAATACGGCTTTGCCGAGGCACACACCACCTACGGCCGTATCGGCGTAAAGGTTTGGATCTACAAGGGCGAAGTGCTCAACAAGCAGAAGAAAGCGTAAGGAGGCAGATTACTATGTTGATGCCTAAGAGAGTAAAGCGCAGGAGAGTTCACCGCGGACGCATGAAGGGCGCTGCCCACTGCGGTAACACCATCACTTACGGCGAATACGGCCTTGTAGCCATGGAGCCCGCATGGGTCACCAGCAACCAGATAGAGGCTGCCCGTATAGCCATGACCCGTTACATCAAGCGTGGCGGTCAGGTATGGATAAAGATATTCCCCGACAAGCCCGTAACCGAGAAGCCCGCTGAAACCCGTATGGGTTCCGGTAAAGGTTCTCCCGAGTATTGGGTAGCAGTTGTAAAGCCCGGCCGTGTAATGTTTGAAATAGCCGGCGTAAGCGAGGAGATTGCCCACGAGGCACTGCGTCTCGCAATGCACAAGCTTCCCCTCAAGTGCAAGATAGCCAAGAAAGAAGTAGGAGGCGAGAGCAATGAAGGCTAATGAACTCAGAAAACTTTCCACCGAAGAGCTCACTGCCAAGGAAAAGGCCCTCAAGGAAGAGCTGTTCAACCTTCGCTTCCAGATGGCTACCGGCTCCCTCACCAACCCTCAGCGTGTTCGTGAGTGCAAGAAGGATGTTGCCAGGATTAAGACTCTCCTCTGTGAGCGTCAGCTGAAGGCAGCCGAGTAAGGGAAAGGAGGATATCATCATGGAAATCAGAGGTTATCGCAAGACCCGTATCGGCATCGTAACCAGCGACAAGATGGATAAGACTGTTGTAGTCGCCATCAAGACCAAGGTTCGTCATCCCCTGTATGGCAAGATGGTAAACCGCACTGCCAAGTTCAAGGCTCACGATGAGAACAATGAATGTGGCATTGGTGATACCGTTAAGATCATGGAGACCCGCCCCCTCAGCAAGGATAAGCGCTGGCGCGTGGTGGAAATCATAGAAAAGGCCAAGTAAGCCGGAAAGGAGCAGACTAATGATACAGCCTCAAACCAGACTGAAGGTCGCTGATAACAGCGGCGCAAAGGAAATCATGTGCATTAAGGTTCTGGGCGGCTCCAAGGTCAAGTCCGCCAACATCGGCGACGTGATCGTAGCCTCCGTTAAGTCCGCTACCCCCGGCGGAGCCGTAAAGAAGAAGGATGTAGTTAAGGCAGTCGTAGTACGTACCGTATCCGGCGTGCAGCGTCCTGACGGCACCTACATCCGCTTCGATGATAACGCAGCCGTTATCATCAAGGACGACAAGGACCCCAAGGGTACCCGTATTTTCGGGCCCGTGGCAAGGGAACTTCGCGAGAAGAACTACATGAAGATAGTTTCTCTTGCGCCCGAAGTACTCTAATCGGGAGGACTGAATAATGAAGAAGCTTAACGTCAAGAAAGACGATACCGTAGTGGTCATCACCGGTAAGGACAAGGGCAAGCAGGGCAAGATTCTTGCCGCAATGCCTGAAGACCAGCGCGTAATCGTACAGAACGCCAATATGATTACCACCCACGTAAAGCCCCGCAAGCAGGGCGAAGAGGGCGGCCGCATCGTTAAGGAAGGCACCATCGATGCTTCCAACGTAATGCTGGTATGCCCCAAGTGCGGCAAGGCTACCCGTGTTGGCCATGCCTACGAAGGCGATAAGAAGGTTCGTGTCTGCAAGAAGTGCGGCAAGAACATCGACTAAGGCAGGAGGAAAAGAGAATGGCAAAGAAAGAAACCGCTT